>JAYTVN010000024.1:0-177690 GCA_043743975.1 Cypionkella sp.
TTCCCGGATGTGAAAGTGTTGAAACAGATGGTGCGGGATCGGGTGTGGCCAGAGCGGGATCTGGGCCATATCGACCGCGCTGGTAAGACCGAAGGATAAGTGATGGCCAATCTTGACCGCCTGCTGCGACCGCGCAGCATTGCCGTTTTGGGCGCGGGTTGGGCGCTGAACGTGATCGAGCAATGTCGCAAGATGGGCTTTGCCGGGGATATTTGGCCGGTGCATCCGACCAAGGCCGAGATTGGCGGGCTGCGCGCCTATGCGTCTTTGGCCGATCTGCCCGCAGCGCCGGATGCGACCTTCATTGGCGTCAATCGGTTCGCGACGATTGAGGTGGTGGCGGAACTGGCGGCGATGGGGGCGGGTGGGGCGATTTGTTTTGCCTCGGGCTGGACGGAAGCTGGCGAGCCGGAGTTACAGGCGAAGCTGATCGCGGCGGCGGGGGATATGCCGATCTTGGGGCCGAATTGTTATGGGGCGATCAATTACCTCGATGGCGCTTTGCTCTGGCCGGATCAGCATGGCGGTATTCCGGTGGAGAGTGGCGTGGCTTTGGTCAGCCAATCCTCGAACATCGTGATCAATCTGGGGATGCAGAAGCGGGCGTTGCCGGTGGCTTATGTCGCCTGTCTGGGCAATGCGGCGGTGGTTGGTTTGGCTGATCTGGCGGGCGCTTTGCTGGATGATCCGCGTGTGACCGCTTTGGGGATGTATATTGAGGGCATCGACGATGCGGCGGCTTTTGCCGCTTTGGCCGCGCGCGCGCGGGCGATGGGCAAGGGCGTGGTCTGCATTAAGTCGGGCAAGACCGAGTTGAGCCGGACCGCGGCGGCTTCGCATACGGCCTCGCTTGCGGGTGGCGGGGCGGCGTCTTCGGCGTTTCTGCGCCAGATCGGCGTGGCGGAGGTGAATACGCCGTCGGAACTGATCGAGACGCTGAAGATTTTCCATGTGCATGGGGCGCAGATTGGCACGCGGATTTGCAGTTTGTCGTGCTCGGGGGGGGAAGCTGGGCTGGTGGCGGATTTGGCCGCACCTTATGGGATTGATTTCCCGCCTGTGCCTGCTGAGACGCATGATCGGTTGTTCAAGGTACTGGGCGAAATCCCGACCATTTCCAACCCATTGGATTATCATACCTTTATCTGGGGCGATGGGCCAAAGACCACCGAAGTGTTCACCGCGATGCTGGAAGCCTACGACGCGGGGCTTTATATCATTGATCCGCCGCGCAATGATCGCTGCGATCCGTCGGGCTATCAGCCTGCACTGGAGGCGATTGTGTCGGCGCAGAAAACCAGCGGCAAGATTGCTTTGCCCGTGGCTTCGATGCCAGAGAATTTCGATGAGCAGCAAGCGATTGCCCTGATGGATCAGGGGGTTGTGACCTTGATGGGGCTGGAGACGGCGCTGGCTGCGGTGAAAGCGGCGCAGGTGGCTCCGGGTGTTACGGGCTGGCGGCCTGTCAAGGCGCTGCCGGTGCGGGACAGTGGGATGTTGTCAGAGGCCGAGGGCAAGGCGTTGCTGGCAAAGGCGGGCGTTGCGGTGCCGCGCGCGGTGTCGGGAACGTTTGCCGAGGTTGTTGCCGGGGCGGCGGGGTTAACCCCGCCCTACGCCCTTAAAGGCTTGGGCTTTGCGCATAAGACCGAAGCGGGGGCGGTGCGGTTGGGGCTTTCTAGCCTTGACGGTCAGGTTGAGATGGCCGGGGCTGAGGGCTATCTGGTGGAAGAAATGGTCACCGGGGCGGTGGCGGAAATTCTGCTCGGGCTGCGGCGTGATCCGATTTATGGCGTGAGTTTGACGCTGGGGATGGGCGGGGTGACGGCAGAGGTTTTGGCCGATACCGTGACGCTGATCTTGCCCGTGACGGAAGCGCAAGTGTTGGGAGCCATGCGCGGCTTGCGGCTCTGGCCGCTGCTGGATGGCTATCGCGGGCGTCCGCGCGCCGACATGCAGGCGGTAGCGGAGATTGTCGTGCGTTTGGGTGATCTGATGCTGGCAGATGCGCGTTTGGAAGAAATTGAGATCAACCCGATCCTCGTGCGCCCCGTTGGGGCTGTGGCGGTGGATGCATTGGTAAGGATGGCTTGAGATGGACATGCGTTTGGACGGCCCGATCAAAACCCGCCGTGAAGGGGCTATTCTGGAGGTGACTTTAGACGCTCCGAAAGCCAATGCGATCAGTCTGAAAACCAGCCGGGTGATGGGGCAGGTGTTCCGCGATTTCCGCGATGATGAGTCTTTGCGGGTCTGTATCCTGCGCGCGGCGGGGGAGAAATTCTTCTGCCCCGGGTGGGATTTGAAGGCCGCAGCGGATGGCGACGCGGTGGATGGCGATTACGGCGTCGGCGGCTTTGGCGGCTTGCAGGAATTGCCGAACCTGAACAAGCCGGTGATCGCGGCGGTGAATGGGATTTGCTGTGGTGGCGGGCTGGAGCTGGCGTTGAGCGCTGATTTGATCCTGTGTTCAGCCAATGCAACCTTTGCCTTGCCAGAAATTCGCTCTGGCACGGTGGCGGACGCGGCCAGTATCAAACTGCCGAAACGCATCCCCTATCATGTGGCGATGGATTTGCTGCTGACGGGCCGCTGGTTTGACGCCGAGGAGGCGCTGCGCTGGGGCATTGTGAAGGAAATCACCACATCTGAGGATTTGCTGGCGAAGGCTTGGGATCTGGCGCGGTTGCTGGAATCTGGCCCGCCGCTGGTCTATGCCGCGATCAAGGAAGTGGTGCGCGAGGCCGAGAATATGCGCTTCCAAGACGCGCTGAACCGGATCACCAAGCGGCTGCTGCCGACGGTGGATCGCTTGTATTCCTCGGAAGATCAGTTGGAGGGCGCGCGCGCCTTCGCCGAAAAGCGCGATCCGGTGTGGAAGGGTAAGTAACCTTCGGTCAGAACGCGCCGCAGCCGGTCGATCAACTGGGGATCAGGACATCGGCGAAATCCGCATCCTCATAAAACGGGCGGATTTCGATCTCGGACGGGCCGGGCATCGGATTGGGGCAGCGGGTGACCCAATCCACTGCCTCGGCCATATCCTTGACTTCCCAAATCCAGAAGCCTGCAATCACCTCATTGGTGGCGGCGAAGGGGCCGTCGGTGAACGTGCGCCCGCTGCCGTCAAAGCGAACGCGTTTGCCCAAGCGGGACGGCTTGAGCCCGCCCATCGCGCGGGGGATGCCGGCGGCGTCGAGTTCGGCGTTGAAGGTTTCCATCGCCGCCCATGCCTCGGGCGAGGGCATCAGGCCAGCTTCACTGTCTGCGGTGGATTTGACGATCACCATGACGCGCATTGGACATCTCCGTTGACGCCCGCAGCATAGCGGGTTTATCGCGAAACCGCGCCGCTTAATGCGTGCTGGACAGTTTCATCAGCACCAAGCCGCTGACGATCAGGGCGGCGGCGATCAGGCGCATTGGCGTCGCGGCCTCGCCCAGAAACGCGATGCCGAGGATGAACGCACCCACCGCGCCGATACCCGTCCAGATGGTGTAGGCGGTGCCCAAGGGCAGGCTGCGCATGGCGAGCGCCAGCAGGCCAAAGCTGGCGGCCATCGCGACCAGCGTGATCAGGCTGGGGGTGAGTTGGGTGAAACCTTCGGATTTCTTCATGTAATAGGCCCAGACGACCTCTAGAAGTCCGGCGATTGTCAGATAAATCCAAGCCATAGGGCCCTCATCAGCAAATCGGGCCGTCCCGACGCGGTGCAACTGCCGCAGGCCGTCCTGCGCAGGGGTCACTATGCCGGGGTGGGGGCCGCAACGCAAGGGTTGGGGCATCCCGCAAATCCGACATATTTTGTCGCAGCTTGGCAAGGGGCTGCGTCATTGCCTCGTTACAAACGCAAAGCCCGGTCGCATCGGGACGCTGGGGAACCTGATATGCAAGACGCAGATTACATCATCGTAGGCTCTGGCTCCGCCGGGTCGGTGCTGGCGGAGCGTTTGACGGAATCGGGGAAACATAAGGTCGTGGTGCTGGAAGCGGGCGGCACGGATCGGCGGTTTTTCGTGCAACTGCCACTGGGTTACGGCAAGTTGTTCTACGACCCTGCGGTGAACTGGCTTTACAAAACCGAACCTGATCCGGGCTTGAACGGGCAGCAGGATCACTGGCCTCGGGGTAAGCTGCTGGGGGGATCATCCTCGATCAACGCGATGGTCTATATTCGCGGCCACCGCGCGGATTACGCCGAATGGGGCGCTGAGAATCCGGGCTGGGGCTGGGATGAGTGTCTGAGCGCCTACAAGGCGATGGAGGATACCGAGGCAGGCGGGGATGATTGGCGCGGCACGGGCGGGCCGCTGTTTATCAGCGAGAACCGCAAGGGTCTGCATTGGCTGGTCGAGAATTACATCGCGGCCTGCGGGCAGGGCGGGCTCGCCTATAACCGCGATTTCAACGGGGCCGAGCAGGAAGGTGCCGGCACCTATCAGATGACGATCAAGAACGCCCGCCGCAACTCGGCAGCGCGGGCGTTTCTGCGGCCTGCGATGAAGCGGTCCAACTTGCAGGTGATCACAAATGCACAGGTGACGCGGGTGCTGTTTGACGGCAAGCGCGCGGTGGGGGTGGAGTATCTGCGAGGCGGCGCGCGGCACGCGCTGCGCTGCAATGCCGAGGTGATCCTCTCGGGCGGGGCGATCAACTCGCCGCAACTGCTGCAACTGTCAGGCGTGGGGCCGGGTGGGCTGCTATCGGGGCTGGGGCTGCCGGTGCTGGTGGACAATCCCAATGTCGGCGACCACCTCAGCGATCATCAGGGCGTCAACTATACGTGGCGGATGAAGGTTGCGACCTATAACAATCTTTTGCGGCCGTGGTGGGGTAAGCTGTTCGTGGGGGCGCAATATTTTCTGACGGGTGGTGGTCCGCTGGCAAAGTCGATCAACCATGCGGGCGGTTTTTTCAAAACCAGCGCTGATCTCGAACGCCCGAATATGCAGCTGTATTTGCAAGCCTTCTCGACGCTTTTGCCGAAGGCCGGGGAACGCCCCCTGCTGACGCCAGACCCGTTTCCGGGCCTGTCGATTGGCCTGTCGAACTGCCGCCCAACCTCGCGCGGGCATATCCATATCAACACGCCCGATCCGCTGGCGCATCCCACGATCACCGCCAATGCGTTTTCCACCGATCATGACGTGGCCGAAATGCTGACGGCGGTGAAATACCTGCGCCATATCGCGGCGCAACCGGCTTTGGCCAACCTGATTGCAGAAGAACTGCGCCCCGGCCCGAGGGTGCAAAGCGATGAAGACCTGATCGCCGATTTCCGCCAACGCTCTGGTACGGTCTATCACCCCAGCTGCACCGCGCGGATGGGGCGGGATGTGGCGACCTCGGTGGTCGATGCCGGGTTGCGTGTACATGGCGTGCAGGGCCTGCGGGTGATTGATGCCAGCGCGTTTCCGAACCTGATCGCAGGCAACACCAACGCGCCCGCGATGCTGATGGGCTGGAAGGGGGCGGAGCAGGTATTGGCCGACGCGCGTTGATCCAAGCCGGGGTGCCGCCTCGGGTGGCATCGAGCCACCACTCGGCGGCGCTGCCGGGGGTGAGTTTTAAGTCGTTGCGCCTGCTTCAGCGTTGAACGCTCCGCGGGGAGTATTTCAAAAAGAGCAACTGCTTTGAATTTGCTCTTTTTGAAATACTCCCGCCGGAGGCTTCTACAGCGCAGCCTATACGGTCATCTCGGAATAAAATCTAACAGTGCCGCGCGCCACGAATTTCGTCTTGCTTTGAAATTCGCCTTCTTATTCACCGCGCGGGAAGCGTTTGTTGTCTTCCAGCACGTTCAGATCCATGTGGTTGCGCATATAGCGCTCGGACGCCGCGCGCAGGGGTTGGTGATCCCATGGGTAATAGGCGCCGTTGCGCAGGGCCGCGTAGACCACCCAGCGGCGGGCTTGGCTCTGGCGGACTTCGGCGTCATAGGCGGGGAGGTCCCAGCGGTCTTGGGTGAGGGTTTGGAAATGGGCGAGGACTTCGGCGGCGCGGGGGTCGGCGGCGAGGTTGTTGTTTTCTTCCGGGTCAGAGGCGAGGTCAAACAGTTGATCGGGGTCGGCGGGGCAGTGGATGTATTTCCACGCGCCAAGCCGCAGCGCGACCATCGGGGCGATGGTTCCTTCGGCGGCATATTCCATTGCGACCGGCGTGTTGCGCGGTGTGCCGGTGGCGAGGGGGAGCAGGCTTTCGCCGTCGGTCCATGGCATGACTTCGTTCATCGAGATTCCAGCCAGATCGCAGAGGGTTGGCGTCAGGTCGATGGTGGAAACTGCGGTGTCGATGCGTTTGGGCTCAAGACCGGGGGCGGAGATCATCAGCGGGACGCGGGATGCGCCCTCAAAGAAATTCATTTTGAACCACAGGCCTTTGCGGCCCAGCATCTCGCCGTGATCTGAGACGAAGATCACGATGGCTTCTTGGCGGGTGGCCTCCAGCGCCTCGAAGATTTCGCCGATCTTGGCGTCGACATAGGAGATATTGGCGAAATAGCCTTGGCGGGCGCGGCGGATATGTTCGGGGGTGACTTCCAATCCGCGCCAGTCACAGGCGTCCATCAGGCGTTGCGAATGCGGGTCCATGTCTTCGTAGGCCAGCGCGGGCGGCGGCTCCAGTTCGGGCGCGTCGTTGTAAAGATCCCAGTATTTGCGGCGGGCGACGAAGGGGTCGTGCGGGTGGGTGAAGCTGGCGGTCAGGCACCATGGGCGGGGGTCGAGGCCACGCGAGAGGTCGTAGATTTTCTGCACCGCTTGGTGGCAAACGTCGTCATCGTATTCGAGTTGGTTGGTGATCTCGGCCACGCCCGCGCCGGTGACGGAACCGAGGTTGTGATACCACCAGTCGATGCGCTCGCCGGGTTTGCGGTAGTCCGGGGTCCAGCCGAAATCGGCGGGGTAGATGTCGGTTGTGAGACGTTCTTCAAAGCCGTGCATCTGGTCGGGTCCGACGAAGTGCATCTTGCCCGAGAGGCAAGTGTAATAGCCCGCGCGGCGCAGATGGTGGGCGTAGGTCGGGATATCCGAGGCGAATTCGGCGGCGTTGTCATAGACGCGGGTGCGGCGGGGCAAAGCACCGGACATGAAGGCGGCGCGGGCGGGGGCGCAGAGCGGCGAGGCGGTGTAGGCATTGGCGAAGCGCACCGAATGGTCGGCCAAGCGACGCAGGTTCGGGGCATGCAGGAAGGCGGCGGGGCCATCGTCGAACAGGGTTCCCGTCAACTGATCCACCATGACAATCAGGATATTTGAGCGGGCGGTCATGGCGGTTCCTTTTGCATTTCCGGGCTTGCGGCAAAGTGATGCCGCGCTTGGGTTTGGCTTGCAAGGGGGCATTTTACTGGAATGTGACGCTGCGTCGCAAACGGTTGCCAAAGCGCCGCTTGAAGGACGGATTTCAACACCTTTGCATCGCCTGATACGCGCGCAGCGCATGAGGGATCTGACATGAAAATTGTAGCCGAGTTCCCCTTTGCGATCACCGATGATCCCGACATGGCAATCGTGCTTTCCGACGGTTGCCGCTTATCAGCCCGGGTGTGGCGGCCAGTTGGCGCGGGGCCGGTGCCAGCGGTGTTGGAGTATATTCCCTACCGTAAACGCGACGGCACTTTGCCGCGCGATGAGATGATGCACGCCTATGTCGCGGGGCATGGCTATGCCTGCGTGCGGGTGGATATGCGCGGCAATGGCGACAGCGAAGGCTTGATGTCGGACGAATACACCATTCAAGAGCTGGCCGACGCCTGTGAGGTGATCGAGTGGTTGGCTGAGCAAGACTGGTGCTCGGGGTCCGTTGGGATGATGGGCAAAAGCTGGGGCGGGTTTAACTGCTTGCAGACGGCGTTTTTGCAGCCGCCGGCGTTGAAGGCGGTGGTGTCGGTGTGTTCGACGACCGATCGCTTTGCGGATGATATTCACTACAAGGGCGGCTGTTTGCTGGGGGAGAATTTTGGCTGGGGGGCGGTGATGTTGTCTTATTCCAGTCGTCCGTCGGACCCGGTTTTGCGCCCGGATTGGCGTGCGGCGTGGTTGCAGCGGTTGGAGAATGAGCCGTGGCTCGCGCCGCGCTGGGCCGAGATGCAAGAGAAGAACGACTACTGGAAGCATGGCTCGGTGTCGGAGGATTACAGCCGCATGACGGTGCCGGTGCTAAGCTGGGGCGGTTGGGCGGATAATTACATGAACACCGTGGCGCATCTGGTCGGGAATGTGCCAGCGCCTGTGCAGGGCATTGTCGGGCCATGGGTGCATCAATATCCGCATACGGCGGTGCCGGGGCCTGCGATTGGGTTTTTGCAGGTGGCGCTGCGCTGGTGGGATCGCTGGCTGAAGGGCATCGAGAACGGGGCCGAGCATGATCCGGCTTACCGCGCCTATATGATCCATTCCGAAGCACCGGATGCATCGGCCAAGCACCGCAAGGGACATTGGGTGGCGGAAAGCACTTGGCCGAGTCCGCGCGTGACGCGGCAGGTGTTGGCGCTGGGGGAGAGGTCTGGGGAGGGCCAGCCCTCCCCAGTCCCCACCGCCCGCGCGCTGGGGGCAGCGGTTGCGCTGCAGGGTCCGGTCAGGATCAACACGCCGCAGCATCTGGGCATGCATACGGGCGAGTTTTTCCCGATGGGGCTGAATGCCGAGATGCCGGGGGATCAGGCCAGTGACGACGCAATCTCGGTGTGTTTTGATGGTGTGGTATTGTCAGAGCCGTTGGATTTGCTGGGGGCGGCGCGGGTGAGCCTGACGCTTGCCAGCGATCAGCCGTTGGGCTTTGTGGTGGCGCGGCTGTGTGATGTGGCCCCGGATGGTTTATCCGTGCGGATTGCGCATGGCATGTTGAACCTGTGCCACCGTGACAGCATGGAAGACCCTGCGCCGATGCCCGTGGGGCAGGCGGTTGAGGTGGCGTTTGACATGGATCAGATGGCGTATCGGCTGGCGGCTGGGCATCATCTGCGGCTGGCTTTGTCTACGACCTATTGGCCGTTCCTGTGGCCCTCACCCAAGCCTGCGACCTTGACCGTGACGGCGGGCAGTCTTGATCTGCCGCTGCATCAGGGCAGCGAGAATGAGTGGGAGCCGCCAAGCCCAGAGGCGGCGAAGCCATGGGCGCATCGGGTGCTGCGGGCGGGCAAGACCACGCGCAAAATTGAAACTGACCTCATTTCAGGCACCACCGCCTTGGTGATCAGCGATGATCTGGGCGATGTGGAGAACCTTTCCCACGGGCTTTGCACCGGAGAGTCCATGACAGAACTGTGGGAAATCCACCCCGATGATCCGCTGTCTGCGCGGGCTGTGCATACATGGGAGCAGCGGCAATCGCGTGGGGATTGGTCTGTGAAAACAAACGCTTGGGCCGAGATGACCGCCAGCGCCAGCCATCTGCATCTGAAAGCCAGCCTGACCGCTTGGGACGGCGACACCAAGGTGTTTGAACGCCACTATGACGACAAAGTGCCACGCCGATTTGTTTAACCCGGCACTGGCAAGAATCGTTGCCAGAACGGAAATGCACGGGTTACTGATTGGGTAATCAACAAAAAAAACGGCCCGAAAAATCTGGGTCATGTCAGGGAGACTAAAATGTCGAATGAGTTGAACTATCTGCTATCGCGTGCCGCCAAAGGCCTGATGAGCCGCCGCGAGTTTGTTGGCCGTGCGGGGGCTTTGGGCGTGTCGGCGGCGCTGGCTTCGAGCCTGCTCGCCTCGGCGGCCCGTGCCGAAGAACCGAAAAAGGGCGGCTTGCTGCGTGCAGGCATGCAGGGCGCGAGAGCACCAACTCGCTGGACCCGGCACTGGCGGCATCAGAGGTGCCGTTTGCGGTCAACATGATCTGGGGCGAAATGCTGCTGGATGTGAATGCTAAGGGCGAGCTGGATTACCGGATTGCTGAGGAGGTTTCCTCAAGCCCCGACGCGATGGAGTGGAAGTTCAAAATCCGCAAGGGTGTCGAATATCACGACGGCAAGACCGTGACCGCCGATGACGTGGTCGCCACCCTGAAGCGCCACACCGATGAGAAATCGCAATCGGGCGCTTTGGGCATCGTCAAGTACATCACCGAGATGACGGCCGAGGGTGACATGGTCACGCTGAAGCTGGCCTCGGGCAATGCTGACTTGCCGTTCCTGATGGCAGATTATCACCTGATAATCCAACCCGGTGGCGGCGTCGATAACCCGACCGCTGGTATTGGTGCGGGCCCCTACAAGATCGTCGCCAACGAGCCGGGCGTGCGCCACACCTTCACCAAACATGCCAACTATTTCGACAGCACCATGGGCCATGCCGATGATGTCGAGATCATCGTGATCAACGACAACACCGCGCGGACCTCGGCGCTGCAAGCCGGTCAGGTGCATATGATGAACCGGGTTGACCCGAAGATCGTCGAGCTGCTGAAAGGGGCGCCGGGGGTTTCCATTCAGGCGGTCGCTGGCCGTGGGCATTATGTCTTCATCATGGAATGCAACCAGAAACCGTTTGATAACAACGATCTGCGCATGGCGATGAAGCTTGCGATCAACCGTCAGGAGATGGTGGATAAGATCCTTGGCGGCCTGGGTTCGCGCGGCAACGATTTCCCGATCAACGCGGCTTACCCGCTGTTTGACGACAGCATTCCGCAGCGCGAATACGATCCGGCGGCGGCGGCGGAGGCTTATAAAAAGTCGGGCCATGATGGCTCGCCGATCATCCTGCAAGTTGCTGCGGGCGCCTTCCCCGGTGCGATTGAAGCGGCGCAACTGTTCCAGCAATCGGCCAATGCGGCGGGTATCCCGCTGGAAATCAAGCGCGAGCCGGATGATGGCTATTGGTCGAACGTCTGGAACGTCGCACCGTTCTGCGCGAGCTATTGGGGCGGGCGCCCGGTGCAGGATCAGATGTATTCCACCGCTTACCTGTCCACCGCCGACTGGAACGACACCAAGTTCAAGGATCCGAAATTCGACGCCACGCTGATCGCGGCACGGGCCGAGTTGGACCCGGTCAAGCGCAAGGCGATGTATTCGGAACTGGCGAACAATCTGCGCGACAACGGCGGCTTGATCTGCCCGATGTTCAACGATTTCGTCGAGGCTAAGCACGACGAAGTTGGCGGCTGGCAGCCCGATCCGAATGGTGAATTGATGAACGGCCGGGCACTTGCTAAGTGCTGGCTGAACACCTGATCGCGCGATGCATCCGGTCGTAAAACTCGCGACCCAGCGTTTGGCGCTGGGTCTGCTGCTCATGTTGGCAGTTTCGGCGCTGATCTTTTTCGGCGTTGAGGCTTTGCCGGGCGATACCGCGCAAGCCATGCTGGGCCAGTCTGCCACGCCCGAGGCTTTGGCCAACCTGCGTGAGAAAATGGGCCTGAATGAGCCGGTGCTGTGGCGCTATGGCCATTGGCTGTATGGGTTTGTCACCGGGGATATGGGGGTTGCGCTGACCAATGGCGAGGATATCGCCAAATCCATCGGCTCGCGTCTGGGCAACACTTTGTTTCTGGCGTTCTGGGCGGCACTGATCTCGGTGCCTTTGGCGATCCTGTTGGGGTTGCTGGCGGCACGCTATAACGGGCGTTGGCCGGATCGGTTGATTTCGGGGGTGACGCTGGCGACGATTTCTTTGCCAGAGTTTGTCGCGGGCTATCTGGTGCTGTATTTTCTGGCTGTGAAGCTGCAACTGTTCCCCGCGATGTCGATGGTGTTCCCCGGCATGGGGGTGTTTGAGCGGCTGAGTGCGATCATCTTGCCGGTCATCGTTTTGGTGATGGTGGTGCTGGCGCATATGATGCGGATGACCCGTGCGGCCATCCTGAACGTGATGCAATCGGCCTACATTGAAACGGCGGAATTGAAGGGCCTGTCGCCTTTAACCGTGATCTGGCGGCACGCGTTTCCGAACGCCGTCGCCCCGGTGGTCAATGTGGTGATGCTGAACCTTGCCTATCTGGTGGTCGGCGTCGGCGTCGTCGTGGTGGAGGTGGTGTTCGTCTATCCCGGCATGGGGCAATATCTGGTCGATCACGTCACCAAGCGCGATCTACCGGTGGTGCAGGCCTGCGGGATGATCTTTGCCGCCGTTTACATCGGGCTGAACATCCTCGCGGATGTAGTGTCCATTTTGGCCAACCCAAGATTGAGGCACCCGAAATGAGGCGTATTCCGCTTTCCGCCCTGATCGGTCTGGTTCTGACCGGAGGTTTCTTCTTCATCGCCATCTTCGCGCAGCTGATCGCGCCCTATAAGATGGATGAGCTGGTCGGCGGGGTCTGGGATCCGATCTCAGCCGCGCATTGGCTGGGCACGGATTCGATTGGCCGCGATCTGCTGACCCGGATGATCTACGGCGCGCAGGTGACGATTTTCATCGCCACGGCGTCCACCATTCTAAGCTTCGTCACCGGATCGGTGCTGGGCTTTCTGGCGGCAACGGCGGGCGGTTGGGTCGATCAGGCTTTGTCGCGGTTCATTGATCTGATCATGGCGATCCCGACGCTGATCTTGTCCTTGGTGATCCTGACGGCGGTGGATGTAACCACGATTAACCTCATTTTGGTGATGGGGTTCTTGGATGCGACGCGGGTGTTCCGGCTTTCCCGTGCGGTGGCGGTCGATATCACCGTGATGGATTACGTTGAAGCGGCGCGTCTGCGTGGCGAGAAACAGGGCTGGATCATCTTCTCGGAAATCCTGCCGAACGCTCTGTCGCCCTTGGTGGCGGAACTCGGCCTGCGGTTTATCTTCGCCGTGCTGTTCATCTCGACCCTGTCTTTCCTTGGCTTGGGCGTGCAGCCGCCCTTGGCGGATTGGGGTGGCTTGGTGAAGGAAAACTCGGCGGGTCTGGTCTATGGCATCCCCGCCGCTTTGGCCCCGGCGATTGCGATTGCGGCACTGGCGATTTCGGTGAACTTGGTGGCGGATTGGGTGCTGTCGCGCACCACCAGCTTGAAAGGCGGTCGCGGTGCTTGATCAAGGGAAACCAAACCTGTTGGAAATCAAGAACCTGCGGATCGAGGCCACCTCGTATCCGCCGGGGGAAGCCCCGCGCAAAGTCGTGCTGGTGGATGATGTGTCGGTGTCGGTGCAGCAGGGCAAAGTGCTGGGCCTGATCGGTGAGTCCGGTGCGGGCAAATCCACCATTGGCCTGTCGGCGATGTCCTTCGCACGCGGCGGGGCGCGGCTGGCAGGCGGGCAAATCCTGCTGAACGGGCGTGATATTCGCGCGGCTGGTCCCGGTGATCTGCGGTCCTTGCGCGGGCGTGAAGTCACCTATGTCGCGCAATCCGCCGCTGCCGCCTTCAATCCGGCGAAGCGGCTGATGGAGCAGGTGATTGAAACCTCGCTGCACCATAAACTGATGAGCCGTGCCGAAGCCGAAGCCCGCGCCGTCGATCTGTTCCGCAAACTCGGCCTGCCCAACCCGGAAACCTTTGGCACTCGCTACCCGCACCAAGTCTCGGGTGGCCAGCTGCAACGCGCGATGACGGCGATGGCTTTGTGCCCAAAGCCCGATCTGGTGGTGTTTGATGAACCGACCACCGCGCTGGATGTGACGACGCAAATCGACGTGCTGGTGGCGATCAAGGCGGCGATCCGTGATACCGGGGTGGCGGCGCTTTATATCACGCACGACCTTGCTGTGGTGGCACAGGTCGCCGATGATATCCTCGTGCTGCGTGGCGGCAAGAAGGTAGAATACGGTAGCACCGATCAGATCATCAACAGCCCGCAACAGGCCTGTACGCAGGCTTTGGTGTCGGTGCGCTCGATTGACCACGTTGAGAAAGCCGATAGCGCCCCGGTGCTGTCAGTCGCCAATATCACCGCGCGGTATAAGGGCACCAATTTCGACGTGCTGAAGAACGTGACGGTCGATCTGTCGGCAGGCCAAACCCTCGCCGTGGTGGGCGAAAGCGGCTCTGGCAAATCGACCCTCGCCCGCGTGATCACGGGGCTTCTCCCCGCCGCCCAAGGTCGCATCACATTCGCGGGCCGCACCCTGTCGCCCGATCTGGCCTCCCGCACGAAAGATGATCTGCGCGAGTTGCAGATGATCTACCAAATGGCCGACACCGCGATGAACCCGCGCCAGACGGTTGGCACCATCATCGGGCGGCCCTTGGAGTTCTACTTCGGCCTGAAAGGTGAGGCGAAACGCAAGCGCATCCAAGAACTGCTGGAAGAAATCGAAATGGGCGCGGGCTTTATCGACCGCTACCCAGCGGAACTCTCCGGCGGCCAAAAACAGCGCGTCTGCATCGCCCGCGCCTTGGCCGCCAAGCCCAAGCTGATCATCTGCGATGAGGTCACAAGCGCCCTCGATCCACTGGTTGCCGACGGCATCCTGAAATTGCTGCTGTCGTTGCAAGCCCGCGAAGGCGTGGCTTACCTGTTCATCACCCACGACCTTGCCACCGTCAAAGCCATCGCCGACAAGATCGCGGTGATGTATCGCGGCCAAGTCGTGCGTTATGGCAGTAAAACCGACGTGCTGACGCCGCCGTTTGATGATTACACCGACCTGCTGCTGTCCTCGGTCCCCGAGATGAAACTCGGCTGGCTGGAAGAGGTGCTGGCCTCGCGCAAAATGGAAAGTGGCGGCAACTAGACTCTGCCCCAACAATTTCACTTTGGTCTAAATATCCCCGCCGGAGGCTTCGACCTTTGTGCAGGGCACGGAGACGACAATGCGTAAACTGCTGCTGATCATCCTCGACGGTGTCCCCTACCGCAACTGGCGCCGCCTGTTCGGCAACCTCGAAGGCTGGGTTGCGGCAGGCGAAGCGCGGGTGTGGCGAATGCGCTCGGTGCTGCCCTCGACCTCTGGTTCTTGCTACGCCTCAATCCACACCGGCACGCCGCCGCAGGTGCATGGCATCTGGGGCAACGGTTTGCGGCGGCGGTTGGAGCTACCGGATGTGTTCTCGGAAATCTCCAAGGCGGGGGGCAAGACCGGGGCTGTGACGCATAGCTTTCGGTCGGAATTCTTCAACCGCTACCCGTTCGATCTGGTGCGTGATATTGAGTATGACGAGCCGGAAGGCCCGATCAGCCATGGCCGTTTCCATACCATGACCGGGGATAGTGGCTACAACCAGATGACGCCCTCGGATGTCGATCTGTTCGCCACCCTGACGCGCCTCTGTCTGGTCAAAGGCATCGACTACGGCATTTTGCACACCTGCACGCTCGACAGCCTCGGTCACCGCTTCTTTCACGATTGCGAGGAAATGGACGACGCCTGCTATCGGATGGACGAAATGCTCGCCAGTTTCCTGCATCAATGGCGGTCTGCGGGATATGAAGTGATCGTCACCGCTGATCACGGCCAAGACGAGCGTGGCCACCATGGCGGCACCGGGGCATTGCAGCAGGAGTTCGCGTTTTACTACTTCGGCGAATCGGAAATGCCCGGTCCCGATGTGGTGCTGGACCAGTTGGCTCTGGCCCCGTCGATCCTGACGCGGATGGGGGTTGCGGTTCCGCCCAGTATGAAGGCGCAACCGTTTTTTCAGGCGTAGCCGATTTTCGCGCGAAAATCGTGAACGGAATTCGCGCGAATTCCGCCCTTAGCTGGCGTAGCTCGCACCTTCTTCGTCCAGCAGCGCTTTCACCTCGCGCAGATGCGCCTCGGCATAGCCGGGATAGCTGTCCCATTCGCTAGCGGTTTTCTCGGCCACCGCATCCGACAGGATCCGCAATGGCCGCCCGGTTTGCAGCGCGCGGATATAGGTCTCGGCTGCGCGCTCAAAATAGGTCAGTCGGTTGAAGGCATCTGCAACCGACTGGCCGATGATCAGCACGCCGTGGTTGCCCATGATCATCGTGGTGATCTTCGGGTCGGCCAAAAGCTGCACGCAGCGGGCAGCTTCTTCCTCAAACGCCATGCCGCCGTAATCGGCATCCACCACTTGCCGCCCGAAGAACATTGCCGAGTTCTGATCAATCGGCGGCAGATAGCTATCTGCGAGGCTGGCCAGCACGGTGGCATGGATCGAATGTACATGCATCACGCAACGCGCATGAGGCAAAGCGCGGTGGATCGAGCCATGCAGGCCCCAGGCGGTCGGGTCCGGCGCATCGGGGCGGCTCATCGTGGAGGGGTCATTGGCGTCGATTTCCAACAGGCTCGACGCAGTGATCCGGCCAAAGTGGCGCATATTCGGGTTCATCAAGAACTTGCTGCCCTCGGGGTTCACCGCCAAGCTGAAGTGGTTTGACACCGCTTCATGCAGGTTCAGCTTGACGCTCCACCGGAAAGCCGCCGCCATATCGACGCGCTCGGCCCAGTGGGTGATGTTGGCGTGTGCGTTCATGTGATCTCTCCATAGGGCCAGATGCCTTGCGCCAAGGCGCTGATGGCGTTGCAGATTTCAGTGAAGGATGCCGCCGCACGAGGCACTGTCACCCGCGCGCGCAGATAGCCATGCACCATGCCGGGGGCTGTGAACGACACCGCCCGCCCACCAGCGGCGCGGATCGCGCTTGCATAATCATGCGCATCATCGGCGAGTGGATCACACTCGGCAGCAATCGCGACGGTCGGTGGCAGGCGGCTAAAATCGGTATCCTGCAAAGGCGCAACCGTAGGGTCCCCCTGCACCTCCACCCCGCCATGCCGGATGCCCGCATAAAACTCCACATCCGCCAAGGTCAACATCGGTGCAAAGGCGTGAGCTTGATAGCTGCCCTTGCTGCGATCCCCACCCAGACCCGGATAGATCAGCACCTGACCCAGAATCCGTGCCTCACCGCGCAAGGCATGGCTGACCGAGGCCGCAAGATTGCCCCCTGCGGAATCCCCCACCAGAACCAGCGGCCCCGGTATGGCCTGAACGACGCTGCGGGCATCGTCGAAGGCGGCTGGATGCAGATGCTCGGGCGACAGTCGGTAATCCACCGCCACCACCTGCAACCCCGTCGCCGCGCGAATATCGGCGCAAACGTCATCATGGCTGTGCAAGCCACCCACCACATAGCCACCGCCGTGCAGGTAGACCACTGCAGGCTCGGCACCCGGATAGACGCGGCATGGCACCCCCGCAATCACACGATCTTCCGCCACCACCCCCGCCGGATAGCCGCGATGAAACTTCGCACACATCGCATCATAGATTGCGCGCTGATCGGCAATGGTCAGACTGGCGGTATCGGGCGGATAGGACGCCTCACTGTCGCGAATAAAGCCCCAAGTCGCGGTGTCGATAAGGCTTTGGTAATCTGGCGCTGGCATGATGAGCGAAATCCCGGTGCATTTGGGGGGATCATGACGGGCAAAGCCTGCGGGTTCAACGCCCAATCTTCGCCACAATTCACCAAAGAACGTCGCATTGCCTGCCCAATTTCGCCGCAACTGTCGCCTAAAGTTAAACAATCAAGACGCAGACCGCCTGCCATGTTGAGGGGAACAATCGTGCAAGTCATTCGGTCACTAGAGCAACACAGCGCCCCACCGGTCGGGCTCGGCATCCGGGTGATGTTGGTCAGCCAAAGCGAGGATGGCAGCCCACTGCCTCATCGGCTCGCCGGTCTGGGCGGCAAGGTAGAGATGGCCGATGATCTGTTCGTGGGCTTGGAAGCGGTGATCGAAGATCCGGCGGGTTATGGGCTGTGCGTGATCGACTGCGATGCGTTTGGCGGGCTGGCGGCGGGTCGCCGCGCCCATGCATTGCTGATCGACGTGGCGCGGCGGGTGCCGGTTATTCTGCTCTCAAAAGACTGCACCGCGCAGGAGTTCCCCGAGGAACGCGGTGAGGCTGTGGTTTTGCGCGCGCCCACCTCGGGCCTCTCGCTGCGGGTTGGCTTTGAACATGCGCTGCGCGATCGGCTCGCCCTGCGCCTGATGTAAATTTTCGATCAAATCATCTCTGATCGTCAATGGCGATCAGCGTGTTGATACAATACAAAAGGGGCGCATCCGGGATGCGCCCCTTTCAAATCTCAATCAGCCCATGACCTTAAGGTTAGGGGCCGATGGTTCAGGCCAGCGCCAGATTGGTCGCCGATTCGCGGCCATCGCGGCCCGCTTCGATATCGAAGGTGACCGGTTGGCCATCTTTCAGCGAGCGCAGACCAGCACGCTCCAGCGCCGAGATGTGCACGAACACGTCCTTCTTGCCGCCTTCCGGGGCGATAAAGCCGAAGCCTTTGGTTTCATTGAACCATTTCACGGTGCCCTTAGCCATCGTGATGTCTCCTTTAGTGGCGCCGCCCGCGAGATTGCGGCGGCTTGGCGCAGTCAGCCTTTGTCGAATGCTGTGGCCGAAATCGGAGACAGAGATCGCAGAGAGTCAACGTCGCAAGGATAGTTAGGGGCGACTCTGGCCACAGATCAAGAAAAAATTACGCGCTAGGCGTGTTCCGTCCGCTGTATCTCGGCGGTTTTACGGCGAGGCCACACAGCACATCCCAGCAGCAAAGCCGCGACGGCGCAGCCAATACCGCTCCACAACCCCAAGGCGGTCATCCAGCTGACGTTCCATGCCACCAGACTGAATACAGCCGAGAAAAACCCGAGCATGCCGCCTGCAATCATTGAAACAACGGCCATTACGCCCTCCGGGTATCGGTTAACGCAATTAAGAACCGGAATAAGGCGGGAATACGGCGAAAGCGCGGTATGGTTGTGAAGCGGCTTAAGCTTGGCCGCGAAACGCGGTCAAAAGCTGCGCCGCGCCCGCAAAGCCGCACCTATCGTGCCATCGTCAAGGTAGTTCAACTCGCCGCCAATCGGCACGCCCTGCGCCAGCGAGGTGATCTGCACCGAAAGCCCCGCCAGCGCATCCGCGATGTAATGCGCCGTCGTCTGGCCATCCACCGTGGCATTCAGCGCCAAAATTACCTCGGTCGCACCCGCCGCGCGGTCTACCAGCCGGGGGATGCCCAACTCCTCTGGCCCAATCGCATCCAAAGCCGAAAGCGTGCCACCCAACACATGATAGCGGCCCTTGAACGCCCCGCCGCGCTCCATCGCCCAGAGGTCCGAGACATCCTCGACCACGCAAATCTCGCCATTGGCGCGGGTCTCGTCGCTGCAAATCGGGCAGATTTCAGCCGTGCCGATATTGCCGCAAATGCTGCAATCCTTCGCCGTCAACGCCACCGTCGCCATCGCCTGCGCCAGCGGAGCCATCAGCGCGCCGCGCTTTTTCAACAACGCCAACACCGCACGCCGCGCCGACCGAGGCCCCAAGCCCGGCAGCCGCGCCATCAGTTCGATCAGCGTTTCAATCTCGCGCGATTGCTCCATTCAGGCAAGCATCCCTCAGATCGGCAGCTTAAAATCTGCAGGCAGACCAAGTGCTTGCGTCATTTTCTGCATCTCGACCATATTGCGGGCTTGGCCCTTGTTCTGTGCGTCTTTGATTGCGGCAAGGATCAGATCTTCGACCACTTCCTTTTCAGAGGCGACCAGAATCGACGGATCAATATCCAGCCCCGTCACCTCACCCTTGCAAGTCGCGCGCGCCTTCACCAGCCCCGCGCCGGCCTCACCGATCACCACGGTGCGCGCCATTTCCTCCTGCAGTTCGGCCATTTTGCCCTGCATTTCCTGCGCGGCCTTCATCATCTTGGCCATATCGCCAATGCCGCCCAAACCTTTTAGCATGTTCGCTCCTCAGTCGTCTTCAAACGGATCAAATTCATCCTCCACTTCCGGCAAAGCCTCAATCGCGGCACTCGCCGCCATCGCCTCTGCCGTCCTGATCTCGGTGATCTGCGCGCCGGGAAACGCCAGCATCACCGCCTGCACCAAAGGGTTGCCCATCGCCTCGGCCTTCGCTGCATTCTGCGCCGCATCGCGATCTTCGGCCAGCGTCGGCGCACCGCCCGTGTTCACCACCGACACGCCCCAACGCGCGCCGGTCCAGCCCTGCAAGCGCTGGCTCAGCCGTGCCGCGAGATCGGGTTTCGCCCCCGGAGCCGGTTCAAACTCAATCCGTCCCGGCGCGTATTTCGCCAGCTTGACGCCTTCCTCAACCTCAACCAGCAGCCGCATATCACGCTTTTCGCGGATCAGTTCAACCACTTGCGCGAAGCTGGCATAGACTACCAACTGGCTTTCAACCACCGCCAAGGCCTGACCACCCTGCATGGTCGGGCCACGCATCGGTGCGCTTGGCGCCATCAGCCGCGCCCCATGCACCATGCCGCCCCCGCCGCCCGCCGGAGCCCCCCCTGTGGGCCGCGCAGGGGCGCTTTGCGACATCAGCTTTTTCACCAAAGTCTCTGGGTCCGGCAGATCGGCGACATGGGTCAGCCGGATCACCGCCATCTCGGCGGCCATCATCGCATTGGGGGCCAGCGCCACTTCTTCCAATGCTTTCAACAACATCTGCCACATCCGCGTCAGCACCCGCATCGGCAGCACCTGCGCCATCGCAAGGCCACGTTCGCGCTCATCCTTCGGCGTCGTCGGGTCTTCGGCAGCCTCCGGCGTGATCTTGATCACCGAGATCCAATGGGTGATTTCGGCCAGATCGCGCAAAACCGCCATCGGATCAGCGCCATCGGCATATTGCCCCGATAGCTCCGCCAAAGCCCCCGCCGCCTCACCTTTCATGATCAGATCAAACAGATCGAGCACCCGGCCGCGATCCGCCAGCCCGAGCATCGCCCTGACCTGATCTGCCGTGGTCTCCCCCGCGCCGTTGGAAATCGCCTGATCCAGCAGCGAGGTCGCATCCCGCGCCGAGCCCTCCGCTGCCCGCGCAATCAGCGCCAGCGCGCCATCGGTGATCTGCGCGCCCTCGGCATCGGCAATCTTGCGCATCAAAGCCATCTGCACTTCCGGTTCGATCCGTTTCAGATCAAAGCGCTGGCACCGCGACAGCACCGTCACCGGAACCTTGCGAATTTCGGTGGTGGCAAAGATGAATTTCACATGCGCTGGCGGCTCCTCCAGCGTTTTCAGCAACGCGTTGAACGCGGCGTTCGACAGCATATGCACTTCGTCGATGATATAGATCTTATAGCGCGCCGAAGCCGCCCGATAATGCACCGAATCAATGACTTCGCGCATGTCATTGACCCCGGTGCGCGAGGCTGCATCCATCTCCATCACGTCAACATGGCGGCCCTCAGCAATCGCCACGCAGGGCTCACAGAGCCCGCAAGGCTCGGTCGTTGGCCCGCCCTTACCATCCGGTCCGACGCAATTCAGCCCCTTGGCGATAATCCGCGCCGTGGTGGTCTTCCCCGTCCCCCGGATCCCGGTCATCATGAACGCATGCGCAATCCGGTCCGCCGCGAAGGCATTCTTCAGCGTGCGCACCATCGCCTCTTGCCCGACCAGATCGGCAAAGGTCGCGGGGCGGTATTTGCGGGCCAAAACCTGATAGGTTTGCGGCGGGGTTTCGGTCATCATGCCTCATATGCGAGC
The DNA here is from genome assembly GCA_043743975.1 of Cypionkella sp. Classification (GTDB taxonomy): domain Bacteria; phylum Pseudomonadota; class Alphaproteobacteria; order Rhodobacterales; family Rhodobacteraceae; genus Cypionkella. Next base: position 21,376 of record JAYTVN010000024.1, read on the forward strand.
GGGCGGATTCGGGTCGCGCCAGACTACGGCGGCTGCTGCCAAACGTAAACCAAAGAGGAACAGATGCGGCTGACAATCGCAGAATTGCGCCTAGGGCAGGGGGTGTTGGGCATCAGCCCATGCCCCGGTCGCGCCGGGTTCTACGACGCCGACCTGATCGCGATCCAGCACTGGCATCCGGCACTGGTGGTCAGCTTCATCACCGCCGAGGAACTTTCGCGCACCGCCCCCGGCCTTGGCGCAGAGCTATCGCACTCTGGCATCCAATGGGCGCATTTGCCCACCGCAGATTATGACACGCCGGGGCAGGGCTGGCCTGAAATCTCGGCCCTCGCCCATACCGCTCTGGCAAAAGGCCATAAAATCCTGCTGCATTGCATGGGCGGTTGTGGCCGTTCCGGCACCGCCGCTTTGCGCCTGATGATCGAGGCCGGAGAAACCCCCGAACCCGCGCTGAACCGCCTGCGCCAAGCCCGCCCCTGTGCGGTGGAAACGCCCGAGCAATTCCTCTGGGCCAGCCAAGCGTAAAGCCAGTCAAACCTCTAAAATTTAACTCAAATTTTCTTTCATCTCGGCAAAAATATCCCGGGGGTTTGGGGGCTGGCCCCCAATCGCGGCTAGCCCCCAGGCCGACGCTTGGCCGCAGATTTCTTGGTATATTTCCCCGCCGCCCGCACTTTCGACACCTGCATCGCCGAGGAATTGGCGCGCTCCTCGGCCCCGAGTTTCCGCCAAGAGTCCAACCGCCGCGCATCGACAACACCTGCCTTGATCGCCGCTTGCACCGCACAACCCGGCTCGACCGTGTGTTTGCAATCGCGGAACCGACAGCCCGCCGCGAGATCAATCAGATCGGAAAACAGCACATCAATACCGTCGGCCACATCGGTCAGCTGCAACTCGCGCACCCCCGGCGTGTCGATCAGCCAGCCGCCTGCGGGCAGCGCCAGCAGATAGCGCGAGGTCGTGGTGTGCCGCCCCTTGGCATCATCTTCCCGCACCGGGCCCACCTCTAAAGCCCCCCCGGTCAAGCTGTTGGCCAGAGTGGATTTTCCCACGCCGGATGACCCCAGCAACACCACGGTTTGCCCGGCGCGGCACCATGGGTCGAGCACGCTCAAATCCCCAGATTTGGCGTTCAGCGCCACCACCGCCATCCCCGCCGACAGCCCCTCCGCCCGCGCGATATAGGGTGCCGCTTCGGCCATATCCGCCTTGGTCAGCACCACGACAGGCGTGATCCCGGCGGAATGGGCGAGCACCAGATAGCGCTCCAACCGCGCCTCGTTGAAATCGGCGTTGCACGAGGTGACGACGAACATCGTATCGACATTGGCCGCAATCAGTTGTGCTACCGTTCCGGTTCCCGCCGCGCGGCGCTGCAACAGGCTGATGCGGTCCAGCACGCGGCCCACCCGAGGCCCATCCGCCAGCACCCAATCGCCCACCGCCATGCCCGCCACCGAAAGCGTCGGCGGGCAGAGCAATTCCACCACCCCCTCCGCCGTCAAAGCCTGCACCCTTGCGCGGTGCAAGGAACTCAGCCGCGCTGGCACAAGCCCGGCATCTTCTTCGGTCAGCTGTTCAGAGAAATGGTCAGACCAGCCCAAGCTTGGCAGCGTAAAATCAGGCAAACGGCATCCTTTTTCGGCCCCATCCGGGCAAGCGGCAGCTTACGCGGGCAAGGCCTCTGCAGCAAGCAGGGGCTTGCACCCGCGCCGTCAAACCCGCACCCTGCGGCCCAAAAGGAGCCGCCCCATGTCCGCCAAAGCCGCCGCCCGCATCGCCATCCTGACCGTATCCGACCGCGCCTCGAAGGGGGAGTATGAAGACCGGGGCGGCCCGGCTGCCGAGGATTGGCTGCGGCGCACCCTCACCACACCTGTGGAAATCCTGCGCCGCATCACCCCGGATGGTCGCGCCGAAGTGGCCGCCGAATTGCGTGATCTCGCCGATACCTGGCAGGCCGATCTGATCCTCGCCACCGGCGGCACCGGCCCCAGCCCGCGCGATCAGACGCCCGAGGCGCTCGCGGATGTGATCCATATGGAACTGCCGGGCTTTGGCGAGGCAATGCGCGCCGCCAACGGCAAAGTCGTCGCCACCGCCATTCTGTCACGCCAATCGGCAGGGGTTCGTGGCAAAACCCTGATCATCACTCTGCCCGGCAGCCCGAACGCCATCGCCACCAGTCTGGAGGCGGTGTTCGCCGCCGTACCCTATTGCCTTGATCTGATCGGTGCGGGCTGGATTGAAACCGATCCCGCGCTGATCAAAACCCACCGTCCTAAAACCTAAGCCCAAAGACCTAAGCCCCGACCCCCTGCTGCGGCAACAGTTGCACCGCGTTGATTTGCCAGCCATCCGGCGTCTCAACCATCATATAATCCAGCAGATAGGTCCGCCCGCCGGCATCGGTGATCATCACCCGCTGCCACAGATTGCCCGCCACCGTGCGCAATTCCAGCATCCGCACCGCATCATGCCGCCAGACCATCGGATAGACCTTCTCGACCATCTCGCCAAACTGATCCGGCGTGCCGAAAATGCCTTTGATATTGGGCGAGGCATAGGTCCAAGCCTTGCTGACATCGCGCGCATTGAAGGCGTCAAGTTGCTGTTGAATGGTCTGTTGAATGGGCACTTCCTGCGCCAAAGCAGGCAAGGCCAGCCCGGCCAAAGCCGCCACATAAAGGTAAAGTCGCATCGCAACCCCTTTCACACCGTCCCCATTTAGGAAGGTAATGCAAGGCGGACTTGCGTCAATTAAAAACCCCGACCCAGACGCGCGTTCCGGGCCGGGGGCATAAATTTTCAGCAAATCAGGCGATCAGTTCGCCGTTCAACCCGCGATCGAGTAGGGCAATCGTCTCCGCCACGCCGTAAAGCGCGATAAAGCCGCCAAAGCGCGGGCCATCCGAGGCGCCGAGCAAGACCTCATACAACGCCTTGAACCAGTCGCGCAAAGGCTCGAATCCATGATCTTTGCCCACGGCGAAAACGATGGTCTGCAATTCGTCGCCATCCCATTGCTCATCTGCGGGATCGCCACGTTCGATCGAGTCTCGAAAATCAACCAACCGCGCCCGCAGATCCAGCATCGCGGCGCGTTCCTGATCCGAAGGCAAACGGAACACCCGCGTCGGCGCAATCCGGTCGGCGAAATAGCGCAGCGCATAGCCCGCCGCTGTATCGAGATCGGGGTTGTTTTCCGGCGAGGCATCGGGTGCGTAGCGTTTGATAAAGCCCCAGAGACCGCGCGCATCCTTGGCCCCGGACACAGAGGCAAGGTTCAGCAGCATCGAGAACGGCACCACCATTTTCGATTCCGGCGGATTGCCCTTGTGAATGTACCACACCGGATTGTTGACCTGCTGATCCACGTCCTGCGTCGGATAGGCCCGCAACTGCTGGTGATATTCGTCCATCGCCCGCGGGATCACGTCAAAATGCATCCGTTTTGCCGTTTTGGGCTTTTGATACATGAAATACGACAGGCTTTCCGACGAGGCATAGCTCAGCCATTCGTCGATCGTCAGGCCATTGCCCTTCGATTTGGAAATCTTCTGGCCCTGATCGTCGAGGAACAGCTCATAAGACATATGGTTCGGCTTGCGCCCACCCAGAACCTCACAAATCCCGTCATAGATCGGGGTGTTGGTGGAATGGTCCTTGCCATACATCTCAAAATCGACATCCAGCGCCGCCCAGCGTGCGCCGAAATCGGGCTTCCATTGCAGCTTGACGTTGCCACCTGTGACCGGCAGCGTCCACTCGCGGCCATCCTCATCATCGAAGGTGATGGTGTGGTTGACCGCATCGACGTTCTTCATCGGCACATACATCACCCGGCCAGTTTCCGGGTGGATCGGCAGGAAGCAGGAATAGGTCTGCTGGCGTTCCTCACGCAACGAGGCCAGCATGATTTTCATAATCGCGTCATAGCGTTCCGTCGCCAGCTTCAGCGTGTCGTCGAATTTGCCCGATTTGTAGAATTCGGTCGCGCTGATAAACTCATACTCAAAGCCAAACGTATCGAGAAACCGCCGCAGCATGGCGTTGTTATGCGCGCCAAAGCTGTCAAACTCACCGTAGGGGTCCGGCACCGAAGTCAAAGGCTTCTGCATATGCGCGCGCAGCATATCCTGCTGCGGCACATTCTCCGGCACCTTGCGCATTCCGTCCACGTCGTCGGAAAAACAGATCAACCGCGTTGGAATATCGGAAATCACCTCAAACGCCCGCCGGATCATCGTCGTCCGCGCCACCTCACCAAAGGTGCCGATATGCGGCAGACCCGAGGGGCCATAGCCGGTCTCGAACAGCACATAGCCCTTCTCGGGGGCCTTTTTCTCAAAGCGTTTCAGCAGCGCGCGGGCCTCTTCAAAGGGCCAAGCTTTCGATTTCATCCCAGCATCGCGCAAAGCGGACATCGCGGCATACTCCAAGGCTGCGGCAACCCCATGTTGTCACAAGCCCCTGTCCTCTATTGCCGCCACGCGCTCAGGTCAATATTCTGCACCGCAACAATAGGAGAGCAGACATGCCCGATACCCATCCCTCGCTGTCGCCCCAAGACGCATTGCTGGCCGTGATGATCGCCGTCTCGGCATCAGATGAGAACATGCGCACCGCTGAACTGGTGGCGATCCAGCGCACGGTGAACCACATGCCGGTGTTCGCAAGTTACGACGCCGACCGTATCCGGGTGGTGGCACAGACAGTGTTTGATCTGTTTGAGGAAGAAGACGGGCTAGAGGCGCTGTTCGGCCTCATCCGCGATGCTTTGCCGGAACGGCTGAATGAAACCGCCTATGCTTTGGCCTGCGATGTCGCCACCGCCGATGGCAGCCTGCGGGAAGTCGAGTTGCGGATGCTGGAAGAAGTGCGTGAGGAGCTGAACATCGACCGGTTGCACGCCGCCGCGATCGAATGGGGCGCAAGGGTGCGGCATCTGCGGCCCTGATCCTGCACAACCTTGGCTCCGCGGGATCAGAGCGGCTTGCCCTAACGTCATCGGCAAATCGAATCCAAATTTTAGGGCTGATTGCAACTCACCCCGCATCGCTGATTGACCGATAGCCGCGACTTGGCCAAAGTTACACGCATGGGGGGGAGCCATCATGTTGATATTATCGCGCTTTATAGACCGAGGCAATCGGCAAGGCGGTGGGTTGGCTTATTCTGGCCGCCATTGTGCTGAGCGCTGGAAATGCGATTGTTCGCAAGCTGTTCAACAATTCGTCCAACGCGCTGTTAGAGGCACAATGGTATCTCTATGGCGCGGCGTTCTTGCTGGCGGCGGCCTATACGCTGCGGCAAAACGAACATATCCGCATCGACATCGTCTATGGCGCTTTGTCACGGCGCGCGCAGCATTGGATTGACCTGCTGGGCCATCTGTTCTTCCTGATGCCCTTCGCAATCCTGATGGACGTGTATTTCACCTCTTATGTGCTGCAATCCTATCATTCCGGCGAAACCTCGAACAACGCAGGCGGTCTGACCCTGTGGCCCGCCAAGGCACTGCTGCTGATCGGCATGTTGCTGCTAACCCTGCAAGGCATCTCGGAAATCATCAAGAAAATAGCAGTGATGCGCGGGGTGATCCCTGACCCTAACCCCTTCGTCTCCAGCCATGAAGCTGCTGCGTTGGAAGGTGCGGAACTGGCCGAAAAACTCGCCGCCATCCAAGCCGAAGCCGATAAGGGACAGCGCACATGATGGAACTGATCGCGCAGAACATGGCGCCGATCATGTTCGTCTCGCTCGTGGTGTTTTTGCTGGCGGGCTACCCGGTGGCGTTCTCCCTCGCCGCTAATGGCTTGCTGTTCTTCGTTTTTGGCGTGTTTCTGGCCCCGATGTCGGAAGGCACCATCACCCTCGATTGGCCGCTGCTCTACGCCCTGCCCGAGCGATTTTGGGGGGTGATGCAGAATGAAACCCTGCTCGCCATCCCGTTCTTTACCTTCATGGGCATCGTGCTGGAACGATCCGGCATGGCCGAGGATCTCTTGGAAACCATCGGCCAGTTGTTCGGCCCGGTGCGCGGGGGCCTCGCCTATGCGGTGATCATCGTCGGCGCTTTGCTGGCGGCCACAACCGGAGTCGTCGCCGCATCGGTCATCGCTATGGGATTGATTTCGCTGCCGATCATGCTGCGTTATGGCTATGATCGCCGCTTGGCCAGCGGGGTGATCGCCGCATCCGGCACCTTGGCGCAGATCATTCCGCCGTCCTTGGTGCTGATCATTCTGGCCGACCAGTTGGGCCGCTCGGTGGGCGATATGTACAAGGGCGCGATGATCCCCGGACTGGTTTTGACCGGGCTTTATATGTCTTATGTGTTCCTTGTGACGATGTTCCGCCCCAACTGGGCCCCGGCGCTGCCGAAAGAGGCGCGGGCTTTGGGCAGTGGCGTCACCTCGCTGCTGGTGTCGCTGCTGATCGCGGGCGGGATGGGCTATCTGATCATCAAAGCCCTGCTGCCGCTTTATGGCGAGGGCGCGGATATCATCGGCGCTTCGGTCGCCATCATCGCAATATATGTCGCGGCGCTGCTGGATCGCGCGTTGAAAATAAACCTGATGTCCAAACTATGCTCGCAGGTGATCATCGTGCTGATCCCACCGCTGGCGCTGATCTTTCTGGTGCTGGGCACGATCTATCTGGGCGTCGCCACCCCGACCGAGGGCGGGGCAATGGGCGCAGTTGGCTCTCTGATCTTTGCCGGGGTCAAGGGCCGACTGAACCTGAGCGTGATCCAACAAGCCCTCGCCTCGACCACAAGGCTGTCGTCCTTCGTGATGTTCATCCTGCTCGGCGCGCGGGTGTTCTCGCTGACCTTCTACGGCGTGCAAGGCCATCTTTGGGTGGAACATCTGCTGACCGCCATGCCGGGCGGCCAGTTGGGCTTCCTGATCGGGGTGTCTATTCTGGTGTTTCTGCTGGCGTTCTTCCTCGATTTCTTCGAGCTTGCCTTCATCCTTGTGCCACTGCTGGCCCCGGTGGCCGAAAAGCTGGGCATCGATCTGATCTGGTTCGGCGTCATCCTTGGCGTCAACATGCAGACTTCGTTCATGCATCCGCCGTTCGGCTTCTCGCTGTTCTACCTGCGATCTGTGGCCCCGAAAGAGCCGTTTGTGGACAAAGTGACAGGCAAGCTGACCGCGCCCGTCAAAACCAGCCAGATCTATTGGGGGGCGGTGCCCTTCGTGATCATCCAAGTGGTGATGATCGGACTGGTGATCGGCTTCCCGCAGATGGTGATGCATTACAAGGGCGCGACGATAGACACGTCGCATGTCACCTTCACCGCGCCAAATTCCGGTCTTGGCGGTTTGGGGGGGCTGGGTGGCTTGGATGGCGGGCTTGGCACGGGCTTGGGCGGGCCAGCCACCCCGGCGGCACCAGCCACACCTGCTCCGATGGGCAACGACCTGCTGTCGCAACCGCCCAGCTTTGGTACAGCAAAGCCAGCGGCTCCGGCACCATAACCCCACTGCGTCGAGCGCATGAAAAAGCCCCCGCCGATCGCTCGGCGGGGGCTTTCTTTTGGCGCCGGGCTTACAGCTTGCCGTCGCGCTGCTGGATCATCATGAAAGTGTCGTAGTTGTATTCCGCCACCTGCGTCCACTGATAATAATCATTGCGGAACGCCTTGATCGACTGCCAGATTTTCGCAAACGGTGCGTTGGTGGCTTCCATCTCGGCATAAACCTCATTCGCGGCAGTGAACGAGGCTTGCAGGATTTCCGGGCTGAACGGCCGCAGTTGCACGCCCTGACCGACCAAGGATTTAATCGCCGTCGGGTTTTTGTAATCGTACTTCTGCAACATATCGGCATCCGCCGCCCGCGCCGCCGTGCGCAGCAACGACTGATAGGTCGGCGTCAGCGATTCATACTGCGCCTTGTTGAAGAAGAAATGCACCGTCGGGCCACCCTCCCACCAACCCGGATAGTAATAGAACGGTGCTACCTTATAGAACCCCAGCTTTTCATCGTCATAGGGGCCAACCCATTCCGCCGCATCAATCGTGCCCTTCTCCAGCGCGGGGTAAATATCGCCGCCCGGAATCTGCTGCGGCGGCACGCCCAGCTTGGTCAGCACCTTGCCGGCAAAGCCCCCCACGCGGAATTTCAAGCCCTGAAGATCAGCCAGCGTGTTGATTTCCTTGCGGAACCAGCCACCCATCTGCACCCCTGTATTGCCCCCCCGGCAGGCCGAAAATTCCCTTGGTGGCGAGGAATTCATTATACAGATCAATGCCGCCGCCGTGGTAGTGCCAGGCGTTGATGCCGCGCGCCGAAAGCGAGAACGGCACCGCCGCCGCCAGCGCAAAGGTCGGGTCTTGGCCGAAGTTATAGTAGCCAACGGTATGGCAAGCCTCGACCGTGCCCGCACTCACCGCATCCGCCGCAGGTGCGCCGCCGGGCACCAGTTCCCCCGCCGCAAAAACCTGAATCTGGAAATTGCCATCGGTAGCTTCCGACAGCATCTTCGACAGAACCTCGGCCCCGCCATAAATCGTATCCAGAGATTTCGGGAAAGATGAGGTCATCCGCCACGTCACCTTCGGGCTCGACTGCGCGATCATCGGCGAGGCCAACATCGCAGCCCCCGCCGCACCGACGCCCCCGATGGAAGCCTTAGTCAAAAACGAACGACGATCCATGCAATCCTCCTGTTGATGCAAATGGGTAAGTGACGCAGGCTCCTCCGCCCGGCCGACACACAGCAAGACTACACGCTGTGGTAGTTCTGTCTACGCGGTTAGAGCGGGTGCTTGCGCATTCAAGCGAGAAATCCCCGCATGTTTTCCGCGTGATGCAGGGTGACGTAACGGCAGCAAGCCCTGCGGTCTGCGGCCTTCGCCTAAAGATAGGCCTGACCCCAGCGGTTCAGCAACTGGCCCTGCAAACGATGCGCCCGCCGCACCCAAGCCTTATCGCCCTCGGGTGATTCCCGGTTCCATTCTGGCACCGCTTCCCGGCGCGGCACGTCGGCGGTGAAGATCGCAAATGCCAGCGACCGCCCGCCCGGTGCATCGACATAGCCCGACAGGTTAGAGACAAAATTCATCGTGCCGCTTTTTGCCGAAACCCGCGCCACTGTGCCGGGTTTGGCCGCTTTCGCCGCAGGCTTGCCATCGGCACTGGGCAGATCGGCGGTTTTCAGCAGATCATGCAGCAGCGACAACCGTTTATCCTGCCGCGTCTTGATCATCACCTGCACCATCTCCGCCGGGCTGATCCGGGTTTTCGGCCCCAGCCCGGAATGATCACCAAACACCGCTTGCACGCCAAACCGCCGCCGCGCCCAAGTGGTCATCACCGCCGCCGAGCCCTCCAACGTACCCGCACCCGAGGCCGTCAGCCCCACCGCCTCCGCCGTCAGATTGGTCGAGAATTTCAACATCTTGCGCAGCAGATCCGGCAAAGCCTCAGACTCATGCCGCACAATCTCCACCGCTTCGGGCAAAGCATAGACCACCTCGGCCTGCGGCAGCTTGATGCCCTGCGCTGCGCACAGAGTCTGGAACACCTCGGCCACATAAGTCGCCGCCTGGCGCACCGGCAGCCAGCGCGAGCCCTCGCGCCCCAAAGCCCCGCGCGCCACCGTCCAGTGATCCTGTGCCGCCCCCGCCTCATAGGCAAACAGCGGCACATCGCGGTCGACGACCTGCACCCGCGCCATGCGCACAGGCGGCACAAACCGCGCGCCTTCGGCGTTCATCGCCAAGGAATAGCCGTCATTCACCGCTTTCCAGACGAAATTCACCCGGTTGAAATTCAGCATCAACCCCGAAATCGCCGGATTATACCCCACAAAATCCGGCTGATCGGTGGCAATCTCGGCCCGTTCCGGCAAAGCCCCGGCATAGGCCACAAACTTCCCCGTCACCTCGCGCAGGCCCGAGGCCGCCAAAGCCGCCACCAGATCGCCCATCTTATCTGTATCAAAGGTCGGATCGCCGCCGCCCGCAAGGATCAAATCGCCGTCGAGCCGCCCGTTCACCACCGATCCCACCCGCATCACCCGCGTCACAAAGCGATGCTCCACCCCCAGCTTTTCCAGCGCAAAGGCCGTCGTCACCGCCTTGGTCACACTGGCAGGCGGCATCTCCTGCGCTTCGCCCGCAGCCTCCAACACCCGGCCCGAGGCGAGATCGACCACGCAATAGCCCACAGCGCCCGTCAGCTTGGCAGCCGCCACCAAAGCTGCAGCGCCTTGATCCGCAGGCTTGACCCGGCCACCCGCATAAGGCCGCGCGCGAGGCCGCAGCGACACGGCAGGCGCTTCTGCCCAAGCAGGCAGCGCAGCCCCCGCCAGCAGCCCACCCAACACCCATCTGCGCCCCACCAGCATCACGATTCCTTTGGTCATCCCACCCGCACAAATATCCCCGCGCAGGGCCGCGATGCAATCGCAGCCCAGAAAATTCTGCCGCGGTCACACCAAAGTCATCAAAAGTCACCCCGTCGGATCGCCTTGTTCACGCAGCGATGAAGTGCCATCCCCACCCATGATCCGGTCTGAAACCCCATTGTCCCGCAGAATTTTTGATGCTTATGTCCGTCCTGCACTGAAATGCCCAACTTCTAGTTTTCGATAAAGGTGAAGAAATTTATGAGCACGTTTTCGAAAGCTGACCTGCCCGCGTTCATTGCAAAAGTCGACGCTCTGGGCGGGCCTTCCAGCGCCAAGGCGATGGAATATTGGCAAGGCATGCGCTACCGCCCGCAGATGAAGGTGAATGAAGACCTTGATCCGTTTTCAGAAACCTATGTGGAACAACAGCTTGCGTTATACCACGAAATTTCTGGCCGTGCGATTGATCAGGAAACCAATGAGCAATCCGATTTCAATATTGATCACCATGTCGCCGGGGCCAATGCCTATGCGATGACAAATCCCAACAGTATGGTGCGCCACTATCTGCGGCTGTCGCATCTGATCGCCGTGGCCGACTTGCCCGCTGGTGCCAAGGTGCTGGACATGGGCGCAGGCTGGGGCATGTCGAGCGAATTTTTCGCAACCTTGGGCTGCCGCGTCACTTCCGTCGATATCAATCCTAGTTTTGTTGAACTGATCCGGCGCAGACAGGTGCGTCACGGTCTGCCGATCACCGCCGCGCAAGGCACCTTTGACGAATTCTCGTCCGAGGATCGTTTTGACGCGGTGCTGTTTTACGAATGTCTGCATCACGCCATCCGGCCGTGGACGGTGATTGAACGGCTCAGCAAAATGCTGAAACCCGATGGCGCGATCATCTTTGCCGGAGAGCCGATCAACAACATGTGGCGGCATTGGGGGCTGCGCAATGACCCGAAATCGATCTACTGCATTGCCAAGATGGGCTGGTTCGAAAGCGGCTGGTCTGAAGCCTTCATCACCGCTTGCCTTCAGCGCGCGGGCCTGTCTGTGAAGATCGAAGCTTCGAGCGTGCCGACGGTGGGACATCTTTGCGTGGCCCGTGCAAGGCCGCACGCGGCGCAGTCAGCGGCAGCAGCGCAACCATCATCCCAACAATCGGGGTCTTTTGATCTGACCCGCTCTTTGGCGCGGGACGATGAATGGTTCATTGGAGCGCAGCATTTGATCGCCAAAGGGCGGTCAACCTTGGATGTGCAAAGCGCCAAGGATGGGGCGACCTTGGTGCTTGGTATGGAAAACTACCGCCGCACCTCGATCAAGCTGCGGGTCGAGAGGAACGGCACAACCGTTCAGACCCTCGCTTTGACGGATCGTAAGACAGAAGTCCGCGTCCCGCTGATTGCCGGCGCGAATGCAATTTGCTTTGTCAGCGATACTTGGGTGCCGAAAGTGGAACTGGGCAACGCCGATACCCGCACAATCTCGTTCCATCTGGCGGCGGCACATATCGAGGCTTAGGCAGATCAGCCTCTGCGACAGCCCTACTTCTTCCACTCCCCCCGCGCCCGGATCGCACTGGAAGACGCGCCATTCATCGGGATGTTCACAAAGCACCATGCTGGCGCTTTGCGCCCGCGCAAATTCTCGCCGCGATCCAGCTGATTGACTCGAAATGCCCGTGCCGCCACGCTCGTCCGCGCCGCCACCCCAGACCCCGGTCGCGCCAAAACCCCCACAGGCACCGAGCGCAGAATATCCCGCCAGCGGTTCCAGCGGTGAAACTGCACCAGATTATCCGCCCCCATCAGCCAGACAAAATGCACCCCCGGATAGATCGCCCGCAACTTGCGCAAAGTGTCCGCCGTCGCCCGCGTGCCCAACCGCGCCTCCAGATCGGAAATCACCACGCGCGGATCCGGCATCACCGCCCGCGCCCGTGCCAGCCGTTCCGCCATCGGCGCAGGCTGCCGCGCCTTCAAAGGGTTGCCGGGGCTGACCAACCACCACACCCGATCAGGCCCCATCCGCTTCAAGGCTTCGCGGGTGATATGCACATGCCCCTCATGCGCCGGATCAAACGATCCGCCCAAAAGGCCGATGACCATGCCCTTGGCCGCGATGGGAAACCCTGTTCTCATGCCGCCATGTTTCTCTGAAGCTTTGCGGCTTTACAATCGCTTCCCGCAAGCCAAACCCAGACTGTGCCCGATCTGCGCCAGCCGCTCTTGACGCTGCAAACTGCTTGACTAAAGTCAGGCAAAATATGTGACCGAGGTCAACCATGCTCGATGCCATCGCCCGCCTGCGCCGCTTCAACCGCGCCGTCACCCGTGAGGTTGGCGCACTTGATCATTCCTACCTAGGCCGGGGTCGCCCACTTGGCGCTGCCCGCGTGCTGCAACTGATCACGCCGGAAGGCACAGACGTGGCCGACATCCGCGCCAAACTGGCGCTCGACTCCGGCCTGCTCAGCCGCCTGCTGCGCAGCTTAGAATCCGAAGCCCTGATCCAGCTCACCACCGATCCCGCCGACCGCCGCCGCCGCAGTGCCCAGCTCACCCCGGCGGGCCAGATCGAAATGCAAGCCTACAACGCCATCGGTTACGCCCGCGCCGCCGAAACGCTTTCCCGCGCCGGCAAGCATCCGCAAGCCCTGATCGACGCGATGGACCTGATCGCCACCACCCTGTTGCGCGATCAGATGGAGATCCGCGACGCCGACGCCAGTGATCCCGCCGCCATCGCCTACCTGAACGCCTATTACCAACTTCTGACCGAGAAAATCCCCAGCCTCAGCCGCGATATGCTGACCCTGCCGCTCACCGATCCCGAGGCTTACCGTGCGCCGCACGGTGCTTTCCTGATCGCGTGGAGCGACGATCTCCCCGTCGGCACTGTCTCGCTCCGCCCACTGGACAAAACCACAGCCGAGGTCAAACGCCTCTGGGTCGATCCTTCCGCCCGTGGTCAAGGCCTCGCCCGCCGCCTGATGCAGGCCATCGAGTCGCGTGCCAAATCCCTCGGCTATGCCAATCTGAAACTCGACACCAACGCCGCACTGGTCGAGGCCATCACGCTCTACCGCCGCGACGGTTGGCACGACATTCCGGCCTATACCAGCTTTCCCGCAACGCTCTGGCTGGGCAAAACCCTGTCGCCTCCAAAACCCTAGCCCGCGCTCACCCTGCCCTCATCGCCAAACAACTGCGCCAAAATCTGCTGCTCATAGCCTGCCAGATCAGGATGGCCGTGTCGGCGCGGGCGCGGCAAAGGGATCGCCAGATCCAGCGCCACCCGGCCCGCGTCCAGCACGATCACCCGATCCGCCAGCACCACCGCCTCGGCCACGTCATGCGTCACCAGAACGGCGGTAAAGCCCTGCGCTTGCCAAATCCGGCCCAGCAACTGCTGCATCTCAATCCGCGTCAACGCATCCAGCGCGCCCAAAGGCTCGTCCAACGCCAGCACACTCGGCTGCCCGATCAACGCCCGCGCCAAGGCCACCCGCTGCCGCTGCCCGCCCGACAGAACCGAGGGCCACTCGCCATCCCGCCCTGCCAGCCCGACCCTTGCCAGCAGATCATGCGCCCGCGCCTTCGCCTCAGCTTTGCCCGCAAGCCCGGTCAGCCCCACCGTGACATTCTCCACCACCCGCGCCCAAGGCAGCAGCCGGGGTTCCTGAAACATGATGCGGATGCTCGATTGCCCCGGCTGCACAGCAGCATGGGTGATCTGCCCACCGTCGGGCTGATCCAACCCGGCCAACAGCCGCAGCAATGTGCTTTTGCCGCAACCGCTTTTGCCGATGATGGCGACAAACTGCCCCTGCGGCACCACAAGGTTGATATCCTCCAGCACCGATTTCGCACCGAAATGTCGGCGCACGCCCTGAAACGCGAAGGCGGGCGGGCGAGTATTGGGCATGGCTTTATCGACACTGCGCAGATGCGGGGTCTGGATCATCACGTCCTCACCGATTTCTGAAACGCCGGGTGCCATTGCAGGCAAAGCCGCTCTAGCAGCCGCACGAAACTATCCGCCAGTTTGCCCAGCAGTGCGTAAATCAGGATCGACAGCACCACGACATCAATCATCAAAAACTCGCGCGCCTGCATCGCCATATAGCCCAAACCCGACGAGGCCGAAATCGTCTCGGCCACGATCAGCGTCAGCCACATGATGCCCAAAGCATAGCGCAAGCCGACGAAGATCGACGGCAAAGCCCCCGGCAAAATCACCCTTAGAAACAGCGCCCGGCGGTCCATGCCGTAAGTGCGGCCCATCTCGATCAGCTGCGGGTCTACCGTCTGGATGCCCAGCAAGGTGTTGACGTAGATCGGGAAAAACACTCCAAGCGCCACCAGAAACAGCTTGGCACCCTCATCAATGCCGAACCACAGGATCACCAGCGGGATCAGCGCCAGATGTGGCACGTTGCGCACCATCTGTAGCGTCGTGTCGGTCAGATTGCGGCTGAGCAAAGACAAACCATTCGCCAACCCCAAGGCAAAGCCAATCGTGCCGCCAATTGCCAAGCCACTCAGCGCCCGCGACGCACTGACGCCGATATTGCGCGCCAAATCACCCGAGTGCAGCACGCGCAGGAAGGCCGCGAAGACTTCCGAAGGCGCAGGCAGCACGTTTTCGGTGATCACCCCTGCGCGCGACAAAACCTCCCACAAAAGCAGGATCAGCGCGGGCAGCAGCCAGCCGATAGCGGCATCAAAGCGCGGGCGACGGCTCACTTTGGCGCAACCCAGATCGCATCCGCGATTTTCACCGCCGTCGGGATCAGCCCCAACGCAAAGAAGCGGTCTGCCGTGGCTTGCTGACCTGCGATGATCTCAGGCGTGATCGGATAAATCCCAAACTTGGCGCGGTTCACCGCCAGCGTTTGCGCCTCAATCGGCACCCCCGTCACCTCGGCCACGGTCGCCGCCACCTTGTCGCGGTTGGCATCGGCCCAAGCCGCAGCCGCGCCCAAAGCCGCAACCGTCGCGGTGATCACGGCAGCATTGTCGGCATCCGCCGCGAAATCGCGATTGGCGAGGAAATAGGTGTTGACCTTCAGCACCTCGGACGACCGCGCCAGAATGGTCGGCTGATATTTGGTTTCAGCGATCGCAAAGAACGGGTCCCACACCGCCCAAGCCACGATGGCATCCGAGGCAAACGCCGCCGCCGCATCGGCAGGGCTGAGGTAGACCACCTCGATATCCGACAGCTTCAGCCCATTGGCCTCCAGTGCCGCCACCAACAGGTTATGCGCGCTGGTGCCCTTGCCGACGCCCACCTTTTTGCCCTTCAGATCGGCGATGCTCTGGATACCGCTGTCGGATTTGGTGAACACCGCCTCACCTTCGCCATTCGACGGCAGCGCCGCGACATAGACAATCGCAGACCCGGCCGATTGCCCGAAAATCGGCGGGGCATCTCCGGTCCAGCCCAGCTGGATCGCGCCGACATTCAGCGCCTCGACCAAAGGCGGGCCAGCCGCGAATTCCACCTATTCCACCGCCACACCCTGCGGCTCCAACGCCTTTTCGATCAGGCCCAACTGCTTGGCCACCACCGGAAGGTTGGTTTTCTGATAGCCGATCTTCAGCGTGGCGACCTTCTCGGCATGGGCCGAAAAAGCGATGGCCGTGGTCAATAGCAAGGCGCTCGCGCCAAAGGACCGTCGGGAAAGCAGCATCGTCGTGGACTCCTGTGCCATGCAGCGGATGGCGTTGTTGATGGGGTTGGGTCGGGAATTTAGATCATCGCCTGCCACAGCACATCGCGTTGAGGGTTGGTCAGAAGCCCGCCCAAGGCACGCTGCTGCGCCAGAAACCGCGCGGCCACTTGCGGCGCGTGCAAATCGGCGGCACCGTCTTCGGCCAACAGCCGCTTGGCCCAAGCTTGCAAGTTCGGCAGACCGGTCAGGAAATGCGTGTCGCAGCTGGCATCAAAAACCTGCAACCGCCACAGCAACGCTGCGCAATCCGGGTCGCCGAGCGGCAGCTCTGCGGGCTGCCGCTCAATCTCTTGCAGCACACCGCGCAACCGAAACGCCGCCATATCATATTGGCTTTGCAGGGTGATCAGCGCCAGCCCGGCCAAAGCTGCTGCGGCTTGGCGCAGCAGCAAGGCCAAATCTGCCTCTGGCGGAGAGGACACGTGGGGCAGCGGGAAGCTGAAAACCGGATAGGTCATTGGGCTCATCTCTATGAAGGAAGTCGCGCTTACACGACTCATGTCATCGTGTTTATTCTGCGCCTTTGCCGCCCAAACTGGAATTCTAAACTCACCGCGCCCAAGAGAACACCTATGCCGCAGCGACCCGTGACACAGAAGATCTGCATCGCGGCGTGGTGAATCGTCCAGACTGCGCCCCTTTAGGCCGACGCATAAAATGACCACGCCCACGCGGTTTGGGCGGCAGCTTCACCGCCAAAGCAGGAAGGAAATGCTGCCGTCAAACCCCGGACAATCGCAAGCTTCTCTCCCCAGCCCCCGCCCCAACCGATTTCTTCCAAATCTGCGGACCGCGCAGGATTCTCATCATAACCTGATGTTTATGCGTCATAATTCTGATACCATTGCCTTGAAAGCCGCAACAATCTGCGACGGTATGGATCAGATCATGGCCTCCCCTGTACAAACTCTGCTCACCGACAGCGCCCGCGCCCAAGGCTTTGCCCCCGAATCGCAGCCTGCGAACCTCACCCTCACGCCAACCCCGCCGCAAAGCTTCGATCTGGACCGCGTCGTCGCCGATCTGGCGCAGGCCCGGCAAGACTGGCGTGGTCTGCGCGACCGCAGCGCCGAGCCGTTTGGCCGCGAATTGCCCTCGGCTGCGGTGGTGCGCGGCATTGTCGAAGGCCTGCGCGGCATCCTGTTCCCGATGCGCCTCGGCCCCGCCGATCTGCGGCCCGAAAGCGAGAATTACTACGTCGGCCAGACCCTTAGCACTGTGCTGCAAGAGCTGACCGCGCAAGTCCGGCTGGAACTGCTCTGGGCCGAGCGTCACGCCTTGGCCACCGCCGATCTGCCCGCCGATCTTGCAGCGCTGCGGCTGGTGCAAGATTTCGCCTCCAGCCTTGCCGACATCCGCCGCCTGCTTGATACCGATGTCCGCGCCGCCTTTGCCGCCGATCCCGCCGCCCGCAGCGTCGACGAGGTTCTGCTGTGCTACCCCGGCGTCCATGCGATGATCAGCCACCGCATCGCGCATCGGCTGCACCGACTAGGTCTGCCCCTGCTCGCACGACTGGTGGCCGAGTTGTCGCACAGCGCCACCGGCATTGATATTCACCCCGGTGCCAGCATCGGCCAAAGCTTTTTCATCGACCACGGCACCGGCGTGGTGATCGGCGCCACCGCGATCATCGGCAACCGGGTGCAGATCTTCCAAGCCGTCACCTTAGGCGCGAAAAGCTTCCCCACCGACGAATCCGGCAACGCCATCAAAGGCCTGCCCCGGCATCCGGTGGTCGAAGACGACGTGGTGATCTATTCCGGCGCCACCGTCCTGGGCCGAGTCACCATCGGTCGCGGTGCCGTGCTGGGCGGCAACGTCTGGGTCACCGAAGACGTCCCCGCCCACGCCGTAATCTCGCAAGCCAAAGCGCAGAGAGAGGTGGATTTGGTGGAGAGGAAGCTGGCGTGAGGTTACGCTCCTTTCGTTTCTGAAAAATTAAGAGCTTCACCATTTTGGGGCGCTTCCCAAATCTTCCATCAGCGCGACTGCGCCGCTCCAGCTTGCCAAAGCGCCTGCAAACCCTCCAGATCATCCGGGCGCTCTAACCCGTGGATCAGACGGTGACAGGTCGCACAAAGGATCGCGAAGTGCTTAACCGGATCAACCATACGCCCACCCTTTGGCATCTGTGAGATTGGCGACAAATGATGCGCCTCCATGCAACGTGTGGCCAGTTTTGGACCAAACGCCGCAGGACCATCCAAGCCACATCCTTCACAAATGAGCGGCTTCAACTCTTTCGCAAGCCGCGCCGCTGGCCCTCTACGCTCCTGTGTCAGATGCCAGCGCTGCAAGAAGTATTCATAAGCCGTAAACGCGTCTTCGGGGGCTTGTACAGGCGCGCTGGTTACGTCGTTCAACTCCGTCAATATCAGTTTGTCATTCTTATACGCCCATTGGGCCCCGGTGCGAAATCCTTTACCCCAGCTTAACAACAGGTTTTGTGATAATGGCTCCCATTGATCCCACGCTTCCCAAGCCAAAGGTGTGGCCGTCCTCGTCACGCCTGCTAATGCTGGCGGGGCTTCGTTGGCAATGTAGCCCGTAACAGGCGAGTTTTCAGAAAATGCCACAGCCGTCCCCAAGATCCGCGTCACGCCGATAAATCGCGCCGCGTGCTTCACACCCTCAATCTTCTCCGCCAGAAAATGAGCGCACCACAGAACCGTTGGTCCATAGATTTTGACTGATGCGTTCTGAACAGTCGCAAAACTCAGAAACCTGGCACGCCCTTCTTTCCAACGATCAAACGCCATAGGCCCATACGTCGGATGCAAAGTATGACGATACAGCTTGGTACGGCGTGGATCGACGCCCCGCGCCGCCAAAACCGCATTAAACCCTGACCATTCTGCTGTCATGCCCGATTGCTCCTTGCCGCCGTCGCCGTTAGAACGCCGCAACCCCGCTGCTTATGGAGATCATCATGGCCTCGTATCAATATGTCTACCACATGGAAGGCGTCTCCAAGACCTATCCCGGTGGCAAGAAGTGCTTTGAGAATATCCACCTGAACTTCCTACCCGGCGTGAAAATCGGTGTGGTCGGCGTCAACGGTTCGGGTAAATCGACGCTTCTGAAGATCATGGCCGGGATGGACACCGACTTTAAGGGCGAGGCTTGGGCCGCCAAGGGTGCCAAAGTCGGCTATCTGGCGCAGGAACCCTATCTGGACCCGGCGCTGACGGTGAAAGAAAACGTCATGCTCGGTGTGGCGAAACAAACCGCCATTCTGGAACGCTACAACGAACTGGCGATGAACTACTCCGATGAGACCGCCGACGAAATGGCCGCCTTGCAAGACCAGATCGACGCAGGCAACCTCTGGGAACTGGAAGCCTCGGTCGGCGTCGCGATGGACGCCCTGCGCTGCCCGCCCGATGATGCCGATGTCGAATCGCTGTCAGGTGGCGAACGTCGCCGCGTGGCTCTGTGCAAACTGCTGCTCGAAGCCCCCGACATGCTGCTGCTCGACGAGCCGACCAACCACTTGGACGCCGAATCTATTGCTTGGCTGCAAAAACACCTGATCGCCTATCGCGGCACCATCCTGATCGTCACCCACGACCGCTATTTCCTCGATGACATCACCTCTTGGATTCTGGAACTCGACCGTGGCCGCGGCATCCCCTACGAGGGCAACTATTCGGCTTGGCTCGATCAAAAGGCCAAACGGATGAGCCAAGAGGCGCGCGAGGATAAGTCCAAGCAGAAAGCGCTGGAGAAAGAACTGGAATGGATTCGCTCCGGTGCCAAAGCCCGCCAATCCAAAGGCAAGGCCCGCTTGGCGCGCTATAACGAAATGGCAGGCCAGACCGTGCTGGAACTCGCGTCGTCGGCGCAAATCATCATCCCGAACGGCGAGCGCTTGGGCAGCAAGGTGATCGAGGTCACCGGCCTGAAGAAACACATGGGCGACAAGCAACTGATCGAGGATCTGACCTTCACCATCCCGCCGGGTGCCATCGTCGGCGTGATCGGCCCCAACGGTGCCGGTAAATCGACTTTGTTCCGCATGCTTTCCGGCCAAGAACAGCCCGATGAGGGCAGCATCGTTCTCGGCAACACCGTGCAGCTGTCCTACGTCGACCAAAGCCGCGACGCTTTGGACCCGAACAAAAACGTCTGGGAAGAAATCTCGGGCGGCTCCGAAGTCATCCAACTCGGCGATATGACGATGAACAGCCGCGTTTATACCGGGGCGTTCAACTTCAAAGGCACCGATCAGCAGAAGAAAGTCGGCCTGCTGTCCGGCGGTGAACGCAACCGCGTCCATATGGCGAAACTGCTGCGCTCGGGCGGCAACGTCCTTCTCCTCGACGAACCGACCAACGACCTTGACGTGGAAACCCTGCAAGCCCTTGAATCCGCCATCGAAGACTTCGCCGGCTGCGCCATCATCATCAGCCACGACCGTTTCTTCCTTGACCGCCTCTGCACGCATATGCTGGCGTTTGAGGGCGATGCGCATGTCGAATGGTTCGAGGGCAACTTCCAAGCCTACGAAGAAGACAAAGTGCGGCGTCTGGGGCCAGATGCACTGGAGCCGAAACGCGCGAAGTACAAGCGGTTTTCGAGATAATTCTCTCTACACTTGAAAATTTTTTGGTTGTTCCCTAGGCTTCGGCGGTGACCCACGAGTTCCGCCGGAGTTCTAATGCTTTTTGCACAAATAAGTTTGTTTAAATTAGTCGTTAATCCTGAGAATGACCGTCATGGACGGCAACCTTCTGAACAGGATGCTGTAAATTGGCTATTTTTGAACCATGGCCCTTACATGCTGAACCTGATGTCCGATATTGCGGAGGCGCAGGAGATTTACGACCCACCACTGGTGATGTCACAAGGCGAAGGCTATCTTGTTTTTGATGGAAATAGGCGAGTAACGGCATTGAAAGCCTTAGCCGGATTAGTCGAAGTACCCCCTTCTTATGAGCAAGGTCTGCAAAAAATAAGGAAGCGTTTCTCTCCGGCACGCGATTTTGTAGTGGGCTGCCAAGTAGAAGATCGACGCGAGGTCGTTGATTTGACTCTTTCTCGAAGGCACAATGGAACAGATGCAGGTCGTGGCCAGCTTCGATGGGATACACGAGCAAAAGGGTATTACTCGGAACGAGTTGGGGGGACAAAACATTATGAAATTGCAAAAGCCGTAGAGGATTTTTTACTAGAAAATGGTTATGCTAACGCTCAAAAATTAAAGCGGTCGACGGTTTTTCGTTTGCTCAATACAAAGGCGAGGCAGAATCAATTTGGAATTAAATTGGGAGAAAATGGTGCGCTTGAGCTTACTAAGCCGTTTGAGGAAGTATTTCCTGTGCTTACTAAGGTCGCGGACGATGTGATAGCAGGTCAAGTAACATTGAAAGACGTTCTAAATAAATCTGGCATAGATAAGTATTTGAGTCTGATATTTCCGGTACTTTCCAGCACTGAAGATAACACAGATCATGACGACTATGTCACCGCTCAGCAACCCGCTGGACAGCAACGGCGTCAAAAAATTAGGGACACCCTTATTCCAAAAACTGTTTCTTACAAATATTTATGGACTAAACCGGGTCTTGGGAAAACTGAAAAAATATGGTCTCAACTTCAATTTTCTCTAAAGCTTGACTTGAATGAGATTTCAGTACCGATTGTCTTACGGGCACTGATTGAAACCGTTACCTATATATGTCTTGAAGATTTGAAAGAAAAAAGGCCTAGTACTCTTGGTGGTGCAGTAAGGCAACTTGGACATAAGCTAATGGATCTAAATTTTATAAATGATAAGCAAAATGCGGACATCGCACGTTTTGCAACCGACCAAACCTCCCATAGATGTCTCGAAGCCCTACATAGGTCGGTGCACAGTCCTACAATGACCTTGTCAAAATCTGATCTTTTAGCGATTTGGGACTCGATAGAACCATTTCTTCTGAGTTCCATTGCAAACTACAGAACGCCCACTGTTCTCACAACATCGGTGCCGTCTTGAACTGAGTTAGCTCGCGCCCAGAGATCACTTGCGCAAAACGGGGCTGCGCATTTACCTCACATCCGCCCGGTCAGCACCAACACCAGCACGATAATCGCCACCACGCCGATAACCCCAACGCCGCCGTGGCCAAAGCCATAGCCGTAGCCGCCGAAACGGCCGCTAAAGCCGCCGAGCAGGAAGATCACCAAGATGATCAGCAGAATGGTTCCAAGCGACATCGGGTATCTCCATGATAAAAGGGCAGGGGGCGGGTCAGCCTGAACGGCCAACCCGCAAAACTCTCGGGCTTACTTGCCCTTGATCACGTCGCGCACCGTATCCTTGGCGCTGCCGACTGCGTTCTGCACGCGGCCTTCAACCTGATCCGCTTTGCCTTCGGCTTGCATCTTGGCATCGCCAAGCGCCGAGCCAATCGCGGCTTTCGCCTTGCCCGCAACCACCTTGGCCGAGCCTACGATCCGGTCTTTGTCCATGATAATCTCCTAAAGCTTCGAGTTGACACAGGTTCACTGCAAGTGGCGCTGCAAGAACGTTGGAAAATCAGAGCGTTCGGCACCGCTGTCACCTGCAAGATGAACGCGTGACAGCGCAACTGGTTCCCCAGCCCGATGGAGAGAACATTCGGGTAAGTTGCGGCGTAGATGGCGCAGACCGCGGCGGCTACCGGGGTACAAAAACCGCAAAAAGGCGTGAATCGGCGCGGAACCAAACCGCGTTATCGGGGTTTATTCAGCAGGTTCGTCACTCAATAGAAGGAGAACGCCATGAAAGGCATCGCTGCTTACTTCCTCGGAATCCCGATTGTGGTGATCATTCTGCTCTATGTGACGGGTATTTTCTGATCGCCCTCCAAGCGCAGACATCACCGACACATCAAGCGGATCAAAACAAAGAGGCGAGGGATTTCCCTCGCCTCTTTGGCATTCAGAGCAGGGCGCGGATCACTCCTTGATCACATGCCACTTGCCGCCCATGCCGTCGCCCTTGGCATCGCCCTTCGCCATATCGCCCGCGAAATAATACACAGGCTTGCCGTCATAGGCCCATTGCTTGCTGCCATCGGTGCGGTCCACCAAAGTCCAGCCTTCGGTCATCTTGTCGTCAGCCTGGCCCAGATAGGGCGGCCATTTCACCGCGCAATCGTCGTAGCAGGCGGAAACCCCGCCCGCATCCTTGTCGAACGTATACAGGGTCATGCCCTTGGCATCGGCCAGCATCCCCGCCGCCTGCGCGGCAAGGCCAGAGGCCAGAATAAACACCGCACTCAGCGCGGTCAGGTGTTTGCGAGTTTGCATCCCAGATCTCCTTGCGGTCAGACGTGCCGCAGCCACGTCGCAGGATCAACCAAGGCAGCCCCCGGTCCTGCGCGGCGCAAGGGTGGCACGCCACGACCTTGCATCGCGACCATAGCACAAGGCGGGCGCTGCAAGATCAGCCTTTGGTCTGATGATCAGCACCACTCGCGCGACTGTGAAGGCTGGGATTATTCTACCGGAAGCACCCGTGGTTTACCGTCTTCATCAATGGCCACAAAGGTGAACAGGCCATGCGTGACCTTCTCGCGCCGCTCTTGCCGATTGCGCAGCACCCAAGCCTCAATCTGCAAGCCCATCGAGGTGCGTCCAACCCGCGCAATGCTGACATAGATGCAGAGCACGTCACCGACCTTCACCGGGCGGATGAACTGCATCGCATCAATCGCCACCGTCGCCACCCGGCCATGCGCGCGGGCCGAAGCCACAATCCCCGCCGCCATATCCATCTGGCTCAGCACCCAGCCGCCAAAAATATCGCCGTTGTTGTTGACGTCACGCGGCATGGTCAGCGTGCGCAGGGTCAAAGCGCCACTCGGCTGCTCGGGGTCTGGCGGTTGCGGCATGGCATCTCCTGCGTCAGGGGTTGAAGGATTAAAAAACCCTTAACGCGTCAGGGTCAACCCATTGTTTTAAAAAGGTTCTAAAAGGTCCCGCGTTGGGACCTCAGTTCAACATCCCACCATCTGAATCATCCCCGGTTTCCTCCAACAGACGATCCAAATTCGGCACCACGACATGCCGTTTCCCTTCCAACACGATCACCCCCTCGCGTTTCAGGGTCGAGATCTGACGGCTGACCGTCTCCAAGGTCAGCCCCAGATAATCCGCCATCTCCTCGCGCGTCAAAGGCAGATCAAACCGCACCCCGCCCTTGCTCGCCACCTTCAAAGACGCATTCCGCCGCGCAATGATCGCCAGCAGCGAGGCAATCTTCTCTCGCGCCGTCTTGCGGCCCAGCAGCAGCATCCATTCGCGGGCGGCATCCAATTCATCCAGCGTCATCTCCAGCAACCGCTGTGCGATATGCGGGGTGGTGCCCATCAAGTCTTCAAACGGTTTCTTGCGGAAACAACACATCACCAGATCGGTGGTCGCGGTCACATCATAGGCCGCATTGGCCCGACCGGGACGACCAATGAAATCCGACGGCAGCAACAGCCCCACCATCTGCCGCCGCCCATCCTCCATCGTCTGCGTCAGCGTCGCGATGCCTGTCACCACCGAGGCGACAAATTCCATCCGGTCGCCCGACCAGATCACCGGCTGCCCGGCCTGAAAGCTGCGGTAATACTTGATCGCTTCCAACTGATGCAACTCGTCCGCCTCACAGCGCGCGCAAACCGCCCGGTGCCGGATCGGACAGTCGCCGCAGTTCAGATCGGCGATTTTGGGGTCGTGATGCGACATATCCGGCCTTTCGGTGGGTTGGGTCGGGTCAGTTGATCTGGGTCAAGGCATCTCAATGCCCGTGCTGACAGGCTACGCGCATGACAGCCCATTCGCAACTGATGCGCTTCGGTCTTTTTGACGCGCGCGTGCCCCGCTATACCAGCTACCCCACCGCGCCGCAGTTCAGCGCTGCCGTGGGGCCTGATGATTTCGCAGATTGGATACGCGCAATCCCGGCGAATACCGAGATTTCGCTCTATCTGCACGTCCCCTTCTGCCGCCGCCTGTGCTGGTTCTGCGCTTGCCGCACCCAAGGCACCGTCTCGGATGACCCGGTTCGTGCCTATGCGAAGGTGCTGAAAGCCGAGATCGCGCTTTTGCGCGCCCATCTCGCCCCCGGCATCCGGCTGGCCAAACTGCACTGGGGCGGCGGCACCCCCACCATGCTCGCCCCCGATCTGATCCACGAGCTTGCGGCGCAGATTTTCGACGTGGTGCCGATGGCGCAAGATGGCACCTTCTCGGTCGAGATCGACCCGATGGAAATCGACGCCCCGCGCCTTGACACCCTCGTCGCTGCAGGCATGAATCGCGCCTCGATTGGCGTGCAGGATTTTGATCCCCAAATCCAAGCCGCGATTGGCCGCGTGCAGCCTTATGAGACCACCCGCGCCGTGGCCGAGATGATCCGCACCCGTGGCGTGCCCAGCCTCAACGCCGATATCCTCTACGGCCAGCCGCACCAAACCGCCGCCCGTATCGCGGGTTCCGTGCAAAAACTGCTGGCTTTGTCGCCTGACCGCGTGGCGCTTTATGGCTACGCCCATGTGCCATGGATGAGCCGCCGCCAACAGATGATCCCCTCGGATGCGATGCCCACGCCCGAAGAACGGCTGGATCTGTTCGAGATCGCCCGCAAGCTGTTCGTCGCCGACGGCTACGCCGAAATCGGCATCGACCACTTTGCCAAACCGACCGACAGCATGGCGCAGGCCGCCAAGGCGGGCAAGTTGCGGCGAAATTTCCAAGGCTATACCGATGATACTTCGCCGATCCTGGTCGGTCTGGGGGCCTCGTCAATTTCCCGCTTCCCGCAAGGCTACGCCCAAAACGCCCCCGCCACCGCCGCCCATACCAAAGCAATCCGCGCGGGGCAGTTCTCGACCGAGCGCGGCCATGCCTTTAGCGGCGAAGACAGCCTGCGCGGGCGGCTGATCGAGGCCTTGATGTGCGATTTCCACATCAACCGCGCCAAGATTCTGCGCGACTTCCCGGTGACACCCGAGCGGCTGGATGCGTTGCTGACCACTGCCTGCACAGGCCTTCCCGCAGATGGTCGAGTTGGACGCCACTGACCTGACATTGCCAGAGCCAAGCCGCCCCCTGACCCGCATGGTGGCGCGGATGTTTGACGCCTACGATCAGAGCAAGGCAAAGCATTCGGCGGCGGTTTGAGGCTGATTTCTTACAATCCGAGATTGATAATAGGTCCTAGATTCCAGCGATCAGGCGGTAGGCCAAGTCACGCAGTTCACGCAAAGTCTTGTTGTTGGGCTGCAAGGTAGGCATAAGTAAAACCCCACCGCAAGCGGCTGAAAGCCCATATGTCAGCAAGAGAAATGGCAAAAAAACAAAAGGTATTTCAGACAGATAGGGTATAGAAAATGACACACAAAATTCATGCAAGGCATGAAATGGCAACATGAAAAGTAATGGAAAGCAAAACACGCAAAGCGATGAAAATACTTTCTGTGAAAACGAAAATGATGAATACTCTCGCAACATCAATAACGGGAAGAACAGTATTCTTGTAAACATGCTGTCCTCCCTTGAAGTCAAAAGCGTTACTAACGCATAGCTAAAATCTCAAGTCTTCGGCGCAAAGCTCTCCACAAACCCCACCATACGCGGCAGACAGTTGGCGCGCAGATCATAGCGTTCCAGCGCCACCGCCCGCACCGCCGCCCGCATCTCGGTGAACCGCTCCGGGTGTGCCAGCCCTTCGATCATCGCCGCCGACCACCCCGGTACATCGAAGAAATCCACCAGAGTGCCGGTCTTGCCATCCTGCAAAGCCTCCATCACCGGTTTGGTGGCCGAGCCGATGATATGACAGCCCGCCGCCATCGCCTCGATCATCGACCACGACAAAACGAACGGATAGGTCAGGTACGCATGGGCGCGGCTGACCTTCATCAGCGCCACGAAATCGGGGTAGGGCACCTTGCCCATGAAATGCACGCGGCTTAGGTCCAAGCGGTCGCGCACTTCCGACAGAAAGCGCTCTTTCCAGCCCTTCTCGCCCTTGGGTGCTGCACCGTAAGACACCTCATCGCCACCGACGATCACCACTTGCGCCTCGGGGCGCGCCGCCAGCACCGCAGGCAGCGCCCGCATGAAGGTGTGATAGCCGCGATAGGGCTCCAGATTGCGGTTCACAAAGGTCAAAACCTCATCCCCCGGCGTGACCACCCGGCCATTTGGCAAGCTAAACTGCGCCTGTGGATCGGGGGCCATGCCAGAGGTATCCACCCCGTCATGGATCACCGTGATCATTTTGCGCAACGGGTTGGGGTAGGTCGAGGCCTGCCACTCCGTCGGCGACAGCCCGGCATCGGCATGCGCCAAAGCCTGCCCCAGATAGGTGGCCCTCCCTTGGGCGATCATCACCTGATCGAAATTCGGCTCGCCAAATTCGCGGCCAAAGCCGACATCGGCCCCCCGGCCCCGGTAGTAGAACTCGGCATAGACGATCAGCTTGGCCTCGGGCCAGACCTCTTTCAGAAACAACGTCTCGCCCCAGCCGGAATGGCCGAAGATCACGTCCGGCACATAACCTTTCGCCCGCATCGCCTGCGCGGCGCGGGCCACCGTCACGCCCCGGTCGCTCATCGTGGTGTAATTGCGGCCCAGACGGGTCGCCGCTGGGTCCACCGCCTGCGCCTCGTGCTTATACTTCGCCAGCGGGATCGGTGATGTCCGGTTGTTCGCCGCATCGGTCAGCGCCATGCAGATATGGCCGCGCGCCGCGAGTTCAGGGGCCAGATGCAGGAACTGGCCGGGGAAATTCTGATGCACAAACAGGATCTTCATGGCCGCAGGTTGTCTCCGAAAGCCGCCGCCATCAGCGCGCGGGTATAGTCGGTTTGCGGGTTGGCGAACAGATCAGCCCCGGTGCCCGCCTCTACCACATCGCCGTTCTTCATCACCATCACCTTATGCGCAAGCGCGCGGATCACCCGCAGATCATGGCTGATAAACACATAAGCCAGCCCCCATTTACGCTGCAGATCGCGCAAAAGGTCAACGATCTGCACCTGCACTGTCATATCCAAGGCGCTGGTGGGTTTGTCCAGCACCACCAATTTCGGTCGCAAAATCATCGCACGGGCAATCGCAATACGCTGCCTTTGCCCGCCGGAAAACTCATGCGGATAGCGCGCCGCCATCGCGGGATTGAGGCCGACTTCGGTCATGATCTCGGCCACCATCTCGGCCCGATTGCGCCCCGGCTCCAGCCCATGCACGCCCAAACCTTCGGCGATGATCTCTGCCGCTGTCATCCGCGGCGACAGACTGCCGAACGGGTCTTGAAACACGATCTGCATATCGCGGCGGTGCGCGCGCATTGCATTGGTCTGCAGCCCCTGAATATCCCGCCCCAAAACGGTGATGCGGCCTGTGCTGTCAATCAGCCGCAAAATCGCCAGCGCCAGCGTGGTCTTACCCGAGCCGGATTCCCCCACAATGCCAAGGGTTTCTCCCGACCGCACCGACAGCGACGCCTCATTCACCGCCTTCACATGCCCGACCACCTTGCGCATGAAACCCTGTTGGATCGGAAACCACACCAGCAGTTTGTCAACATCGACAACAACCGGCGCATCCGCCGCCACCGGATCAGGCCGCCCCTGCGGTTCCGCCGCCAGCAGCTTTTGCGTATAGGGATGCTGCGGATTGGCAAAGATTTCCGCCGTCAGCCCCTGTTCAACAATCTCCCCCCCCCTGCATCACACAAACCCGGTCGGCAATGCGCCGCACGATGCCGAGATCATGCGTGATGAACAGTAAAGAAAGTCCTTCGGTTTCCTTCAAATCCGCCAAAAGCGCCAAAATCTGCGCCTGAATCGTCACATCCAGCGCCGTGGTCGGCTCATCCGCCACCAGTAATTCCGGCCCATTCGCCAAAGCCATCGCGATCATCACCCGCTGGCGCTGACCGCCGGAAAGCTGATGCGGATAGGCGGAAAGCCTGCTTTCGGCGTCACGGATGCCGACCTTATCCAGCAGTTCCAGACTGCGCGCCCGTGCCGCCGCGCCGCCAAGCCCTTGATGCAGGCTAAGACTTTCCGCCAACTGCCGCTCAATCGTGTGCAGCGGGTTCAGGCTGGTCATCGGTTCCTGAAAGATGAAACTGATGTCATTGCCGCGCACCCGCCGCAACTGCGCCTGAGGGGCCCCGACCATCTCCTGCCCGAGATATTTCACCGAGCCTGTCACCTTGGCGCTATCCGGCAGTAGCCCCACCGTCGACAACGCCGTCACCGACTTGCCCGAGCCTGACTCGCCCACCAAAGCCACCGTCTCGCCCTTGTTCACCGTGAAACTGACCCCGCGCACGGCGCTGAAATCTTGGCCATCCTGACGGAAACCGATATTCAGGTTTGAGACCTCCAACACCACATTCATTGGAAGGTCTTTCTGGGGTCAAACGCATCGCGCACGCCTTCAAAGATGAAGACCAGCAGCGACAGCATGATGGCAAAGGTGAAAAACGCGGTGAAGGCCAGAGAGGGCATCTGCAAATTCTGCTGCGCCTGCCGCGACAACTGCCCCAACGAGGGCAATGAGGCGGGCAGACCGAAGCCCAGATAATCCAGCGCCGCCAGCGAGCCAATCGCGCCCGACACCACAAACGGCAGCATGGTCAGCGTCGCCACCATCGCATTCGGCAGCACATGCCGCACGATGATCACCCAATCCGGCACGCCCAACGCCTTGGCGGCCCGCACATATTCAAAATTCCGCGCCCGCAGGAATTCCGCCCGCACGATGCCGATCAGCCGTGTCCAGCCAAAGGCGATCATCAGCAGGATCAGCACCCAGAAACTGCGCTGCCAGACCGAAAACACGATGATGATCACATACAAATCCGGCGTACCGCCCCAGATCTCGAGCAGCCGCTGGAAAATCAGATCGACCTTGCCGCCGAAATAGCCCTGCACCGCCCCCGCCGCGATGCCCAGAACCGAGGTCAAAACCGTCACGATCAGCGCAAAGGCCACCGACAACCGGAAGCCATAGATCACCCGCGCCAGCACATCGCGGCTGGTGTCATCGGTGCCCAGCCAATGCTGCGCATCGGGGGCCGAGGGGGCAGCTTGCCCGCCCAAATCATTGATCGTGTTGTAGGAATAGGGGATCAACGGCCAGATGATGCGGCCCTTCTGAAAGCCCTCGGCCTGATAGGTGCCCGCATCCACCGCCGCCAGAATATCCTCGGGCGTATCGAAACAATCCACCACGCCGCCCGTCACGATCAGACATTGCACCTCGGGCGCTTTGTAATTCGCCTCGGTTTTGAAATCGCCGCCATAGTCGGTTTCGGTGTAGAATTTCAGAAACGGCATCCGCCATTCACCGCGATAGTCCACCAGCAGGGGGCGGTCATTCGCCAAAACCTCGGCAAATAAAGACAGCCCGAACAAAGCCGCGAACAAGATCAAAGACCAATAGGCCCGCTTGTTGGCCCTGAAATTCCGCCAGCGCCGCTGGTTCAAAGGGGACAAAGCCATCAGCCCCTCCGCTCAAAATCAATGCGGGGATCGACCCAGACATACATCAGATCCGAGATGATCCCGACCACCAGCCCCATCAGGCCAAACGCAAACAAGGTGCCGAAAATCACCGGATAATCCCGCTCGACCGCTGACTTAAAGCCAAGCTGGCCCAGACCATCCAAGCTGAAGATATTCTCAATGATCAGACTGCCGCCGAAAAACACCCCGATGAACAGGGCCGGAAACCCCGCGATCACGATCAGCATCGCATTACGGAACACATGGCCATAAAGCACCCGCCGCTCGGACAGCCCCTTCGCCCGCGCCGTCATCACATATTGCTTTTTGATCTCATCCAGAAAGCTGTTCTTGGTCAGCAGGGTCAGCGTGGCAAACGACGAAATCGTGCTGGCCACCACGGGCAAAGTGATATGCCACAGATAATCGCCGACTTTCCCCAGCAGCGACAGTTGCGCGAAATTCTCGGATGTCAGCCCCCGCAGCGGGAAAATCTTCCAATACGACCCGCCCGCGAACAAAACCAGCAGCATCACCGCCACCAGCAGGCCGGGGATCGCATAGGCCGCGATGATCACGCCGCTAGTCCAACTGTCAAAGCGCGAACCATCCGTCACCGCCTTGCGGATGCCCAAGGGGATTGAGATCAGATAGGCCAGCAGGGTGGACCACAGGCCCAACGTGATCGACACCGGCAGCTTTTCCGCCACCAGCCCCATCACGCTTTCAGAACGGAAATAGCTTTGGCCAAAGTCAAAGCGGATGAATTTCCCCATCATGATGAAAAACCGCTCGTAGGCCGGGATCATTTCCTTCTGGCAATCCTTGGCCTGCTGCAACAAAGACCCTTCATACCCCGCCGGGCAAATGAAGCGGGCAAAGCCGAATTCAACCTCTAACTTGGCCCGAAATTCCGGCGGCAGCCCGCGCGCGCCAACGTAGCCCTTGCCTCCTTCGGCATCGGTGCCCGCATCCGCGCCAGCCGCACCACTTACCGCGCCAATGGAATCGCCCGAACCTTGCATCCGCGCCTCGATCTGGTCAAACGGGCCGCCGGGGACGAATTGCGTCAGCGCAAAGTTGACCACCATGATGCCGAGCAAGGTCGGGATCACCAAAAGCAGCCGCCGAAGAATGTAAGCCAGCATCTATTTCAACACGCCCGCAGCTTTCAGCTTGTCGGCCTTGCCCTGATCAAACCACCAGAACGAAAGCTCGCCCAAGGCATAGGGCGGCAGCGTGGCGGGGTGGTCGTATTGATCATAATAGGCGACGAAATAGTTGTCGTTGAACCAGCCCGGAATCCAGAAACGTTGCGCGCGCAGCACCCGGTCCAGTGCGCTGACCACGGTGTCCAACTCCTCGCGCGTTTTCGCGCCTTCGACCATATCCAGCAGCTTATCCACCGCCGGATTGGCAAAGCCCGCCCGGTTGCGGGTGGAATTGTCTTTCGTGACAGAGGCATAGGCCTGCTTCAACTCGCCGCCGGGTTCATAGCCGCCATTCACCGCATTGCCCGAAATGATGTCGAAATCGAAATTCGGCGGATCGGTGCGCTGGCTCATCTGCGCGGGGTCGATCATGTTCAAGGACGCATCTATCCCCACGGCGCGCAGGTTTTCAACATAGGGGCTGATCACGCGCTCAAAGCTGGGGGGGTCTTCAAGGAAATCGACCTTCAGCGTCTCACCCTTGGCATTGCGGCGGATGCCGTCCGCGCCCACTTCCCAGCCGGCCTCATCCAGCAGCTTGGACGCCTTGCGCAGGTTGCCCCGGTCCATGCCCTTTTCCGAGGTCGAAACCGACCCCATCACCGCATCATCGGTCAAAATCGACGCGGGCAGCAGGCCCTGATCGACCAAGGGCTGCAACAGCGCCACTTCACCAGCACTCGGCGCACCCTTGGCGGCCATCTGCGTATTCTCCCAGATCGAATTGATCCGGCTGTAAAGCCCATAGAACAGCGTTTGGTTCGACCATTCAAAGTTGAACATCAACCCGATCGCCTCACGCACCTTCGGGTCTTGGAACTTTTCCCGCCGCAGGTTCAGCAAAAACCCCTGACCCGAGGCGATATTGCCATTCGGCAGTTCGGTCTTGATCACTGATCCGTTGCTGAGGTTGCTGAACTGATAGCCCGTCGCCCATTGCTTCGAGGAATTCTCCTGCCGGAAGGTGTAAATCCCGGTCTTGAACGCCTCAAACGCCGCGGTGTCATCGCCGAAGTATTCATAGCGGATGCGGTCGAAATTGTTCTGCCCGATGTTCAGCGGATGGTTCGCGCCCCAATACTCCGGGTTGCGCTTGTAAATGATCTGCTGGCCGGGTTTCAGACTGTCCAGCACATAGGGGCTGGTGCCCAGAAACGGCTTCAGCGTGCTGTCTTCCAGATCGCGCTTGTTGCTCTCGTAATCCGCCTTCGACATCACCGTCAGGCTGCCCGCAATCGCGGGCATATCGCGGAACGGCGTGCCGGGGGTGAAGACGAACTTCACCGTGTAATCGTCCAAAGCCTCAACCGACTGGAACTTCTGGTTGAACACCGAGCGGTATTCCGCAATGCTCTTGTCGCGGAACATCTCATAGCTGAACACCACATCGGCGGCGGTCATCGGGCTGCCATCCGAGAATTTCACGTCATGGCGCAGATGGAAAATCACCCAAGAGCGGTCCTCGGGGTATTGCATCGTCTCGCACATCAGACAATAGGCGGCACCAATCTCATCGGCGGGGCTGCTCAGGATGCTTTCGTAAAAGATCGAAGACCCTACCGCAGCAACACCTTTCACCGAATAGGGGTTCACGCTGTCAAACGTGCCGGGGGCCCATTCCGAAATCTCGCCGCCCTTAGGCGCGTCGGGGTTCACATAATCCAGATGTTTGAAATCGGCAGGATATTTCAGCGTGCCAAAAGTCGAAATCCCGTGTGCTACGATCACTTTGGCTTCATCGGCGAAGGCTGCACTTGCGCCGAAAACCAGTGCCGCCAGCATAAAGCTCGTGTTGATCTGCCGCATCCCCGACCTCCTGCAATCCGCCGCTATGCTGCGGCCCTGTTGCTGCATATGCTAAATCGGAATCCGATCACGCCACAAGGCGCGAATGTGTGATCACTTGCGCGGCACGGCTCGCATACCCGTGAAAATGAAAAAGCCGCCCGAAAGAGCGGCTTTGTCCAATCTCCGGGCGGATGAATTACTTCATCGTCGCCAGATACGCGATGACGTTGGCACGGTCTTTCATGCTCGGCAGACCTGCAAAGCCCATTTTGGTGCCTTTGACGTCGGCTTTCGGATTGGTCAGGAACACTTCCAGCAGATCGGGGTTCCAAGGCTCGTGCACAGACATCATGCCATCCGAATAGCCAAAGCCGTCAACCGAACCACGCGCGCGGCCAACCACGCCATTCAAATGCGGGCCGGTGCCATTGGTGCCATCGACTTTGTGGCAAGCGGCGCATTTCTTGAAAACCTTCTCGCCAGCCGCCGGATCTGCTGCTGCGAACATCTCGTCAAACGACGGGCCTTCGCCTGCCGCACCATCGGCAGGGGCGGCGTCTTCGACCGCAATCGAATAAGCCTGCGCCACTTCTTCGCCGCCATGGCTTTCCGCGCCACCGCCGTAAACCGCTTCACCGGCCCAAGAAATGAACAGATATACCAGAAGCGAGCCACAGACCGCACCGGTCACCTTGGTCAAAGTCATCGTGTCGAACATGTCGCGCCTTCCTTCGGGTCGTGTTTGGGTGGGCTGCAAAGCCGGAACCTGATTTGGGGTTATCTACCCGCTTCCCCCGCCTTCTTTCAAGGTGTAGTAGCGCGACCAATAGCCCCAATGCGGGGCTTTTTACCGCGGAGTGGTCGAAATGTCAGGGCGTATCGCGTTTCAGGGGGAATTGGGGGCCTATTCGCATCAGGCGTGCCAGCAGGCACGGCCGGATATGGAGGCGTTTCCCTGCACCACCTTTGAAGATGTGGTTGAGCTGACTCGCGCGGGTGAGGTCGAGTTGGGGATGCTCGCGGTGGAAAACTCCACCTATGGCCGGGTCGCCGATGTGCATTCGCTTTTGCCGCGTGCAGGCCTGCATATCGTCGATGAGGCCTTCGTGCGGGTGCATGTGAACCTGCTCGGCGTGCCGGGGGCGAAACTGTCGGATGTCAAAGAAGCGCATGGCCATGTGGTGATCTTGCCGCAATGCGCAGGGTTTCTGAAAGCGCATGGCATCAAGGGCAAGGTCAGCTCTGACAACGCCCGCGCCGCCCGCGAAGTGGCGGAAGGCGGCGATGTGACCAAAGCCGCCTTGGCCAGCGAGCTTGCGGCCTCGATCTACGGCCTTGATGTGCTGGCCCCGCATATCGAAGATCACGCCAACAACACCACCCGTTTTCTGGTGATGAGCCGCACCCCGGATGAGAGCCGCCGTGCCGAGCAGATGATCACCACCTTCACCTTCCGGGTGCGCAACATTCCGGCGGCTTTGTACAAAGCCATGGGCGGGTTTGCCACCAACGGCATCAACATGACCAAGCTGGAAAGCTATATGGTGGGCGGTTCTTTCACCGCGACCGAGTTCTACGCCGATATCGAGGGCCACCCCGAAGACGCGCCCGTGAAACGCGCGCTGGAAGAACTGCGCTATTTCTCAACGCAGGTCGATATTCTGGGCGTCTACCCCGCCGACCGCCGCCGGGATTGAGGCGGCCTCCCGGACGATTTTTTGCGAAAAAAATCGTGACCCGCGTGCGGGCGGCACTGCCTCAATACTTCTTCACCGCCCGATACCGCGCCTCAATCTCGCCCGCCAGTTGCGCCGCGCGCTGGTCAAACTTGCGATCAATCCGCGCCCGTGCCAGCCGCAAGGATTGCAGGAACAACCGCGCGGTCAGGCTGCGCGGCGAGACTTCCAGCACCACATGCATCCGGGTGCGCTTGCCGCCCAACTCCATCAGATCAATCGAGGCAACCCCCTCAATCGCCTGCGAAATCCCGGCAAAGCGCAGCAGGGTCGAGGGCTCGATCTGCGTCAGCTCCAGCTCCATATTGCGCGGCTTGCTGCGATAGGAAAACCGCGCCGCCCAGCGCATCCCCGCCGCCACCGTGCGCAGCTTGTCGGTGCGCGCGACTTCCGCGCCCCTGCGCATCGCCGCCCGCTCCCAAGCCTCGAAATCCGAGATGATCCGAAACACATCGGCAATCGGCGCCTCAATATCCTGTTTGGTCGCAAACCGCATCGACAGTCCCCAGACTTGTTTGTTCTTGTTTTTATCTGCCTAAAGCCGCAGTGAAATCGTTACCACGCTAGCAATAACGGTCAATCCAACCGTTCTGCAAGGAAATTACCCATCAGAAACTGCGCAATAGCGCCTTTTCGCCCCGGTTTGATCTTTGCATGCTGCCCCGCCATCACCGCAACCAACTCCTCGCGGCTGACCCAGAGCGCATCTTCCAACTCGGTGGGGTCCAGCGTGATATCATCCGAGGTCGCCTCGGCAATGCAGCCGAACATCAGTGAAGCCGGAAACGGCCAAGGCTGCGACGCCAGATAGCGCACCGCCCCCGTGGTGATCCCGGTTTCCTCAAACACCTCCCGCCGCACCGCCGCTTCCAAGGTCTCACCGGGTTCGACAAACCCCGCCAGCAGCGAATACATCCCCTCGGGCCAAACCGCCGAGCGCCCCAGCAACAGCTTATTGCCGCGCGTAACCAGCATGATCACCACCGGATCGGTGCGCGGAAAATGCTGCGCATGGCAAGCCGGGCAAGACCGCTGCCAACCGGCATGGCTGATCGCAGAAGCCGCCCCGCAGCTAGAGCAAAACCGATGCGTGCTGTGCCATTGCAGCACCGCTTTCGCCGTCGCCGCCAACTCCGCCTCACGCGGGGTCAGCAACGCCATCACGCCGCGCAAATCCTCAAAGGCGTGATCTTCCGGCAGGGCAGGGTGGCCTTGCCGCGCCGCGTCAACAAACCCGGCAGGCTGGCTGGCCTCCAGCACCTCCGGCTCCCAGCCCGAGATATCAACCGCAAACCGCGCCACACCTTCGTCCAGCCCCAGAAACACCGGCTCCGCAGCACCCAGAACCACGCTCTCCGCCGAAACCCAGCCCAAGCCGTTTTGCGCCACAATCAACGGCTTACCGCGCCAGATCGGCAACACTTGGCCCTGCGCCAACAGCTCAGCCATCCGCCCCGCATCGCTGCGCAACGCCGCCGCCCGATCCAGACCCGAGCCGCCAAATGTCACCGTTTCCGCCAATCGCATCGCCGCACTCCCGCTTTGCGCCGTTCATCGCATGGAACACCGGATAGGGCAATTCGCCGCACCCCGCGCCAAATCCACATCAGCCAATCAAATATGCAACTTGAAGGTGAAACTTTTCGCGCAGCGTCAAATTTCACCTTCCTTTCGGCAGTTTAGGATGAGACGCTAAACCAAGGGGAGAAAATCCTGACAGAGATCGGGCCTCTCGCTGCGTCGGGGAATGGGATTTACGGTGCATTGCAGCTTTGCGAACGATCGTGGTGCGGTATCGGGCACCTTTGGCGGCGCGGTGATTGATCTGCGCCTGCTTGCGACCTCGGATCTGCATGCCAATCTGCTGGCCTGGGATTACCACACCAGCCGCCCTTGCCCGCAGCGCGGCCTCGCCCGCATCGCCACGCTGATCCACAAAGCCCGGTTTGAACGCCCGCAAAGCCTGCTGTTTGACAATGGTGACTTTCTGCATGGCACCGTGCTGGGCGATTGCATCGCCGAGACCACGCCGCTCTTGCGCTCGGGCCGCCCGCTGCATGCGCATCCGATGATTGCGGCGATGAATGCGCTGGATTACGACGCGGTGGCCTTGGGCAATCACGAATTCGGTCATGGTCTGGGCTTTCTGCGCCGCTCGCTCGCCGCCACCCGCTTTCCCATCGTCTGCTCGAACCTGTACTTCAAACCCACCCGAGGCGCGCCGCTCGCAGCCCCCTATCTGCTGCTGCACCGCGATCTGCGCGACCGCCACGGCAAGCTGCACCGCCTGAAAATCGGCGTGCTGGGCTTCATTCCGCCGCAAACGACGGTCTGGGAAAAGCGCTATCTGAAAAGCCGCGCTTCGGTGGATGACATCGTAGCCTCCGCCCGCCATCTGGTGCCCGAATTGCGCGCGCGCGGCGCCGATCTGATCATCGCTTTGTCACATTCCGGCATCGGCGAGGTCGAGGCAGAACCGGGGGCCGAGAACGCGAGCTCGGCTTTGGCCGAGATTGACGGCATTGACGCGGTGATCGCGGGCCACACCCATCTGACCTTTCCCACCGCCTCCCGCCCCGATCTGGCCGGAAAACCCGCCGTGATGCCGGGGTTTTTCGGCTCGCATCTGGGGGTGATTGACCTCACCCTGCGCCACAGCAGCAAAGGCTGGCGGATTGCCGGTTTCGGCGCCGAAATCCGGCCCGTCTCAAGGCGCGATCCGGTGAGCGGGCAGGTGGAAGCGCTGGTTGCCGACGACGCCGCGATTGTCGAAATTGCCCGTCCGGCGCATGAAGCCCTGCTGGCGCGCACCGATATCGAAATCGGCCACAGCCCGATCGCGCTGAACAGCCATTTCGCCCTGCTGACGCAAAGCCCGCCGCTGGCGTTGGTGGCGGCGGCACAGGCGGATCATCTGACGCGGGTGCTGGCGGGCGGGCCGCTGGCCGATCTACCGCTGCTCTCGGCTGTCGCGCCGTTCAAAGCGGGCGGGCGCGGCGGGCCCGAGAATTACACCGACATTGCCGCAGGCCCGCTGCTGGCGCGTCATGTCAGCGACCTCTATATCCATCCCAACAGCTTGTCTTGCCTGCGGGTCAGCGGCCAAGATCTTGCCGATTGGCTGGAACGCGCTGTCAGCCTCTATCACCAGATCACGTCCGAAGCCCAAGATGCAGCCCTGATCGACGAAGATTTCCCCAGCTTCAATTTCGACACCATCCACGGTCTCAGCTACCTGATTGATCTGACAGAGCCGCCGCGGTTCAACACCTTTGGCCGGGTGATTGCCGCCGGGGCCCGCCGCATCCGCGATCTGCGCTATCAGGGTCAGCCGGTGCGCCCCGCGCAGATGTTTGCCTTGGCCACCAACAACTATCGCGCCGCAGGTGGCGTCGGATTTCCCGGCACGGGGACAGCGCAAGTGGTCTATGAAGGCGCCGAGGGCAACCGCGAGCTGCTGGCCGCCTACCTGAGCCGCGGCGGTATCCCCGCGCCCGCCTCCGCCGATTGGCGGTTTGTGCCAATGCCCGGCTGCACGGTGACGCTGGATCTCAACCCCAATGCCGAAGCCCATCTGGCCGAGGTGCCGCATTTGCGGCTGGAGCCGCTGATGCGGCTTGCCACAGGCTTTCGCCGCTTTCGCCTGTATCTGTGATCGGCTATGACAGCCGCAGACAACCGGGGCTTGCGATGTTTGACGCGATATTCTTCGACCTTGACGGCACCTTGATCGACACCGAAAGCCTTGCCATGGCCTCGGGTCTTGCTGCCTTTGCCGAATTGGGCCATCCGGTGACCGAGGCGTTTTTGCACCAACTCGTCGGCGTCGATCTGCCGACAGGCGGCAAAATCATCAGCGCCGCGATGCCGGGGATTGACCCGGATGCACTGCATCCGCTCTGGCAAGGCGGCTTTCGCGCCGCGATGGATCTGAATGGCCTGAACCTGAAAGCCGGGGCACTGGACCTGCTGCAAGCCCGCCTGCTGCCGATGGCGCTTGTCACCTCCTCGGGGCGGCGTGAGGCGCATCACAAGCTGGAAATCGCAGGGATAGCCGAGATGTTCGATCTGATCATCACCGTCGATGACGTGACCGCCCCCAAACCCAATCCCGCGCCTTACCTGCTCGCCGCCGAAAAACTCGGCGTGTCTCCCGCCCGCTGCCTCGTGTTTGAAGATAGCGAAACCGGCGCCGAAGCCGCCCACCGCGCAGGGTGCTTTGTGGTGCAGGTCCCGGATGTCGTCCCCAGCCAAGGCCGCTGGGCGCATCATCTCGCCGACAACCTCTTGGCAGGCGCGCGCCACGCAGGCCTGCTGATCTAGCCCCACCAAACTCCCTAAAGTTTATCTAAAATTTGCATCCTCTGTGCGCAAATATCCCCGCCGGAGGCACCTGAGGCCTGCGTAGGAGCCTCCGGCGGGAGTATTTCAAAAAGAGCAAATCCCGCGCGGCAATTTCTTAAAAAACCGTAAACGCGACCTTGTAACCCCTTGAAATCATATATTTGAAACCTCTGTCCACGCGTGGACAACCCGCAAAAGAAAAACGGCGCACCCTTCAGCGCGCCGCCTTGAATCCCTCAAATCCGTCTCAGTTCGTCATCAAATAATAGCTGTTCCGGGACGAACCATTATTCTGCACCGTCACATAGAAATAGCCGTTCCAAGCCGGCACAAAGTCGCAGTAAATCTTGTCCGACCAGCTCACATCATAACAAATCGTGTTGCCGCCTTCATCGGTGACCAGCACGTCGAGGTTGGAATCGCCATCCCCCACCACCGCCAACTCGGCGTAACTATCACCATAAAACGGCACCTCCCAAGTATCGGTCTGCCCCGCAGGCAGTCGCGACAGCGTCGAAGACGCCTCGCCAACCCGACCCCGCCCTGCCTCCACCATCGCATCCTCCACCAGCCCCGCCAGCACCTCACCCTCACCCGCGAGTTCCTTGGCCGAGGCCATCATCGTTGCCGCATCCACCGGCAAATCCTTGCCCTCAGCCTCCCCGGCCAATTCGGTGCCCTTGGTCTCTTTCTTGCGCTCAACCTCTTTCACCGCAATCGATCCCGCCAGTTTCGCCGCCGTCAAAACCGTCAGCGCGTCCTTGTTGGCCATGCCCAACGTGTACAAATCCTGCGCCATCGCCAGCGTCGCCACCGCGCCCTTGGTGCCCGTGGCGGAAGATTTCACATTCGGCCCCTTCGCCGCAGGAGCTTCTGTCGCAGCCGGGGCTTCCGTCGTGGTGGTCTGCGCGAAGGCGGGCAGGCTCAAGGCCACCAAAGCACTGGTGGCAAGGGCGGGGAAAAACGCTTTCAATGTCATGCTCTGTCCAATCGGTTGGGGCCCCTGCGGGCGATATGCACTGAATTTGGCAGGAAGGCGGTCGTTTGGGAAGTGGGTTCCGCGTGACAAATCGTGTCACATCCGTCGTTCCCAGCCTTTCCCCTCTCGCGGCTTAACGCTACCCTGCCCGCAACACAAGGAGCCCCCGATGCGCGCGATTTTGGAACATTTGCTGAGTTTTGACACGGTCAGTTCCAAGCCCAACATCGCTTTGATGGGGTATGTGCAGGGCTTGCTGGCCGAGGCTGGCATCGACTCCATCCTGATCCCCGATCCGTCTGGTGGGAAGGCCAACCTCTATGCCACCGTCGGGCCGCAAGGCGTGCCGGGGGTGATGTTGTCGGGCCATACTGATGTCGTCCCGGTCGAAGGTCAGGCTTGGACCGTGCCGCCTTTCGCGCTGACCGAGCAAGACGCGCGCTATTATGGCCGGGGCGCGGCCGATATGAAGGGTTTTGCGGCCTGCGCGATTGAGGCGATGCTTCTCGCCGCCAAACGCCCGCTGAAAGTGCCACTGCATCTGGCGTTGTCTTATGATGAGGAAATCGGCTGCATGGGGGTGCGGAGTTTGATTGAGATGCTGGAGGCTGCCCCGACCCGGCCCCGGATGTGTATCGTGGGCGAGCCTACGTCGATGCAGGTCGCCACTGGCCACAAGGGCAAGATCGCCTTGCGGGCGACTTGCGTGGGGCGTGAGGGCCATTCCGCCTTGGCACCACTGGCGCTGAACGCGCTGCATCTGGCGGCGGATTTTGTTGGGGTCGTGCGGGGCTTGCAGGCGCGGGTGGCGGCGACGGGGTTGCGGGATGGCGATTATGATGTGCCCTATTCGACGCTGCATGTGGGGAAGTTGAACGGGGGGGTGCAGGTGAATATCGTGCCCAACGCGGCGGTGATTGATTTTGAAATCCGCAGTTTGGCGGGCGAGGATACCGAGGCTTTGATCGCGGATCTGCGGGCGGGGGCGGAGGCGATTGTGGCACCGTTGCGGGCAGAGTTTCCTGAGGCAGAGATCAGGATTGAACGGCTGTGGGATTATCCGGGGTTGGGCACGCCTTCGGATGCGGGGGTGGTGAACTTTGTGAAATCGCTGACCGGGGCGAATGGCACGATCAAGGTGGCGTTTGGCACCGAGGGCGGGTTGTTTGATGCCCGGCTGGGCATCCCGACGGTGATCTGCGGGCCGGGGTCGATGGCGCAGGGGCACAAGCCGGATGAGTTTGTTGCGGTCGAGCAGATCGAACGCTGTCAGGCGATGTTGGCGGCTTTGACGGATCGGTGTGTGGCGGGGTTTTAGGGGTGGTCCCAACGCGGGACCATTTTTAGGCATTTAGAATCAATGAGGTAACATGCCTGTTTTAAGGGTTTGTTAACTTTTCGTCCGGCTCGCCCCGCCCAAACAACCCCGCCAAGGCGCGGCTGGTGGTGGCAGAGATCCCCGGTCGCGGCAGGGCCACGAAGGGCATCGGGCGCGACAATTCCA
Organism: Cypionkella sp.; assembly: GCA_043743975.1. Lineage (GTDB taxonomy): Bacteria > Pseudomonadota > Alphaproteobacteria > Rhodobacterales > Rhodobacteraceae > Cypionkella. Next base: position 63,547 of record JAYTVN010000024.1, read on the forward strand.
TTGCGGCGAGGCCCACCCGCGCGGTCAAGGCCCCGTTCACCACGCCTTCGCCAAACCGCCGGGATATCTTGGCAAGCAGGCCGCCCGAGGCGACCGAGCCGATCAGATCATCTGCCAAGGCAATCGCGCCTGCGCCCAGCAGCGCCGAAAACACCCGGCGCATCAGGCGGAAGCTGCCCATGCTGCCCGATCTGCCGCCGTAGATTTCCGACAGGCGACGGATCAGCTTCAGGTTGGAATAGAGTGCGGTTGCCACATCGGCCAAGGCCAGCGGCACAAAGGCGGTGACGGTGGCAACTTGGCGGGCGGCGGCTTCGACCTCGGCCAGCGCGGCGCGGTCGAGCGGGGCCATCAATTCGACCTCGGCCAGCGAGAGCAACGCATCGGCGTCGAACACATCGGCTTCCCGCTCGGCCAGCCGTGCGCGGCCCCAAGCGGTATCGGTGCGGTCGGAATAGAGGCTGACAAGGCTGGCGACCACAGCGCGGGCGGCTTTCAGATCGGCGGCCACACGCGCCTCGGCGGCGGCGACGCGCAGCTTATCCAGCCGGGCCATGCGGGAGAACGCCATCAGTTCCTTGCCCGCCAGCACCAGCACGACGCACAGCGCCAGTATCAACAGCACGAACGCCAGCCAGCCGAGCGCGGTGTTTTCGCTGAACAATCCGGTGACGAAGTTCCATGCCGACACTGACAGCACTAGCGTGAACAGGCTGCCGAACACCCAAAGCGCAAAGCGGGTAAAGCCGGACCCCCGACGCTGGGCAAGGAAGGCGGCGGTGTGCAACGCGCGCGCGGCCCCGGCATCGGGCACGGCATCGGCCATGCCGGGATCGGCGGCGTCACCGTCATATTCCTGCATCAAGGGGCCGTGCAGACGCGGTTGGTCGTTCAGATGCAGGCTCATTGCGGCTCCTTTCGCCAGACAAGGCGCAGGTCGGGCAGGCGTTCGTCGTTGCCCGCGCCATCGCTGCGGGCGAGTTCGGTAAAACCCTGCCGCGCGTAAAAGCGCTGGGCGGGCAGATTGGCCTGAAAGGTATAGAGGGTCAGGCGCGGGCAGGCGGCTTTGGCCTCGGCCAGCAGGTGCGCGCCGTAGCCCTGACCGCGTGCCTCGGGAGCGAGATAGAGCGCTTCAACCTCCTCACCCGCACGGGCGAGGAACCCCATGACATCGGGGCCGCGCAAGACGCGGGTGGTGCGGCTGGCGATCAGATGCTGGGCAAAGCCAAGGTCTTCGGCGGGGCTGTGCAGCTTGGGCATCCACGCGGTATCGCGGTTCCACGCGCCAAGAATGGCGGCGATGGCGGGCGCGTCGGCTGGCGTGGCGTCGGTGATCACTGGCTTCACAAGCGATCCCCGATCAGGAATTCGGCGGCACGGTCGAGGCGGATATGCGGCGGGCCTTCTCCGGGGCGCAAAGTGGTGCGGGCGGGGGCGAATGCCATCAGCGCATAATCGGCGTCGAGCCATTTCTCGGCGCCTTCGCGGGCGGGGGAGAGCAGGCGGGTGGGATCGGATGGCAGTTGGCCGGGGTACATCACCGCTTGCTTGCCGTTGGACAGCAAGCGGCCGCGCACGGCATCAAGGCTAACCCCTTCGCGCAAAACGGTTTCCTCAACCGTGCAGCGCAGGCTTGCCATCGAAATCGCCGCTGTCTGCGCGCCTGCGAAATCGGCGCGCGACAGCGCCTCGCGCAGCATCGCCCGCATGATCCCGGTAAGGGCGGGGTGCTGGTGGTGGTGCAAATGGTCGGCTTTGGTGGCGGCGAACAGGATTTTTTCCACCCGTTTGCCGCCCAAGATGCCCGTCAGCCAACCATTGCGACCGGGGCGGAAGGCATCGAGCACATCCGCCATGGTGCGGCGCAGATCCTCCACGGCTTGCGGGCCTTGGTGCAGGGCGGAGAGGACATCGACGAGCACGATCTGGCGATCAATCTTGGCGAAATGCTCGCGGAAAAACGGCTGGATGACGCGGGATTTATAGGCGTCGTAGCGGCGTTGCATTTCCCGCCACAGGCTGTTGCGCGGGGTGGTGGCGGGCGCAGGCAGGGGGGCGAAGGTGAGGACCGGGGAGCCTGCGAGATCACCCGGCAGCAGGAAGCGACCGGGGGTACAATCGGACCACCCTGCTTTGCGGGCGGCTTGCAGGTAGGCGGTGAAATGGGCGGCGAGGGCTTGCGCCTTTGGTTCCTCAAGCCGGAGCGCGCCATCCTCGGCGCGGGCATGCGCCATGAAATCGGCGGCCTCGGGGCGTTTGGCAATGCGGTGCAGGGTGTCTTCCGACCATTCGGCGTAGGATTTATCCAAGAGGGAGAGGTCCAGCAGCCACTCACCGGGGTAATCGACGATATCGACATGCAGGGTGCGCGGGCCGGCAAAGCTGTTGATGAAACCGCCGGGGCGGGTGCGGAAGGACAGGCGGAGTTCCGACACCGCGCGGGTCGATTGCGGCCAACGCGGATCGTCCCCGGTCATCGCGGCAAGGTGATCTTCAAAGCCAAAGCGCGGCAAAGTGTCGTCGGGCTGCGGTTGCAGATAGACCGCCTCGATGCGGTTCTGCGCTTGGGCGGTGAGTTGCGGCATCCGGGCACGGTCCAACAGATTGGCGACAAGGCTGGTGATGAACACGGTTTTACCGGCGCGGGAAAGCCCGGTGACGCCGATGCGCAACACCGGTTCATAGCCGGTCAGGGCCGAGGCTGCGGCCTCGATTTGCCGGGCAATGCCGTGGGTTAGGCTGGAAAACAACGGGGATCATCCTTGTGTTACGGGTAAACATAGGGTGGTGCTGCGGGTTTTGAAAGGCACCGCCCCCACTGCAACGATGGACAGTGCGGTTTGGTTTCGCTAAGCGCGGCATATGCCCAGATATGCCATGCTCATCGACTATGACGGAGGCCCGTTCAACGGCTGGCAGCGCCAGGCCGGGGGGCAGTTGACCGTGCAGGGCGCGATTGAAGCGGCACTCGGGCGGTTGGAGCCGGGGCCGCATACGATCGCCGCCGCTGGCCGCACGGATTCCGGGGTGCATGCCACCGGGCAGGTGGCGCATTGCGATCTGGTCAAGGACTGGGACTGCTTTCGGTTGGCGTCCGCGCTGAACGCGCATCTGCGCCCGCATCCGGTGTCGGTGTTGGCGGTGGTGCGGGTGGAGGACGATTTCCACGCGCGGTTCTCAGCCCGCGAGCGGCGCTATCTGTTCCGGCTGGTGGCACGGCGCGCGCCTGCGACGCATGATAAGGGGCGGGTGTGGCGGGTGCATTCGCCGCTGGATCTGGAGGCGATGCGGGCGGGGGCGGCGCATCTGATCGGCAAGCACGACTTCACCACGTTTCGCTCGACCTATTGTCAGGCGGCCAGCCCGGTGAAAACGCTGGATGAGGTGTCGATTGTGACGGTGCCCTATGCGGCGGGGGTGGAATACCGCTTCACCCTGCGGGCGTGCAGTTTCCTGCACAACCAAGTGCGCTCGATTGTCGGCACGCTGGAGCGGGTTGGGGCAGGGGCTTGGTCACCGGATCAGGTGAAACTAGCACTGGAGGCGGCGGATCGCGCGGCTTGCGGGCCAGTCTCACCGCCGGATGGGCTCTATATGACCGGGGTGGGCTATCCGGTGGATCCGTTCGGTTCGCTTTGACACCAAGCCGGGGGCTGGCCCCCGGCTTGGCCGATGCAGCGCGCAGCGGCTGCTAGACCTACTCCGCGCCCTCGCTTATCAAGGTCAAATGCATTGGAGCCCCTATGACCCTTCCCGATCTGTTGCTGAGCCAACTGTCCGATCCGTTTCGCGTCGGGCTGCTGATCGCTTTGTTCGCGACCATGCTGCGGACGCGGGTGGCTTCTGGAACCCTTATTCCGCTCGCCATCGGGGCGGTGTTTGTGGCGGTGCTGTTGCCGCTGACGGCGCAGGCGCAGCTGGCGGTGCCGATGACTGTGGCCATTGGGGTGGGGATTGTCGCCAATGTGATTTGGCTGGCGGTTATTCTGGCGGTTTGGACGCTGTATCAGCGGCAGCGTGACCGCTGATCGCCACCGCAACTTTTGGTGCACCAAGCGGGCAACATAGCAAAAGGGCTGGGAGTTTGCCCCCGGCCCTTTGCCACTGTCAGACCTTGGCCGCTTACTGGTTGTTCGCGTCCGAGAAGATGTCTTTCTTATGCGTGCCGTTTGGCACCAGCAGGGTGCCGATGACCACGGTCGCAAGGGCGATGATGATCGGATACCACAGGCCGGAATAGATGTTGCCGGTCTGTGCCGAGATCGCCAGTGCGGTTGCGGGCAGCAGGCCGCCGAACCAACCGTTGCCGATGTGGTAGGGCAGCGACATGCCGGAATAGCGGATCCGGGTCGGGAACAGTTCGACCAACATGGCCGCGATGGGGCCGTAGACCATCGTCACCAGCAAGATCAGATAGGTCAGGATCGCCACCACGGTGATATTCTGCGCTTTGAAGATGTCGAAGAACCCGCTGGCATGGGCAACGGTGGTATTTGCCGGCACCGATTTGACGACAACACCTTCGGCCACGACTTCGTCTTTCGCCAGATCGACCCAAGCGCCATCGACCATCTTGACCTTCTTCATCGCAGAAGACGGATAACCCGCTGCTGTCAAAGCATCGCCCACCGATTTCTCGAAGGCGGCTTTCACGCCGGATGCCGCATCCAGCGCCGCTTGGGCGGCATCGGTGGCGGCTTGATCGGTGCCAGCTTTTGCCGTCTCCAAAGCGGCTTTGGCATCAGCGATGGCTTTGCCATTGGCCGCACCGTCATAAGACGCCACTTCCGTCTCGCCGATTTTCACCGAAGCCACCGTTCCTGCCGGGGCATCGACGTTCACCGCGTTCACCGAGCTTTTGTTCAGCAAAGCCTTGATCAGATCGCAAGACTTCTGGAACTTCACCGAAGGAGAGTTGGCGGGGTTGAACTGCATCGAGCAATCCGCCGGGTCTGCGGTGACGGTGACGATGGTCTGTTGTGCCGCTTCAAGCGCCGGGTTGGCGGTTTTGGTCAGCAGGTGGAACACCGGGAAATAGGTAATCGCGGCGATCAGGCAGCCTGCCAGAATGATCGGCTTGCGGCCAATACGGTCAGACAATGACCCGAAGAACAAGAAGCCGCCGGTGCCGATGATCAGCGACCACGCCACAAAGACGTTGGCCGAGAAGCTGTCGACCTTCACCACGTTTTGCAGGAAGAACAAAGCGTAGAACTGGCCCGAATACCACACCACGGCTTGCCCAGCGGTCAGGCCGAACAAAGCGATCAGCGCGATCTTGGCATTTTTCCACTGACCAAAAGCTTCGCGCAGCGGGGCTTTCGAGGCAGCACCTTCTTGCTTCATCTTTGTGAAGGCCGGGCTTTCGTGCATGGTCAGGCGGATATAAAGTGAGATCGCCAGCAGTGCCAACGAACCGATGAACGGCCAGCGCCAGCCCCAAGCCTTCCACGGCTCCAGCATGACTTGCGCGCCTTTTTCCATCAGCGGCGCACCATCAAGACCAAACTGCGGCACGGCGGCATAGTGGCCGTTGATATAACCTGTCAGCAGCAAGATCACCACCAAGGACAGCAACAAGCCGAGGGTCGCGGTGGTCTGGATGAACGAGGTGTAATAGCCGCGACGATTTTGTGGCGCGTGTTCCGCGACATAGACCGCAGCGCCGCCATATTCACCGCCCAAGGCCAAGCCTTGCAGCATCCGCAGGCCGATCAGGATGATCGGGGCGGCAATACCCCAATCTTGATACCCCGGCAGAATGCCGACGAGGAAAGTCGACATACCCATGATCAGGATCGTCATCAGGAAGGTATATTTCCGCCCGATCAGATCGCCCAGCGAGCCGAACACCAATGCGCCAAACGGGCGCACGATAAAGCCTGCGGCAAAAGCCAGCAGCGCAAAGATGTTGCGGGTGGCTTCGGGGAACGGTGTGAAGAACTGCGCGCCGATGATCGCGGCGAGCGAGCCGTAGAGGTAGAAGTCATACCATTCAAAAATCGTGCCGGCGGACGAGGCCATGATGACCTTGCGTTCCTCCCGCGTCATGGGGCGTGAGCGTACGCTCACATCTGCTAAGCTAGCCATGTTTGGCCTCCCTTGTTGTCCGGCGCTGGTCGCCGGTTCCCTATCCCAATCCAGACCGGGCAAGCCTTCTCCGTTCCCTGCCAAGGCAAGGTTCGGCGTGTGGTCACGCGGATCTGGTCGTGTATCCCCCGCAGCCGCTCCTCAACGGCGGCGGGGTATGTCTTACGCCGCGATGGCGGCGATGATCTGGCCGAGGGCGGTGCGGATGTCAGCGATGGGGCCCATCGCGTCGATGCGTTCCAACACGCCTTTGGCCTCGTAATAGGCAATCAGCGGCGCCGTCTGGGCGTGATAGGCGGTCAGCCTGTCACGCACGGTTTCGGCGTTGTCGTCGGCGCGGCGTTTGAACTCCAAGCCGCCGCATTTGTCACAGACGCCTGCTTTGGCCGGGCGTTTGTGGGTGTCGTGATAGCCCTCGCCGCAAGCCGCACAGGTGTGGCGGCCGGAAACCCGACCCACCATCGCGGCATCATCCACGTCAAGGCTGATCGCGGCGGTGATTTTCTGGCCGGCCTCCGCCAGCAGATGATCCAGTGCGGCGGCTTGGCCTGCGGTGCGCGGAAAGCCATCAAGGATGATGCCTTTGGAGACATCGGGCTGGCTCATGCGGTCTTTCAGGATCGCTAGAACGATGTCGTCCGATACGAGCGCGCCTGCGGCCATCACCGCTTTCGCAGCCAAACCCGCAGGCGTGCCCGCGCTGACAGCGGCGCGCAACAGATCGCCGGTGGAGAGCTGGATCAGACCGAAGTCTTCCTCCAGCATCCGGGCTTGGGTGCCTTTGCCCGCGCCGGGCGGGCCAAGCAGGATCAGAACCGGGGCCATGCGTTATCCCTTGTTCATGCGGTTGGCGATCAGATCATCCACCACCGACGGATCGGCGAGGGTCGAGGTGTCGCCCAAGGCACCGAAATCATTCTCGGCGATCTTGCGCAGGATGCGGCGCATGATCTTGCCGGAACGGGTTTTCGGCAGGCCGGGGGCCCATTGGATCAGATCAGGCTTGGCAATCGGGCCGATCTCGGTGCGCACCCAAGCTTCGAGTTCCTTGCGCAACGCCTCGGTCGGTTCCTCGCCGCGCATCAGGGTGACATAGGCGTAGATGCCTTGGCCATTGATGTCATGCGGATAGCCGACAACGGCGGATTCGGCGACTTTCGGGTGGGCCACCAACGCGCTTTCCACCTCAGCCGTGCCCATGCGGTGACCCGAGACGTTGATCACGTCATCCACCCGCCCGGTGATCCAGTAATAGCCATCCGCGTCGCGGCGGCAGCCGTCGCCGGTGAAGTAATAGCCGGGGTATTGGCTGAAATAGGCCTCCTCAAACCGGGCATGATCGCCCCAAAGCGTGCGCATCTGACCGGGCCAGCTGTCGGCGATGCAGAGCACGCCATCGGTTTCCACCTCGGTTTGCACCTTGGCCGTCGCAGGGTCGAGCACGATCGGCTGCACGCCAAAGAACGGCAGGGTGGCGGAGCCCGGTTTCTGCGGGATTGCCCCCGGCAAGGGCGTGATCAGATGGCCGCCGGTTTCGGTCTGCCAGAAGGTGTCAACGATCGGGCAGCGGCCCTTGCCGACATGCTGATTATACCAATTCCAAGCCTCGGGGTTGATCGGCTCACCCACCGAGCCCAGCAGTTTCAGGCTGCTAAGATCATGCTTGGCGGGCCATTCCGGGCCCATGCCCATCAGTGAACGGATCGCCGTGGGCGCGGTGTAGAACTGTGACACCTTATGCTTGGCGCAAACCTCCCAGAAGCGGCCCGCATCGGGGAAGGTCGGCACACCTTCAAACATCACCGTGGTCGCGCCATTCGCCAAGGGGCCGTAGATGATATAGCTGTGCCCGGTGACCCAGCCCACGTCAGCCGTACACCAGAACACATCGCCATCATGATAATCGAAGGTGATCTGCTGCGTCATCGCCGCATAAACCAGATAGCCGCCCGAGGTATGCACCACCCCCTTCGGCTTGCCAGTGGAGCCGGAGGTATAAAGGATGAACAGCGGATCCTCCGCGCCCATCTCGACATAAGCGCAATAGGGCTTGGCGGCGGCCATCTCGGCCTTGACGTCAATATCGCGGCCCTCAACCCAAGAGGTCTGATCGCCGGTATGCTTGACCACCAGACACTTCACATGGTCATTGCAATGCAACAGCGCCGCATCGGTGTTGTTCTTCAGGCCCGTTTTCTTGCCCCCACGCGGCGCGAAATCAGCCGTGATCACCACCTTGGCATCGGAATCATTGATCCGGTTCGCCAAAGCATCCGGCGAGAACCCGGCAAAAACGATCGAGTGAATAGCCCCGATCCGCGCGCAGGCCAGCATGGCATAGGCAGCTTCCGGGATCATCGGCAGATAGATCACCACGCGATCACCACGCGACACCCCGTGCGATTTCAGCACATTCGCCATGCGTGAGGTGTTTTCCAACAGTTGCGCATAGGTGATATGGTGCGCCGGGGTTTTCGGATCATCGGGCTCCCAGATGATCGCGGTTTGATTGGCGCGCGTCACCATATGGCGGTCGATACAGTTGGCCGAGACGTTCAGCGTGCCATCTTCAAACCATTTGATCGAGACTTCGCCCAGGTTGAAATTGGTGTCTTTGACGCGGGTGAAATCCTTGATCCAGTCAATCCGCTGGCCTTCCTTGGCCCAAAATGCGCTCGGATCGGCGATAGAGGCGGCATACACCGCCTCATATTCTGCGGCGTTCACATGCGCATGGGCGACAAATTCTTCCGAAGCCGCATATTTCTGCGCAGCAGCGTGATCCGACATAACTCTCTCCCCAGTTCCCAGTCAGGTCTTGCGACCCGTGCCAACGGCCTGCCGGATAGGGCAGGGCTCCCCCGTTTGTAACCTGATCATAGCGCAGTTGTAAAATATTTGGTAACTCTTTTTATTCATGCGATTTTTCTGTAAATAAATTGACAAATCAGACGGTGAATTTTGTCAATGATTAGAAAATTGGCAATGAAATGACGGGACGTCACTTGGGCAGCTTAGGGTTGAATGGCGGCAAGGGGAAGGGCAGGGGCAAAGCGCGGATCATTTGGCGGGCTATGGGTGCGCGTCGGATCGTCGCAGCACTGCGCGGATTGCCCCGTTCACAAAAGGGTGATTCGGGTGATACTTGCGGGGCAACCGCCCGGCAGCCTCGTCTCGCCACCGAAGGCCCGCTCTCCGGTTTCAAAAGGCCCGACATGACCCAAAAACGCCCCGACCCCATAGCTGTCGCCGATGCAGAGGCCCGTGCTTTGGCGCTGTCCTTGATGCAGGCGCATCATGCCGCCTTGGCGTGGAGCGATACTGAGACCCAGACCCCCGGCATCAGCCGAATCGCTTTCGGATTGGACCCTTCGGGCGTGCCGATGGCGCTGATCTCGGGCCTTGCCCCGCATACGGCGGCCCTGCGCGCCAACCCCGCCTGTGCGCTGATGCTGGGCGAGCCGGGCGAAAAGGGCGATCCGCTGACGCATCCGCGGCTGATGATCCGGGCTTTGGCGCAGTTTATCGCCGCCGATGATCCTGCGCGTCCCGCCCTGCGGGCGCATTGGTTAAAGGGCCACCCGAAGGCGACCCTTTACAGCGACCTGCCCGATTTTGCCTTCGTGCGGCTTGTGCCGCAATCGGCGCTGCTGAACGGTGGCTTTGGCAAGGCGTTCCGGTTTAGTGCCGAGGACCTGCGTTAAACCGGCCCAACCTCAAACCGGATTATCCACCCGCAACGTCACCTGCACCCGGCCTTTCACCGCGCTGGGCCATTTCAGATTGGCAAACTGTCCGCCCGCGCCCTGCTCGACCTGCGCATAGGGGGTGACAAACTGCGCCGTCCCCGCGCCGTTGGTGATCGCGCCCTCGGCCACCACCGCCGTAACATTGCGCGCGCGCCCGCCAAACGGCAGCAGGTTGTTGCTGTTCACCGCCCAAGTGTCGGATTCGGTGTTCTGGATATGCTCGACCAACATCGGGCTGACCGCGCGCTGCACCACGCCGTTGAAGGTGTTTTGCTCAAAATTCACGTTGCGGAACGAATTGAACGCCAGCGTCGCATAGCTGGTGTCAATCGACTCCACCCGGTCAACATCCTCGCCGCGCGCCGAGAACACATTGCTGCTCACCGTCAGCCCCGAGATGAAATGCCCCGGCCCGCGCGGTGTCACCACGATCCACGAGAACCACGGCGCTGTGTGCTGGCAGATGAAGATATTGCCGGTGATGGTCAGCCCACCAAAGGAATATTCGCTGCCAAAGGTCGGGGTGGCATCATGTTCGTTCGACATCTCGATGAAGTAGTTGTCGACATAATTGCCGGTGAAGAACGTCTTCGAGTTCGGCAGGGTCAGCACCACCCCGGCGCGTCGGATGCCGTTCAGAGCCACATCATCGCCGCCAAAAAAGTGGTTGCCCAGAAAGATCGCCCCCGACCCCGCCACCACGCCAAAATGCGCAAACCGCGAGGCGCGGTTGTTGCGGATCTTGATGTCATTGGCATTGGCGTTGAACACGATCGACACCCGGTTCTGCGCAGGCAGCCCCTGATCCGCCGAGAAAAACTGGCAGCGGTCGATGTGCAGATCCTGACAGCCCTCTCCGGTTGAGGTGATGGCGCGGTCCTTCACCAGCCCGAACATACATTCCGACACATCGAAGATCGCGCCCGTGGTGGCCAGACTAATGCCGCTGGCGATGCCGGCGCAACTGAACTCCACCTCTTTGATCTGAAAGCGGGTGAGTTCGGTAAATCCTGAGAAATCAAGCATATAGGCGTAGCGATCAAAGGTGAATGTCCGGGTGCCTGCCGCCGCCCACAGTGGGCGGCTGAGGTTGATTGTGCTGGTCCCGACGTTCTTCGAGGTGACATAAACCTCGCGCCCGACCCCGGTGCCGCTGATCCGTGCCCCCACCGGGATGGCTGCGATATTGGCCACCCCGGTCAGCACCAGCGGATTGGCCACCGCACTCACCGTCTGGGTGTTCCACGCGGTCCCCGGCAAGGCCACCAGATTGCCGTTCACCAAAGCCCGCCGGGTTGCGAAGCTGGTCAAGCCGCACAGGGCCGCCACGTTGATCGGTGCCGTCAATTCCACCCGCCGCCCGTTCAAATCCAGCGTCACATGGTCGGTGAAATAGACCAAAACCTGCAACGCCTTCTTGAAGCCCGTAAGCTCGCTGCCAAACGCCGCCGCATAGGTGTCGAGGTTATAGTTGCGGGTGCAGGCCAAACGCTGCGCATCGGGCATCACAATCGTGCCCTCAAACTGCACCGGGTTCTCAAACGTCAGATGCGAGCCGATGTAATACACCCCCGGCGACACCACCACGGTCTTGCCCAAAGCCGCCGTATCCGCCGCATCGAACGCCGCGCGATCATCGGTCACGCCATCGCCCACCGCACCGTAATCGCGCACATCCACCCAGTCGAACATCTCGGAATGAAACACATCCGTCACATCCTCAATCGTGATGTCGTCGATGCGCACCACGCCCCCCGCCGGCCCGGTCAGATCCAGCCCGAAATGGCCAAAGGCCGGCGCGGTACCCCAGACCATATCCACCCCCGGCCGATTGCCGGAGCCGATGATGGCGCTGACCGTGACCACCGCGCCGTAACCCGTCAGTGCCACATCCGGCCCTTGTTGATCGGCAGAGGTCACGTTGGTCCCCGACCCCGATCCCGCCCACCCCGCAATCCGCACCGTCGGCAGCGCACCGCTGATCGCCTTCACCCGCGCCGTCACCCGCAGATATAGCCCCGGCTGACAGGGAATCGACTGAAAACAGCGCAGCTTTTGCACGGCAGAAGTTTTCTGCAACTCCAGACAGCCCGCGAAATCCTGATCGGCGGGCACATAGGCCGCATTGGCCTGCCCGAGATACGAGCCCTGACCGCTGAGGCCATCCTCGCGCGACCACAGCGCCAGACCTGCCGAAAACGGTGGCGGCATCAGCACCAACCCTTGCGTAATTGCTTTGTTCATCGCGTGACCTCGCCTCGGTTTGCCAGTGATTCCGCAGCCGCTGCGACAGGCGCAGGGCGTAGGGGCGAAGTGCTACAGACAAAGCGTTAACGCGCGAGGACAGCAGCGCGCGCTGCCACAGGGGATTTTGCGACGGATTCTACGGTGCGTATTTCCGCATCCATCGGCAAGCTGCCGCCTAAAAAACAGCCGTCCGACGAATCTGATGGCGTGAGGTGCTGTTTTTTGTGGATAAACTGTGCTATTCAACCGGAAATAGATCGTAGATTTTACCCAGCTGATTGCGACAACTTGTGCCTTTGACTGACTGAGGATCCCCAGATGAACCCCTATGTATATCGGCTGCTGTCGATGAACCGAGGCAAAAAGCGGGTGCTTCAGGTCGCGGTTGATTTGCTGCTGCTGCCCGCGATGTTCATCCTTGCGATGTGGCTCAAGCTCGATGGGTTAGGCTTTCTGCGCGATCCGCAGATCTGGCTGGCGCTGATTCCGGTGCTGCCCGTCACGATTTACGCCTTCGTGCGGCTGGGGTTTTACCGCGCCGTGTTGCGCTATATCGCCGGGCGAGCGCTGATCACCATCCTGATGGGCTCGATGATCTCTGCGGTGACGATGACGGTTGTGGTGCAACTCGCCGATCTGCCGGTGCCGCGCGCGGTGCCGCTGATTTATATGCTGCTGACCTTCCTCTGCATCGGTGGCGTGCGCTTTGGCTTCCGCGAGCTGGTGAACTATGCGCAAAATCGCCGCAAGGAACGCGTGGCGATCTATGGCGCGGGGGCGGCAGGGCGGCAGTTGTTGCAAGTGCTGCATCAGCGCAGCGACTATGTTCCGGTGGCGTTCATCGACGACTCATCGCAAGCGCAGGGCACCCATGTTGGCGGCCTCATGGTGTATTCGCCGTTGCAGATCGAATCGCTGATCCGCAACAACGGCGTCAATGTTGTGCTGCTGGCGATACCCTCGGCCAGCAAGGCCCGCCGCAACGAAATCCTCAAATCGCTGGAACCCCAACCCTTGCTGATCCAGACCGTGCCGGGTCTCGATGATATCATGACCGGCAAGGCCAGCATTGATCAGATCAATGACATCAGCATTGAAGATCTGCTCGGCCGCGATCCGGTGCCGCCGCAACGTGAGCTGCTCGGGGCCAATATCACCGGAAAAGTGGTGATGGTCACCGTGGCAGGCGGGTCGATTGGCTCTGAGCTCTGCCGCCAAATCCTGCGGCTGAAGCCGAAACGGCTGGTGCTGTATGAAATTTCGGAACTGGCGCTTTACACGATCGAGCAAGAACTGACGACGATGCAGGCGGTGATGCGCTCGAACGTGGCGCTGTCGCCAGTGCTGGGCTGCATCAAATCGGCGCGGTTGGTGGATCGCACCCTGCGGCATTTCGGGGTGGAGACGGTCTATCACGCCGCCGCCTACAAACATGTGCCTCTGGTCGAACACAACATCGCCGAAGGCGTGCGCAACATCGTGTTCGGCACCGCGACTTTGGCCGAAGCCGCGATTGCCGCCGGGGTCAAGGCGTTCATCCTGATCTCATCGGATAAATCGGTGCGCCCGACCAATATCATGGGGGCCTCAAAGCGCTTGGCCGAACTGGTCTGCCAATCGCTTGCCGATGCGCCGCGCAACCCCGGCACCACGATTTCCATGGTGCGCTTTGGCAATGTGCTGGGCTCGTCTGGCTCGGTGATCCCGCTGTTCCGTCGCCAGATTGAGGCCGGCGGCCCGATCACCGTGACGCATCCCGAGATCACCCGTTTCTTTATGACCATCCCAGAAGCCGCCCAGCTGGTGATCCAAGCCGGGGCGATGGCGCAGGGCGGCGAGGTGTTTGTGCTGGATATGGGCGATCCGGTGCTGATCACCGAGCTTGCCGCGAAAATGGCGCGTTTGCATGGGCTTAAGCCGATCATTTTCACCGATCCCGTGGCGGAAAAACCCGGTAAGGGCGAGATTGGCATCGTGTTCACCAAGCTGCGCCCCGGCGAAAAACTGCATGAGGAATTGCTGATCGGCAACGATCCGAAACCCACCAGCCATCCCCGCATCATGTCGGCCACCGAATGTCGTCAGCCGTTGGATGAGCTGTCCGCCGCCCTCGTGCAACTGGCGCAGGCCTGTGATCGCAACGATGTCGAGCGCATCCGCCGCATCATGATTGATCAGCAAACCGCCTACCAGCCGACCAGCGAAATCTTCGATCAATTCTGGACCGAAGACGACATGCTGGACGAGATCGCCGAGAAAGCCCCCGATCAACGCCGCCTGACCTTGGTGCATGGCTGAGCGCCCTGTGCCGCGTCGGTCTGCCCTGCGCAGCGGGGCTGGATTTTCGGCGCAACGGCTGCGGGAAGTCTCGCCCAGCGGCATCGGCATCCACACCACATGGGCGGTATTTTACGGTCGCATTGGTGGCGTTTGCGAAAAATTTTGCCTATCAATAAAGCAAGGTGCCCAAGCTATAGGGCGCGCAGGGTGAGGTTGGCAGGCATGACACGATCAAAATATCTGGTTTTGTGCGGGCTCTGCGCTGTGTTCGCTGTGCCGGCGCAGGCCGAAATGCGCCCCAGCTTTAGCTTTTCCGGCGTTACTGGCCTGATCGACATGCCCTCGGGGGATCAACAAAGCGACGGCACCCTCTCGGTGGTGAAATCGCAATTCGGCCCGATTGGCCGCACCACTCTGTCGTTCCAGATCACCCCCCGCCTATCCGGCAGCTTCCGCTATTCCTCGGTGAAAGATTGGTTCAACCCGCCGGAAGACGGCATCACCACCTATTCCGACCGCAGCTTTGATCTGCGCTATCAGTTGACCTCGGAAGGCCGCTATGTCCCGGCGATCACCGTTGGCTTGCAAGACATCATCGGCACCGGGGTGCAGTCGGGCGAATATATCGCCGCCACCAAAACCTTCGGCGATCGGGTGAAAGTCACCGCCGGTCTGGGCTGGGGCCGCTATGGCAGCTACGGCAGCATCGGCGCGCCATTTGGCACCCGCCCGACGGTCGATTTCGGCGAAGGTGGCACCCTGCGCACCGGGCAATGGTTCCGCGGCGACGTAGCCCCCTTCGCCGGGGTTGAGTGGAAAGTGAACAACCAGTGGGCGCTGAAGGCGGAATATTCCTCTGACGCCTATGTCGAAGAAGCCGAGAACCGCGCCACGTTTGAACGCAACTCGCCGTTCAACTTCGGCGTCGAATACACCACCAAAGCCAATATGCGGCTGGGCCTTTATTCGCTCTACGGCTCCAAGATCGGCTTCTCGGTGCAACTGGCGCTTGATCCGAAGAAAAACCCGCGCGGCGGCCCGCGTGGCCCCGGCCCGCTGCCCGTCACCGCAAGTGCTGCCGCCAAAAGCTGGGGGCCAAACTGGGTCACCGACCGTGGCGCGCAGACCGCGATGCGTGATCAGACCCAAGCCATCCTCGCGCGCGACGGCATCACCATCGAAAGCATGGCGATCAGCGCCAACCGTGTGCATCTGCGCATCCGCAACACCCGGCTCGACAACGCGCCGCAGGCCATTGGCCGCACCGCCCGCGCGTTGGCCGCCACCATGCCCGCCTCGGTTTCCAGCTTTGAGATCGTTGCCATGGCGCAAGGCGTGCCGTTGTCCAACGTCGTGATCCGCCGCGCCGATCTTGAGGCGTTGGAATTTGCCCCCGGCCAAGATATCGCGATGGACCAACGCGTGCAGATCCTGCCGGTGGCCGCAGCGCTTCCCGAGGGCGCGATCCGCACCAATGGCCTATATCCGCGCTTCAACTGGGGCCTTACCCCCTATGTCGCCACCAGCCTGTTTGATCCCGGCAAGCCACTGCAGGCCAATGTCGGCATCCGCCTGACCGCACGCTACGACATTGCCCCCGGATGGGTGTTTTCAGCCTCAATCGCCAAGCCGATTTACAAGGGGATTGAGCGGTCTACCTTCCCGTCCGACAGCAAACTGCCGCATGTGCGCAGCGATTCTAATCTCTACACGCTGAATGGCGACCCCTCCATCGAACGGCTGACGCTGGCTTGGTATACCAAACCCGGCCCCGAACTCTACAGCCGTGTCACCGTCGGCTATCTGGAGCGGATGTATGGCGGCATCTCGGGCGAATTGCTGTGGCAAAAACCCGACAAGCCCTATGCTATCGGGGCTGAGATCAACTATGTCAAACAGCGCGACTATGATCAGCTGTTCGGCTTTCGGGATTACAGCATCGTCACTGGCCATATTTCGGGCTATTACAGCTTCGGCGACGGCTATCACGCCCAGTTGGACGTCGGCCGCTACCTTGCCGGGGATTATGGCGCGACGCTGGCGCTGGACCGCGAATTTGCCAATGGCATCAAAGTCGGGGCTTTCGCCACCCTGACCGATGTGCCGTTTGACACCTATGGCGAAGGCTCGTTTGACAAAGGCATCCGCATCTCGCTGCCGATGAGCTTCTTCACCGGCGCGCAGACGCAAAAGGTCTCGAAAGTTACCTTGCGGCCGTTGCTCCGCGATGGTGGCGCGCGACTGTCGGTCGAAGGCCGCCTGTATGAGACAGTTCGACCGTATCAGGAAACCGACCTTGACGCCGCCTGGGGGCGGTTCTGGAGATGATCTTGCGCCGCAGCCTGTTCACTTTAGCCGCAACCGTCTCGCTTGCCGCCTGCAATGCGGCGGCGATGAAAACCGCCGCCGGCAAATTGCTTGGCCCCAGCGCATCACCTGCGGTCAAACCCGCCGCTGGCGCGCCGCAAATCTGGCTGACGCTGGTGTCGCGCGGCATCAAATTCCCGATGACGCAGATCAGCCAACGCGAGGGTGTCACGATCTACGCCTCGAAAGACGGTGCGCAAGTGTTTCTGCGCAATGGCATTTTGATCGGCACGCGTGGCCTTGGCCGCGATCTGATGTCCGCCGATGCGCCCAGCCCTGCCACGCTGCGCGCGGGTGGCCCGCATCAGCGCAGCTACTACGATCTTGACGGCACCGATACGACGATTCGCCATGTTTTCACCTGCACGGTTGAGCGGGATACCGCCGCAGGCAATGCCATCGCCGAGGCCTGCGCCGCCGATATTGGGACGATTCGCAACCAATATTGGTTCGATTCTGCTGGTTCTGTAAGCAAATCGCGGCAATGGGTGTCGCAGGGTGTCGGATATGCCGCAGTTGAACGAAAAGATGGCTGATTTTTCTTGCGTCAGACTTTTCTTTTTACCCCCCTCGCTGTGTGGTTGCTGAGATCATCCATCCAACCGGAGTATTTCTAATGAAAAATATCACTTTCTTCGCCCTCGCGTCTTCGCTCGTTCTGGCGTCCTCCGCAGCTTTCGCTGGCGGCATGGCTGAGCCGATCACCGAGCAGCCTCCCGTCGTTGTCGAAGAAGCCGCTTCGTCCTCGGCCACCCCGCTCTGGGCTGTCATTGCTGGTGTCGTGGTTATTGGCGCGGTTCTGTCGGGCGACGACAGCAGCTCCAGCTCGAACACCACCTAAGAATAAGAAATACTGTCTGCCCTCTGACCGGGCGGTTGTATGGAATATGAAACGCTCAGGCTTTGCTTGGGCGTTTTGTTTTTGGCAACAGCGCCAACTGACAGTTTGCACATTGCCGTCTGGGGCAATCATGCGAACTGGCGTTGCCTCTGCGAGCGATTCAGGTTTTCTCAAAAGCAGAGAGGCTAGAGTTGGTTCGACGCAAGCGATAGCCTGCGCTTTAGGTTTCAGCGCAAAGCAACCCGCTTCAGCCCATGTCTGATCCTGACGCTGCGACGGTAAACAGCAGGCGCCAGCCGCCCCTGATCAAGCCGCCCCGATCAAGTTTCGATGCGCGTCAACACCCCGATAGAGGCTGGCCCACCTTCTTGGCGATCAGCCGGGCAAATGCTTAACACTTCCTGAACGAAAATATGTAACTTATTGATATTTAATAAGATCACCCTCTGTCCACGCGTGGACAGGCCGTCAATACCCCTTCCCCCGTGCCGAAATCGGCCAAACCACCTCCACCACCCCACCCCTAACCCCGACATACCAATCATGAAGATTACAGGTCGGGTCACAATGCCCCGGCACCAGCCGCAGCTTATCATTGATCTTCAAAACCCCGCCCGGATCGCTCAGCTCGCCATGCTCGTCCGAACAGTTCCGATACTCTACCCCCCGATAGTTAGACTCTGGCAGCCCAAACACCACCGGCAGCCCCGAATCCACCGCCAAAGCCTTCAACCCCGCATCACACACCGCCCATTCGGGGCGCACATGACTCATCACTGAGGCCAGCACAAACAGCGCGTTTTCCCACACCCCCTGATCAAACCGCCGCCCGTCCTGATCCAGCACCCGGCCATAATCCGCGTCCATGAAGGCATAAGAGCCGCATTGCAGCTCATTATAGACGCCCGAGCCGCCCTCCAGCGGCCAACTCCCCGTCCCCGCCCCGCCGATAATATCGCAGTCCAACCCGACCGCCTGCAGCGCCGATACCGCCGCGCGAACCTGCTCTACCGCCAGCTCAATCGCAGCCTTTCGATCCGCAAACAAAGTCAGATGCTGCATCGCGCCCTGATAGGCCTGCACCCCGGCAAACCGCAGCCCCGCCGCCGCCGCAATCGCCCGCGCCAGCCCCACAACAGGCTCCGCGCCCCGCACCCCACAACGCCCGGCCCCGACATCCATCTCGACCAAACACTCCAGCCCCACACCATGACGCCGCGCCGCCGCCGCCAAATCCGCGACATTGCCCGCATCGTCGACGCAAACAATCACCCGCGCCACCCGCAAGCCCAGCCGCGCCAAGCGGTCGATCTTGACCGGGTCCGTCACCTGATTGGACACCAAAACATCCATCACCCCGCCGCGCACAAAGGCCTCGGCCTCCGACACTTTCTGGCAACACACCCCGCAAGCGCCGCCCAATCGCATCTGCAACAACGCCACATCCACCGATTTGTGCATCTTGCCATGCACCCGATGCCGCACCCCCAAAGCCCGCGCCGCCGCGCCCATCTTGACGATATTGCGCTCCAACGCCTCCAGATCCAGCAGCAGGCACGGGGTCTGCACCTCGGCCTCCGGCATCCCCGGCAGCGCCGGAATGTCATAGCCCAGTTCTAAACCGCTGAAATCCATGCGCCGTCTCCTCATATTCTCAGGCAGAGTTACCGAAAACCCAAACCTCCGCCACCTGTCGCGCACCTGCCGAAAGTTTTTTTCAGCCGCAGAATCCGTGCTATGCTGCATGTGCATCCTATTTTCACCCCGGCCCCGCTGCGGTGCCGCGTAAAAGGGCCGTCCCATGTCAAACCCACCCCGCCTGCGCGGCCGCCCGAAATCCACCACCGACAAGACCGAGCAGAACACTGTCCAAGCCCTCGACCGCGCGCTGGGCCTGCTGAAACTGCTGGCAGACAGCGCCGGGATGACGCTGTCGGAACTCGCCGAACAAAGCGCGCTGCCCGTCGCCACCGTGTTCCGCGCCCTTGTCACCTTGCAAGGTCACGGCATGGTCGAGGCCGAAGACCCCGGCCAAGTCTGGCACATCGGCCCCGGCACCTTCCGTGCCGGATCAGCCTTTCTGAAGCGCACCAAAATCACCGAACGTGCCCGCGCCCCGATGGAGGCCTTGCGCGACGCCACTGGCGAAACCGTCAGCCTTGGGATTGAGGCTGCGGGTGAGGTTCTGTTCCTTGCCCAAGTCGAAGCCACCGCCGATCTGCGCGCCTTCTTCCCGCCCGGCAGCACTGGGCTGATGCATCTTTGCGCGCCGGGAAAGGCGCTGTTGGCATGGTATCCAACGGAAAAAACAGAAGAAATCCTGCAACGCAAAGGCATGGCCCGCGCGACCACCCTCTCGCTCTCCAGCCCTGAAAGCCTGAGCCGCGACCTCGCCCGCACCCGTGAGCGCGGCTTTGCCATTGACGACCAAGAGCGCGCCGAAGGCATGCGCGGGGTCGCCGCCCCGATTTTCAACGCTTTCGCCGAACCGGTCGCCGTCATATCCATCGCCGGCCCGACCTTCCGCATGGGCCTGTCCGACGCCACCCGTTTTGGCAGCCTTGTGCGCGCCAGCGCGGACCAAATCACCGAGGCCACGGGGGGCCAGCGCCCCTGAGGCTTGCTCTTTTTGAAATACTCCCGCGCGGAGCGCTTCGGCGCTGTCCCCCGCGCATCAAATATTTGATCAAAACCCCGTCGCCCCCATTGATCGACGCCCGATCCCGTGATCTGACTTGGCCCAATCGTCAGAAAGGGCAAGCCCATGAACCTGTTCATCAATGGCTTTGGTCGCATTGGCCGCTCGGTCTTGCGTGCGGCGCTGAAAGGGGCTGTGCCGGGGGCGAAGATTATCGGCATCAATGACATCGCCGCCGCCGAGATGTGCGCCTATCTGTTTGAATTCGACTCGGTTTTCGGGCCATGGCCAGGGCAGGTCAGCCTTGACGGCACCAGCTTGGTGATCGACGGCCTGTCGATCCCGCTGCATCGGACCCCCGATATTTCCAGCCTTGCCTTGAAGGGCGTCGATGTGGTGCTGGAATGTACCGGACGTGCCGATGCCCGCGAAATGGCGACGCGCGGCCTGCGCGGAGGCGCGCGCAAAGTGCTGATCTCGGGGCCGTCGAAAGCTGCCGATCTGACGGTGGTTCTGGGCGCGAATGAGGGCGAACTGAACGCGCAGCAGATCGTCTCCAACGCCTCTTGCACCACCAACGCTTTGGCCCCCTTGGCCCGGTTGATCCATGAAAACTGGGGCGTGGTGACGGGCTCGATGACCACGATTCACTGCTATACCGGCAGTCAGCCGACGGTGGATGCCCCCGCCGCCGATTTCGCCCGCTCCCGCGCCGCCGCTTTGTCGATGGTGCCGACCACCACCTCGGCGCAACGCCTGCTGGATCAGGTTCTGCCCCAGATCGCAGGCCGGATCGAAGGCTCGGCGGTGCGGGTGCCGACGGCTTCGGTGTCCGCCGTCGATCTGGCGGTGATGACGGAACGCGCGCCAACGGTGGCCGAGGTCAACGCGGCGCTGGCCGGGGCAGGCGGGGTGATCGGATCAACCGTGAAAGCCCTCGTTTCGACCGATCTGCGCGCACGGCCTGAAAGCATCGTGATGGCTTTGCCCGAAACCCGCGTGACACGCGGCGGCATGCTGCGGGTGTTCGGTTGGTATGATAATGAATGGGGGTTCTCCAACCGGATGTTGGATATCGCGGCTCGGATGGCGCAATGTTGAAAGACTTTTTCATCTCAGGACCGACCGATGATGGCGATGCGGTGACGGGTCACTATTACGAGACCGCAAGCCCTGATCCCAACCGCCCGCAGGTCTGGATCTATAGCGCGGCACTGTCCTACAGCCCCGGCGAGGTCCTGATCCTGCACGTGATGTCCAGCGCACCCGAAGCGCAGCTGACCATCGCCCGAGACGGCTTCACCCCCGAAATCCTGCTGCAAATCACCCTCGCCACAACCTTCGCCACCACCCCGTTTGACGCCTCAGAGAACGGCTGCAACTGGCCCGAAGTGCTGCGCCTGACCATTCCAGAGGCTTGGCAGAGCGGCGTCTATACGGTGACGGTCACCATCCCCGGCCATTCATCGCAGAGCCTGTTCGTCCTCAAATCCCTGAAACCCCAAGCAAAAATCCTGATGCTGCTGGCGACGGGCACTTGGTGCGCCTACAACGACTGGGGCGGCTCGAACCACTATCAGGGGCTCACCGGCCCCAACCAAGGCGACTTCGCCCCACAGGTCAGCACCCAGCGGCCTTGGGCGAAGGGCTTTGTGGCGTGGCCGCAGGACGCCCCGCGCATCCCGCATGCCTCGCCGCTTTTGACCAAGCCGCGCTACCCGCATATGGACTATGCCCGCGCCCGCGGCATCTCGAAGAAATACGCCTCCTCCGGTTGGGCGGCGTTTGAGCGCCCGTTCGCTTTGTGGTGCGAGACGCAAGACATCGCCCTCGACTACACCACCCAACACGACCTGCACCGCAACCCCGAAGCGCTGAACGGCTACGACCGCGTGCTGATCGTGGGCCATGACGAATACTGGACTTGGGAGATGCGCGACCATCTGGAAGCTTGGCTGGATCAAGGCGGTCAGCTCGCCCGCTTCGCCGGGAATTTCTTCTGGCAAACCCGGCTTTCCGACGATCTCACCACCCAAACCTGCTATAAAACCAACGCCGAGGCGCTCGATCCTTTGGCCCAGACCAACCGCCTGACGAGTTATTGGGACCATCCCCAAATCAAGCGTCCCGCCACTGCCACCATGGGCCTGACCGGATCGGCAGGCGTCTATGCCGGATGGAGCCGCTGTGCCGCGCACGGCGCGGGTGGTTTTGCGATCTACCGCCCCGACCATTGGGCGATGCGCGGCACCGGCCTCGGCTATGGCGACGTGCTGGGGGCGGCGTCGAAAATTTTCGGCTATGAGGTCGATGGCATCGACTACACTATGCAGCAAGGTCTGCCCTTCGCCGCCGAAAATACTAGTCTGCAAGGTGATCTCACCATCGTCGGCCTCTCCCCCGCGACCACATTGTCGCACTCAACTGGACCCCACGACCGCGACCGCTTCATCGGCACAGGTGACGCCGAAGACCTCGCACTCCGGCTTTACGGCGGTATCACCCCGGAAAACACCGCCCGTGCCGCGCGTGGCAACGGCTGCATGGCTGAATATCGCCGGGGCAAGGGGGCGGTGTTCAACGCCGCCTCGTGCGAATGGGTCGCGGGCCTGATCGCCCGCGAGCGTCCTGTCGAGCAGGTCATCCGCAACATCCTGCTCGGGGATTGGGCATGATCTACCTCTGCCGCCACGGCCAGACCGAATTCAACGCCATTGGCCGCCGCCAAGGTCAGGTCGACAGCAACCTGACCGCCTTGGGGCAAGCGCAGGCCACCGCGATGGGCCGCCGCCTTGCGTCCCTGAAGCTGCCAGAATTTCGCATCTACGCCAGCCCGTTAGGCCGCGCCCACCATTCGGCCCGCCTGATCGCCGCCGAGCTTGGCAAGCCAGAAATCACCCTCGACCCCCGCCTGATGGAAATCGGCATGGGGTCATGGGATGGCAAAACCGATCTTGAGATCGACACCGCCCACCCCGGCCTGCGCGCCTCGGTGCCGCCCGAGGCATGGTGGTTCCACTCCCCCGATGGCGAAACTTATGCGATCTTCGCCACCCGGCTCAAAGCCGCGCTGCACGACATCCAATCCGACCCCATGCCAGTGAAAATCATCGTCGCCCACGCCGTCGTCAGCCGGGTGATCCGCGCGCAATGGGCGGGTCTGACTGAGATCGAAAGCCACAGGCTCCCCGTGCCGCAAGACGCGTTCTACGCTCTCAGCGCAGGCAATACGATCACCGAAGTCCGCGCCTAAACTCCCGCTTAGGTCATCCTCTGTGCTCAAATATCCCCGCCGGAGGCTCCGAAGTTGCGGCTAGCGCAACCTACCAAGCCCGCAAAACCGCCTCCAGATTATCCCCCAACTCCGGGCACAAATAGCCACCCTCCTGCACGATCACCACAGGCAGGCCCATCGCCGCCACCACCCGCCCAATCGCGGCAAAACCCGGTGTGGTCACGGTCAATCCGGCAAAGGGATCGCCCTCAAATGCATCCAGTCCCAGCGCCAGCACCACAGTATCGGCACCCCAAGCCTGCAGCTTTTCAATGCCTTGCGCCAACGCGCCCAAGACCCCCACGTCGCCCGTGCCGCGCACCAAGGGCAGGTTCAGGTTGGCCCCCACGCCCGCTCCCTCGCCAATCTCCTCGGCATAGCCCCAGAAGAACGGATAAAATCGCTCGGGATGCGCGTGCAAGGACACCGTCAGCACGTCTCCCCGCGCGTAGAACATGCCCTGCGTGCCGTTGCCGTGGTGCAAATCCACATCCAAAATCGCCACCCGCCGCCCGGCATCGGTCAGCCTTTGCGCCGCAATGCCGGAATTGTTCAGATAGCAAAACCCGCCCGCAAGTTCGGCAAAGGCATGATGCCCCGGCGGACGGCACAAAGCATAGGCGGCCTTCTCGCCGCCCAGCACCAAATCCGCCGCATGCACCGCCGTCTGCGCCGAGGCATAGGCGGCATCCCAAGTCTGCGCCGAAATCGGACAGGAGGTATCCGTCATATGAAACCCCGCCTGACCCACCGCCGACAGGGGGTAGCCATCCAGACGACTGGCTGGATGCACGTTTGGGATCACCTCGGTTGAGGCACCCTCAATCCGGGTCCAGCGCTTATATATCCCCTGCAAAAACGTCACATACCTTTGCGGATGCACCGCCAAAATCGGCGAAAGTCCAGCATCCGGGGCTTGCACCACCGACCCACCCATCCGCCGCACTGCCCCCAGCAAAGCATCCACCCGCGCGGGCTGTTCAGGGCAGGGCTTCTTCGCGCCAGAAGACAGGAAAAACTGCGGATCATGCGCCCGCTGCGCCTCGTCAAACACCGTGATCATGGCTGCATCAGGGCGGTCAGGCCCTCTCCCTCAAGAATATACGGGTCCGAAGCGTCGCGCAGCGAGAACCCCAAGGTTTCGTAAAAGCCAATCGCCAGCACATTGCTGCGCTTGACCATCAACGCCATGAACGCGGGTTGCCAATCTTGCGCATGTGCCAAAGCCGCCGCCAACAGCCCCCGCCCCAGCCCTTTGCCCCAGCCCTTTGCCCCGCGCGGCATGGTTCAGGTAAATATCCTGCACAAACAAGCCCATAGCGCCGCGCCAACTGGAGTATTCTGGCAGAAACAGGCAAAATCCCAGCGCGATGCCGCGTTCTTCCACCAGCACCACGCGAAAGCGCGGCTCTGCCCCAAAGCCATGCGGCACCAGCGCATGCACCCCGCCGCCAATCACGCCGCCCTCGGCCTCTGCCATCTCGGACAGCATCGCATGGATCAACGCCACATCCGCCGCCACCGCCAAACGATACGCGATCAAAACGCCACCTCTGCCGCACCTTTCAGCTCCAGTATCGCCCGTGCCTCAGCGGGCGAGGCCACCTCACGCCCCAGCCCTTCCACGATGCCCCGGATTTGCCGCACCTGCTCGGCATTGGACCGCGCCAGCACGCCTTTTGAGACGTAAAGATTATCCTCAAGCCCCACGCGCACATGCCCGCCCAGTGCCGCCGCCATCGTGGCCATCGGGATCTGATGGCGCCCCGCCGCCAGCACCGAAAACTGATAGCTGTCGCCAAACAGCCGATCCGCCGTGCGCTTCATCAGCATCAGCATATCGGGGTCCGCCGCCATGCCGCCCAGCACGCCAAACGCGAACTGGATGAACAGCGGGGCCTGCACCACCCCGCGATCCACGAAATGCTTCAGCATATAGAGGTGGCTGACATCGTAGCATTCAAACTCGAACCGCGCTCCGCGCAAGCTGCCCATCTCATGCAACACAAAGGCAATATCACGCGGGGTGTTCTTGAACACCAGATCGTCCGAGCCTTCCAGAAACGGCTTTTCCCAATCGTATTTCCAAGCGGTGATCTTCGCCGCCATCGGATACAAAGCGAAATTCATCGAGCCCATGTTCAGGCTGCACATCTCAGGGCAAAACTGCATCGGCGCGGCCAGCCTCTGCGCAAGGCTCATCACCGCTGAGCCGCCCGTGGTCATGTTGACCACGCCGTTGCAACCCGCCTTAATCGCGCCCAGAAATCCCGCCCAATGCGCCGGATCGCTGGAGGGCCGCCCGGTTTCCGGCACCCGCGCGTGCAGATGCAGGATCGCCGCCCCTGCCTCGGACGCCTCAATCGCCGAGCTGGCAATCTGCGCCCCGGTCAGCGGTAAAAACTCCGACATCGACGGCGTGTGGATCGACCCTGTGATCGCACAGGAAATGATGATTTTTGACATGGAAGCCTCCCAGAGGGGCCACCCTGCCACGAAGCCAAAGTCTTTGCCAGAGGTGGAGGCGCGGCAGGAAATCCCCGCCGCGCCCAACAGATCAGCTGACCACCCGCTTCACGCGTGGCACATTCTGCAACACCAGAAAATCCACCAGCAGCACCGCCGCCAGCGTCAGCCCCAGCATCGGAAACGCCACCCCCAGCCCCAGTGCAATCAACACCACGCCGCGCAACGGCACGCCTGCGGGCATCGGCGGAGCCGCCAACCGCAACGCGCCCGCAGGCCGCCGCTTCCACCACATCACCACGCCGCTGGCACAGACAAACACCACGACCCCGCAAAACGCGATGTTCGCCACCACATTCCACAACCCCATCTGGCCCTCGTGCAGCGAGATGCCGACGGCCATCGATTTGCCAGCCAGCGCGTAATCAGCAAAGCCCACCTGCGCCAAAATCTTGCCGGTATACTGATCAATATGCACGGTGCGGTCGGCGGTCGGATCGGGGCCATCATAGCTCATGCTGTCTTGGCTCAGCGTCCAAACCCCGGCCTCATCGGCAGGCAAAGCCACCTGAAACCGCCCCTGGAAGCCAATCGCGCGGCCCAAGGTGACGATGTTTTCCAAGCTGACAGGCATCCCCATCGGCAACCCGTCCACGCCCGCATCCGAGCCAGACATCGGCATCGGCGTCTGCTCCAGCGCCCAAGGCACGGTGTCATCCGCCGTCATGTTCATGTCTTTGTGCTTGGCATCCGACAGCGGCACATTGTCCCATTTCGCCGCCGGAAAGGTCGACCAAGCCTGCACATATTTGCCGCCCCAAATCCCCGCCCAAGACAGGCCCGAGATCAGGAAAAACACCAGCCCCAGCGAAATCCAGAATCCCAGCACGCCATGCAAGGACTTCCACCAAGCCCGACCCTTGGCGCGCAAATCCGGCAGCAGCAGGCTGCGCAGGCCTGCACCAGTGCGCGGCCAGACCAGATACAGCCCGGTGATCACCAGCAACAATCCCAGCGAGGCCGCGATTTCGACCAGCCGATCGCCCAGATCACCGATCAGCAGCGTGCCGTGGATGTCATTGGCCAAGCTGTACCATGTCGCACCATTCTCGGTGTCGCGCAGCACAACCCCTGTGTAGGGGTCCACAGCGATCATCCGCTGACCCTCGGCCAGATCCACCCGGTAAATCGCCGGGGTCATGGCATCATACGGCGCGATATATTGGCCGATCTTGCCCTCGGGGTGGGTCGCCAGCGCAGCGCTGGCCTGATCGGTGATGCTTAGTGTTTGCGCTTGCGGTGCAACCACCAGCCGCTCGCCATATTCCGGGGCGATGGCGGTGAACCAGACCATCACGATGCCGGTGATCGCCAGCATGATCAGGAAGGGGATCACATAAAGCCCGGCGTAAAAGTGCCAGCGCCAGACCGCAAAGTAGAGTTTATTCACGCCCGAAGGCGCAGTCGAAGTGTCAGACATAGGGATCATCCCAGAAAAAGGCCAAGAAAACGGGCAGAGCCCGCAGATTGCGCTTAGGTCAGGGAGATCGGAGGCCCCCGCGCAGGCGGCGCGCGCGGCTGATGTTCACTTGCACCCGCCAAGGCCGCTTCCGGCCAAACCACAGCAACGGGCTCCAGTTGCACCGGGGGCAGGGTGATCATAGGCGGCAGTTCCACCGCTGCGATGATCCGACACGCCGGGCAGGGCGCTTGATCTTTCTGGCCGTGATCCGCCGCGCCGCCATCGTGACACAGCTCGGGCAAGGTGCCGTCCGGCATCGCATAGGCGCTGAGATCCACCGGATCGTGCAGTGCTACACGGTGGCCAAAGCCCAACACACCCAAGGCGACTGCCAAAAGCAGCAGCATCAGGGTTCGGGCAAACGGGCGGGCAAAGCAGATCATGCGCTGTGGCTAACCGATCACAGGCCCGAAGATCAAGCCATGCAAGCGCGCGATAGCGGGGTTTATTTCCGCCTTCCGCGCCCTAAGCTGCGGCCAAACAGGAGGCCCAGATGTTCTTCACAGAAACCCCGGATTGGTCGACGCTGGGGGCCAGTATCACCGCCGCTCTGGCCGACAAGTACGGTGCGCAGGGGCTTGATCCTGACAGCTTCGGCCTTGTGCTGATCACCCAAGGCGCGGAGGGGCCCGAAGGCTTTGCGCATCGCGGTGCTATTCCGGTCTATCCCTGCTCCTTGGTGAAAACCTTCCACCTGATCCATGCGCTTGCTTTGCTGGAAGACGCCCGCATCGCGCCGCATGGCGAGATGGACCGCGCCCTGCGCGACATGATCCGCTGGTCGTCGAATGGCGCCACCAACTATGCCATCGACCTGATCACCGGGACGACGGGCGACACGCTGCTGCATGGCGCGGAATATCTGGATTGGGTGAACAAGCGCGAGCGGCTGAACCGCTTCTTCTGGGCTTTGGGCTGGGACGAGTGGCAGGGCTGCTCCATCGCGCAAAAGCTGATGGACGACACCCGTTACGGGCGCGAAGCGCAGTTTGCAGGGGCCGACGGCGCACATCTGAACCGCCTGACACCTTTGGCTGCTGCACGGCTGTTGTGGGAGTTGTTCGACGGCACCCTGCCGCTGTCACCGCCGTCCAAAGCCCGCGCGCGAGCGATCTTGCGGCGCGACAAAACCAGCGAAGATGCTGCAAACCCGGCTTATCAGCTGTCGGAATACCTCGGCGGCGATCTGCCGGAGGATGTGCAGATCTGGTCAAAAGCCGGGCATAATCTGTGGACGGGCGATGCCAAGACCAGTTGGTTCAAACATGACATGATCCGCTTGCAGGCCGAGGGTCGCAAGCCCCTGACCCTCGTGCTGACCACGCAGGGGCAGGGCATGGCGCAAACCCATCCGCAAAGTTTCCCGCAGATCGGGCGGTTGATCTGGGAAATGACTGAGGACATCACCCGTCTCTGACCTTGGAGAGGGGGCCAGCCCCCTCACCCCCGGGATATTTGAGCACAGAGGATGAGCAAAGCGCAGTCTTGGCGTCAGCCGATCACCCGTGCCAGCAAACCTTGCCAGTTGCCCCACGTCAGTTTCTCGGTCAGCGCCGCGCCATATTGCGCCTCAAGCGCTGCGGTCAATTTCGGCAATCCACTGGCGTCGGTGATGAAATCCGGGATCAGCGTGCCGTCGAAATCCGAGCCCAGCGCCACGCCATCCTCGCCCAGTTGCGCCAGCAGATGATCGAGATGCTGCAGCATATCCTCGGGCCCGGTCGCGGGATTCTTGATGCCGTCTTGCCGGATGAAGCCGCAGCCATAGTTCAGGCCCACCAGTCCGCCGCTGGCCTTGATCGCCGCCAACTGCTTGTCGGTCAGGTTGCGGGTGGAAGCCGTCACCGCATGGGCGTTGGAATGGGTGGCGACCAAGGGTTTGTGCGACACCCGCGCGACATCCCAGAACCCGGCCTCGTTCAGATGGGAAAGGTCCAGCAGCACCCCCAAGGCATCACATTCCCGCACCAGCCGCAGCCCCGCCTCGGTCAGCCCCGGCCCGGTATCCGGGCTGGCGGGGAAGTTGAACGGCACGCCATGGCCGAAAATGTTCGGGCGGCTCCAGACCGGACCAAGGCTGCGCAGGCCTGCCGCGTAGAAAACATGCAAAGCGTCCAGATTTTCGGCAATGCCTTCGACGCCCTCAATATGCAGCACCGCCGCAATCGCCCCGGCTGCGCGCGCCGCTGCGATTTCGGCCACATCGCGGCACAGCCGGATTGCATCCGGGCGCGCGGCCTGCATCCGCAGCAAGATCGCGATTTGTTCAAGGGTCTGCCGCTCGGCCCGCACCGGATCAATCGCCGGAAATGCCCGGTAGGTTGCCATCGGATCGGGGCCAGTGCCCGCCTCTCCACCCACCCAGACCGCGAAAAACCCGCCCGCAAAGCCGCCCGCACGGCATTTCGCCAGATCAAGGTCGCCGTCACGCCCCTCAAAAAATGTCTCACCCGAGAAGGATTTTTCTGCCCAGAGGCAGGAGAGCAGATCATTATGCCCGTCGAAGATTGAAAAGTCTGACATTTTGCCAATTCTGTTGTGAACCTGCCCGCGTTCGCCAGTTTCGCGCCGCAGGCGGCTGTTGACAAGCCCGCATGAAAGTTGCCCAATCGGTCAGGAAATACCCCGAGGCTTACAGAGACTCAGGGACGGCAATGAAAAAACGATGATAAAACAGGGAGTTTGTCATGCTACTTGAACCGACGCTGCGCCGCGTGGGCGCTGTTGCGATTGCGGCTTTGATGCTGGGCACCGCCCCCGCTGCACTGATGGCCGAAACCCCAGCCGATACTTTGGTGCTGGCGGGTGCCATCGACGATATCGTGTCGCTGGACCCGCATGAGGCCTATGAATTCTCCGGCCTTGACGTGGTCAACAACACCTATGACGGTCTGGTTGAGATCAACCCAACCACGCTGCAAACCGAACCCGGTCTGGCGGAAAGCTGGTCGGTGGCCGCAGATGGCCTGACCTATACGTTCAAGATGAAGGCTGGCGTGACCTTCTCGTCGGGCAATCCAGCGACAGCAGAAGCCGCCGCCTATTCGCTGCAACGTGCGGTCAAGCTGAACAAAACCCCGGCGTTTATCCTCAACCAGTTCGGCTGGACGGCTGAATCGGTGGACAGCATGATCACTGGCAGCGGCGACACCCTGAGCATCAAGGTCGACAAACCCTATGCGCCGACCTTCCTCTATAACTGCTTGACTGCAGGTGTCGCCTCGATCGTCGATGCCGAAGTGGTCAAGGCCAACGAAGTCGTCACCGATGGCGTCTCGGATATGGGCAATGAATACCTCAAATCGCATTCGGCAGGCACCGGCGCCTATAAGCTGAAATCCTTCAAGCCGAATGAAGGCTATGTGCTGGAGATGCGCCCCGGCTACTGGCGCGGCGATGCCAAGATGGCCAAGGTCTTCATGACCCATGTGCCCGAAGCCGCGACCGAGCGGTTACAGTTGGAAAAAGGTGACATTGATGTCGCCCGCACCCTGACCCCGGTGGATGTCGCAGGTCTAGACCGGCAATGCCGAAGTCGCCATTCAGGAAGATGTTGGCGGCCAGATCTATTATCTCGCCTTCAACCAGAAGAATGAGAACTACAAGAACGAAAAATTCCTCGAAGCGATGCGCTGGGCTGTCGACTATCAGGGCATGGCCGACACCTTCATGAAGGGCGCGGCTGTGGTGCATGAAAACTTCCTGCCGTCGGGTTATCTCGGCGCGCTGGACGACAACCCCTACACGCTCGACATCGAGAAAGCCAAGGCGCTGGTCGCGGAATCCGGCATCAAAGACCCGGTGATCAAAC
This sequence comes from Cypionkella sp., assembly GCA_043743975.1. Taxonomy (GTDB): domain Bacteria; phylum Pseudomonadota; class Alphaproteobacteria; order Rhodobacterales; family Rhodobacteraceae; genus Cypionkella. The sequence continues at coordinate 94,832 of JAYTVN010000024.1, forward strand.
TGTCGGTGCGCAATGCCGCTGACCGGATGGATGTGGCGCAGTCGATCCAGAACACTTTCGGCCAAGCCGGTATCAAGGTTGATCTTTCGGTCGGCGAAGGCGCCGAGCAGTTGAAAGAATACCGCGCCCGTCAACACGACGGCACGCTGCAAACTTGGGGGCCGGATTATCCCGATCCGAACACCAACTCCTCGACCTTCGCCGAAAACCCCGATAACTCGGATGCCGCCAACAACACCGGCTATCTGGCATGGCGCAACGCTTACGATCCGGGTGAAATGACCGCAGAATCGAAAGCCGCCGTGTTGGAGCAAGACCCGGCAAAACGCGTTGAAATGTATGCCGCTTTGCAGAAGAAATTCCGCGAAACCGCCCCGTTCATCGTGATGTTCCAGCAAGCCCGCCAGACCGGGGTGCGGGCCAACGTCAAGGGCTTCTACACCGGGGGCGCGGTTGACGCGACCGCCTATTGGCTTGTGACCAAGTAAGGCCATGGGCGGCCCTGCAAAGGGCCGCCCGTTTTCCATGACCAGCACCCCCGCTCCGTCCTCGCGCCTGATCCCGTTGCTTCGCCAAATTGGCGGCACGGCTGTCACGCTGTTTGTCACCTTTCTTGGCTTGTTGATGGTGACCTTCTTCATCTCCAATGTGATCCCGGTGGACCCGGTTTTGTCGATCCTTGGCGAGCGCGCGACTGAGGCGCAGATGGAAGAAGCCCGCGCGCGTTTGGGCTTGAACGAACCGCTGTGGAAGCAATTCGGCATCTATGTGTCAAACACCCTGCAAGGCGATCTCGGCACCTCGATCCGCACCCGTGAGCCTGTGCTTCAGGAAGTCGGCCAACGCTTCCCCGCCACGCTGGAACTCGCCACCCTTGCCACCATTCTGGGCGTTCTGCTCGGCGTCCCCGCCGGGGTGATCGCGGCGACCAAGCCCGGCTCTTTCTTCGACCAATCCACAAGGCTGATCGGCCTGATGGGCTATTCGATGCCGGTGTTCTGGCTCGGCCTGATGGGGTTACTTCTATTCTACGGCCAGTTAGAATGGGTCGGCGGCCCCGGCAGGCTTGATGCTGGCTATCAAATGTCGCTCGACTTTGAACTCACGCAATACACCGGCATGATCCTGCTCGACACGGCGCTGAATAACCGCTGGGATATGTTCGCCAACGCTTTTTCCCACATCATCCTGCCCGCCGGGATTCTCGCTTATATCTCGATGGCCTATATCAGCCGAATGACCCGCAGCTTTATGATGAACGAACTTGGTCAAGAATACATCACCACCGCCCGCGTCAAGGGAATGCCCGAACGCCGGGCGATCTGGGTCCACGCCCTGAAGAACGTCATGGTCCCCCTGATCACCGTGATCGCCCTCAGCTACGCCTACCTGCTCGAAGGCGCCGTGCTGACCGAAACCATCTTCGCATGGCCGGGCTTAGGGTCGTATATCACCGACGCCCTGATGGTCGCCGACATGCCCGCTGTTCTGGGCGGCACTGTCGTCGTCGGCATCGCCTATATCGGCCTCAACATGCTGTCCGACCTGCTCTACCGCCTCGTCGATCCGAGGGCACGGGTATGAGCACACTCACCACATGGCTGCGCGACCCCAACCCCGCCTCGCGGATGCAATCGCGGCTCGGCCAATCCTACCTGTCGTGGCTGCGCCTCCGCCGCAACCCCCTCGCGATGATCGGCCTGCTGATCACCGCCGCGCTGATTTTCATCGCCATCTTTGCCCCCCTCCTCGCCCCGCATGACCCGATCACCCAAGAACTCGGCCGCCGCCTGCTGCCCCCCGGCACCCCCGGCAACATCCTCGGCACTGACGATTTCGGCCGCGATATCCTCAGCCGCATCCTCTACGGCAGCCGCATCACCCTCTATATTGTGCTGTTGGTGATCCTGACCGCCCCCGTCGTCGGCCTGATCATCGGCACCGTCGCAGGCTATTTCGGCGGCTGGGTTGATACCATCCTGATGCGGATCACCGACATCTTCCTCGCCTTCCCCAAGCTGATCCTCGCCCTTGCCTTGGTCGCCGTCCTCGGCCCCGGCATGGAAAACGCCGTCCTTGCCATCGCGCTGACCAGCTGGCCCCCTTACGCCCGCGTCTCGCGCGCCGAGACCCTGACCGTCCGCAATTCCGATTACATCGCCGCCGTCAAACTGCAAGGCGCAGGCCCCATCCGCATCATCTGGGGCCATGTCATCCCGATGTGCCTGCCCTCGGTGATCATCCGCGTCACCCTTGATATGGCAGGCGTCATCCTCACCGCCGCTGGCCTCGGCTTCCTCGGCCTTGGCGTGCAGCCACCGTTGCCAGAATGGGGCCAGATGATCTCGGCAGGCCGCAAGTTCCTGTTCGAGCAATGGTGGGTTGCCACCATGCCCGGCCTTGCCATCTTCATCGTCTCGCTTGGCTTCAACCTGCTGGGTGACGGCCTCCGCGATGTTCTCGATCCGAAAAGCGCCAGCAAATGAGCCTCCTCTCCGTCAAAAACCTCCGCGTCACCTTTGACACCGAAGCAGGAAGGGTCGAGGCCGTGCGCGGCGTCTCCTTCGATCTGGGCCGCGAGCGCCTTGACATCGTCGGCGAAAGCGGTTCCGGCAAAACCATGACAGGCCGCTCCGTCCTCCGCCTAATCCGCCCTCCCGGCAAGATCGAAGCCGACGAGATGACCTTCGACGGTATTGATCTCATGCGCGCTTCTGAGACCCAAATGCGCAGCCTGCGTGGCCCCCGCATCGCCATGGTGATGCAAGACCCGAAATATTCGCTTAACCCGGTGATGAAGGTGGGCGCGCAACTGACCGAAGGCCTGCGCCAGCGCGACAAAGTCTCAAAGTCCGAGGCCATCGCCAAAGCCATCGACGCGCTGAACGCCGTGCAAATCCGCGACCCCGAACTGGTGATGCAGGCTTATCCGCACGAACTCTCCGGCGGCATGGGCCAGCGCGTGATGATCGCGATGATGCTGATCCCCAACCCCGACCTGCTGATTGCCGATGAACCCACCTCCGCCCTAGACGTCACTGTCCAAGCCGAAGTCCTCTCCATCCTCGACAACCTCGTCAAAACCCGCGGCATGGGGCTGATCTTCATCTCCCACGACCTCCGCCTCGTCGCCCGCTTCTGCGACCGCGTGTTGGTGATGTACAAAGGCAAAGTCGTCGAAGAACTTGCCGCGAAAGACCTGATGCACGCCAAACACCCCTACACCCAAGGCCTGCTGAACTGCCTGCCCCGCATCGGCGGCACGCGGGAAGCCCTGCCAAGCCTAGACCGCGACGCAAGTTGGGCGCTGTAAAATGCTGATTGAAATCGAAAACCTCTCCGTCACCTTCACCGCCCAAGGCCGCCACGTCCGCGCCGTGGAAAATGTCTCGCTCAACGTAAAAGCCCAAGAATCCTTTGGCCTCGTCGGCGAATCCGGCTCCGGAAAATCCACCATCCTGCGCGCCATCTGCGGCCTCGCCCCGATCAGCGGCGGCAGCATAAAAATCAACGGCAAACCGATCACCCACGACCGCGCCTTCTCGCGTAAAGTCCAAATGGTGTTCCAAGGCCCCTATGCATCGCTCCATCCCCGCCACACCCTAGACCGCACCCTCAGCGAACCCCTAGCTATCCACGGCCTGCCTCTCACCGATGCCGCGATCACAAAGGCCCTCACCGACGTCGGCCTGCCGCCCAACTTCCGCTTCCGCTACCCGCACCAACTCTCCGGCGGCCAACGCCAACGCGTCGCCATCGCCCGCGCTTTGATGCTGCAACCCGCGATCCTGCTGCTGGACGAGCCCACCTCCGCGCTAGACGCTTCCGTCCAAGCCGAAACCCTCAACCTGCTCTCCCGCCTGCGCATCGAGCGCGGCCTCACCTTCCTGATGGTCAGCCACGACCTCGCCGTGATCGACCACATGTGCGACCGTATCCTTGTGATGCAACATGGCAAAGCCGTCGAGGAGCTCAGCCGCGAAGCCCTCGCCACCGCCCAGATGACAACCCCCTACGCCCGCAGCCTATTCGCCGCGTCCGCCGACAGGATGCTCGAAGGTTAACCCATCCCCAAGCCAATTTTCACATTGGCTCAAATATCCTGGGGTCTGGGGCAACGCCCCAGCCGCCCGCCCAAAACCCAAAGGCTCACCACATGTTCCCCACCTTCGACGGCCACAACGACCTGCTGCTGCGCCTGCACAACCACCCCGAAAACCGCGAGGCAATCTGGCTCACCGGCGAGGGCAAAGGTCATCTCGACCTTCCCCGCATGCAAAAGGGTGGCTTCAAGGCCGGTTTCTTCGCCATCTACATCCCCTCGCCCGAGGCCCACGACGCCCCCGACTACATGGCGCAGATGGAAAACCCGCCCTTCAGCCTCCCCCTCGGCACCCCGATCACCGAGCCCGAAGCCCTCCCCGTCGCCATGTCGATGGCCCGCCAATTCCTCTGGATGGAGCGTTCTTCCAAAGGCCAATTCAAACTCTGCACCACCACCGCCGAAATCCGCGATTGTCTCAAAACCAACACCATCGCAGGCATCCTGCACATGGAGGGTGCCGAGGCCATCGACGCCAACCTCGACAACCTCTACGCCTTCCACGCCCTAGGCCTGCGCTCCCTCGGCCCGGTCTGGTCCCGCCCCACCATCTTCGGCCATGGTGTCCCCTTCGCCTTCCCCTCCGGCCCCGATACCGGCGAGGGCTTAACCCCCGCCGGAAAACGCCTGATCCGCGCCTGCAATGATCTCAAAATCATGATCGACCTCAGCCATATCAACGAGAAAGGCTTCAATGATGTAGCTGCCCTGACAGACGCGCCACTGGTAGCCACCCATTCCAACGCCCACGCCATCACGCCTTCGAGCCGCAACCTGACCGACCGCCAGCTCCAGATGATCGCTGAGTCCAAAGGCATGGTCGGCCTCAACTTCGCCACCTCCTTCCTGCGCCGCGACGGCAAACAATCCGGCGATATGGGCTGGGAAGACGTGCTGGCCCACCTCGACCACCTCCTAGAAAACCTCGGCGAAGACCACCTCGGCCTCGGCTCCGACTTCGACGGCGCAACCCTGCCCAACGGAATCGGCGATGTCACTGGCCTGCCCAGCCTGCAACAAGCCATGCTCGACCACGGCTATGGTCAGGCACTGATGCAAAAGCTGTGCTATGACAACTGGCTGGCCCTGCTTGACCGCACTTGGGGCGCATAATGTAGGCTGGGGTTCCACCCCACCAAACCCCGGCATAAGGTGGGGTAGAACCCACCCCACAAAGGCCCCGCCCATGCCCAAACTTGCCCTCGTCACCGCTGGCCCCTCCGCCATCGGCCATGCCCTTGTGACTGCCCTCGCCGGGGCAGGCTATGACGTGGGCTTCACCCATTTGGGCCAAGCCGAAGCCGCCCAAACCCTGATCGCCGCCGTGGAATCCCTTGGCCAACGCGCCCGCGCTTGGGAGTGCGATGCCGGCGACGCTGCCCAAACTGCAAACTTCCACGCCGAAGCAGCCCAATGGGCCGAAAGCGCCCCCTCTGTCATGGTCAACAACGCAGGCATCCAAACCTGGTCCTCCCTGCTCGACCTCGCCCCCGCAGATTGGGACCGCACCATCGCCACCAACCTGCGCGGCACGTTTCTGAACACCCAAGCCGCCGCCCGCGCCATGATCGCCGCAAACCAACCCGGCGCCATCATCACTCTCGGTTCCGGCTGCAACAAACTCGCCTTCCCGAAACTGGTCGATTACACCACCTCGAAAGGCGGCATTGAGCAATTCACCAAAGTCGCCGCTGTTGAGCTTGGCCCGCACAACATCCGCGTCAACTGCATCGCCCCCGGCGCCATCGCCACCGCCCGCACCGCAGCCGAAGCCCCCGATTACGACGCCACTTGGGCGCACGTCACCCCCCTGCGCCGCGTCGGCACCTCGCAAGACCTAACTGGCCCGCTGTTGTTCCTGATTTCCGAAGCCGCCGCCTTTGTCACAGGCCAAACCCTCTGGGTCGACGGCGGAGCCTTCAGCCAAGCCAACTGGCCCTATGAAACCTAACTCGTTAAAATTTATCTAAAATTTGCGTTTCATCTGTCCTTAAATATCCCCGCCGGAGGCTTCCACCTCTCAACCCTCACCGCCCCTCAATCGCCCCCCGCACCGCGTCCCGCACATGCGCCGCCATGAAATCGGTGAACAACTTGACCTTCGGGTCTTTCAACCGCCGATGCTGCGACAGGCTCGACAGCTGCGTCGGCAAGGGCGGCGTCGCCACAGCCACCGGCACCAAAGCGCCCGAGCGCAAATGATCCGCCACCTCGAACACCGGCTTCATCACGATGCCGCGCCCATCCAGCGCCCAGCCCGTCAGCACATCGCCATCGTCACTCTCAAACGGCCCGGTGATCTCATAGCGCCGCACCCCGTCCGGGGTCTGCAACGCCCATTGAAATTCCTTAGCCCCCGGAAACCGCAGGTTCAGACAGTCGTGCCGCTCACCCACCAAAGCCGCCCCATCCACAGGCATCCCCCGCCGCGCGATATAGGCAGGCGCGGCGCACAAAACCCGCGGGCAATCGGCAATCAGCCGCACCTTCAGCGTGGAATCCTCCAAAATCCCCAGATGAAACGCCACATCCAGCCCCTCGGCCGTCACATCAATGATCCGGTCCGACAGCCGCAACCGCACATCAATCTGCGGATACATATCCTTGAACACAGGTACATGCGGCGCAATGAACCGCCGCCCCACCCCTAACGGAGCCGACACAAAGATCGTCCCGCGCGGGTTCTGCGTCACATCCATCACCGCCGCTTCGGCCTCGTCGATCGCCTCCAGCACCTTCTTCGCGCCCTCAAAGAAAATCCGCCCGTTCTCAGTCGGCTGCAAACTCCGCGTGGTGCGCGAAAACAACCTTACCCCCAGATGCTTCTCCAATTCCGAAATCCGCGCCGCCGCGACAGCAGGCGAGGTGCGCTGATCCCGCGCCGCCGCCGACATCGACCCCAACTCATACACCCGCACAAACATCTTGATCGTGTTGACATAGGACATTTTCGCGCCAATCTTGAAAGTATTCCCCGGTTTTTCAGGATTAACAGATCAATGCCGCCCGGTATAGCCTGCTGAAAACAGGAGACTGCCGATGTATGACTGGGTTGTGCTGTGGGAATGGCTCGAACTCGCCGTGCGCTGGCTGCATGTCACCACCGCGATGGCCTGGATCGGCTCATCCTTCTACTTCATCGCCCTCGACCTCGGCCTGCGCAAAACCCCCAGCCTGCCCCCCCTCGCGCATGGCGAGGAATGGCAGGTCCACGGCGGCGGCTTTTACCACATCCAGAAATACCTCGTCGCACCTGAGATGCTGCCCGAACACCTCACTTGGTTCAAATGGGAAAGCTACACGACATGGCTCTCCGGTTTCGCCATGCTGTTCCTCGTCTACTACCTCGGCGCCAACCTCTACCTGATCGACCCGGCAGTGGCCGACCTGACACAAATCCAAGCCATCGCCATATCCCTAGGCTCCCTCGCCTTCGGCTGGATCGCCTATGATCTGATCTGCAAAAGCCGCTTTGGCGACGACAACACCCGCCTGATGATCGGCCTCTACATCATCCTCGTCGGCATGGCCTGGGGCTACACCCAAGTTTTCTCCGGCCGCGCAGCCCTCCTCCATCTCGGAGCCTTCACCGCCACCATCATGTCGGCCAACGTGTTCATGATCATCATGCCGAACCAGCGCATCGTGGTCGCCGATCTGAAAGCAGGCCGCACGCCGGATCCAAAATACGGCAAAATCGCCAAACAGCGCAGCACCCACAACAACTACCTGACACTGCCAGTATTGTTCCTGATGCTGTCCAACCACTACCCCTTGGTGTTCGCCACCCAGTACAACTGGCTGATCGCAAGCCTTGTCTTCCTGATGGGAGTCACCATCCGCCACTGGTTCAACACCAAACACGCGCGCAAAGGCAACCCGCATTGGACATGGTTCGTCACCGCGGTGATCTTCCTGCTGATCGCATGGCTCTCCACCGCCCCGATGCGCCACCGCCCCGAAGAGGCCGCCCTGAACCCCGAAGCCCTCATCTACGCCTCCGCCCAAGACTTCGACCAAGTCGTCTCCATCGTGCAAGGCCGCTGCTCAATGTGCCATGCCGCCGAGCCCGCCTACGAAGGTATCTACTGGCCCCCAAAAGGCGTCGTGCTGGAAACCCCCGCCCAGATCGCATCTGAGGCCCAACGCATCTACCTGCAATCCGGTCTCACCCATGCCATGCCCCCCGCCAACCTCAGCTACATGGAAGTCCCCGAGCGCGACATCATCCGCCGCTGGTTCCAAGCCGCAGGGCAGGGCGGCCAAAGCAGCTAACAGCCCATAAAAAGGCCGCCCAAACCAAAGGGCGGCCCTCAAACCTTCAGACCAAAGCCTCAACCGCCCGACTGCCGCCGCAGCCGCCGCAGCTGATCCGCCGTCAGATAGCCGCTCGCGCGCTGGTTCTCATCGCGCTGCCAAGATGCCAAAGCCCGCCGCGAGTTCGCCCCCAGATCGCCGTCAATGCCATAGGTGTTATACCCCAGCGCGGTCAGCCGTCGCTGCACCTCGCGCCGCTCGTCCTGCGTCAGCCCCAGCAGGCGTTCTTCCAACACATCGTCGCCCGCCGAAGGCTCTGCGGGCGTCGGACCAACGCTACCCCCCGACTGCTCGGCTAGCAAATTCACCTGTCGCGCCGTCACATAGCCCGTCGCCGTCAGCTTGTTCTTTTTCTGCCACTGGCTGATCGCACCGCGAGTCTTCGATCCCCACAGCCCATCCGCCACACCGGTCGGATAGCCCAGCACAGTCAACTGCCGCTGAATCTTCACCCTTTGCGTCCGGCTAAGGCCAATCGAGGCCTCCACCTGCGCCGCAGAAGCCCCCGCAGGCGGATTGCCCGGCAGCGGCGTGGTCGGCGTCGGGTCCACCGAGGCCCCCAGCGCGACCAAAGCCCGCTCTGCATTGGCCCGATAAATCCCCTTCGGATATTGCGTCAGATAGGCCCGATACCCCCGCACCGTGTTCAGCCTTTGCGCCTCCAGATAGGCCTTCTTGTCCATCTCCTGCGCAATCAAAGACTGCGCAATCCCCGAAACCACATCACCCAAATCGGTCTGCGCATGCAACGGAGCCGCCCCCGCCAAACTCGCCACCAACACTATCGGCAAAGCTAAATTCCGCATCATCATCACCCTTTCGGTCGGAAACCCGCTGAGGCCCCGCTCATCGAAAAGACAACGCGCGACACGCCGAACGGTTGCCATGAGATTTGCGCGGCGGCGGCGCTGCCGATCTGGCAAGCGAGTAAGTGGCTCCCCGAGTTCACCAGCCCCAACCCGGTTCATCCTCTCTGCTCAAATATCCCCGCCGGAGGCTCTTACCGACAGCGACCAGTGCGACCTCATACGTCCCGCTCCGGGTCGAAAAGAAACGCTCCAGTGGAGCGTTTCTCGGTTCGTTGCCCATAAGGCTGAAAGCCGTTGGGCAAGAGGTGTCGTGCCACCACCCGCCTCCAGAAAATCGGACCGCGTCTGTCTGGTAGGTGCGTGTAAACGCGCCTGCCGGGGCAGGCAGGCGCGGCCCGATTTGTCGCGGGACAAATCGAGCAAGGGAGGCCGACGCTACGCAGATTGCTCCAAACGAACTAGACGCCTAAAAGAGTGACTAGATATCAAACCCACCGATCGACAACGATGAAGTTCCAACATGGATACGATTATCAATGTTGATTCAGTTGCCGAAAGATCTGTCCCTGCAAACTTTGATAGACCACTAGTGAAAATATTTGAATATTCTCAATGGTGAAAGGGCCTCCAAATACTGGCGCAATTTTCCAGCCCAAGCATTGATCGCTCATTGGGGTCAAGCCATGTTCAAGCGCGATGTCAGCCCAATCTGAACCGAACCACGCCACACGGTATTGTTCTTCGCCCTTCTTGGCATTGAATTCTGTAGAGTTCTGCGCGACTCGCCCAAAGCTGCCCTCAATCAAGTCCAAATGCCAATACGAGCCATCAGGCGCACCAAATATCCAATCCCCAAAAATGCCGATCAGGAGCGGGGTCACACCGTCTAGGCACAAGCCAGCGCCATTCCAATAAAAACTTCTCACAGTCCATGCCGACACATGAAATCGCCAAATCGCGTTGCACAGTCAAACTACTCCAAATTTCTGACCTACGATCGCTAACAATCTGTCAATTTGAAAGGAGAATAGGACCAAGAAGACCACCAATCATATACTCGACTAAACCTCGACATTGTCCAGCCCGTAGGGCGGGGTTCACCCCGCCACTCCCCCCCAATCCTTAACACCCCCTTAACGCCCCAGCCCAACTCCCTGAAATCCCCCACAAATCCAAACGGTCCCAACGCGGGACCGCCCCTCAAGTCCCCCGAGGCTTGGCCCGCAAGGTCGGTTCCGCAACCGTCGGGTCCTCCGGCCAAGGATGCCGAGGATACTGCCCCCGCATATCCTTCCTCACATCCGCATAGGAGGATTTCCAGAACCCCGGCAGATCCATCGTCACCTGTATCGTCTTCTGCCCCGGCGAGGTCAGAACCACCCGCAACGGCAACCTTTTCGCCCCCACCACCGGATGCACCACCACGCCAAACATCTCTTGCAAGCGCACCTCAATCCCCGGCACCTCGCCGTCATAATCAATCGGCACCCGCCGCCCCAGTGGCGTCTCGAACGCCCCCGGCACCAGTTTATCCAAAGCCGCCACCTGCTCCCAAGACAGCCACGCCTTCAACGCCTCGCTCAGATCAAACCCGCGCAAATCCGCCTCATTCCGCACCCCCGTAAGATGCGGCAGCAACCAGTCCTCCGCCGTCTCCAACAACCCCTGATCGCTGAAATCGGGCCACGCGTCGCCACCGCCCCGCGCCAGTTCCACCCGCGCCCTGAGCCGCCGCGCCGCCGCCGTGAAATGCAACCCATTCAGCCGCATCCCCTCCAACGCCGCCCGTGCCACAGCCTCCGCAGGGGCATCCCAATGCACATCCGCCAGCACCAGCGCGCCAAAACACTCCTGCCGCCGCGCCAGCACCCGGCCCTCACGCTTCGACCAGAAACACACCTCGCGCCAGATGATCTGATCGCCAAACACCGCCCGCAACTCGGCCTCGGAAATCGCCACCGCCTGCCGCACCGAGGCCTCGCGCGCATCCCCATCCAGATCCGTCGCCACGATCAGCCGCGCCCCGGCCAGCGGCACACCTGCCGCCATCACCGCCCCCTTGCCGCCCGACAACACCCAACGCGGCGCCTCGCCCTTCCTGCGCAACCCCACCCGATCCGGATAAGCCAAAGCCGCCATCTGCGCCAAACTATACCCCGCATCCGCACCCGAAACCGCCCGCGCCAGCCGCCGCGCCTCCAGCTTCACCCGCTCCACCACAGGTCGCAGCACCTGCCACGGATGCGATGCCTCAAACCGCCGCAGATCGGCCACCGCCGCCACCCGCAACCCCAGATCCGGCGGAGCGCCCTTCAACACATCCCGCTCCCCGAGCACCGCCGCCAACACCGAAGCCTCCGGCCCCGCCACCGCGAGCATATGCGCCAACCGAGGATGCAGCGGCAAAGCCGCCAGCACCCGGCCATGCGGCGTGATCCGCCCGCCCGACAGCGCCCCCAGCCCCTCCAGCAGCAAACGCGCCTCGGCCATCGCGCCCGGATTGGGGGCCGTCAGAAATCCGACATCGCCGCCCCACAAGGCCAGCTCCAACGCAAGGCCCGTCAAATCCGCCGCCTCAATCTCTGCGGGCGGATAGGCCGCCAAACCGCCTTCCTCCCCCTTGGTCCAATAGCGATAGCACAGGCCCGCCGCGACCCGCCCGGCACGCCCCCGCCGCTGCTCGGCCTCGGCCTTGGTCACCCGCTCGGTCACCAAACGAGACATGCCAGAGTTCGGATCAAACCGCGCCCGCCGCGCCCGTCCGCCATCGACGACGACGCGAATGTCGGGGATCGTCAACGATGTCTCGGCAATCGATGTCGCCAAAACCACCTTCCGCGCCGCAGATGGCCCCAAAGCCGCCCGCTGCGCCGCAAATTCCATCGCGCCAAACAGGGGCCGCACCTCGCATCCCGGCAGTCCTGAAAGCATCGCCTCCACCCGCCGAATTTCCCCTTCCCCCGGCAGAAACACCAACACGCCGCCCTCGGTTTCCTCCACCGCCTGCCGCACCAGTGCGGCCACCCCTGCCTCAAACCGCAGCGAGGCATCAGGGCTCCGCCCCAGCCACCGCGTCTCGACCGGATAGGCCCGCCCCATCGCCGTCACCACCGGCGCATCGCCCATCAGCGCCGCCACCGGAGCCGCATCCAACGTCGCCGACATCACCACCAACACCAGATCGTCGCGCAAAGCGCCGCGAATTTCCATCGCCAAAGCCAGCCCCAGATCGGCGTTCAAAGATCGTTCATGAAACTCGTCAAAGATCAGCGCGCCCACGCCGGTAAGCCCCGGATCGCTCTGGATCATCCGGGTCAAAATTCCCTCCGTCACCACCTCAATCCGCGTGGCCCGCCCCACCTTCGCCTCGCCGCGGATACGGTAGCCGACCACCCCACCTACCGCCTCGCCCAATGTCTCCGCCATCCGCTCGGCAGCCGCCCGTGCCGCCAAACGGCGCGGCTCCAGCATCACGATCCGCCCCGTCAGCAGACCCGAGGCCAGCAGATCCAACGGCACCATGGTGGTTTTGCCGGCGCCGGGCGGGGCTTGCAACACCACCATGCCGCGCGCCGCCACCGCAGCCCGCACCTCACCCAAGACATCTTCTATCGGTAATCTGATCATGATCGCTTATCCCGCAACCGCACCACCTTGGCCAGCAGGCGACAAAAAAGAATGCGTATTTAGCAAAGAGCAATTCCCTTGCAGTTGCTCTTTTTGAAATACTCCCGCGCGGAGCGCTCCGGCGCCGCAGCCAAACCCACGCCGCAGACCCTTCCCCCGGCAGCGCGGCCGAGCGGGGCCTCGATGGCCCCCGAGGGCACCCCTGTTTCAAGGTCACGCTGGCATTAGCCGCCGCCATCAGGCAAAACCCTGAAAACGGGAGTCGCCATGGATCTTGCCCAACTCGCCACAGGCCTTACAGCGGGCGCCCGCCGCAGTCTCGCCCGCGCCATCACGCTGGTGGAAAGCGCGCGCGCCGATCATCGCGCGCAGGCGCTGGACCTGTTGCAAGCCTTGGGCAGCACCAGACAAGCGCTGCGCATCGGGCTGTCCGGCACGCCGGGTGTTGGTAAATCCACCTTCATTGAAAGCTTTGGGCTGATGTTGACCGGGCAGGGCAAGCGCGTCGCGGTGCTTGCAGTTGATCCGTCCTCCGCCCGCTCGGGTGGCTCGATCCTTGGCGACAAAGCCCGGATGGAACGGCTTTCCCGTGATCCGCTCGCCTTCATCCGGCCCTCGCCCTCCCAAGCCCAGATGGGCGGCGTGGCGCGGCGCACGCGGGAAGCCGTCGCGCTCTGCGAGGCCGCTGGTTTTGACATCATCCTGATCGAAACCGTCGGCGTCGGCCAATCCGAAACTGTGGTGGCGGAACTCTGCGATCTGTTCATCCTGCTGTTGGCCCCTGCGGGTGGCGATGAGTTGCAGGGCGTCAAGCGCGGGATCATGGAGATGGCCGATCTGATCCTTGTCAACAAGGCCGACGGTGATCTGAAACCTGCGGCGATGCGCACCTGCGCCGATTATGCAGGCGCGCTGCGGTTGCTGCGCAAGCGCCCGCAAGACCCCGCTGGTTATCCCAAAGCGATGACCGTCTCGGCTCTGGAACAAGCGGGGCTGGCGATGGCTTGGGCCGAGATGCAGGCTCTGGCCGAGTGGCGGCGGGCGCAGGGTCATTGGGCAACGCGGCGTGGCCAGCAGGCGCAGCATTGGTTCAAGGAAGAGTTGCGGCGCGGCTTGCTTTCGGTGTTGGAGCAAGAGCCAACCAAGGGCATCGTTGCAGCACAAGGCCGCGCCGTCGCCGAAGGCCGCTGCACCCCTGAGGCCGCTGCAACCCAGATCCTAGATTTGCTGCACCGCAGCTGATCACCAGGTTTTGATTAACACGCACCGGCATCCCGGCGTGGTTTGATTCGCGCTGAAGTGGTCTTAACGATGATCGCACGGGCAAAATGCGGCAGTCCGGCGGGGTTACGCTACGGCAATCTCCAAGCATAATATAACGATTTCAATAAAATATAGGCTATCAAGCCGCGCCCGCTGTGCCAGAAGTTGCCGCGCTTTTGCTGCAATTCGCGGCGTTTTCGGAAATTTCCGTCCAATTTTGGCCCGAAGTCTCACCTATCCCTTGATGCAATCACCCTTTGCCCCGGCTGCCCGGCGGCCCTGAACCTTGGAGCATTAACAATGGCGACTTTTACCGGCGGAACTGGCAACGACACTGTCACGGCAACGGCAGGGGCAATCAACGACACTCTGACGGGCCTTGCGGGCAACGACACCCTGATCGGCCTCGGTGGCGCCGACCTTCTGGATGGCGGCACCGGCACTGACGTGGCGGATTACACGGCCAGCACCGCTGCAGTGAACGCCAACCTCGCTACCCTGTCTGCCACCGGAGGCGATGCGCAGGGCGATACCTATATCTCCATCGAGAACCTCACCGGCTCGGCCTTTGCCGACACGCTGACCGGGGATACCGGGGCCAACATCCTGATCGGCGCTGCGGGTAACGACAGTCTTTATGGCGGCGCGGGCAATGACAGCCTCTATGGCGGTGCGGATAACGACCTGATCGCAGGCGGCGTGGGCAATGACGTGATGGACGGTGGCGCGGGCACCTCGGATACCGTTGACTACACCGCTTCGGTCGCAGCCGTCACCGTCAGCCTGCTTGCCAACACCGCCACCGGCGGCGATGCGACGGGCGATACCATTACGGGCTTTGAAAACGTCGCTGGCTCGGCGTTTGATGATATTCTGACGGGCGATGCCAATGCCAACATCCTGACCGGCAACGCGGGCAACGACCAGTTGTTCGGCGGCGCGGGCAACGACAGCCTGTATGGCGGTGTCGGGGCCGACAGCCTGTATGGCGGTGCCGACAACGACCTGATCGCGGGCGGCGCGGGTGCTGACGTGATGGACGGCGGGGCGGGCACCTCGGACACGCTGGATTATTCGGCTTCGGCGCTTGTGACCGTCAACCTGCTGGCCAACACCGCCACGGGCGGCGATGCCACCGGCGACACCATCGTGAACTTTGAAAACGTCAACGGCTCGGCCTTTGACGACGTCGTGACGGGCGATGCCAATGCCAACGTGCTGACTGGCAACGCCGGCAACGATCAGTTGTTCGGCGGCGCCGATAACGATCTGATCGCAGGTGGCGCAGGCAATGACGTGATGGACGGCGGCGCGGGCACCTCGGACAGCGTCGATTACAGCGCTTCGTCGGCTGCCGTCACCGTCAGCCTGACCGCCAACACCGCCACCGGCGGCGATGCGACGGGCGACACCATCGTGAACTTTGAAAACGTCAACGGCTCGGCCTTTGACGACACGCTGACCGGCGATGCCAATGCCAACACCCTGACCGGCAACGCAGGCAATGACCTGCTGAGCGGCCTTGCAGGCAACGACAGCCTTTATGGCGGTGCAGGCAATGACGTGCTGCTGGGCGGCACCGGCAACGACCGCATCGACGGCGGCGCGGATCTGGATACGGTCAGCTATGCGGCGGCCACGGCAGCGGCCAGCGTCAACCTCACCACGGGTCTGGCGACGGGCGGCGACGGCGCGGATACGCTGGTTGCGATCGAAAACGTCATCGGCTCGAACTTCATCGACACCATCGTCGGCAATACTGGCGACAACATCATCTCGGGCGGCGCGCTGAACGACAGCCTTGATGGCGGCGCGGGTGTGGACACGGTTGATTATTCGGCCTCGTCGGCGGCTGTGACCGTTTCGGTGGTGTCGGGCTCGACTGGGTCGGGCGGCGATGCGCAAGGCGACCGCCTGTTCGGCATCCAGAACCTGATCGGCTCGGCCTTCAACGACTCGTTGACGGGGGACGCTTTCGTCAACGTACTGACCGGGGGCGCTGGCAATGACACGCTCGACGGCGGTGGTGAAAATGACACCATGATCGGCGGCGCGGGCGATGACAGCTATGTCGTCGGCTCAGCCGCGGAAGTGATCACCGAGAACGCCAGCGAAGGCAACGATCTGGTCTCGTCCTCGGTCGACTTCATCCTTGGCGCGAATATCGAGCGTTTGACCCTGACCGGGTCGCTGGATGTCAACGGCACGGGCAACGAGCTGGACAACATCCTGATCGGCAACAGCGGCGACAGCAGCCCGGGCACGATGGGCAAGAACACCCTGCTCGGCTTGGCGGGCAACGACACCATCTATGGTATGGATGGTGGCGATGTGCTGGACGGCGGCACCGGCAACGACAGCCTGATCGGCGGCAAGGGCAGCGATCTCTACCAAGTCGACAGCCTGAATGACGTGCTGGTCGAACTCGCCGCCGAGGGCACCGACACGGTTCAAACCACGATCAACTGGACCTTGGCCACCAACTTTGAAAACCTGTTGCTGGACAACACCGGCAACCTCAGCGGCACCGGCAACACCGTCGCCAACCTGATCACCGGCAATGCGGGCAACAACCTGCTGTCGGGGCTGGAGGGCAACGACACCCTGATCGGCAACGCAGGCGATGATACGCTGAATGGCGGCACCGGTTCGGACGACCTGACTGGCGGCACTGGCAATGACTATTACTACGTTGACGGTGCGGGCGACGAGATTATCGAGCTGGTGGATGGCGGCACCGACACGATGGAAAGCTCGGTCACCATCACCATGGACCGCTACGTTGAAAATCTGATCCTGTCGGGTACTGCCAATATCAACGCCACGGGCAACACCTCTGACAACATTATGACCGGCAATAGCGGCAACAACTACATGACCGGCGGTACGGGCAACGACACCCTCTATGGCGGTGTGGGCAATGACAGCTTGGATGGCGGCATCGGCAATGACTCGGTGGTTGGCGGCGTTGGCGACGATACTTACACCATCAACGCCACCACGGATGTGGTCATCGAGCTGACCGGCGAAGGCAACGATACCGTCATCACCGGGGCAGACTGGACGATGAGCGCCAATATCGAGAACCTGGTGCAAAATGGCGCGGCCAGCATCGACGCCATCGGCAACGCGGCGGCCAACACCATCACCGGCAACGGCGGGCAGAACGTGCTGCAAGGTCTGGCAGGCAACGATACCATCTACGGCGGTGCGGGCGGCGATACTCTGGACGGCGGTGTGGGCAATGACAGCCTGATCGGCGGCATCGGCAACGATATCTTCATTCTCGACAACGCCAATGATGTGATGCTGGAGAACTTCGATGAAGGCATCGACACCGTGCAGACCACGTTCAGCTATACCCTGCTCAGCAACTTTGAAAACCTGACCCTGCTGGGCACCACGGGTCTGACGGGCACCGGCAACGCTGTGGCCAACGTCTTGACGGGCAACAGCGGTGCGAACCTGCTGTCCGGTCTGGCCGGAAATGACGTGCTGAACGGCGGCGCTGGCAATGACACGCTGGATGGCGGCGTGGGCAATGACTCGCTGACCGGCGGTGATGGCGATGATCGCTATATCATTGACAGTGTCACCGACAAAACCGTGGAAACCAGCACGGGCGGCACCGACACGGTGGACGCAACCGTCAACTGGACGCTGCTGTCCTATACCGAAAACCTGAACCTGCTGGGCTCTGCAGACCTTGAAGGCCACGGCAACAACCTCTTGTCCGGCGAGTCGGGCAATGACAGCGTCTACGGCGGCGCGGGCAACGATACGCTCGACGGAGGGGCAACCGGAGCTGGCGGCAATGACGCGCTGTTTGGTGGCGCAGGTGACGATCTGTACTTCGTCAACTCGCTGAACGACACCATCACCGAGTCCGCCAGCAGTGGCACCGATACCGTCAGCAGCACGGTGGACTGGACGCTGTCTGTGAACCTTGAGAATCTGGTTCTGACGGGCGCGTCGGGTCTGGACGGCTTTGGCAACGCTGGGGCCAACGTGATAACGGGCAACGGCGGCGCCAATCTCCTGAACGGCATGGCGGGCAACGACACGCTGGACGGCGGCTCGGGGGGCGACACGCTGAACGGCGGCACCGGAAATGACTCGTTGATCGGCGGCCTTGGCAGCGACACTTACTATGTCGACTCGCTGAACGATGTGGTGGTCGAATTGGCCAACGCTGGCACCGATCTGGTGTTCTCGTCGGTCAGCTACACCCTTGCTGATACGCTGGAAAACCTGACGCTGAACGGCACGGCGGCGATCAACGGCACCGGCAACCTGAACGCCAACGTGATGGTCGGCAACGCCAGTGACAACCTTCTGTCGGGTATGGCGGGTAATGACAGCATCACCGCAGGCGCTGGCAATGACACGCTGTCCGGCGGCTTCGGCAATGACAGTCTTTACGGTGGTGCTGGCAACGATACGGCCTATGGCGGCGAGGGCAGAGATCGCGCCTACGGCGGCTTCGGCAACGACAGGGTCTACGGTGGCGATGGCAGCGACAGACTCTACGGCGGCATCGGCGACGATACGCTGTCTGGTGGTGCAGGCATCGACGTGCTGACCGGCGGTGCGGGGGCGGATGTGTTCGTGTTCAACGCGGCGGTTGGGGCGGCGAACAGCGACAGGATCATCGGTTATGTCTCGGCGGATGATCTGATCCAACTGGAGGACGCGGTGTTTGCAGCGCTGGCGCCGGGAGCGCTGGCGGCAGAGAATTTTGTCGCCAACCTGACCGGGCTTGCAGAGCAGGCCACTGACCACATCATCTATGAAACCGACACTGGCAATCTCATCTATGACGCGGACGGGGTCGGCGGTGCCGACGGCGAGGTGTTTGCCAATGTTGGGGCCAATCGGGCGGGCTTCGGTGTGGATGAGTTCCTGATCATTTGATCCAGATCGCGGCATCCCGCCGCGCGCTGCAGCTTACGTCGAGAAATGGGGCGGGCCGTTCGGCCGGCCCCATTTTTTTGGTTGCCCCATAATCCCGGCATGTCGCATCAGCGACCTGAGAGCGGTTTGCATTTATCTTGAGTCACAATGCGCGCCAAGACCTGCGCGAATTGTGATGTTTCCTGCGCCAGATAAAACGCAAACCGCTTTATCGGAGATTTCCCCTGATTTTGGCCTTCAAATCCGATCGCCAGTGCTCTGGCTATGCAACGTTTCACTAGGCCGCCAGCAACACCCTTGCCTCAAAGGATTTCAGCGTCGGACGCGCCGCCTCGAACTGCGCGAGTTTGCCGCTTTGCGCCAGTTCGGGGAAGATCTTGTAGATCTCGTCCCGTTGATCCGCATCCATGCCGCCCATGGTGCGATCGCCCTGCTGGAAGCTTTCGCTCCATGCGCCATCGGCCAAGATCACCTCGTGGCGGTCAAACAGGATGTGCAGATAGGTGACGGCCTCGACATCGGCCACCGAGACGCCCGGCAGGCTCAAAAGATGCTGCGCCCGCACCAAAACCTCATCGCTGCCAAACAGCAATTCGGCGCGCGGCCCGCTGATCAGCATGCGGTGCTGGCGCGACACCATCATATCGGCTTCCGGCAAGCCATGTCCCAAGGCTCCGGCCCGGATCAGGATCGGTCGCAAGCTTTCATCGACGCGCAATTCTTCCCGCGTGATCCGGCGCGAGCCGATCCAGCGGATTTCCTGAATGCCATTGTCGCGCGTCGCCACCAGATCGCCGACCCGCAGCGCCTCAACCGCAACCTCACCCGCTGGCGTCGCAATCAATGTGCCGGGGGTGAAGCACGACACGATGCTTTCGATATTGGTGAAGGTTAGCGTGCCGATCAGATGGCCCGCGCCATCGTAGAAATTCACCACGCCGTTCAGATGGTTCAACGGATCGCGGATGATCTTGAACGGCGCTTGTCCGGTCAAATCCAGCACATCCCAGTCGGTGCCGCTGGTGCCGCCGTCGACGATATCGCCGGCACCCGCATAGATCGTATCGGCGCCAAAGCCACCAACCAGCGTATCCGAACCCGCGCCGCCATAGATCAGATCGCCGCCCTCGCCGCCGATGATCAGATCATTGCCGTCGCCGCCCGTCAGCGTGTCATTGCCGGTACCACCGTCCAACGTGTCATTGCCCAGCCCGCCAAACAGCGTGTCATTGCCAATGCCGCCATAGAGGCTGTCATTGCCCGCGCCGCCGTCAAGACTGTCCTCACCGTCGCCACCCTGCAGCGTGTCATTGCCCAAACCGCCGAACAGGCTGTCGTTGCCCGTGCCGCCATCGACCGAGTCATTGCCATCGCCACCGTCGACGCTGTCATTGCCGTCGCCACCATAGACCAGATCGTTGCCCGCGCCACCACCGACGGTGTCATTGCCCAGATCGCCGTAAACCGTGTCATCGCCCAGCCCGCCATCGGCGCTGTCGTTGCCATCGCCCGCGTAAAGCGTGTCATTGCCCGCGCCGCCCAGCAGGGTGTCGTTGCCCGCCTCGCCAAACACAGAGTCATTGCCGTCGCCACCGTCGACCAGATCATTGCCATCGCCGCCATAGACCAGATCGTTGCCAGTGCCGCCGTCGAGCGTATCATTGCCCAGACCGCCATAGACCAGATCATTGCCCGCCCCGCCAGAAACCAGATCGTTGCCCGCATCGCCGGAGACGCTGTCATTGCCGTCGCCACCATCGACCGAGTCATTGCCATCGCCGCCGTAGACAGAGTCATTGCCGATCCCGCCCAGCACGGTGTCATTGCCCGCATCGCCAGAGACAGAGTCATCTCCCGCGCCGCCATCCGCCGTATCATCGCCGGTGCCGCCGTAAGCGGAATCGTTGCCCGCTCCCCCGTAGACAAGATCGTTGCCTGCATCGCCGGATACGCTGTCGTTGCCGTCGCCACCATCGACCGCGTCATTGCCGTCACCGCCGTAGACAATGTCATTGCCAAGCCCACCGCCGACGCTGTCATTGCCGAGATCGCCATAGGTCGTATCATCGCCGTCGCCACCGTCGACCAGATCATTGCCATCGCCGCCATAGGCCAGATCATTGCCCGCGCCGCCGCTGACCAAATCCTCGCCCGCGTCGCCATAAACGCTGTCGTTGCCATCGCCGCCATCGGCGGTGTCATTGCCCGCCCCGCCATAGACCAGATCATTGCCGCTCTCGCCGTAAGAGCTGTCATTGCCGTCGCCCGCATAGATCTGATCGTTGCCCGTGCCGCCATAGCTCGCATCATCGCCCGTGCCGCCATAGACCGAGTCATTGTCCGACCCGCCATAGAGGATGTCATTGCTGCCCTTGCCGTCGAGGTAATCGTCGCCGCCGCCAGCATAGAAGATGTTGGTATAGACATCGCCAGACAGACCCTGATCGTCAAAACCAATGATGGTGTCATTGAACGCCGAGCCGATCACCCCATCGGTGCCAGCCAGCTGATCGCCCTGCGCATCGCCGTAAAGCGCGGTCCAAGTTGTGAGGTTGATCGACACCGCCGCGTTGCTGGCGGAATAGTCAATAAAGTCCATCCCGGCACCGCCGTTCAGCACATCCGCGCCCGCGCCACCATCCAGACCGTCATTGCCCGTGCCGCCAAACAACGTGTCATTGCCGGTGCCGCCATAGAGGCTGTCGATCCCCGCAGCACCATAGAGCAGATCGTTGCCATCCGCCCCGCTTAACGCGTTGGCCGCCGCATCCCCGGTCAACGTGTCGTTATAGGCCGAGCCGATCAGGTTCTCAAAGCCGCTCAGAACATCGCCCTGCGCATCACCGCCCGAGGCCGTACCCGCCGCCAGCGAAATCGCCACCGCCGCACCCGAGGTCGAATAATCCGCCGTATCGGTGCCAGTGCCACCAATCAGCGTATCCGCGCCCGCGCCGCCCGCGATCGTGTCATTGCCCGCGCCGCCATCCAGCAGGTTGGCACCCGCATCCCCGGTCAGACTGTCGTTATAGGCAGAACCGATCACCACCTCGATGCTGCTCAGACTGTCGCCCGCCGCATCGCCGCCTAAGTTGACATTGGTGGCCAGATTGATCGTCACAGCCGACGCTGCGGCAGAATAATCCGCCGTATCAATCCCCAAGCCGCCGTCCATCACGTCTGCCCCGGCACCGCCAATCAGCGTATCGTTGCCGTCGCCACCATAGAGGCTGTCAACGCCCGCCATGCCCGACAGGCTGTCGGCACCCGCCGCGCCGTACAACGCATTGGCATTGCCATCGCCCACCAGCGTGTCGTTGAACGCCGAGCCTGCCAGATTCTCAATCGTGTTGAAAACGTCACCACTGGCATCGCCCGCCGTGCCGGTATTGGTGGTCAGGCTGGCTGCCACCCCCGCAAGCGCCGTGCTGTGATCGGCGGTATCAGTGCCCGCGCCGCCAAACAGGCTGTCCGACCCGGCACCGCCCACCAGCGTGTCGTTGTCATTGCCGCCATAGAGCGTGTCATTTGCGGCCCCACCATCCAACCAATCCGCGCCCGCCGCGCCATACAGCATGTTGGTGGCTGTCGATCCGGTGATGCTGTCGGCATAGGCCGAGCCGATCACATCCTCGATGCTGATCAGAACATCGCCCTGCGCATCGCCGCCCAGACCGGTGCCCGCCGCCAGATCAATCGTCACCGCAGCGCCGGATGCGGTGTAATCCACATCATCGGTGCCCGCACCGCCATCCAGCAGATCAGCCCCCGCGCCGCCGATCAGAATGTCGTTGCCGGTGCCACCGTAAAGGCTGTCATTGCCCGCGCCGCCCGACAGGCTGTCGTTGCCCAGACCACCCCAGAGCACGTTATCGCCGCCATCCCCGGTCAGCGTATCGGCGTAATCTGAGCCGAATGATATTCTCGATACCCACCAGCGTATCGCCGCCCGCATCGTTCCCTGACCCCAAGCCTGTCGCCAGTGAAACCGAAACCGCTGCGGTCGCGGTGGTGTAATCCGCCGCATCAATGCCAGCACCACCATCCAACAGATCGCTGCCCGCACCACCCATCAGCGTGTCGTTGCCAAGCCCACCATAAAGGCTGTCCGCCCCGGCAGCCCCGTTTAGGCTGTCATTGCCCGCCGCCCCATACAAAGCGTTGGCATTGCCGTCACCCACCAGAGTGTCGTCAAAGCCCGATCCCGCAAGGTTCTCAATGCTGGTAAAGCTATCGCCCGTAGCCTCGCCCGCCGTGCCCGTACCGCTGGTCAGGCTGGCCGCCACCGCCGCCGTCGCGGCTGAATAATCGGCGGTATCTGTGCCCGCGCCGCCGTCGATCAGGTCACTGCCCAGACCGCCCACCAGCACATCATTGTCATTGCCGCCATACAGGCTGTCATTGCCCGCACCGCCAAATAGGCTGTCGGCACCCGCAGCGCCATACAGCATGTTGGCAGCGCTTGATCCGGCGATTGTATCGGCAAAGCCGGTGCCGATCACATCCTCGATGTTGACTAGAACATCGCCCTGCGCGTCGCCGCCCAAGCCTGTGCCTGCCGTCAGATCAATGTTAACCGCTGTGCCGGAGGCGGAATAATCCACATCATCCGACCCCGCGCCGCCATCCAGCTGATCAGCGCCCGTGCCGCCAATCAGCGTATCACTGTCATTGCCGCCATATAGGCTGTCATTGCCCGCGCCGCCGACCAGACTATCCGCCCCCACCGCGCCATAGAGAACGTTGTCACCAGCGTCTCCGGTCAGTTTATCGGCATAGGCAGAGCCCACGAGATTTTCGATGCCAGTCAAAGTATCGCCAGCCGCATCACCGCCCGAGCCCACACCCGTCGCCAGCGAAACCGTGACAGCCGCGCCTGAACTGCTGTAATCCGCAGTATCAATGCCTGTGCCGCCGTCCAGCAGGTCAGCCCCGGCATTGCCGATCAGCGTGTCATTGCCATCGCCGCCGTAAAGCTTGTCAGCGACGGACAGCAGCAGATCATTGCCGCCATAGATCAGGTCATTGCCATCGCCGCCATACAGCGTGTCAGCGGCGCTGCCGCCGTCAAGGGTATCGTCTCCGCCCAAGCCCGATATGGTATCGGACAGAGTCGTCCCGAGAAGGGAATCATTCCCCGCGGTTCCGGTAATATTTGCCACTGCGCTGCTCTGCTCGTTTGCCTGGATCCCGCGCCCAGGTCTATTTGCATCTCGATTATGTCAAATGAGCCGAAATTGTGGTGTAAATTTGGCAGATTCCGTGAACTTTCTCAGGGGGTTGTGATAAATCCGTGACGCAAGTGCAAATCTTGCAGGGTGTGGTTGTGGCCAAAGCCGCCAGAATCGGGCAGGGCAGGGGACAAACCCTTGTGCCGCTTGTGGAATTTTCGCGACCTTTTCTGCGAAAACCGCGTGGACCTTGGGCGTTTTGCCGGGCTTTTATCACCTTGCACGCTTGACGCGCCCCCGGATTACCCGTAAATGCCCGAAATCAAATTCGGGTGCTGCCCTCCGGGTGGCTGCCTATTCGTCTTAAACTGACAAGGAAATAGACCATGTCTCGCGTCTGCGAACTCTCTGGCAAAGGCCCGATGTCTGGCAACACTGTCAGCCACGCCAACAACAAATCCCGTCGTCGCTTCCTGCCGAACCTCAATCAGGTCACCCTGATCTCTGACGTTCTGGGCAAATCCTTCTCGCTGAAGATCTCGGCTGCGGCTCTGCGCACCGTCGATCACCGGGGCGGTCTGGACGCGTTCATGGCGAAAGCCAAGGACGAAGATCTGTCGCTCGACGCGCTGAAGATCAAGAAAGAGATTGCCAAGGCTCAGGCCACCGCCTGATCTTGCGCCGCTCAACGTAAAGGCCTCGCTTGGAAACAAGCGGGGCCTTTTGCGTGGGCGATAGGGCAGGGCGGACAAACTGTCGCCTTTCCCCGCCCGGCCGCTTGCGCTAAACCCTTGGCGATGATCCGCAGCCTGTGCGCCCTTCTGCTTGCCCTCACCCTCGCGGCCAATTCGGTCAACGCGGCGGTGATGCATGCCGAGATGCAAGGCGCGCAGCAAATGCTGATCTGCTTGGACAGCGCCGCAGGCTCTGGCCTCACCACCATCACGCTGGATGCCACCGGCAAGCCGATCGACAGCCCGCACCGCTGCCCCGATTGCACCGCAGCCACCGCCGCGCTGCTGCCTGATCTGACCCAACTTGCCCACCATAACACCGCCACCACGCCGCCGCATCCGTTGCCCGCGCCCGACCGGGCCAGCACCACCACCCCACCACAATCCGCCCGTGATCCGCCCGCCTTTGCCTGATCCGACTTCTCCCTGATCAACCGCAAAGGAAACCCCATGCGCCTCCAATCCCTGATCGCCGCTGCTGCGATCTTCTGCGCTGCCCCCGCCTTCGCCCATCAAGGCGTTCATATTGAAAACCCCTATGCCCGCACCAACGGCGGCATCGGGGCCTCTGGGGCGATTTTCCTAGAGATCATGAACCACGCTGATGTCGACGACCGCCTGATCGGCGTCGCCTCGGATGTCGCCGAAAAGGTCGAGATGCACACCCACACCGAAAGCGCTGATGGCGTGATGAGCATGGACGCCGTGCCCAAAGGCGTTCCCGTCGCCGCCCTGCAAAGCCACGCGCTGCAGCGCGGTGGCGACCACATCATGCTGATGGGCCTCAAACAAGACCTCAAGGATGGCGACACCATCCACCTGACGCTGACCTTTGAACATGCGGGCGTCGTCGAAGTTGACGTGCCCGTCGACAATGCCCGCAAACCCGCCGCCGCCGCGATGGGCGATATGCAAGGCATGGATCACAGCAGCATGGAACCCGCCCCGGCGAACTGATAGCACAGGGCGGGGCGCCTCAGCCCCGCCCGCATAAAGGCCGCCATGACCCCCTATGTCTTTGTCCCCGACGCGCTTTCCCCGTCCGAATGTGACGATCTGATCGCGCTGATCGCCGCACATCACCTGAAAGACGCGGGCCTCGTGCGCGGCACCACCGCCCATACCATCCGCCGCGCCGAGATTGCATGGCTGGATGATATCGCTGAGGCGGCATGGGCGCTCGACCGCATGATCCTCCTCACCGCGCAAGCCAACCGCGATGCCTTCCAGTTTGATCTGTCCGATTTCGGCGAAAGCCCACAAGTCGCCCGCTATACCGCCGAACGGATGGGCCATTTCGACTGGCATTCCGACATCGGCGCAGGCCAATGGGCCGCCAAACGCAAACTCACCATCGTGGTGCAACTCTCCGACCCCGCTGCTTACGAAGGCGGCACGCTGGAACTCCGCCCCGACAGCAACATCACCCAAGCCCCCCGCACCCGTGGCACCGCCACCATCTTCCCCAGCTTCACCCTGCACCGCGTCACCCCGCTCACCGCTGGCACCCGCTGGTCGCTGACGCTCTGGTCACACGGCCCCGCCTTCCGTTAACCAAACTCCGCACGACCCCTTTCACATTGGCGATAAATATCCCCGCCGGAGGCTCCCGAAGCCAGCCGCGTATGCCTCCGGCGGGAGTATTTCAAAAAGAGCAAATACAAGATGACCGATCCGAAAGCCCCAACCGACCGCAGCCGCGCCCGCCGGATGCATGAGAAAGCCGCCTACGACCGCGCCACCATTGACGCGATCCTCGATGCGATGCCCGTCGCCCATGTCGGCTATGTCAAAGACGGCGCGCCCATCGTGATCCCTACCCTGCAATGGCGCATCGGTGATCATATCTACTGGCACGGCTCGTCAGCCAGCCGCACGCAGCGCACGGCAAAAGACGCGCAAGTCTGCGTCACCGTCACCCTGACCGATGCCATGGTGCTGGCGCGGTCCGGGCTGGAACATTCGGTAAATTTCCGCGCGGTGATGGTGTTCGGTGAAGCCCGCGCTGTGACGGGTGCTGCCGAGAAAGCCGAGGCTTTGCGGGTAATGATGGAACAAATGTTCCCCGGCCGCTGGGATCAGCTGCGCCCAATGACCGCGCAAGAACTGAAAGCCACCGCAATTCTAAGCCTGCCGCTGAGCGAGGCCTCTGCCAAAATCGGCACAGGCATGCCCACCGATCCGCCAGAGGATATGAACACCCCGGTCTGGGCTGGCCTTCTGCCGATCCAACTGACCATGGGCACGCCGATCCCCGACCCAAATCTCAGCCCTAACATCGACATACCTGCCCATGTCAAAACCTATCAATTCGGTCGGTAGGGCGGGGTTCACCCCGCCATCCGCTCAAGCCTGACGAGGCGCGCTAAAATCACCCACCGCAATAGGCCTGCGCCTGTGCGCCGAACGCCTTATAGCGCTCCCAAAACGCATCGTCGCTTTCGGTTTTCGACATCCAGACCTTATGCGCTTTCTCGGGGTCCTTGAAGAACGCCACCGCGCGGCGCTGATCGCCACCCTTCAGCGTCATATCGGCAACCTGTTGGATGCAGGCACAAAGCTGGCGATTGGCCGCCTTGCGCTCAGAGCGGTTGCACGCATTCTCAATCGGCCCGGCGCTGGCGAAACGGCTCATCGCCGGAAGCGCCACGCCCAGACTTAACACGGCCAGACTGGCCGCCCACAGGATAGATTTTTTCATCGCTCTGCCTCTGCCCGCCCACGACCGGGTTGCCCTCAGCCGCAGATCATTATCTGGAATCAGTATGGGAGCAAGCGCGGGATTTTTCAAGATGCCTGTGCCACCCGCCGGATTCCGCACGCGCCACCTCGATCCAAACCCGTTAGTGAACACTACGGCGAATGCGCATTGGAAGTTGAATGGCTCTGCTTTGGTTGATAGTATGGCACAAAGATAACATTTGGCTGAGATTTATGAAAAAACAGAAAAATGCCTCGATTAATGAAATGATCAAGCTTCGTCGATATACAAAACTTGCGGCTGCATTGAACATACTTGAGACCAAATCCATTACGCTGCTGAATCCAGTAACTCGGGATGATCGGAATGATTCACATTTTATGGCGGAATATAAGAAAGTAAAGAAGTTCGATACTACTCTCGCCGTTTGCTTCACTGAAGCTATTGATACCTACCATCACTGGTATGTGTTTTCGCATGGAACAGAAGGTGTTAGAATAGATTTTGACAAAGACAAGCTGATAAATGCATTTGAAAAATTTGAAAATACACGACACGGAGCAGTTAAGTACATGCGTGTTGTCGATCTGAAAAACGACAAAGATTTGACCGCTGCTGATTTGCCTTTCTTAAAGCGATTGCCATATAAAGCTGAAAGAGAGTATCGATTCATCTATGAAGCTCAAGGAAATGTGGAGAATTTTAAGAATTTCCCTATACAGCTTGATTGGATCGACCGCATTACACTCAGCCCGTGGATGCCGAAATCAATTCGACCGGCGATACGAAATACGATTAAAGGCATTGATGGCTGCTCGCACATCAAAGTGGTTTGCTCGACACTTATTATGAACGACCAATGGCAATCACTCACAAGCCATTTGGTTGGTGAGCACCGCGACTGTCGCGACTAAAGAGCCGCGAGCGAAAGCTTGGGTTCTATTGTCGGGTGGCGGGTGAGGGTGTGTGAGTGGTTTGGTCTAACCCTTAACAAATCCCTAACCACCCCCAGCTAACCCCTTGAAATTCCATATCCACACCTTCTGTCCACGCGTGGACACACCCCACACTCCACAACCCCCTTCCCGCCCCCCCCAAACCAAGCTATATCGCGCGCATGACCCAGCTTGATCTCATCCGCAACTTCTCCATCGTGGCCCATATCGACCACGGTAAATCCACCCTCGCCGACCGGCTCATTCAGATGACCGGCACGGTGGCTGCGCGCGATATGAAGGCGCAGATGCTGGACAGCATGGATATCGAGCGCGAGCGCGGCATCACCATCAAGGCCAACACGGTGCGGATCGAATATCCGGCGAAGGATGGCAAAACCTACATCCTGAACCTGATCGACACCCCCGGCCACGTTGACTTCGCCTACGAAGTCAGCCGCTCGATGCGCGCCGTGGAAGGCTCGTTGCTGGTAGTGGACGCGAGCCAAGGCGTCGAGGCGCAAACCCTCGCCAACGTCTACCAAGCCCTCGACGCCGGCCATGAAATCGTCCCCGTCCTGAACAAAATCGACCTTCCGGCAGCCGAGCCCGACCGCATCCGCCAGCAGATCGAAGACGTGATCGGCCTTGATGCTTCCGATGCCGTGCTGATCTCCGCCAAATCCGGCCTCGGCATCCCCGAGGTGTTGGAGGCCATCGTCACCCGCCTGCCCGCCCCGAAAGGCGACCGCGACGCGCCCTTGAAAGCCATGCTGGTCGACAGCTGGTATGACGCCTACCTCGGCGTCGTCGTCATGGTCCGCATCATGGACGGCACCATGAAAAAGGGCGACCGCGTCCGCATGATGCAAACCAACGCGGTCTACGGCATCGACAAACTCTCGGTCCTGAAACCCCAGATGGTCGACATCGCCGAACTCGGGCCGGGCGAAATCGGCATCTTCACCGCCAGCATCAAACAAGTCCGCGACACCCGCGTCGGCGACACCATCACCCACGAACGCAAAGGCTGTACCGAGGCGCTTCCCGGCTTCAAACCCGCGCAACCCGTGGTATTCTGCGGCCTGTTCCCGGTCGATGCCGCCGAATTCGAAGCCCTGCGCGACGCCATCGAGAAACTCTCGCTCAACGACGCGTCCTTCAGCACCGAGATGGAAACCTCCGCCGCCCTCGGCTTCGGCTTCCGCTGCGGCTTCCTTGGCCTGCTGCATCTCGAAGTCATCCGTGACCGCTTGGAACGCGAATATGACATCGATCTGATCACCACAGCCCCCTCGGTGGTCTTCAAACTGCATATGAAAGACGGCACCGTGCAAGACCTGCACAACCCCGCCGACATGCCCGACCTCACCTATATCGACCATATCGAGGAGCCCCGGATCAAGGCCACGATCATGGTCCCCGACGACTACCTCGGCGACGTGCTGAAACTCTGCCAAGACCGCCGTGGCATCCAGATGGACCTGTCCTATGCCGGGTCGCGCGCCATGGTGGTCTACGATCTGCCGCTGGCCGAAGTGGTGTTCGATTTCTACGACCGCCTGAAATCGGTCACGCAGGGCTATGCCTCCTTTGACTATAGCATCTCGGAATATCGTGAAGATTTCCTTGTCAAAATGTCGATTCTTGTGAATGAGGAACCCGTCGACGCCCTTTCGATGATGGTCCACCGCGATCGCGCCGAAGCCCGCGGCCGCGCCATGGTTGAAAAACTGAAAGACCTGATCCCCCGCCACATGTTCAAAATCCCAATTCAGGCCGCCATCGGCGCCCGCGTGATCGCGCGTGAGACGCTGTCGGCGATGCGCAAAGACGTCACCGCCAAATGCTACGGCGGCGACGCCACCCGGAAGAAGAAACTGCTGGAGAAGCAGAAGGCAGGGAAAAAGCGGATGCGGCAGTTTGGCAAGGTGGAGATTCCGCAGGAGGCGTTTATTAGCGCGTTAAAAATGAACAGCTAAGGCTGTCCATTTTTAACGCGGGTGGGCGAAAGAGAATGGTGAAACCATTCGCGTGCCCACACAGTGCAGGATGGGGCGAGCTTAAACCGTTTCAGATTTGATTTTTGAGGTCAGAATTTGCAGGGAGTTTATGGATTTGTTTTACCGGAAGCCCAACATTGATGACGACGAAAAAGCCCAAGCCAAGTCGATTCATAAAAGGCTCACGGCAGTCTTTAAACGGCTGGATGTGCGTCGAGAATCGGTAATAGACTATGCCGCCGCCGCATTAATAAAAGAATTGTCTCTTTCTGAAGTCTCATCTAACGAGTTCGATTTTCTTAAAATTTTAATGGATAAACACAACACTTTCCTATCTGAAATAGGCAGGCTAGAACTGATACTTTTTGCTTTTATAACCGCTACCTATGTTGGCATAAATCAAGAAATCAATATTTCTGTTTTTGTGTTTAAAAGTTCTGATATAGTACTTTCGGTTTCACTGATTATTCTTTCTCTGCTCAATATTACTTATTTTGCGCAGGAAGTTGAAAGATCGACATTGCGACGAGTCATGCTTGGACTTTTGAAGCAGAAGCCTGAACTTGACCCGTCGGGTATCAAAAAATTTCTTTTTAAAAGATCAATGAATCCAATGCAAATAT
Organism: Cypionkella sp.; assembly: GCA_043743975.1. GTDB lineage: Bacteria > Pseudomonadota > Alphaproteobacteria > Rhodobacterales > Rhodobacteraceae > Cypionkella. Next base: position 126,028 of record JAYTVN010000024.1, read on the forward strand.
GGACGGATAGCCTTAAATCTCAACAGGTATCCGTTAGTTGGAGTTACATTCTGGCTGTAGCTGTGTTCATGCCTTGCGCAATTCAATTAACGGCTCTTGTAGCTCTAATACCATTCGTAATAATTTCTTCGGCATACGGATTGGCCGAAAGAGTTAATTGGAGCTTCGTCTATGGGTGTATTCTCGTTTGTAGTGCAACTGGCATATTGGTTCGATTTTTTGGACTATTACCATTTAATTCAATAACAGCCAAATTCACTGAGAATAATTTCAGAAAGCGGTTCTATAAGAATGCAGATCGATATGGAATAGTGGGGGCTTTGTCAATATTAGAGGATGAAATCGATAATTTACAGGGCTGGCCTAAATAGTCTTTAGACTAGGCACTTACCGATACGATTGAAGCCATGCTCTGAATAAAAAAAGGCGGGCCACTTCACCCGCCCCTCACCCAAACCCTCACTTATTCCGGCAACCCGGCACGTTCAGGTCGCGGCAGAAATAGCCGCCCGCGCCGCCGATAACAGCGCCCGTCACGGCATTGCCGCCCGTGGCCCCTGCGATCACCGCACCGCCTGCCGCGCCCGCCAAGCCGCGCTGGGCGTCGTTTTCCAAGCAGCCCGAGAGCCCAAACGCCGCGATACCGACGAGGATGTAAGATTTGATGGTCATGGAAGCCTCCTATGAAATTGGCTGATACCAGCTAACGCGCCAACCCCACCCCGGTTCCCTCGCTTTCACACCCCGGCGAAACACCGCCGTTAACCAAGGCTTAACCAAATCCCGCCAAACTGAAGGCATGAAAGCCCTCATCCCCCTGCTGATCCTCTGCGCCTGCGGTGCCCAACCTGCCCCAGAATTCTTCCATGCCAAGCGGGTTGACCTCACCCGAGACGACCACCAATACACGGTTTTCTATACCGAAAAGCGCGTCGAGGTGATCCGCCAAGGCTATGCCAAACGCGGCGAGCACGATGATATCCGCGCCCAAATGATCGCCCTGATCCCCGAGGTGACAGGCTGCAAACTGCGCGAATCCTCGCTCACAGGCGATTCCGGCGAAATGCGCGGCTCTATCCGTTGTCCGAAGCCTTGAGGATCAACATATAAAACGCGTAAGCCCCTGCTGCCACGAACAAAATCCCCCAACCGGGGCTGTTGTAATAGAACTCCACCAGCCCCCACAGCATTGGTAAAACACAGGTCACCCACCGCACCCAAGCCTTGGCAAAGAACGGATCATTCGGGTCTAAGATCTTCATATCGCACGCCTTTTTATACCTGCCCCACCATGCCGCGAAAACCCGGCGCTGCCAAGTCCCTTGCCCGACTCAGGCCAAGCCCCTAGCCTTGCTGAAAAGGAGCCCGACATGACCGATATCTCCGCCAGCTTCCAAGGCCAAACCATCATCACCACCTTTGAGATGACCCCCGCCACCGCCCATGATCTGATGGAAAAACTGCAAGCCGCCTACGACGAATTTATCCGGCATCAACAAGGCTTTATCGGTGCGGGCCTGCATATGAACGATGCGATGACGCGGGTGTGCAACTATTCGAAATGGCAGCGGCGCGAGGATTATCAGGCGATGCTGCGCAGCCCGGAAATGCGCGAGCGGAACCGGGTGATCCACACCCTCTGCAAAGGCTTCGAGCCGGTGATGTATGAGGTGATCGCGGCATTTTAGCCTTAACTCGGCGTCAATACCTCTGTGCCAATGTTACCCAAACGGAGGTGCAGATGGACCAGGTTGAAGAATATGCCCAGTTGAAACAGCAGATTACCCGTCTGCAAGCCCGCGCCGATCAGCTGCGCGAGGGGTTTTTGCAACCGGGTGCGCGGCTGCGCAGCAATCAGACCGAAATCGTGGTGCGGATGCAGACACGGCGGCTGTTTCTCAAGGACAAACTGCCCGCCGATATCCTGCGCAACCCTGCCTATTGGGCGGAACGGCAGAGCCAGATTGTCACCACCCGCCCGCTAGGTGGCGATCAGCGAGACGATGACCTGCAACTGACCGAACCCTTCGATCTATTTCCGCCGCCGCGCCTTACCGCCGCGCATCCCTGCGCGGCCCCCAGTTGAACGGCCCGACATTTTGACAGCGTCTTCAACGGCTTCCTCGACCACCGACTGACGTGCAAGCGGATCATCGGCAATCGTCAATTCCACCGCTTCCAACCGTTTCACCTCATCGCGCAGACGTGCCGCTTCCTCGAATTCCAGATTCTCGGCAGCCTTCCGCATCGCAAGACGCAACGCATCCAGATGGCTGGCAAGGTTATGCCCCAGCATCGGACGGTCAATCTTCGCCGTCACCCGCGCCTGATCGGTGTCGCCTTGGTAAATCCCCAGCAACACATCCTCGACGTTTTTCTTGATCGTCATTGGGGTGATGCCATGCAAGGTATTGTACGCAATCTGTTTATCGCGCCGCCGCGTCGTCTCGCCAATCGCACGTTCCATCGAACCCGTAATCCGGTCGGCATACATGATCACCCGGCCATCCGAGTTGCGCGCCGCGCGGCCAATGGTCTGGATCAGGGAGGTTTCCGAGCGCAGAAAGCCCTCTTTATCGGCGTCCAGAATCGCCACCAAGCCACATTCCGGGATGTCCAAGCCTTCCCGCAACAGGTTGATCCCGACCAGAACATCAAACGCGCCCAGCCGTAAATCCCGTAGGATTTCAATGCGTTCAATGGTGTCGATGTCGCTGTGCATATAGCGGATACGGATGCCCTGTTCGTGGAAATACTCGGTCAGATCCTCGGCCATGCGTTTGGTCAGTGTCGTCACCAGCACGCGCAGGCCCAAGGCCGCAACACGGCGGATTTCGTCCAGCAAGTCATCAACCTGCATATCGACGGGGCGAATTTCGATCTGCGGATCAACCAGCCCGGTCGGACGGATCACCTGTTCGACAAACACGCCGCCGGTTTGCTCCATCTCCCAAGCCGCCGGGGTCGCCGAGACGAACACGGTTTGGGTGCGCATCGCGTCCCATTCCTCAAACTTCAATGGGCGGTTGTCCATGCAGGACGGCAGGCGGAAACCATGCTCGGCCAAGGTCATCTTGCGGCGGAAGTCGCCCTTGTACATGCCGCCGATCTGCGGCACCGAGACATGCGATTCATCTGCAAAAACAATGGCATTGTCGGGGATAAACTCGAACAAGGTTGGCGGCGGTTCGCCCGGTGCCCGACCCGTCAGATAACGCGAGTAATTTTCGATGCCGCTGCAAACCCCGGTCGCCTCCAGCATTTCCAGATCGAAGGAGGTGCGCTGCTCCAGCCGTTGCGCTTCCAGCAGTTTACCCTGCGACACCATCAAATCCAGCGTCTGCCGCAACTCTTTCTTGATGCCGATCACCGCCTGATTCATCGTTGGGCGCGGCGTGACGTAGTGCGAATTGGCGTAGATGCGGATTTGCTTGAAACTGTCGGTTTTCGCCCCGGTCAAAGGGTCAAACTCAATAATCGCCTCCAGCTCCTCGCCAAAAAACGAAAACCGCCATGCGCGATCTTCAAGGTGGGCCGGCCAAACTTCGACAGAATCGCCGCGCACCCGGAAGCAGCCGCGCTGAAACGCCTGATCATTGCGCTTATAGGCTTGCGCCACCAACTCGCCCAACATCTGCCGCTGGTCATAGCTTTGCCCGACCAGCAAATCCTGCGTCATCGCCGAATAGGTTTCCACCGAGCCGATACCGTAGATGCAGGACACCGAGGCGACGATGATCACATCGTCGCGTTCCAGCAGCGCACGGGTGGCCGAGTGGCGCATCCGGTCGATCTGTTCGTTGATCTGGGATTCCTTCTCGATGAAGGTATCGGTGCGGGCGACATAGGCCTCGGGCTGGTAATAGTCGTAGTAGGAAACGAAGTATTCCACCGCGTTTTCGGGGAAGAAGCCCTTGAATTCGCCGTATAATTGCGCAGCCAAGGTTTTGTTCGGCGCAAGGATAATCGCCGGGCGCTGGGTTTGTTCGATCACCTTCGCCATGGTAAACGTCTTGCCGGTGCCGGTGGCCCCAAGCAAAACTTGGTCATGTTCTCCTTCCAGAACCCCGCGCGACAACTCGGCAATCGCCGTGGGCTGATCGCCCGCCGCCTCAAACGGGGTCTTCAAAACGAACCGCCGCCCGCCTTCCAGCTTGGGGCGGGTCAGCACCTCGGGGCGCTCGGACAGCAGATTCATATTGTTATGGGGCACAGTGATTCCTTCCCGTGATTCCCTCCAGCGCCCAATCTATTCCGTTTTTGTTCACGGGGAAGGGGGGCAGAAAACAAAGCCCTGTGAAAGCATCTGTTAACCAATCTTTCGCTAAAGTGAAGAAAGGCAATGCAATTTTAACGAAAATGCAGATCAAAGGTGCACTTTATAGTTGTTTTGCAGTGAAGCCTGCGGCACTCTACCCAAGCAAGCAGCAAACTTCGCTGTCGGTTGGTCGCACCACACACCCCACCCACACCCCTCGCGATCGACCGACAGTGCCTTCTGGCTTGCGTTTTCCCGCCAATTTCGGAATAAACCTACCCAACACTCAGGGAGTTTTCATCATGCGCGCCCGCATTTATCAGCCCGCCAAAACCGCCATGCAGTCTGGCACCGCCAAAACAACGGGTTGGGTGTTGGAATTCGCCCCGGATTCTGCGCGGGAAGTTGATCCGCTGATGGGCTGGACCAGTTCTTCGGATACCCAAGCGCAGGTCAAGCTGCGGTTTGACAGCCGTGAGGCCGCCGAAGCCTATGCTACGGCCAATGCGATCGAATTCGATGTGATTGAGCCGCAAAAGCGCAAAGCCCTGATCCGCCAGCGCGGCTATGGTGAGAATTTCGCGACCGACCGTCGCGGTGTCTGGACGCATTAATCATTTCCCGCGCCCAAGTTCAGGGCGCTTTTCGCCTGCTGCATTTCAACCCAAAGAAAGGTTTTCCCATGCGTTATGCTGCCATTATTGCGCTTCCGCTCAGCCTCTGCGCCAGCCTTGCCTCGGCTGAAGCCACGCCAGAGGGCGCCGAAGCCCTGACCGCCACCTTGCAAACCTATCTTGGCGCCACCGAAGGCGTCGTCACCGTCACCCCCGAGGAAGATTACTACGATGTCACCCTCGATTTCGCACCGCTGATCGCCAAGGCCCCGCCCGAGGTGAAAACCACCATCACCCCGATCGAATTCAGTCTGACCGACAACGGTGATGGCACATGGGAAATGGAGCAAGATCAAGCGCTTGACTTCACTTTGTCGGTGCCCGGTACGGCGGATATCGCGGTGAAAATTGCCAGCCTGCAAAGCACGGGCACCTTTGATGAAGCGCTGCAAGCCTTCACCACCTCGACCACCACCGCGAGTGATATGGCGGTGACCGAGAAGGTGATTGATCCAAACACCAAATCGGAGACCAACGTCGCCTATAGCCTTGCCAGCATGAAGCTCGACAGCACCGCAGAAGCCGGGGCCGATGGCGGTGTGGACGCATCCAGCACCTATGAGGCCACCGGGCTGACCGAGACGATGACGATCCCGGAAATGGGGATGCCGATCACCCTGACCGCCGAAAGCCAATCGGGCACATCTGAAATGGCGCGTCTGCGCCCGGATGCGATCTATAAACTGATCGCTTTCGCCGTCGCCAACCCCGATGCCGCAGCCGCTGCGGCGCAACAAGACACGCTGAAGGGCATCGTGAAAGACGGCTTGCCGCTGTTTGCACATGTGACGGCCACGGGCGCGCTGAAAGCTGTTAAGGTCGACACGCCGATGGGTGCCGTAGGCCTCAGCGACATGGCCTTTGAGCTTGAGGCGAACGGCATTGTCGACGACGGTCTGTTCCGCGAAGCCTTCACCCTGAACGGCCTCAGCCTGCCTGCGGGTCTGGTGCCGGAATGGGCGGCGCAACTGGTGCCGACGGCGCTGAGCCTTGATTTCAAAGCCTCGCGCTTCAATCTGGCGGCCCCGGTGGCGATCTTGTTGGAAACTATGGATCTTGCCAATCCCAAGCCCAACACACCCGAGCAGGATCAGGCGCTGCTGGCGGCCCTGCTGCCCGATGGCGTGGTCGATATCACATTGGCTCCCGGCACCATCACCTCGCCGCTGTATACCGTGACCTATGAAGGTGCCTTCAGCGCCGGCCTGGCCACGCCGATGCCCGTCGGCAAAGCCACCGTCACCGCAACCGGATTGACGGCAGTGGAACAGGCGCTCGCCGCTGGCCCGCCGGAGATGACCGGGCAGTTCACGCCGATGCTGCAAATGGCCACAGGTATGGCCAAACCCGGCGAAAACGGCGCTTTGGTCTGGGAGCTGGAATCCACCGCAACAGGTGGCTTCTTGGTGAACGGCACCAATATGATGGGTGCTCAATGAGCCTGACCATCACCAAGGAAAGCCCGCTGAGCGCGGATCTGGCGCTGCTGATGCAGCGCCACACCGAAGACATGCACGCCGATACGCCGCCCGAAAGTATTCATATGATGGATGCCTCGGAACTGGCGATCCCCGAGGTGGATTTCTTCGTGCTGCGCGACGCGGGCAAACCCTTGGCGATGGGCGCGTTCAAACGCATCGACGCGGCGCATGCCGAGATCAAATCCATGCATGTTTTGACCGAAGCACGGGGCAGGGGGCTGTCACGCACCATGCTCGATCACCTCTTGGCCGAAGCCAAAGCCGCAGGCCTCAAGCGCCTGTCGCTGGAAACCGGCGTGCAGCCCACCTTCGTCGCCGCCCGCGCGCTGTATTACAAAGCTGGGTTTGAGGATTGCCCGCCGTTTGAAGGCTACAGCCTTGACCCGAACTCGCTTTACATGACGCGCAGCCTTGCGTAACGGCCGATCCTGCCGCAAATAGGCATTCTGCGGCCCTGTAGCTCAACTGGATAGAGCACCTGACTTCTAATCAGGATGTTGGGCGTTCGAGTCGTCCCGGGGTCGCCAAACTTTCTGCCTTCGTCGCCGAAAACGATACCACAGCCCGAAAATCAACCGAAAATCGTGACTTCTTGTTGGTGGCACGGATGGATGATTTGCCATCACGCCAACGATCATCCGCCGCTCCCTCTAGGCTCAAGATCCATAGCAGACCAGGCTGTAGCCTTTCCCTCACGCTCGGAGAGTGACGATTTACATCGTGGTGTGTTCGGGGTAGCCATGCTTGGCAGCAACAGGCGGACCATTGCTCATGGCGAGATTGCCCAAGTTACCGAGCCTTTTGGAACGCAAGATTTACAAGACTGGGCAAACGCGCGGTGCAGACGACGATCAGATTTTCCAAAATCGCGTTGGGCGCAACTCAACTGTTCTGATCCCATTTGCGGTGTGGGTTCAGATTCCAGCCCTCCATTCGATCAAATACGAGAATGGCTTCATAGTCCTGATTCCGCCGCGTGAATACTTTGAGGTCGCGGGTGCTGACATTTCGGCGCATGGTCTTGAAATCGGCATAAATGCGCTGGTCTATTACGAGAGGCGCGACGAATGGCTGCAATTCCACCCAGACCAGAACGGATTCACTCCTCCGACTTCACGAAGTGCACCCCTAAATGGTCAGTACGTCGCTCGAATTGCAAATACCACCTCCGTGGCCGATGAACGGATCAACATCGGCTACACAAGTACCGGCCTTAAAGGTGCAGGAATACGGCTTTATGAGTATGCCGACCTTGGGACTCTCCACACGACAAGAATTCAGCTTGAGGCGGTTTTCTGGCACGCAGTTGATGCCGTCGAAAAGATGCTGGCTGCTGGAATGACAGACAACGAGATTCGGATTCGCCGTGCTTCCGTCCTCGATCATGCAGCGAAACGCGGCCTGCTCGATTACGCACAACTTGAGGAAGCGCGCATCATCAATGCTGAAAGGGAGGTCGTCTGTCCCTTGTGCCTAGAACCGATAAGCGTCGCAGGCTTCTTGAGCCGACTACCGCAGGCATCGGGCCGCGAACGCCACGACCTGACAGTGACGGAAATCAACCTGTTTCACATTCAGGAACTTGGTTACGGCGTGTTCAACCATCGACCCTACAACCTTGGTTGGGGGCATCATCACTGCAACGTTGTATGCAAGGACTCGGGCATAAATCCGACACTCGCATGGATGGCTGACGTTCTGCGGCGTAACCGGATGTTAAATTGAGAATGATGGCAGGTCGGCAGGCGCTTTGCCGTTCGCACTGACTGGGACGCGCGGCGCAGCCGATTGCGTCCTACCTTCGTTGATCCGGGTGGAAAGGCTGGCAATTGCATACTCGACCCACTTGTCTTCGATCTCGATCCCGATGGATCGGCGGTTGAGATCGTGGGCCGCAAGCATAGTGCTGCCAGAACCGTTGAAGCAGTCGAGAACCACGTCGCCTTCATAGCTGCTGGTCGAGATGATAAGTTTGAGCAGGTCTTGCGGCTTCTCCGCTGGGTGCTTACCCTTGTATTGGCGCACATTCATGTGCCCCCAGACATCGGTAAAAGGCTGGCTTGGATCGACGTTGAAGGCTCGGATAACGTCCTCATAGGCTGGCATCAGCGCAATCTTTCTCGTGCCAATGAACGCCGCGCAAATCTTGGCATACTGATCCCGGCTTGGGATGTTGCGGCCCGTTTCCCAATTCGAGACGGCACCACCGTTGTTCACTTTCCCATAAGCCCCAATGATCTCTGTGAGTTCGTTCGACGACAAGTCACACTGTGTCCGGCAATCGCGCAGGAACAGTCCGAATGGCGATTTGTGAAGGTTTCCCTCGCGCGCGGGGGAACAGACAATAATCCGCTCACTGTGCGGATACCACTGACGCAGCGCCGTCTTCTTCATTTTCTGCTTCCAGCCATCATAGCCCGGTTCGTTCGGCTTGGTCCAGGTAATGACGCTGTGCATGTTCATTGTCTGCGATGCCCGAACGTAAAGGAACGGGGCCATTTCTGAAGAACAGAAAAGATATATAGAGCCATTCGGACGAAGAACGCGGTGCCATTCCGTGTAATACTGATCCATCCAAGACAGATATTCTTCATCGTCCCCGAAATTTGCGTCGCCGTAGATGTTCGCCTTTTTCGTCGAGTGATACGGTGGATCGGTCAGGACAAGGTCGATTGAATGGTCCGGAATCAACCGAAGCAATTCGAGAGAATCCCCTTTGCAGAGATTATGCCCGGGACTGTGAAAGGCCGAACACCCAGCAAGCTTGGAACTCGTTTTGCTGAACGCCTCTTGTCGGTTCAACGGGTAGATTGCGGTTTCAGAACGGGGAATCTCGAAGACCATGTTTCGCTTACTCACTTTCGCTCAAGGTTACGGGATATGTAGGGGAGGCGCAATCGCCCGGGCACCACGCCTTGCGTGATGCAACAAGGAGGTCGAGCAGATGCGACCTCTAAAGGCGGGGCGGACAGAACGCGTGGCAGCAGATTGCCCCGCGTGGCGAGCCAGCGCCCAACAACGAGCGTGACGGTGGGAGGAGAGCCACGGCGAGGGGCAGGGAAATTTGAGAGTGAGCAGGATGGCCCGAGCAGCGACGTGGCCCAGACGGGTGCGGACATAATGGGGTTGTGGCGGGATTGGAACATGGGTGTTACGTTCATGGGGTGGCGCGAACAAAGTATGAACTTGCCCGATCTAGCGGGCAGCCCCACTGCAAGTCTAGACTTATCCCCGCCGCCGGAGAGATTTCCGTCAGGCGGCGATGACGTGGCGGGCAGGGCCACTTCCCCATCACCCCCGTTGCCCCCCCCAATCAAAGACCGCCCGCGTGACCGCAAGGAGCACTGGGCGAGCGCTGAGAGGGACGCGGTAAACCTTGCGATCAAGGAGTTGAACGTGGCTCTGGCCCGCGTTGAAGCCGCGCAGGTTGTCAAGGGACTGGACGCGGAACAGCAATCCGGGTGTGACATGCAGGGGCGTCTGGGCAGGGCGTTCCACGAGGTGCGGTACACGCTACATTTTGTCAGCGAGGACCTGATGTTTGCCATTGGGCGGCTCACTTCTCCGTCTGTAGACCGCCAACCAACCATTGGCTGCGGTAAGCCTAATGTGGCCCGGCGGCGGCAGTTGGCACATCAGCGGAACGGGGCGGAATGGACCCCGGAGTGGCTGGCAAAACCGCCCAAAAGTGATGCTCCATTTCCCCCCAGAAAGGCTGTCATGCCACCATCGGCACATGCGCCGAAGATATAGGCGCAATGGCATGCACACCCAAGATTCAAATGGCTTGATGAGGAGCCTTCCCGTGATGATGAGCACGGCTTCGATTATAAACAGCGCGGATTCTTAAGCGCCGCGCCGATGGCACCCGCCACATCGCCTATCAGGACGCTGCAGGATCCATCTGAATGTGGATCGGCAACAACCAGCAATGGGGTGGATGCACCATCAGCGTCCACGTCAACGTGCAGGGCACGGATTGCCGAAATCGCGCTGGATCTTGTAGGATTTTCCGGTCCTGTTCCCCGCGACCAGAAGGCCCGTCACCTTGGCATCCCGCTCTCTCTACGAACCGTGTATGGCGTTATCTCCGAACCGGGCGGGAAAGGGTAGGAGCGGGTAGCTTAGGGAGTAATAGCTCCAAATACCTGAAAAAGCTATTCTTTTAGGGTGTGGAAAGGGTTACAAAGGGATGCGGCGGGTCGACTTTCTGTCTGGGGTTGAGGGTTCAAGTCTTTCCGGAGGTGCCATTTCCTTGCCGAAAAGCAAAACGCCTACCATGTCATGCGGTGGACGTTTGCGTTTTGGGCCGAGGCAGTTCGCGTGGAAAGCCTAGTCCTGCCCCGCCAGCCACTCCCGAAACGCGGCCACCACATCGGCATCGCTATCCACCATATATTGCGGTGCAGGATATGCCCCTTGATGCACGTCGCTGGCAAACGCCGTCATCGCGGCAATCCGCAGCTGCTGCAACCGCGCGTGTTCGCTGGCGAAATCGGCGTAGCGTTTGGCATGGCGCGGCACATGACCCGAGGTTTGCCCCAGCACATCATCGCTGAACAAATACTGCGCATGACCCGCAGGCCCAGCCCCCATCGAGATCAGGAACAGCCCGGTTTTGGCCGCAATCGCTTCGGTGATCGAATGTGGCACCACTTCGATTTCCACCGCAAACGCCCCTGCTGCCTCCAAAGCTTTGCATTGCTGATACACCAACTTTGCCGAGGCCAAAGTCTTGCCCACCGCCTTAAAGCCACCCGTCCAAGTCCGTTTCGACGGGATCAGGCCGACATGGCCGCAGACCGGCAAGCCATGATCCGCCATCGCCTTCACCGTCTGCAACGACCCCGAGCAATAAAACCCATCTGCCCCCGCCTTAAACAGTGGAAACGCCCATTTCAGGAAATCCGCCGTATCGCCGATTTCGTAGAAATTATCCCCCGGAAAGACGAAAGCATTCGGGGCAGCATCGCGAAACTGCCGATCTAGGATCATCGCGGGCGGGATCGACAGCAGCTCGACGCCCGCCTTTTCCGCAGCCTCAGCTTCCTCCAGAGTCTCCACCCGCAGCATGGCAAACTGATGCTTGCCGCGCTGATCCAGCAAATCCTTAACCGTCAAACGTGCCATCACGACACCTGAATGAAGACGCGCGCGCCCTCAACCTTCACCGGATAGGTTTTGAGGTTAATGCAGACTGGCGCTCGCTTGGCCTCTCCGGTGCGGTAATCAAACTGGCCGTTGTGCTTCGGGCATTCGATCACATAATCCATCACCAGCCCGTCCGCCAAATGCACCTCCTCATGGGTACATTTGCCCGCTGTGGCGTAAAACGCACCATCCGGCGCATGGTAAATCGCGTAAGTCGCCCCGGCATGATCGAAGCGGATCAAATCCTCCGCGTCGATGTCATCGGTGGCACAAGCGTCAATCCATTGGGTCATCATCTACTCCGCAGCAGTCGGGGCGGCACCAAGTGCGGCCGTATGAAAGTCTTCACGATAGGGTTTGGCGGTGGCGGGCAAGCTGCGCTTCAGAAAGTAATCCTCAGAAGCCAACTGCCGCCGCAGCGCGGGCCACATCTCGCGAAACGCCTGCGCAATCGAGGTATTCGGGCTCGGCAGGTCATGCTTGATCGCATCGTGCAGCCGGGGCAGCGCGTGATACGGCACCATCGGGAACATGTGATGCTCGACATGGTAATTCATGTTCCAATAGATGAAGCGGCTGACCGGGTTCATATAGACCGTGCGCGAGTTCAGCCGATGGTCGATCACATTGTCGGCGAGGCCACCATGCTGCAACAGCCCGGTCATCACATGATGCCACGCGCCATAAAGCCGGGGCAGGCCAATCACCATCAAGGGCAGGATCGAGCCCATCCACAGCGCCAGCGCCAAAGTCGCGCCATAGATCACGGTGGAAATCCGTGCCACCCGCACCACCTTCGGCCATTCGCTTTCGGGAACGAAGGTCTTTTCCTCGGGATGCACGCCGATGAAAGCATTATACAGCATCCGTGGAATGAAGGCGATTACATCCGGGATGCCAAAGAATCCAGCGATCACCTTGGCAAACACCACCGGCCGCATGATCGCAATTTCGGGGTCACGCCCAACGATATAGGTGTCGGTGTGGTGGCGCGCATGGCTCCAGCGCCACGTCGCCGAATTGCGCATGATCATGAAGCTGGCGATTTCAAGCACCAGATTGTTCATCCACGGCGTCTTGAACGCGGTGCCGTGGCCACATTCATGCCAACGGCTGTCAGAGGCCGAGCCATAGAGCACGCCATAGGCCAACCAAAACGGCGCTGACTACCACGACGGCCACAGATAAATCCCGATCCCGGCGAAGGCGATCATCAGCCCATAGAGTAGCACGGTATCCCGGATCGCCGGGCTATCAGAACGCTGCATCAATGCCTTCATCTCTTTGCGCGGCACCTCGGTGTGATACCACTCTGCCGCCGCAAGCCCCGTCTCCACCGCCCGCGCGCCATCCGCGCCCAGCAGTGAATAATCGCGCTTTGTCATAGAAGCTCCCCCTCTCCGACCTGTTCAGCGGTTACGATAGAAAATATATTCCATTTTCTCCAAGCCCACCTCTAGCGTTTCTCATCATATTTCGTCAAAATATCCACGTCGGTGATGAAAACTCATCAGGAGGATGCGATGAAACGTTTGGGCATGGCAGATTTGGCGCGCGCGGCAGGCGTTTCCATCGCCACGGTGGACCGCGTGCTGAACGGGCGCGAGCCGGTGCGCGAAGACACCCGCGCCCAGATCATTGCAGCTGCGGAACGCATCGGCCATCCTGCCGCGCGCCGCCTGTCACCGCGCCCGGTTGATCTGCACGAAATCCGTTTTGGCGTCGTGCTGCACAAGCAGGGGCAGGATTTCTACAAGGCTTTCGCCGAGGCCCTGCACCGCGCCGTGGCGCAGGCTCCGGGCGTGCAAGGTCGTCTGGTGTTGGAGTTTTCCTCCAGCCAAGCCCCCGGTGAGATGGCCAGCGCCTTGCGTGCCATGGCAGGCCGCTGCGATGTGCTGGCCGCCACCGCCGTGAACCACCCCGAGGTGACTGCGGCGGTCGAGGAACTCTCCAGCAAAGGATTGGCCGTTTTCTCGCTGCTGTCCGATTTCGCCCAAGGCGCGCGCGCGGGCTATTTGGGGCTGAATAACCTGAAAGTCGGCCGCACGGCGGGCTGGTTCATGCATCAAACCGCCCGAAAACCCGGCGTGATGGCGCTGTTTGTCGGAGGCCACCGCTGGCATGGCCATGAATTGCGTGAGACCGGCTTTCGCGGCTATCTGCGCGAATGTGCGCCGCATCTGACGGTTCTGGACACGTTGGTGAACCATGAGACGCGGCAGTTGACCTATGAGGCCACCCTCAACCTCTTGGCCCGGCAGCCCGATCTGCGCGGCATCTATGTGGCAGGTGGCGGCATGGAGGGCGCGATTGCTGCCCTACGCGAAGCCCGTCCTGTGGGCGATGTCGCACTTGTGGTCTCTGCCCTGACCCCCGAGTCGCGTGCTGGTCTGGCCGAGGGGTTGATCACCCTGACCGTCGATACGCCGCTGGAAAAGCTCTGCCGCGATCTGATGGTGATCATGACCCGCGCCGCCACCGAAGGCCGTGGCCCCGGCGGCTTGCAGCATTTCCTGCCGCCCGATCTGCATGTGGCCGAGTCAGTCTGAGCGCGGCTTTGGCCAGACATTTCGGCATCCCGCCGAACGCTTCTAAGCAGAATCTCGTCAGAACACATCATAGCGCCGCCCTCACGATAGAACCTATGAACGAACTCTGACTTGAAATAGAATATCAATTCCACGACAGTCATCGCACTGGCCCGAGGAGGGGCCATGAGTCGAGGAATTCCCATATATGCTGCCGTTCGCACTGAACCATATGACCACACCGAAACTGGGCTGGCTGGCCTTTCTGGATCTGGCGCAGTCGTTGGGCTGCGTGGGCGTTGAATTCCGCAATGATTTCAAGACCGCGTTGTTCGATGGTGCCGACCCCGCCGAAGTGGGCGCTGCTGCCAAAGCGCGCGGTTTGCGTATTCTGGCGCTGGCCGAAGTCAAAATGTTCAACGATTGGTCCGAGGCCAAACGCGCCGAGGCCGAAGCCCTGATGAAAATCGCCAAGGCCTGCGGCGCCGAAGCCATCAGCCTGATCCCGCGCAATGACAATGTGGCGACCTCGCGCGCCGAAAGCCGCCAAGTCACCGAAACCGCCCTCCGCGCCCTGCTGCCGATGCTGCAATCCTACGGCCTCAAAGCCATGGTCGAACCCTTGGGGTTTGAGGTGTGCAGCTTGCGCTACAAAGACATTCTCGCCGAAGTGATCGAAGCTATTGGCGGCAAAGGCACCTATTACATCGTGCATGACACTTTCCACCACGCCCTCGCAGGCGGTGGCCCGATCTACCCGGAGCTGACCGGGATCGTGCATGTCTCCGGCGTCAAGGACAGCATCTATGTGGGCGACATGCGCGACCCGCACCGGGTTCTGGTCGATGCCGATGATCTGCTCGGCAACACCGCCCAAATCCGCGCCCTGCGTGCCGCAGGCTACACAGGTGCGATCAGCTACGAACCTTTCGCCTCCAGCGTGCACGATCTGGCTGACCCCAAATCCGCGCTGACGGCATCTATCGCATTCATCCGCGCAGGCATAGCCGCCTGACTCGGACAGAATACCGCCCTTGGGAGAGGGCGGTCCGGCCAAAAACGGTGTGCCGGACACCAACTGTGGAGGAGAGACACATGAAAAAGCCCCTTTTGATCGCTGGTTTCGCGGCCCTGATGGGCACTTCGGCGATGGCGGATGGCATCGGCGTGTCGATGGCGCTGTTTGACGACAACTTCCTGACCGTGCTGCGCAACGGCATGGATGCCAAAGGCAAGGAACTCGGCGTTTCGCTGCAAATCGAAGATGCGCAGAACGATGTGGCCAAGCAGCTTGACCAGATCAACAACTTCATCGCCTCCGGCGTCTCGGCGATCATCGTCAACCCGGTCGATACTTCGGCGACCCAAGCGATGTCGGATGCCGCTGCCGCCGCCAACATCCCGCTGGTCTATGTCAACCGCCAGCCGGTCAACGTCGACACCCTGCCGGACAACCAAGCCTTTGTCGCCTCCAACGAAGTCGATAGCGGCACCTTGGAAACCATCGAAGTTTGCGCGCAACTGAAAGCCGCTGGCAAAGACAAAGCCAATGTCTACGTCATGATGGGCGAACTTTCCAACCAAGCCGCCGTGCAGCGCACCGCTGACATTCATGACGTGATGGCCGCTGGCAAATGCGCCGTCGAACTGACCATCATCGACGAGCAAACCGCCAACTGGAGCCGTGATCAGGCACAAACCCTGATGACCAACTGGCTGTCGTCCGGCACCGCGTTTGATGGCGTCATCGCCAACAATGACGAGATGGCGATTGGCGCGATCCAAGCCATGAAAGCTGCCAATATCGACATGAAGTCGGTCGTGGTCGGCGGTGTCGATGCCACCCAAGACGCTCTGGCTGCGCTGCAGGCGGGCGACCTCGACGTGACGGTGTTCCAAGACGCCGCAGGCCAAGGCGCTGGCGCTTTGGATGCCGCGATCAAGCTGTCGAAAGGCGAAGCGGTCGAGCAGAAAGTCTATGTGCCGTTCCAACTGGTGACGGCGGCCAACGTGGCAGATTACGCTGCCAAGAACTGATCCCGAACGGGAAAGAAGGGCGGCGCTCCTGCGTCGCCCTTTGTCTTACCCCGCGCAGGGAAACGCAGGGTCAAGACCGTTTTCATGTGACATATGGGGGAGAGAAGCCCGTGGCAGAGCCTGCGCATGGCCTTGGTGGCCTGAAATACGATCCATCGAAGAAAGCCCGACCGCAAGAGTTGAACGTGTTCATCGCGTTCGTGATCATCGTCGCGGCGTTTGAAATTCTGGGCCGCCTGATCATCGGCGAAAGCTTTCTGTTCAACAGCCGCGAGGGCACCGAGGGTCTGTTCAACACCCAGCGCCTGTCGATCATCATCCTGCAAGTCGCCACCGTCGGCATCATCGCCATTGGTGTGACGCAGGTGATCATCACCGGCGGCATTGATCTGTCGTCAGGCTCCATCGTCGGCGCCAGCGCCATGGTCGCGATGAGCTTCGCACAGACCGCCCTCGTCAACGGCAACCCGAACCCGAAGGCGATCTTCGGCGATTGGGCGATGGATTTGCCGATCTTGGTGCCGATCCTCGTCGGCCTAAGCTGTGGCCTGCTGGCGGGCCTGATCAACGGCGCATTGATCGCCTATACCAAAATCCCCCCCTTCATCGCCACGCTTGGCATGATGGTCTCGGCCCGTGGCTTCGCGCGCTGGTGGTCCACCGGCAACCCGATCTCCTTCCCGGCGACCAGCTACAACGCCATCGGATCCGGCATGCGCCCGGTGTTCGTGTTCGTCGCTTTGGCGGTGCTGTTTCATCTGATCATGACCTACACCAAATACGGCAAACACTCCTATGCCATTGGTTCCAATGAACAAGCCACCCGGATGTCGGGCATCAACGTCGATCGCCATAAGGTGCTGGTCTATGTCATCGCCGGGATGCTGGCCTCCATCGCCGCCATCGTCGTGTCCTCCAAGGGCCAGACCGCGCAGGCGAATATGGGGGTGATGTATGAACTTGACGCCATCGCCATGGCCGTCATTGGCGGGATTTCCCTGCAAGGTGGGCGCGGTTCGATCATCGGCACGGTGATTGGTGCCTTGATCTTCGGCGTGATCATCTCGGGCTTCACCTTCCTCAGGTTAGACGCCTATTATCAAGAGATGGTGAAAGGCGCGATCATCATCGGCGCGGTGGTGCTGGATCAATGGCGGCAAAAACGTCGGGGAGCACGGACATGAGCGAATTCATTCTGGAAACCCGTGGCCTAACCAAACGCTACGGTGGCGTGCATGCGCTGGAAGACGCCAATTTCAACCTGCGCCACGGCGAACATGTCGCGGTGGTCGGCGACAATGGCGCGGGCAAATCCACCTTCGTGCGCCAGATCACCGCTGTGGAGCAACGCAGCGCGGGCGACGTGATTTTCGACGGCCATCCGGTGAATTTCGCAGGTCCGTTGCAAGCCCGCGAATCCGGTATCGAAACCGTGTTCCAAACCCTCGCCTTGGCCGATGACCTCGACGTGCCCTCAAACCTGTTTCTGGGCCGCGAGCTGTTCAAGCTGAAACTCGGCCCGTTATCGATCCTCGACCGCAAGGCGATGCGGGAAAAGACCATGGAGGCGTTGAAGACCACCGCCGTCAAAATCCCCAACGTCGACAACCCGATCCGCAACATGTCGGGCGGCCAGCGCCAATGCGTCTCGATTGCCCGCACGGCGGCATTTGCCTCCAAACTGGTGATCATGGACGAACCCACAGCGGCTTTGGGCGTGCAGGAAACCGCGCAGGTCGAAAACATCATCCGCGGTCTGAAAGAGCGCGGCGTGCCGCTGATCCTTGTGTCGCACAACCTGCGGCAAGTGTTTGATCTGGTGGACCGTATCGTGGTGTTCCGCCGTGGCCGTATCGTGGCGTCTTTGCGAAAAGATGAAACCGACGGCAACGACATCGTCAGCTACATCACCGGCGTCAAAGGCGGCGTTGAGGTCTAAAGCTACCCCAGCGCGGCCTCTGGCAGGGGCCGCGCAAAAGGCCGGAACGTCATCGCCACTGCAAACGCCGCCAGCCCCAGCGCAAAGCAGGTGATGTAAAGCCCGCCATAACTCCCGGTGCGGTCAAAGATCCACCCACCCAACACCGGCCCGGTCGCCATCCCCAAACTGCCCGCCATCCCGGTGCCGCCCATGATCGTGCCCATCATTTTCATCGGGAAGTTTTCGCGCACCAGCACGGAATACAACGGCATGATCCCGGCATAGATAAAGCCGAACAGTGCCGCCACCGCGTAAAACTGCTCCAGATCGCGGGCAAAGAAATAGCCCAAAGCGCCAAACGCCTGCACCAACAGCCCCGCCACCAGCACCCTTTTGGCCCCAAACCGATCCCCATCACGCCAAAGCCGATCCGCCCGAACATCCCCGCGATGCCCTCCACCGAGTAAATCGACACCGCCACCAGCGCCGCAATGCCGCAAATCTCGGCATAGCTGACAGTGTGAAAAATCGGGCCAGAGTGCGTGGCGCAGCAGAAGAAATTCGTCAAAACCAGCACGATGAACTGCGGCGAACGCACCGCCCCCCGCACCGTCATCGCATCATCCGGCGCATCCGCCCCTGGCACCAACGCCTGCGCCGGGGGCCGCTTCAACAGCAGTGCCAGCGGCAACGTCACCACCGCCGCCACCCCGGCCAAAATCATCAGCACCATCCGCCAATCATAACTCTGCACCAACCACGCGGCCAAAGGCGACATGGTGACAGGCGCCATCCCCATGCCTGCCGACACCAAAGACACCGCCAGCGAACGCTGCGTGGTAAACCACCCCGTCACCGTCGCCATCATCGGCGCAAAGAACGCCGCTACCGAGCCACCCACCAGCACGCCAAAAATCAACTGAAACGCCAGCAGTGACGGCGCATGACCCGCCAGCCACAAACTCACCGCGAACAAAGCCGCCCCGGCCATCACCACAGGCCGCGCGCCAAACCGATCCGACAGTGCCCCCCAGATCATCGCCATCGCGGCCATCGCCAGAAACGCAAAGGTCATCGCCGCTGAAATCCCGGTGCGCGACCAACCCGTCGCTTCAACCATCGGCGAAAGCAGCACGGGCAGCGAGAACAAAGCCCCCATCGCGACGCAGCCCATCACCCCGCCAGCCGCCACGATCACCCAGCGATAGTGTGCATCCGCCATGCTACCCTCCTGCGACAACCCGCCGCTTGTCTTGCCTCACATAGTTTGATATCAATATAAAATGCATCCATCAAGCCTCCCCATCGAAACCGTCCTGCAAATCCGCGACCAATGCCTGTGCCTCGCCGCCCAACGCGCGGCGCGCAAACTGGCACGCCGTTTTGACCGCCTGTTCGCGCCTTTGGGCCTGACCAACGGCCAGTTTTCCATGCTGGTGGCGCTCAGCGGCCAGTGGCAGCCGCGTATGGGCGAGTTGGCCGAGTTTCTGGCGATGGACGCCACCACCATGACCGCCGCCGCGAAAACGCTCGAAAAGCGCGGGTTATTGCAGTTGATCCCCGATCAAACCGACGCCCGCGCCCGCCGCCCGGTGCTGACCGAGCAAGGCCGCGTCATAGTGGCTGAAGCCGCCCCGCTTTGGTGCAAGGAACATGCCAAACTGCAAACCGAGATCGAAACCACCGACGCCACAGCACTTGCCAAAATCCTCTGGCAACTCAGCTAGACCCGCATGGCTCACACCGCCGCAGGCTCGCCCTCTAGCAACTCAATCGAGGCGGCGTAGGGCTCGTGGACACCGGGCGGCAGCAGCGTTTCTATCGCAGGTTTTCCCAAAATCTCGGCAAATTTCACGATCAACTTCTGCTCCAACTTCGCGCTGATTTCCCGCGCGTGTTTGACATAGGCCTCATTCTCAAAATTCGGGATATTGGGATCATAATGCTCGGCCATCGCCAGCATCGACTTTTGATCCATCACGTTATAGGCCTGCCGCATGGCCTCGGCCTGCTCCAGCGTCGCCCCCAAAGCCTGAAACGCCGAACGCCCCATCCGCGTTGAACTGTCATAGGTTTCGCGGATAATATCCCGACAGCCCGCCGCCCACAGATCGTAGACATGGTTGCGATCCACCGCCCGCGCGATGACATGCAGGTTCGGATAGGCTTTGACGGTATGGCGCACCAATTCGGTGATCTGGTCCTTGTCATCAATCGCGATCACGAACAATTTCGCCTCTGCAATCCCCGCCGAATGCAGCATATCGGGCCGGGTCGCATCGCCAAAATACGCCTTCACCCCAAATTTCTCCAGCATTTCCAACTGTTTGGAGCTGAAGTCGATCACCGTGGTATGATAGCCCGCCGCCCGCAGCATCCGGTTGACCAAGCCGCCGACCCGGCCATGACCTGCAATGATGATATGGCTCGGATCGGTGATTTCATCCGCCTCCCGTTCGACGGTTTCGGCAAAGCGCGGTGCGATCACCTTGTCGTAAAAGATGAACAGCCCCGGCGTCAGCAGCATCGACAAAGCCACGATCAGCAGCAGTTTATCGGCAATCTCAGGCGGCAACACCGCCGAAGACACCATCAGCGAGATCAGCACAAAGCCAAACTCGCCCGCCTGCGCCAAGGCCAGCCCGAACAGCCATTTATCCGCCGCAGCCAGCTTGAACACCCGCCCCAGCACCAGCAACACCAGAACCTTGACCGCGATCAAGCCAACGGTCAGCGCCAAAATCTGCCCCAGATTGCCCCAGAGCAGCGCGAAATTCACCCCCGCCCCTACGGTCATAAAGAACAGACCCAACAGCAGCGCCTTGAACGGGTCAATGTCGGATTCCAACTCGTGCCGATACTCAGAGTTGGCCAGCACCACCCCCGCCAAGAACGTCCCCAAGGCGGGCGACAGGCCCACCAGCGTCATCAAAAGCGCGATGCCAATCACCATCATCAACGCCGTCGCCGTGAACAACTCGTGCAACTGCGCCGAGGCCACAAACCGGAACACCGGACGTGTCAGATAGCTGCCGCCCAGCACCACACCGATGATTGCCGCGATGTTGACCAGCGCCACCTGCCAGCCGTTCATCCCCGCCACCAAGGTAAACGCCTCGGCATGATCGGTGACACTATGGCCGCCCTGCAATTCCGGCAAAGCCAGCAGCGGGATCAGCGCCAGCATCGGGATCACCGCAATATCTTGTGTGAGCAGCACCGCGAAACTGGCTTGCCCCGCATCGCTTTTCAGCAGCCCCTTTTCGCCGAGGCTTTGCAAAACAATCGCGGTGGACGACAGCGAAAACACCAGCCCCACCGCCAAAGCCACTGACCATACCTGCCCGACAGCCATCGCGACGCCCATCACCGCCAGCACGGTCAAAGCCACCTGCCCACCGCCCAAGCCCAGCAGCCGCGTCCGCATGTCCCACAGGTTTTTCGGCTCCAGCTCCAGCCCGACCAGAAACAGCATCATCACCACGCCAAACTCGCCGAAATGCTGGATCGAGACCAGATCCACCTGCAAAATCGCCAGCACCGGGCTGATCAAAATCCCCGCGATCAGATACCCCAGCACCGACCCAAGCCCAAGCCGCGCCGCAATCGGCACCGCAAACACCCCGGCGACAAGGAAGATGAAAGCCAGCAACAGAAAATCGGTCATGCGGAAATCCTCAAGGCGTGCCGTGTTTTACGCGAGAATCGTTACCGCAAACAGCCGATTTTTGAGAAAAATCGTGGCCCCGCCACAACGGAGCCACTTGCGCGCCCCAGCGGCGCTTATCTGGATCGTCTGCCGCAATATCAGGCGTTCAAACCGTGGTTGGCGCGGGTGCGCCGCCCTCAAACCGATTGCCATGGCGATAATCGCACGGCGCTTCCTGCATCTGCAAATGCAGCGCCGTCCCGGTATAAGGATGCGCTCGTGCGACATCTTCATCAAACTCAATCCCAAGTCCCGGAGCCGTCGGCGGCAAGATATAACCATCCTCCCATTTCAAGCTGTTCTTGATCAGCTTCAGATGAAATGCCCCCCCGGTCTGGATCGTCTCGGCCATCAATATATTCGGGATCGATACCGCGAAATGCACATTCGCCGCCCATTCGACGGGGCCGGCATAAAGATGCGGCGCCATCTCGGCGTTATAAACCTCGGCCATCGCCGCGATCTTCTTGGCCTCCCAGATACCGCCAACCCGCCCCAAAGCCGGCTGCAAAATCTTCACCCCACCATGCCGCAACAGCGCGCCAAACTCGGCCTTGGTGGTCAACCGCTCGCCGGTCGCAATCGGAATCCGCACCGATTTCGCCACTTCGGCGAACTCGGCAAGGTTATCCGGCGGGATCGGTTCTTCATACCACAACGGGTTGTAGGGCTCGATCGCCACCCCCAGCCGGATCGCCCCCGGCGTGGTGAACTGGCCATGCGTGCCAAACAACAGATCGGCCTTGTCGCCCACCGCCTCACGGATTTTCGCACAAAACGCCACCGAGCGCGAAATATCCGACATCGCAGGCTCATGTCCGCCGCGAATGGTATAGGGGCCCGCCGGGTCAAACTTCACAGCCGTAAAGCCCTGTTTGACACAGCGCGCCGCAGCCTCGGCGGCCATATCCGCATTCACCCAGAAATCCGCCGGAATCTCACCCGGTTCGGGATAAAGATAGGTATACGAGCGCACCTTCTCATTCATCATCCCGCCGAGCAGCGCCCAAACCGGACGGCCGCGCGCCTTGCCCAAAATATCCCAGCAGGCAATCTCCAACCCCGAAAACGCCCCCATCACCGTCGGATCAGGCCGCTGCGTAAAGCCTGATGAGTAGGCCCGGCGATACATCAGCTCGATATTCTCGGGGTTCTCGCCCAGCATATGCCGCTCGAACACATCCTCAATCACCGCCCCCATCGCGCGGGGGCCAACGGTCGAGGCATAACACTCGCCATAGCCGACAATGCCGTTGTCGGTGGTCAGCTTGACAAAGGTCCAATAGCGCCCGCCCCAACCGGGGCTTGGCGGGGCCACAGTGAAAATCTCAAGATCGCGCAGCTTCATGGAACACCCCCTGTTTGGGGTCAGGCTACTTCAGACCCGCCCCGCTTCGCGCGTCCCCGCGACAAAGAGTATCACAACCGCGACCATAAGTGTCGCAGACAGCAGGAACGGCGCACCCGGCAGCGTGATCGGCGCGGTTGCGCTGGTGAAAACCCCAAACACCCAAGTCATCACCAAGGGCGAGATGATCATCGCCAAAGCGTTCAGCGATGAATTCACCCCCTGCAACTCGCCCTGCTGATTTTCTGGCACCGCGCGCGACATCATGGCCTGCAAACTCGGGCCCGTCACCCCACCCAAGGCCGCAATCGGCGTGAACACCAGCGCCCAAAACCCCGAACTCGCAAGGCCATAAAAGCCATAAGACACCACCTCCAGCCCCATGCCCACCGCCGCCGTCCGCCGCTCTCCCAAACGCCGGATCATCGGGGCCACCAGCAAAGCCTGCGTCAGCGCCATGCACAGGCCAAACCCCGCCAAAGCAAAACCGATCCATTGCGCATTCCAGCCAAACGCCGCCTTGCTGTAATACGACCAGATCGCAGGCCAGACGTTGAACGTCACCGCATAAAGGAAGCTGACCAGCAGCAACCGTTTCAACCCCGGCAACCGCCGGATCGCGCGCAACGCGGCCAAAGGATTGGCCCGCCCCCACGTAAACCCGCGCCGGTTCTGCAAGGCCAAACTCTCCGGCACCACAAACCAGCCAAACACCAGATTGGCCAAGGCCAACCCCGCCGCCGCCCAAAACGGTGCCCGCACATCCAGCCCCGCCAGCAGCCCGCCGATCATCGGCCCCGCCACAAAGCCAATGCCAAATCCCGCCCCAATCAGCCCGAACCTTTTCGCCCGCTGATCGGGGGAGGAAATATCCGCGACATAAGCATTCGCCGTCGCATGCGTCGCCGCCGCCACCCCCGCCACGATCCGCGCCACCAACAGCAACCAGACCGTCTGCGCCAAAGCCATCGCCACATAATCCAGCGCCATCACCGCCAGCGACACCAACAGCACCGGCCTGCGCCCAAACCGATCCGACAGATTGCCCACCTGCGGGCCGCACAAAAACTGCATCACCGCAAACGAGGCCGCCAAAACCCCGCCCCACAGCGCCGCATTACCCAAGCCAGAACCCGTCACCTCCTCCATCAAATCCGGCATCACCGGAAAGATCAGCCCAATCCCAATCGCATCCAACGCGACGGTAAACAGGATGAACAACAAACTCAGGTTAGCACGCGCAAACATGAAGACCTCGTTAAAGCCAAGCCGCAGACATACTGCAAATCCCAAACAATTTGATTAAAATTTGCTTTCACATTGGCTTAAATATCCCGGGGGCGTGGGGGCTGGCCCCCGCTCCAACGCCTCAAACTTGCCCAACCGAAGCCAAAAACTCCGCCACCACCGCAGCATATTCCGCAGGTTTCTCGACCATCGGTAAATGCCCCGCCCCCCGCATCAAATGCCACCTGCTGCCCAAAATCAAATCCGCCGTCTCGCGCACCAGATCGGGCGGCGTGGTGCCATCATGCGCCCCGGCAATCACCAAAGTCGGCAAGGTCAGCCCTGCCGCCTGCGTGTAAAAATCCGTCCCCGCAATGGCGCTCGCACAGCCAACCCAACCGCGCGGATCCATCCCCTCCAGCATCGCCCGCACCCGTGGCATCCCCGCCACGTCCTGCCAGCGCCGCCCAAACATCCGCTCCATCGCCCCCGGCGCATAAGCCGCCAGCCCGCGCGCTTGCACCTCCGCCACCCGCGCGCCCCACATCTCAGCCGAGCCGATCTTGGCCGCCGTATTGCTCAACACCATCCCGCGCACCAGATCCAGCCGCTTCACCGCCAGCCCCTGCGCCACCAACCCGCCCAAGCTCAGCCCAACGACAACCGCATCGCGCATCTCGAAATGCGCCATCATCCGCTCGGCATCGCGGATCAAGGCCCCCATCGCATAAGGCGGCTCTGGCACATCCGACAAACCATGCCCGCGCTGATCAAACCGCAGCACCCGGCAGCCCTTCGGCAGCAGCGGCACCACCTCATCCCAGATCGCAAGCCCGGTGCCCAGAGCGTGCAACAGCACCACCGCAGGCCCGCCCACCGGCCCCGACACTTCCGCATTCAACCGAATATCGTCGAGATAGACCAAAGCCATCAGCCAAACCGCTCCATCGCCCCTGCAAATACGCTAGGGTCCACATTGCCGTCTGAGGCCACCGCAATCACCGTATCGCCCAACCCCTCGCGGAACAAAGCCGCAGCCAAAGCCACCGCGCCCCCCGGCTCCAGCACGATGCGCAGATGCTGAAACGCCAACACCATCGCCCGCAATGCCTCATCATCGCTCACCACCAACCCCGGCCCGCACAGCCGTTGCAGGATCGGAAAGGTGATCTCGCCCGGAGTCGGCGTCACAATCGCATCGCAGACCGACCCCGCCAGCGCCGCATTGCGCACCCGCTCCCCCAAAGCCAAACTGCGCGCCACATCGTCAAACCCCGCAGGCTCTACGGTGCGCACCCGCATCCGCCCCTCGCAGGCCAAAGCGATCCCCGATGACAGCCCGCCACCACCACAGCAGGCCAGAATCTCGGCCTCGCCCTGAAACTGCGCCATGATCTCCAGCCCAACCGAGCCTTGCCCCGCAATCACCTCCGGCTCGTCATAGGGCCGCACCAAAACCAAGCCGCGCGCCTCGGCCAAAGCCGCGCCAATCGCATCACGGTCCTCATGCATGCGATCATACAAAACCACCTCGGCCCCATAAGCCCGCGTATTGTCGATCTTCACCGCAGGCGCATCCGAGGGCATCACAATCACCGCCGCCAAGCCATGCTGATGCGCCGCCAAAGCCACCCCCTGCGCATGATTGCCGGATGAGAACGCCAGCACCCCCTTTGCCCCCTTCAAAGCCGACACCGCCGCCCAAGCCCCGCGATACTTAAAACTCCCGGTCCATTGCAGACATTCCGCCTTCACCACCACCCGCCGCCCGGCAATCCGGTCCAACAACGGCGCGTTCAGCAAAGGCGTCACCCGCGCATGGCCCTCAAGCCGCCCCGCCGCCGCCCGGATCATCTCGATATTCATGCGGCCACCTTCAGCTCACAAGCCGCCAGAAATGCCGTAATCACCGCCAAACTCTCCGGCTCATCCAGAAACGGAATATGCGCCCGGTCCGGCACCTGCCCAAACATCATATCGGGCCGCCGCTTTTGCATCTCTGCCACCGTGGCCTCCGACAACAAATCTGAGTTCGCCCCTCGGATCAGCGCCACCGGCACCCCCGCCAGCGCATCGAACAACGGCCAAGCATCCACCGCGGGCCCCTCAAACCCCGCGATAAAGCTCTCGCGCAACGCCGGATCATAGGTGATCCGCAACCCCTCCGGCCCCTCGGTGTAATGCAACCGTGCCTCCTCCAGCCATCGCTGCGCCCCAACCACAAATCCCGGCATCGCCCCCGGCAACCGATCCGCCAGCGCCTGATGCGTCTTCACAAACGGATTGCGCCCGACATAATCGAAAATCTGCTCCAACCCCCTGCGCTCAATCACCGGGCCAATGTCGTTCAAACACAGCCCGATCAAACGATCCTTCGCCAACACCGCCAGCAACATCCCGATCAACCCACCGCGAGATGTCCCCAAAACCGCCGCCCGCGCCACCCCCAGATGATCCAGCAACGCCAAGGCATCCTGCGCCTCTTGCAGCACGGTATAGCTTGCAGCCCCGGTCCACGCACTCGCCCCCCGCCCACGATAATCCATCCGGATCAACCGCACCGGCGGCAGATGCGGGCGCAGATAGTCAAAATCCGCCATCGTCCGCGTCAGCCCCGCAAGGCACAGCAACGGTAGCCCTTCGCCCTCAACGCTATAAGCCAGCTTCGCGCCATCCGCCGCTGTGAAGAAATCAACCATAGAAGCCCCCTGTTTCGCCCGCAACTTGCCACGGGCAGGGCAGGGCGGAAAGCCCCCATCCCACCCCAAACTCCGCCGCCCCGGACTTGATCCGGGGCCTCCGCTCGCCCCATGAGGCCCCGGATCAAGTCCGGGGCGGCTTGGCGTTTTTTGCAAACCCTCCGACCAAAGGCCGACGCGACACAGCGCCGCTTGCAGCCACGCTGCCACAGGATTAGACGCAGCCCCAAGCATCCAAGGGCGAGATCATGGCCGACACCACCAGCGAACAACGCGCGAAATCGAAAAAAGTCGGTGCCCTGCGCGGCCTCTGGCCCTTCCTGCGCCCCTATCGCCCGATGATGATCACGGCGGGTCTTGCCCTGATCCTCACCGCCTCGGTCAGCCTGATCCTGCCGATGGCCGTCCGCCGGGTGATCGACAATTTCAATTCGGGCGACCTGTCACTGGTGGATAAATACTTCGGCGCAGCCCTGTTGATTGCCGCCGCCTTGGCGATCGGCACCGGCATCCGCTACTATTTCGTCACCCGCTTAGGCGAGCGCGTCGTCACCGACATCCGCCGCGCTTTGTTCGACCGCGTCATGGGCATGAGCCCGGCCTATTTTGAGAAAATCCTGACGGGCGAAGTGCTTAGCCGCATCACCACCGACATCACCCTGATCCTCTCGGTCATCGGTTCCTCCGTCTCCGTCGCCCTGCGCAATAGCCTGACGGTGCTGGGCGGCATGGTGCTGATGAGCCTGACCTCGTTCAAACTCACCGGCCTTGTGCTGCTGATCGTCCCCGCTATCATCATCCCCATCGTCACCTTGGGCCGCCGCCTGCGCAACCAAAGCCGCGAGAACCAAGACTGGATCGCGCAAAGCTCCGGCAAAGCCTCCGAAGCCCTCTCCGCCGTGCAAACCGTGCAAAGCTTCACCCACGAAGCCCTGACCCGCGCCGATTTCGCCGCCGTCTCGGAACAGTCTTTCACCTCCGCCAAAACCCGCATGGCCACCCGCGCCGCGATGACGGTGATCGTGATCTTCCTCGTCTTCGCAGGTGTCGTCGGCGTCCTCTGGATGGGCGCACGCGACGTCCGCGCGGGCACCATGACCCCCGGCCAACTGGTGCAATTCGTGATCTACGCGGTTCTCGTTGCGGGTGCTGTCGGCTCGCTCTCCGAAATCTGGGGCGAACTCCAACGCGCCGCAGGGGCAACCGAGCGGCTTGTCGAAATGCTGGACGCCACCGACCCCGTCGCCGAACCGCTCAACCCCGCCACCCTGGCAAAACCCGTCAAAGGCGCGATCACCCTAAGCAACGTTGAATTCCACTACCCCGCCCGCCCCAACGCCCCCGCTTTGCATGGGCTAAGCCTGCAAGTCCAACCCGGTGAAACCGTGGCCCTCGTCGGCCCGTCCGGTGCAGGCAAATCCACCGTGCTGCAACTCTTGATGCGCTTTTACGACCCGCAATCCGGCACCATCGCGCTCGACGGCCAAGACCTGAAATCCCTCGCCCGCGAGGATTTCCGCTCTGCCATGGCCCTCGTCCCCCAAGACCCGGTGATCTTCGCAACCTCCGCCTTGGAAAACATCCGCTTCGGCCGCCCCGACGCGACCCAAGCCGAAGTCGAATCCGCCGCCAAAGCCGCCGCCGCCCATGACTTCATCGCCAGCCTGCCGCAAGGCTACGACACCTACCTAGGCGAGCGCGGCGTCATGCTCTCCGGCGGCCAAAAACAACGCATCGCCATCGCCCGCGCCATCCTGCGCGACGCCCCCGTACTGCTGCTCGACGAAGCCACCTCCGCCCTAGACGCCGAATCCGAACGGGCCGTGCAGGCCGCCGTTGACCATCTGTCGAAAGGCCGCACCACCATCGTCGTCGCCCACCGCCTCGCCACCGTCAAACGCGCCGACCGCATCGTCGTGCTCGACCAGGGCCGTATCGCCGCCATTGGCAGCCATGATGAACTCGTGGCCCAAGGCGGCCTCTACGCCCGCCTCGCCCGCCTGCAATTCACCGATGGCAGCCTAAACCCCTGAGACCGCCCCCTTACCCCCTGACGTTGCGTTTTTCCCGCCGCTTTTCCTTGCCCCAGCCCGCAATCTTCCGCATCTTGACCGAAGCCGAGGTCGCAACAGAACGGCCCGCTATCCAAAAGACCACAGGGGAGGACACATCATGATGGGCGGCTTCGCATCACGCGCAGACCTGAAAGCCATTGAGGCGGAATCATCGTGGGAAAACCGCGACATCGCCCATTCGATCTATGATTTCCTCAGCCGCACCCGCGCCAAACACGGCCCCCGCCCGGCGATCAGCTATCAACTGCTCTCCGGTCCGACAGACCCTGCGCAAACCCTGACTTGGGACCAGTTCCACGCTAAAGTCACCCAAGCCGCCAACCTGTTTCGCAGCCTTGGCATAGGCCCCACAGACGTGGTCGCCTATGTGCTGCCCAACGCGCTGGAAACCGCCGTCACCCTTCTGGCTGGGGCCACCGCAGGCATCGTCAACCCGATCAACCCGCTGCTGGAACCCGCGCAAATCTCCGCGATCCTGCGCGAAACCGGGGCGAAAGTTGTCGTCACCCTGAAAGCCTTCCCAAAGACAGACCTTGCGCAAAAGGTGGCCGAGGCGGTCGCCCATGCCCCGGGTGTCAAGACCGTGCTCGAAGTCGATCTCAACCGCTATCTCAGCCCGCCGAAAAGCTGGATCGTGCCCTTCGTGCGCCCGAAAAACCCGATCCACCACAGCGCCAATGTCAAGAATTTCACCAGCGAATGCGCCCGCCAACCCGCCGATAAACTGACCTTCGCCGACCGCAGCAAAGACCACACCGCCGCCTATTTCCACACCGGCGGCACCACCGGGATGCCGAAAGTCGCCCAGCACCGCGCCTCTGGCATGATCTACAACGGCTGGCTGGGCGCCCGCCTGCTGTTCCGCGAAACCGACACCGTGATGTGCCCGCTGCCGCTGTTCCACGTCTTTGCTGCCTACCCGATCTTGATGTCGATGATCGCATCCGGCGCACATGTGGTCTTCCCCACCCCCGCAGGCTATCGGGGCGAGGGCGTGTTTGACAACCTGTGGAAGCTGATCGAACGCTGGCAGGCGACCTATCTCGTCACCGTGCCCACAGCCCTGTCTGCCCTGCTACAGCGCCCGGTCAACGCCAAAATCGACAGCCTGCGGGGTGCCTTCTCTGGCTCCGCCCCGCTGCCGATTGAGCTGTTCAACCGCTTCCAAAACATCACCGGCGTGCAGATCGTCGAAGGCTACGGCCTCACCGAATGTACCTGCCTTGTCGCCGTCAACCCACCCGACGGTGCCAAAAAAATCGGCTCGGTCGGCCTCGCCTTCCCCTATACCGAAATCCGCATCCTGCAAAAAACCCCCGACGGCTTCCGCATTTGTGACACCGATGAGGTCGGTGAAATCTGCGTCTCCAACCCCGGCGTTCTGCCCGGCTCGACCTATACCGAGGTCGACAAGAACCGCGATCTGTTTGCCGACGGTATCTTCCTGCGCACCGGCGATCTGGGCCGCGTTGACGCCGATGGCTATCTCTACATCACCGGACGCGCCAAGGATCTGATCATTCGCGGCGGCCACAACATCGACCCCGCCGTGATCGAAGAGGCCCTGATGGGCTGCGAAGGCGTCGGTTTTGTTGGGGCCATCGGCCAGCCCGATGCGCATTCCGGTGAACTCCCCTGCGCCTATGTCGAACTCGGCAAAGGCGCCAGCGTGACCGTCGAACAACTGATGGACTACGCCAAAACCCATATCACCGAACGCGCCGCCCAGCCGAAATATATCGAAATCCTGCCCGAACTGCCGAAAACCGCCGTTGGCAAAGTTTTTAAGCCTGACCTGCGCCGCTTGGCAATCACCCGCACCTACAACGCCGCCTTGGCCGAGGCCAAGCTGCCGGTGACGGTGCGCGCAGTGGTCGAGGATAAAAAGCGCGGCCTCGTCGCCAAACTGACCGCCTCCGGCCCCGCCTCCACCGAAGCCGTCGCCGCCGTGCTGGGAGCGTTTACCCAAAGCTGGGACTGGGTGGAAAAGCCTTAAACCACAGGTTGAAAACCACTAACCCACCAAAGATGACAGCCAATTTCATTTGCGCAACGGCGGATTTTCGCCGATCTTTCTCACAGAAATGTGAGGAGGATCGCCATGAAGCTTTGGCAAATGAGAATGGCTGCAGTGATTTTGGGCCTCGGTTTGGCCCCAAGCTTGGCGCAGGCCGAGCAAGAAACTCTGTTCCAGCACAAAAATTGGATGGTGGCAGTCAACAGCTTTGACGATGGCTCGGTCGCCTGCCAAGCGGCGGTGGATGAGGGCTCGGAAAGCTTCACCATCTGGGTGTTTCAGGATCAATCGGTGCGGCTGCAATTCTATTCAACCGATTGGAACTTCAGCGAGGGCGAGACGGCTGATCTGCAAGTCGAAGTGGATCGTCGCGGCGAATGGAGCCTGTCCAACGCCACCCTGACCGGCAATTCGGCCTTGTTCGATCTGCCCGACGGCGACAAAGGCGTGCGCTTCCTCGTCGAAGTCGCCGAGGGCCGCACCGCGCATCTGCGCGATGCCGATGGCACCGGCGTGCGCGATTACCCGCTGGCAGGCTCAAAAGCCTCGATGGCGGCGCTGATCGAATGTGCCGACGCCATTAAATAACCAAAACATCGGTGCGGGGCGGGGCGCTCCGCACTCCCATCCCCCAAACGCTTACAATTTGACTAAAATTTTCTTTCACATTGGCGCAAATATCCCACGGGGTTTGGGGGTGTGAAACCCCCAATTCAACGCCTGCACTGCGCGCAACCTTTAAAAATCCCTTAACGCGGCCACCCCAAGCCTCTGAATAAAAACACTAAAAAAAGGTCCCGAGTTGGGACCGTCACAAATTATCGGTATCCATCCAGATCGTCACCGGCCCATCATTGTGCAGGGCCACATCCATATCCGCGCCAAAAATCCCGTTAGAAACCGCGATCCCTTCCGCCGCCACCCGCCCGGAAAAATACTCATAAAGCCGCCGCCCTTCCTCCGGTGCCGCCGCATAAGAAAACCCCGGACGATTGCCGCGCAAATCCGCAGCCAGCGTAAACTGAGACACCACCAGTGCCGCCCCACCCGCGTCCTTGACCGACAGGTTCATCTTGCCAGCCGCATCCTTGAAAATCCGCAGCTTGGCAATTTTGGCGGCCAATTTATCCGCCTGCGCCTCGCCGTCCCCCTGCATCGCGCAGACCAAGATCAGCAACCCCGCGCCAATCTCGCCCACCACCGCGCCATCCACCGACACCGAAGCCCGGCTGACCCGCTGCAACAAAGCCCTCAAAGTTCGTCCGCCCAAGGCGGATTGGCCCCCGCCCGGCTGACAGTCACCGCCGCCGCCCGCGTCCCCAAAGACAAGGCCGCGTCCAACTCCGCATCCGTCAAGCTGGCCACCCGCGTCTTCGACAACGCCCCCCCCTGATGCAACGCCGCCAGAACCCCCGCGTTGAACGTATCGCCCGCGCCAACCGTATCGACCACCGTGACCTTCTGCGCCGCCACAAACCGATCTTGCGAGGCCGTCACCGCCCGCGCCCCCGCAGCCCCCTCGGTGATGAACACCACCTTCGGCCCCTTCGCCAGAATGCCGCGCGCCAAGGAAACCAGATCGCCCGGGCCCTCAAGCCAGTGCAAATCTTCATCCGACAGCTTCACAATATCCGCCCGCGTCACCATCCGCTCGATCCGCGCGCGATACGCCACCTCTTTGCCCGCGATAAAACCGGGCCGGATGTTCGGATCAATCATCGTCACCCGGCTTGCGGCCTCGCGCGCCTGCAACGCCTCATAAGTGCTGGCCGCCGGATCGTTCACCAGACAAATCCCGCCGACAAACACCGCCTCAACCTCTGGCCCCAACGCGGGCAGATCGCTCAAAGCCAGCATCCGCCCTGCCGTGCCCTCATCATAAAACGCGTAAGTCGCCTGCCCATTCACCAGCTTGACAAACGCCACCGTGGTTGGTCGATCCGAGCGCGCGCAGAGCGAAATATCCACGCCTGAGGCTGACAGTGTCTCCGCCAAAATCTCACCCAGCATGTCGTTTGAGATGCCCGAGAAAAATCCCGAAGGTGCCCCGAGCCGCCCCAAAGCCATCGCGGTATTGAACACAGCACCCCCGGCATAGGGCGCGAAAGAAGCCTCACCCAAAGTCGATGTGCGTGGCAGCATGTCGATCAAAGCTTCACCACAGGACAGAATCATCACGGCCTCCTTGCACGTTTGCGCGAGATTACACGACAGGCGCCTGTTAGCGCAAACATACGCTTACACGAAATAGGGTGCCAGATTGGCGCGGACGCGCTCCAGTGGGGTTGCGCCGCTGAGATCAGGCACAAATTTCTGCCCGGTGATCGCCTCGAATGCCTCAATATACACCTTCGAGGTCGCCAGAATGATCTCCGCCGGAATCTCCGGGATGTCATCGACATAGGGATCACAGCGCGCGCCGACCCAAGAGCGGATCACGTCCTTGTCGAAACTGGGGGGGCGGGTGCCCGCCTCAAACGCCGCCTGATAGCCGCTTGTGATCCAGTAGCGGCTGGAATCCGGCGTGTGAATCTCATCGGC
The DNA here is from genome assembly GCA_043743975.1 of Cypionkella sp. Lineage (GTDB taxonomy): Bacteria > Pseudomonadota > Alphaproteobacteria > Rhodobacterales > Rhodobacteraceae > Cypionkella. Next base: position 159,694 of record JAYTVN010000024.1, read on the forward strand.
GATCAGGATATTGCCCTCGGCATCCGTCCCAAATTCATACTTGGTATCGACCAAAATCAGCCCGCGCTCTGCCGCCATCTTTTGCCCGCGCGCGAACAGAGCCAAAGCTTTGGCCGAGACATCCGCCCATTGTGCCACAGTCAAAAGCCCTTGGCTGACGATCTCCTCCGCCGTCAAAGGCTCGTCATGCGCGCCGTCAAACGCCTTTGAGGTCGGGGTGATGATCGGGGCCGCCAGCACCTGATTGTCACGCAAGCCATCGGGCAAAACATGGCCATACATCGCACGGGTGCCCGATTTATACTGCGTCAAAACCGAGGTCGAAGTCGTCCCCGCCAGATAACCGCGCACCACCACTTCCACTGGCAGGATCGTCACATGCTTGCCGATCACCACATTCGGGTCCGGGTAGGCCAGCACATGATTGGGGCAAATGTCCGAGGTGTGGTCAAACCAGAACCGCGCCATCTGGGTCAGCACTTGGCCCTTGAACGGGATCGCCGCCAAAATCCGGTCAAAGGCCGAAATCCGATCCGAGGATATCAAAATCCGCCGCGCAGGTTGCTCTGCCGTGGCGGGCAGATCATAGCAATCGCGCACCTTGCCGAAATACGGGTTCGGCAATTCCGCGATGCGGGCATGGTCAAGAACGCGGGAAAGATCGGTCACGGATTGGCCCCCAAGCTGCCCAAACAAGCTGTTTCGCCTATCGCGCGCGGGCGGGCGAGAGTCAACCGCCGCTTATCGGGCCTGTCAGCCCTCTGCGCTTTGATCCGACACCACCGCCAAGCGCAGAGGGCTGACAGGCCCGATAAGCGGGCAGATATCAGCCTCTGTTCATCCAATCTGGCCGCGCCAGCCCGAAGATCGACGGATCGTAAAGATAAGCCGCGCCCGCCGCCAAGATCACCGCGCCCAGCACCGCAAAGCTGATCTTCCACCAGCTGTAAGGCCGCTCGCCCTGAACCTCTCCGGTCTGGCCATTGACCAAAAACCGATAGCTTTTGCCGCCGTATTTATACGCCGCCATCCAGATCGGCAGCAGCACATGTTTGAAGGTTTCATCAGCGTAATCGGTATCGACCGACTCGACCCTTTGCACATCGCCGCCAATGTCGCGGCGCACGTCATCCTCAATCACCCCGGCCATCACGGTTTTCGCCGTGCCCCAGCCATCGGCGAGGCCAACCGTATAGCCTTCGGCCTGAAACCCGGCGAGATAATCCGGCGAGTAGGGCTCCAGCTTGGCCAAATCCCACGGCGTCAGATCGTTGCCCAATCGTGCGGGCAGGCTGGTTGAGGCCATCACCAACACATCATCGAAATCGCGCGAGACACGGCCAGACGCCGGATACCACCGCGTCTTCTGCACCTGTTCCTGCCGCCGTTCGGTCTTGCCGTTGACGGTGACATTCACCCATTGCGTTTCATAATAATACTCGCCGCGTTGGCCGCGATAGCGGCTGTCGGTGTCGGCGTCATAGGTCCAGAATGGCGCGTAAATCCCGTCCATCGCCCGGCCCGCGCGGGTATATTCCAGCAGAGAGTTCGGCGCAAACCACAACCCGCCCAGCCAGCCTTTCAGCGCGGTGCGGGCTTGGCTTTCGGTCAGCTCAAACGGCACAAGGGCTTGCGGTTTGATCCGGCGGTGGCTGCCGGTATCCACCACCACCGGGGTTGCACAAAACGGGCATTGGCTGGCGTGATTGGCACCCTGAAACTCCACCACCGCCCCGCAATTCGGGCAAGAGGTGCTGCGAACCTCCTCGGTTGCGGCATCGGGCAGATCATCCGACAGACCCTTGGCCAGATCATGTTCAACCATGGCCTGCGCCTTCTGGCGCGGCGCTTTGGCGGGGATGGCTTGCACAAAGCCGCAATGGTCACATTTCAACTCGGTCTGACCCGGCGCATAGCGCAGGTCGGCCCCGCATTGCGCGCAGGGCCAATGATTTGCTTCCGTCACGGCCATGAAAGTTTACCCGGCCGGAGGCGGTGGTGGCACCATCGCAAACAGCTTGGCAAGCTCGGTATCCCCCGCAGCCTTCCAGCCATCCTGACCCGCCGTCCACACCTGCGAGGCGCGTCCCAGAGTCCCAGAAGCCACCATGCTGGCCAGATCGCTTTCCGAGAACGGCCCTTTGGTCGCGCCATTTTCAGCCACATGCCAAGCCTTGCCCGCAGGCGGAGGAGGTGGAGCGGCAGCCGCAGGAGCAGCCCCCCAGGGTCCAGCCCCACTGGCCATATTCGCGCCCATCCCGGCCGCCATGCCCATGCCAACCATCGTGCCCATGCCGTTGCCGGGCTGCGCCATCCCCTCAGCCGCATTAAATTGCATGTATTTGTTCAAATCCCCCGCCACCCCCATCGAGGTGCGCTTGTCCAGCACCTTCTCGACTTCCTCGGGCAAGCTGATGTTTTCGATGTAAAATTCCGGGATCGACAACCCGTATTCGGTGATCTTCGGCGCAATCGCGGTGGCGATCAGCTTGCCCAGATCGGCGGTATTCGCCGCCATATCCAGCACCGGGATGCCGGATTTCGCCAGCACCTGCGAGGCTTCCTGCACGATCACATTGCGGATCTGGTTGCTGATTTCATCCGAGGTGAACTCGCCATCGGTGCCGACAATTTCGCGCAGGAACACCGAAGGATCGGCCACGCGCATCGAATAGGTGCCAAAGGCGCGCAGCCGCACCGGGCCGAATTCGGGGTCGCGGCACATGATCGGGTTTTTGGTGCCCCATTTCTGATCATTGAACCGGGTGGTGTTGATGAAATAGATTTCCGACTTGAACGGGCTATCAAAGCCATGATCCCAATTCTGCAGCGTCGTCATGATTGGCATGTTGTTGGTCTCAAGCATATACATGCCCGGCCCGAACACGTCGGCCAACTGCCCCTCATGCACGAACACCGCCGCCTGACCTTCGCGCACCGTCAGCTTGGCGCCGTATTTGATCGCATTGCCTTGCCGTTCAAACCGCCACACCATCGTGTCGCGGGTGTCATCGAGCCAAGTGATGACATCAATAAACTCGCCCTTCAGAAATCCGAAAACCATGACTTACTCCTCAATGCCCGCAAGGGCGTAGCTGTCCCCGCCCATCAGGCGGGTGGCAAGTGTTTCCACGATGGGCCGCGCTTCGGCCTCGGTCATGCCGGGGCGCAAAGCGGGGTTGTAAAGCATCCGCAGCATCATCTCATCCTGCGTGGTCAACAGGGCAAATTCTTCTTCGTCGTTGAAGATCGAGGGCCGGGCTTTCGGGCTGTCATTCGGCAAGCCTAGACCTTGGGCGATTTCCTCATGGATGCAAGACAGCCGCAACAGGTCGGGGTGTTCCGCCCTAATCACCGCAAACGCCCCGGTATAGACCCCCGAGGCACCCGCCGATTGTGCATAGACGATGCAATAGGTCGAGCGCTGCATCGCGGTGATGCCGCTGACATCATTCGCCGTCAGCCCCGGCATCGCCGCGCGTAGCACCGGGCCCAAACCCTCTCGTTCATCTTCCGAGACGATATAGACCCAGAAATTCGGCCGATTGTCGTCCAGCCGGATCGGATGCCCGGTCAGCCCCTGCAAGCGTTGCAGATAAGACCCCACCCGCGCCGTATCGGTCGCCCGCATCTGCGCCGAAACCGACGCGCCAAACCGCAAGCCAACCCGCACCGGTGCCTGCCAGCGCCGCAGCGCCGAGGTGGTTTGCCGCTGCACCGTGCTGGTGTTGGACCGATCGTATTCATCATAAAGGGCGATGCGGATGAAGTTATCCGCCAGCATCCGATCGGTATAAGGCGTGTCCGGCCCGCCACCATCGGTGCGCAACAGGCCCTGACCCAGCAAGCCCTGCTGCACATCGGCATAATACGCCCGCGCCGCCGCACTCGCCGAGGTTTCCGGCGCAACCACCGGTTCGGGCGGCAGCGCCATCACCGGGCGCGGCGCAGGTTTCACCCCCGGCAGCGGAGCCTCAGCGCAGCCCAACAGCGCCAGCGCGGCCAGAACACCGCCCCAGCGTTTCAATGTGAAGGGCCGCACTTGCACCATGATCAGACAGCGCTGCCGATATTGGCACCACTGGCGGTATTGCGCGCCCGGGCCGAGGCCAAAGTATCGCGCAACTCGCCCTCCATCTTCACCAGTTCCACCTCTGCCGCAGCCCGCCGCGCTTTGCCCTCATCGGCAATCGCCAAGCTTTCCTCGATGGTCGCAACCAAAGTCGCATTGGCCTTCTGCACCGCTTCGATATCAAACACCCCACGCTCCATCTCGGTGCGCACGATCTTGTTGGCCTCTTGCAGATTGTTGGCGTTGGCGGTCAGCAGCTCATTGGTCAGATCATTGGCATCCTTGATCGCTTCCGCCGCCTCTTTGGAGCGTTGAATGGTCACCGCCTGTGCCAATTGGGTTTCCCACAGTGGCACGGTGTTCATCAAAGTCGAGTTGATCTTGCCAACCAGCGACTTGTCGTTTTCCTGCACCAGCCGGATCGACGGCAGCGACTGCATCGTCACCTGACGCGTCAGTTTCAGATCATAGACCCGGCGTTCCAGATCATCCCGCGCCGCGCGCAGATCGCGCAACTCCTGCGCCTTCATCATCTGATCGGCCTCCGGGGCCGCCTTCACCGCCGCCTCACGCGCCGGAATATCATTGGCGTCGAGGTCTTTCAGCTTGGCCTCACCCGCTGCGATATAGAGGCCGAGTTCGTTATAGACGGTCAGCGTCTTGCCATAGAGAATATCCAGGCTCTTGATATCCTTCAGCAAAGTCGTCTCATGCACCAACAGGTTTTCCGTCACCTTGTCGATCTGAGTCTGCACCTGCTCATAACGCGCGACAAATTCCGCCAAGGGGGCCGCGTGGCCGGTCAGCCATTCCCACCAGCTTTGCTTGCGGTTCACATCCAGTTCTTCACCCGAAAAGCCGCGAATCGTGGTGACGATTTCCCGCAGAGAATCCCCCGCAGGCCCGACATCCTTGTTCTTCACGCCTTGCAGCATTTCCTGCGAAATCACCTGCAACTCCGCCTGCGCGCCAGACCCAAACGAGATGATCGACTGGGTATTGCTCATATCCAGTTCCGCCATCCGCTTGCGGATATCCTCGGCGACCGGGGCAGGGGCGGCTTCCAGCGCCACAACCTCACGTCCCGGTTCGGGCAGGATCACGGCAGTAACCTTTTCAACTTCGGCCAGCGAGGTGGCAGCGGCAGCGCGGATATCTTCGGTCATGGCTCTCACTCGTTCATAGCCCCGCAGCGGGGCGGGTTGCAGAAAAATCAGGTTTCCAGTTTCAGGCGATCGCGGAGCACCTGAATTTCAACATCCAGATCGGTATGATCGCCTGCCAGCATCGCCTGCGTGCGCGCGGCAAAGGTGGTTTCCAATTCGCCCAGCAGTTGTTCATAATCCGCACGGATTTTCGCATCGCGGCCCTGCGCATAGGCATCGGCGAACTTCACCGTCGCATCGCGCGCGCCCATCAAATAGACCGACAGATACTTCCGCGCCGCCGTCAGATCGCCCGGATCGCTTTCGACCGAGCGGAACAACCCGCGCGCAATGCCGGAAAACTTCGCCACCCGCGCCTCCAAAGCCGCATCCTTGGCGCGCAGGATGGCATCTTTCATGCCCGCCAGCAGGCCCTCGGCCTCATCCACCGCTTTGGCGACGCGCTCCACCTGAAAGCTGTCCACGCCCTCCATGCCCTTGTCGCGCATCGGATCGAGCCCGAACGCCCCAACATGCAGGATTACCCCCGCAAGCCCCAGCAAAACCGCATAAATCATCGGCTGGGCGACCATCGCGCCCACGCACAGCCCCACACCCATCAGCACCGCGCCAAACGCCTTGCGCGGAAGTGCCGGACGCCGCGCCACCTTGCGCGCCTCATAAGCGTCGTTGGCGATCACGCCCTGCTGGGTCAGCCAAGCCGACAGCAGCAAAATCCCGCAAGCCGCCAGCCCCATGATCAGCGCCTTAGGCTCACCCTTGAACGCCAAAGCCGCAAACAGAAACGGCGGCAAAAACAGCGCCCGAGTCCGCCCCGCCGCCTTGGACCGCACGGGCATCCCCGGCGCAGGCGCAATCCCCGGCCCAGCTTCCGAGCGCGAATTGCCCGGAGAATACTTGCCGCCAAACCGCTCTGCCATCACCGCGCTCCCATCATTGCGCCCCGCTGATGGCCACATAAACCATCAGCGCCAGCAACAGCATAAACGCGCCCGATTCCAAACCCTTGGCAGACATCACGCCTCCACCCCGCACACCGGGAACCCCTAGACTATAGGCACAGCCGCCCGACCTTGCCAGAGGGCATAAACGGGGAATTATAGCCCTCAGGCACCGCGTTTAGGCCGCCCGCCCGCAGGCTTCGGCCCCGCAGGCCCGCCGCGCGTCGGTGTCGCCCGCTTTGCCGGAGGTTTGGCAGGCCGCAACGCCACGCCCTCGGCCTTCTTCGCCGCCGTCCCGAACGTGCGCGGCTTGCCAGTATCAGCCTCGGCTTTCTTGGCAGCCGTGCCGAATGTGCGCGGCTTGGTCGCTTCCCCCCAAGCCTCCGACAACTGCTTCAAACCCTCACCGGATTTCAAACGCCGCCCCGAACTCGCCCCTTCAGCCTTGCCCGTCGTCGTCCGCGAAGCCCCGGCACGCGGCGCCCGCGTCCGCTTCGGCGCATCCTCATCCACCGTAGCCCCTTGACCCAACTGATCGCGCAAGACCTTGCCCTTGACCTCCTCAACCTCACCCGGCTGCAAATCGTTCAAGCGGAACGGCCCGTAACTCACCCGGATCAAGCGGTTCACCGTCAGATTGATCGCCGCCATCGCCCGCCGGATCTCGCGGTTCTTGCCCTCACGCAGCCCCACCGTCAGCCAAGCATTCGCGCCCTGAATCCGGTCGATCACCACGATCATCGGCTGAAACCGCTCGCCCTCCACCACAATCCCTTTACGCAAAGGCTCCAGATCGGGGTCCACCGGATTGCCATTCACCCGCACGCGATATTTCCGCAGCCAACCCGTCGAGGGCAGTTCCAACCGCCGCTTCAACGCGCCGTCATTGGTCAGTAAAAGCAGGCCTTCCGAGTTCAGATCCAACCGCCCGACCGACATCACCCGCGGCAATTCCGCAGGAAGGTTGTCAAACACCGTCTCGCGGCCCTTCTCATCAGACTCAGACGTCACCAGCCCCTCAGGCTTGTAATACAGCCACAACCGCGCCTGCTCCGGCTCGCCCACCACCACGCCGCGCACCACGATCTTATCCTTCGAGGTCACGTTCAACGCGGGCGAGTCAATCACCTTGCCATTGACCGATACCTCGCCCAATTCAATCATCCGCTCGGCTTCCCGCCGCGAAGCCACGCCAGCCCGCGACAAAACCTTGGCAATCCGGTCGCCCTCCGGTGTCCCTGCCGCAGGCTTGGCAGCCACAGCAGACTTCCGCTCCACCGCCTTACCCTCAACCTTGGGGCCTGCGATTTTTGGAGCGGTGATTTTCGGGGGATTTGTATTCTCGGCCATAGTCTCTTATCCTTCACGGGGCTCAGCGCGCGACCTGCGGGCGATGCTGCCAAACTATTCTCTCAACGGCAAAGGGGCAAGCACGGTGTTCAAAACCTTCATGGACGCCGCCTTGGACCAAGCCCGCATGGCAGGCGAGCGCGGTGAAGTCCCCATCGGGGCCGTCGTCGTCAAAGATGGAGAAATCATCGCCGCCGCCGGAAACCGCACCCGCGAGCTCAACGACCCCACCGCCCATGCCGAAGTCCTCGCCATCCGCGCAGCCTGTACCTTCGCCAATTCCGAGCGCCTCCCCGGTTACGACCTCTACGTCACCCTAGAGCCTTGCCCTATCTGCGCGGGCACCATCTCCGCCGCCCGCATCGCCCGGCTGTATTACGGTGCCGCAGACCCGAAATCCGGCGGCACCATCCACGGGGCACGCGTGTTCAGCCACCCGCAATGCCACCACATCCCCGAAATCTACGATGGCATCAGCGCCGCCGAGTCCGAAGCCCTGCTGAAAACCTTCTTCGCCACCAAACGCTAACTCCCTAAAATTTAGCTAAAATTGTCATCCTCTGTGCTCAAATATCCTCGGGGTCCGGGGGTGAGCCCCCGGCGCTTAGTCACAAGCACCTCCTGTGACGCCAAGGCCACAACCCGTCGTCATATCACGCCCGCGTGATCATCGCGTTTTGCAATCCGGCAAACCCGTGCCATAGACCGCAAACCACGCACAGCTAAGGGAGGCGTCACATGTTGAATTTCACCAACACCGCCGCCGCTTCGGCTGCTGCTTGGCGACGCGCTGGCGGATCGACCTATCGCGGCTAACGCCCGATAGAGCCAACTCCCCCGCGCTTCAGGCCAAGGCCTGACCAACCCCACCCTCACACGGCCCAATCCAGCCCGGCTTCTCGATGCCGTGCATTTGGGCCTCAAATCTGACCTCAAACATAGGACCAGACCGTCAGACGGCTGGTGATGTGCCAAAATGAATGCCACCCCGACCACCGGGCGCGCAGCCCTGCTGCCGACCTTGCAAGACCTGATCGCCGAACATGGCCCGTGGCCGACGCTGCTTGCGCTGTTGCGCGCCCTGCGGCAACGGCCCGCCAAACCGCCGCCAGCGGCGATGCTGTCGAACCACCTGCGGCGCGACATCGGCCTGTCCGATCTACCGCCGCCACGCCCGTCGCTGCCGCGCTAAGCCGCAACCCTACTCCCCGGTGCGTCCCAATTCATCGGGGCGCACCAATTCAAACGGCGCTGTCACCACCGCGTAATCCATATAGCCCAACCGCGCCGCAGGCCGCACCAAGGCCAGATCAAACCGCCCCGCCCGCAGATATTCCTCACGGATATGCACCCCCACGACCTCACCCACCGCCATCCAGTTCTCGCCCGCCAGTTCCAGCAGATGCACCAAACGGCATTCCAACGTCGCCGGAGCCAGCGCTACCCTAGGGCAATCAATCGCCACACACTCGGCTTTCTCCACCCCCGCCAGCGCAAACTCATCCACCCCACGCGCCACCGCCTCGGAACTGGCGTTCATCTGCGCCATCATGCTTTCTGCCACCACATTCACCGCAAACACCCCGCTGTCGCGCAGGTTGCTGATGGAATCCTTGAGGCCCCCGGCAAACATCACCTGCATCGGCGCATCATTCACCGCGTTGAAAAACGAATAGGGTGCCAAGTTATCCCCCAAGGCGCCCCGCGTCGAAATCCAGCCAATCGGGCGCGGCGCCACAATCGCCTTGAACGGATTGTGCGGCAGCCCGCCATTTCGCAGGCCCGCTTTCGGCTCATAAAACATCCACATCCCCTTCAGGTTTGATCCTGCACCTAGGTCATGTTACCCGCGTTTCCAGATGATTCTGGAAGGGCCTGCGGCGTGTATCAACTGGAAGAAGAAGTCGAGGAGGATTGGTGGGAAGTCGAGGCGCTTTACGATCTGTGCTTTTCCCCCGGTCGCACCGCGCTTTCGTCTTACCGTCTGCGCGATGGCGTCCCCACCGTCGCCGCCCTGTGCCTGATCCTGCGCGATGAAGATGGCACTTTGGCCGCCGCTATCCGCTATTGGCCCGCTGAGATCGACGAGGGTGACGACGAAGACGGCGAGGATGTGCTGCTCTTGGGCCCGATCGCCGTCCACCCCACCCGCCAAAGCGAGGGCCTTGGTGGCCTATTGATCAACGAAAGCCTCGTTGAGGCCCGCCGCTTGGGGTGGGAACGGGTGCTGCTGGTCGGCGACGCGCCCTATTACAGCCGCTTCGGTTTCAAAAAGCTGGAAGGCGTGGTGATGCCGCCGCCCACCAACCCCGATCGCGTGCTGGGGTTAGAGCTGAAAAAGGGCGCATGGGCCGGTATCAAAGGCCATGTCGTCAAGGCCAGTGGCGCGACCTTGCCGCAAGCCTGATCAGTACTCTTGCCGAAGCCGCACAAACCCCCCACATTACCCGTATGAGCCAACTTCCCGCCCTGCGTCCCCCCGCTGCCGACAGTGAAATCGCCGAGCTGGCCCGCGCCTATAAGCGCGCGAATGGCCCGCTGATGACGCTGGTGAACAAGATCGGCGGCGGCTTGGAAAAACAAGCCGCGCTGATCCCGGATGCTCTGCAGGGCCAGATCGAACAGGTGGTGATCCGCGCGCTGACCGCCGCCCATGGCCTCGCGGGCCTCGCCGATCAAGGCCCGAAAATGGGCGGACGCGCCAGCACCTTCGCCGCCATGGCAACCGGAGCCGCAGGCGGGGCAGGGGGCTTGCTGACCTCGCTCGCCGAACTCCCAGTCACCATCACCCTGATGCTGCACACCATCCGGGCCGAGGCGATCCGCGCAGGCTTTGACCCCTCTGAGCCCGGCATCCGCGCCGCCTGTCTTGAGGTTTTCGCCGCAGGCACGCCGCTGCAAGGCGACGACGGCGTCAACGCCGCCTTCCTGTCGGCAAGGATGACCCTGACCGGCCCCGCGATCCAGAAACTGATCGCCACCGTCGCGCCCCGCCTTGCCGCCACCATGGGACAGAAACTCGCCGCCCAAGCCGTGCCTGTGCTGGGCGCTGTATCGGGTGCCGCTCTCAACGCCGCCTTCCTCAGCTATTACCGCGAAATGGCCCGCATCCGCTTTGCCCTGATGCGTCTGGCCGAAGTGCAGGGCGGCGAGGCGGTGGTTAGCGCCTTCGCCAAAGCCATAGAACCGCCGAAAATCACCAAAGCCTGAACACCCGGAGGCCGATATGCCCACATTCCCCGGCGGCTGCCTCTGCGGCCAGTTGCGCCTTATCGCTACAGGTGAGCCCTACCGCGTAGGGATCTGCCACTGCCTCGACTGCCGCAAACACCACGGCGCTTTGTTCCACGCCAGCGCGATCTTCCCCGAAACTGCCGTTACCATCACCGGCGAGTCTCGCGCCTACCAAGGCCGCCACTTCTGCCCCACTTGCGGCTCCCCCGTCTTCGCCCGCAGTGGTGATGAGGTTGAGGTCTACCTCGGCACGCTGGATGCGCCGAACCAATTCACCCCGACCTATGAACTCTGGACCATCCGCCGCGAGGCATGGCTGCCAGAGTTCCCGCTCAAACACTACGAACGGGATCGAGAGTCCACGGACCGCACCGAAGCCTAAGCCGCACCCTCTCAGGCAAGCAACCCGCCCGGAATCAAGGCGCGAACGCGCCGCCGGGCAGCGCCTGACCGCCCCCACGGGCGGGCGCTTCTGCGCTGTCTCGCTTAGAAATTCTGGGGGATTGGATGAGGCATAAAGTGCCTAGAACGAGCGTTGCCGCGCCCACCCGGCGGTCAGGCGCTGCCCTGTGTGGTGTGGGGGAGCGGTTCTTGCTTCGCGCCTGAATATTATGGGGTTCAATCAATGATTTGCAATGCGATCTGCGACCCGTCTGGCAAGTCGTTGATGGTCAACGCCCAGTTACCGGACAAATGAATCAATTCTCTCAGGGGGACAGATCGAATGTTTGCCGCTTCATACTGCCCGCCAAGCACACTTGGAATCAAGAGGTAGTAAACCCAACCTGCTTCCAATGCACCGAGGTTTCGCCGAGCCAGTTCGACAAGCTCAGACATTTCCCAATCCAATTGAAAATCCTGATCTTCAATCAGCTTGAGGAAATCATGCGCATTACTTGCGACGATGTTGCACACCAGTTCTTCAGGGCATATCCGCCAAAACGACCCATCTTCGTGTTTGACCAACAAATTGCCAAACTCATTTTTTCCGACGATTTCAATGGCCTTGACGCCAGTCCAGCCCCAACACTCATTCAATTCTCTCAACAAATCCATTGATTACCCTACTTGCATGCAAGGTGAGATTATTTTTGGGTCGGTCATCGCTTAACGCTTTTTCGTCATAAAACGATGCCCCCTCACTCCCCCACACTCTCCAAATACGTCATCAACGCGGGCCGGATCGTCTCCGCCCCCTCACTCCGCGCCTGATCAATTACCTTCCGCGCCTCGCTCAAATCCACCCGCCGCAGCAGGGCCTTTACCGGGCCGATGGACGCGGGGCGCATCGACAGGTTGCGCAGCCCGATCGCCGAAAAGGCCACCGCCTCGACAGGTCGCCCCGCATCCTCGCCGCAGAACGAAAGCTTTGTGCCCGCTGCCGCACAGCGCGCCACGATGAATTGCAGGAACGTCAGGAACGAGGCGTTCAGCGAGTCATAGCGCTTCCTCACCCGTTCATTCTCGCGATCCGCTGCGAAGAAAAACTGTTTCAGATCGTTGCCGCCGATCGAGATGAAATCGGCCATCTCAAAGAACGCATCCGGCGCATAGGCGAGGCTTGGCATCTCCAGCATGGCGCCGACCTCAAGCGCCGAGGGCACGGCATGGCCCAAGGATTTCTCGCGGTGCAATTCGCGCAGCACATGCGCGCGCGCTTCGACGAACTCGGCATGTTCGGACACGAAGGGGAACATCACCGCCAAAGGTCGCCCGGCGCTCGCCCGGATCAGCGCCTGCAACTGCATCCGCAGCACACCCGGCTTGTCCAACCCCACCCGGATCGCCCGCCAGCCCATCGCGGGGTTGGGTTCATCCTGCGGCTTCATATAGGGCAGCACCTTGTCCGAGCCGATGTCCAACGTGCGAAACGCCACGGGACGGCCCTTGGCGGCCTCGATCACGCGCGAATAAAGCGCCGCCAATTCCTCACGACGCGGCATGTAATTGCGCACCAGAAACTGCAACTCGGTGCGGAACAGCCCAACACCCTCGGCCCCAGAGCCCACCAGCGACGGCAAATCCGCCATCAGGCCTGCATTCATATGCAGCCCCACCGTCACGCCATCGGTCGTGGTCGCAGGCAGATCGCGCAACGAGGCATACCGCTCCATCGCCTTGGCCTGCATCGCGATCTTGTCGCGGAACGACCGCGCGACGGTGTCTTCGGGCCGCAGATGCACGATACCCTGATCACCATCGACCAAGATTGCATCGCCGTTCAGCGCCTCATTGGTGATGCGCTCGGCATGGATCACCATCGGGATCATCAGCGCCCGCGCCACAATCGCCGCGTGGCTGCCGACCGAGCCTTCCTCCAGCACAACGCCCTTCAGCTTGCGGCCATACTCCAGCAGTTCGGCCGGCCCGATGTTGCGCGCGATCAGCACTGGATTTTCCGGCATTTCTGCCCCGGTATCCTTGCCTTGCCCGGTCAGAATGCGCAGCAACCGGTTCGACAGATCATCCAGATCCTGCAACCGCTCACGCAGATAGGCATCCGGCACCTGGCTCAACCGCGAGCGCGCCGCCGATTGCTCTTTCTCCACCGCCGCTTCGGCAGAGAGACCCGAGGAAATATCCTCCTCCATCCGCCGCAGCCAGCCGCGCGAATGGGCGAACATGCGGTAGGCTTCCAGCACGGCTTTCTGATCTTTATCAAGGCTTTCCGCCGCCAACAGATTGTCGACCGAGACCCGCAACACCCCCACAGCCTCGCGGATGCGGTCAATCTCGGTCAACGGATCATCGGCGACCGGATTGGTCACGACCACGCGCGGCTCGTGCAGCCAGACCCGGCCTTCGGACGCACCTTCCTGCCCGCTGGCGCCGCGAAACAGCACCGGCTGTTTGTGTAGCGCGCCCATGCCACCGCCGCCCTCGCCCGAGAACGCGCCCAACTCGGTCATCTCGGCCAAAACCATCGCGACAACTTCCAGCGCGTAAATCTCGTCCTCGGAATAGGCCCGCGCCTGCTTGGATTGCACCACCAGCACGCCCAGCTTTTCGCCAACCCGCTGAAGCGGCACGCCAAGGAAGGCCGAATACAATTCTTCCCCGGTTTCCGGCATAAACCGAAAACCTTTTTCAGACGGCGCATCGGCGGTGTTCACCGGCAACCCCGTGCGCGCCACCCGGCCCACCAGACCCTCGCCCAGCTTCATGCGGGTCTTATGCACCGCCGCCTTGCGCAGCCCTTCCGTCGCGCACAATTCCAGCGTCTCGGGGTCGCGGAACAGATAGATCGAGCAGACTTCGGTGCCAATCGAATCCGCGATCAGATGGGTGATCTGGTCAAGCCTGTCCTGCCCCTTCGCCTTGGTGCCCAGCACATCGCGCAGGCGGCGGAGAAGTTTACGACTGTCACTGTCACTGCGCTCTGCGGGCATAGGCTTAATCCGATCACATCCAATCTGCTCTCTATAGGCGAGTTACGGGGCAAAAGTCAGTGGGCAAACCGTTGTCTGTCCGCAGTTTATCACCCACTTGCGCAAAAACCGCCCGAAGCCGCAGCAATCGCGGCAGAAACGCGCGCAACCGGGCCCGGCCTCACGGCCATGTGACAACGGGTGATCACCCTCGGCACCGGATCGCCGCCCCGGCCCCTCGACAGCCCAGCCCGCGCATGGCAGGTAAACCCTATGTCGATGCTAACCCGCCTTTTCCTGCTGCTGACCGTGTTGGCGCTGCTGCCGTTCGGCAGCTTTTCCGCCAAATTCGGCACCGGACCGCGCCCCGTCGCGGTGATCAGCGCGCAACTTGACGACACCGCTGTGGCACCCGCTCCGACCAGCAAAACCTTCGCCACCACACTCACACGCTGCAAAGGCCCGGCCTTGCCCGGCTCGCCCTGCAACCCGGCGCTGGCGCTCTGGCCAACCGAGCTGAGCCTCGCCTTCCACGCCCCGGCGACGACGGTCCACCCGACCGCTTGGCCGCCAAAGATCGGCCACACCCCCGCGCTGCCCCTCGGCCCTCCAAGGCTGGCCTGAACGTCCCCGCCGCGCCGGATCGCGGCCCCGTTCTGCTTAAAACTCCCAGCCGATAAGGATACCCCATGCTCACCCGACGCGCCTTCATGGCCGCGGCCTCTGCCGCATCTCTCTCCGCCTGTGCTGCGAAACCACCCGAAGCCGCACCGACGCCACCCCCGCCGCCGATGCCCGCCCGCTATGGCGCAATCTACACCGAGCCGCACCCCGTCCCCGCCGTGCCCGACGGCGTGGTCGATGAAAAACTCTGGCGGCAAGAGGTCGACAACCCGTTCCCCGCCGAGCCCACGGGCACCATCATCGTCGATCCCGATGCCGCCTACCTGCATCTTGTCACCGAACCGGGCCGCGCTTTGCGTTACGGCGTCAGCGTGGGGGCTGCGGGTTACGGTTGGAATGGCGAGGCAAAAATGCAGTTCCGCCGCAAATGGCCGGTCTGGAAAGCCCCGGATTCGATGATCATCCGCCGCCCGGAATTTGCACCCTATTCGGTCGCCAACGGCGGCATGCCCGGCGGTCCCGGCAACCCCTTGGGCGCCCGCGCGCTTTATCTGTTCCAGAACGGCGAAGACACGCTCTACCGCATCCACGGCGCCTGCGAGCCGAAATATCTGGGCAAATCGGTGTCTTCCGGCTGCATCCGCATGCTCGATCAAGACGTGATCGACCTGCACGACCGGGTGCAAGACGGTTGCAAAGTGGTGGTGCTGGCCTCGCTCGGTCAATCGCAGTTTGAGGTGCCGTATTGAGCGGCACAAACAAAAGGGCAGCCCAAAGGCTGCCCCGATCCTGTCCCCTGATCTGTAGATCTGGCGCGCTGGCGTGGCGTGAACCCCGCGTAATAACGCGGAAGGTCTGGCGAAGGCTTGCTTGCTTCAGGGGAGGGTGTTGAGAGCGGGCTTGCAAAATGCTGGCTGGCTGTCTTGAAGCCCTGATAGCGAAGTCGTGCGATCAACTCAAGATATTTCTAGAAAAATCATGTAAAAACAAATAGTTGATAGGTTTTGTCAGGTGTATTCGGCTAAGTATTTTAGACAGAAAATCTGATCCACCGCCGCGACACTCTTGGCCAAGTCTTGAAAACCGCTGCGATCTTAGGCGGTTAACGTGGTCTTGATCGCGCCACGCTTGCCGAAATCGGCGCATCCTGCCACCCTGCCCAGATGAACGACGCCCTTAACCTCGCAGGCCGCCTCCTGATCGCCCTGCTGTTCCTTGGCGGAGCGGCGCAAAAGCTCGGCGACCCCACCCCGGTCTCGCAGATGATCGCCTCCATCGGCCTGCCGATTTGGCTGGTCTGGCCCGTCGCCGCTTTCAACCTGATCGCCGCCCTCGGCCTGATCTTCGGCCCCGATGTGCGCAGATGGGCGCTGATCCTCGCGGCCTATTGCCTCTTCACCAGCTACTTCCACTACCAACTGCGCGCTGACCCGTGGCAGATCACCATCATGGTGAAAAACTGGTCGATCGCAGGCGGCCTGCTGATCTTGGCCGCACAGGGTCCGGGGCGGTATGTGTGGCGCAAAAGTTAACAATCCATTAAGTTGAGCAGGCTAAGTATCTGAAAATAAACGGCCTATTTTGGCCCCGAGTTGGGACCGCAATAGAAAACGCCGGAAAGCCCAAGCTTCCCGGCGCGATTTTTTGCACTGATCTGAAAGTCTCAGGCCTTCTCAAGCTCAAAAGCGTCATGCAACGCCTGCACCGCCAGCTCCATATATTTCCGGTCGATCAGCACCGAGATCTTGATCTCCGACGTCGCGATCACCTTGATATTGACGTTCTCTTTCGACAACGCCTTGAACATCGTCGCGGCCACCCCGGCATGGGACCGCATCCCGATCCCCACCACGGAAATCTTGGCCACATCACTGTCCACCACGATGCCATCATAAGTGATCGTCCCGGCAGCGACAGCATCCTCCATCGCTTTCTGAGCGCGGGCCACCTGATTGGTCGGGCAAGAGAACGTCATATCGGTGGTCGCCCCCTTGCTGCTGCCCGCCTCAACCTCAGAGATATTCTGCACGATCATATCAACGTTGACGCCCGCCTCGGCCAGCGGCCCAAAGATCGCGGCGGCAATACCGGGCCGATCCTCAACCCGCACCAGCGTCACCTTGGCCTCATCGCGCGAATAGGCCACGCCCGACACAACTTTCGATTCCATAATCTCATCCTCGTCGCAGACCAGCGTTCCAGAGTTCTCATCGGTATCCTCAAACGAGGACAACACCCGCAGCCGCACCTTATAGCGCATCGCCAATTCAACCGAGCGGGTTTGCAGCACCTTCGCGCCGAGCGATGCCAGCTCCAGCATCTCCTCGAACGCGATCTTGTCCAGCTTGCGGGCTTTATTGGTGATCCGTGGGTCGGTGGTGTAGACCCCATCGACATCGGTGTAGATATCACACCGCTCCGCCCCGAACGCTGCCGCAAAGGCGACAGCCGTGGTGTCCGATCCGCCACGCCCCAAGGTGGTGATGCGACCCTCCGCCGACACACCTTGAAAGCCCGCCACCACGGCCACCTTGAAGCCCTCAGCAAACTTCGCGTCGATATTGTCGCGCGGAATGCTGATGAAGCGGGCCGAGGAATGCGCCGAAGTCGTATTGATCGGCACCTGCCAACCCTGCCACGACCGTGCCGCGATATCCATTTCCTGCAACCGCAGCGCCATCAGCCCCGCCGTCACATTCTCACCGCTGGACACCACAGCGTCATATTCGCGCGCGTCATACAGCTTCGAGGTGCCTTCGACAAACCCAACCATCTTGTTGGTTTCCCCCGACATCGCCGAGACGATGACGATCACGTCATAGCCGCGCGCGACCTCGGCCTGCACCTTTTTCGCGGCATTTTCGATCCGCGCGAGGTCGGCCACCGAGGTGCCGCCAAATTTCATCACCAGAAGCGGCATGGTACGCCTTTTCCCGCCATTCAAATCGCGGGCTTCATAACAGAAGCACCCGCGAGGGCAAGGCTTACAGGATCAGATCAATCGCGGTCAGCACCGGCTTGTTCAGCAACACGATCTGCCAATCCGCCACGCCATTGCCATCATTGTCGCCCGAGATCACGCCGCTGCCGATATCATAACGCACCTGTCGCGCCCCGCTGAACGCCGCCGCCCCGATGAAAGCCGCGCCAAAGGCAAAGGCCGTGACGACCAACTGATCAACGCCATGGGTGAAATCGGTGATCTGATCGGATGTCGCCCCAAAGCCTGCCTCTTCCGCGGT
>JAYTVN010000025.1:0-76516 GCA_043743975.1 Cypionkella sp.
CTGCATCTGATGCGCCATGTCCACCAGCCAATGCAGATGATCGCAGCCGCGCCGCGCCACCGCGATGTCATCGGACAAAGGGTTGCGCGACGCATCGGGCAGGCTTCCGATCATGGCAGGCACCAGACCGCAGTCGCGCACCCTTTGGCCCGCGTCCCGGGCCTCGCCGGGCGTGCCGCTGAAAAACGGCACTTCGACCCCGTCGTATCCCATGGCCTTCAAGGCGGTCAGGATCGGGGTCTGGCCCGCGTCCAGCCGCGCCGTCCAAAGCAGAAGGTTGATGCCAAGAATCACGGTCCGGGTTTCATCTGTCCAAAAATATCCCACGGGGGCAGACGGTTTTGCAAAAACCGGCGCGGGGGTGTGAAACCCCCGCTCGCGGCGGTCAGTCCAACCCCAGCATTCGCCGGTTCGCGGCCCGGTCCGTCCCCGCACCCGCGAAATCGTCAAAGGCTTTTTCGGTGACGCGGATGATATGGTTGCGCACGAATTCCGAACCTTCGCGGGCGCCATCCTCGGGGTGTTTCAGACAGCATTCCCATTCCACCACCGCCCAGCCTGAAAAATCGTACTGCGCCAGCTTTGAAAAGATGCCGCCAAAATCGACATGGCCGTCGCCAAGGCTGCGAAAGCGCCCGGCGCGGTTGGTCCAGGATTGGAAGCCTCCGTAAACCCCCTGCCGCCCGGTCGGGTTCAACTCGGCATCCTTGACGTGGAACATCTTGATGCGCTCGTGGTAGATGTCGATGTGGTCCAGATAATTCAGCGCCTGCAGGACATAATGGCTGGGATCATACAGCATGTTGGCGCGGGGGTGGTTGCCCACGCGCTCTAGGAACATCTCAAACGAGACGCCATCATGCAGGTCTTCGCCGGGGTGAATCTCGTAGGCCAGATCAATGCCGCAGGCGTCGGCGTGGTTCAAAAGCGGTGTCCAGCGGCGGGCGAGTTCGTCAAAGGCTTCCTCGACCAAACCTGCCGGGCGCTGCGGCCAAGGGTAAAGGTAGGGCCAAGCCAAAGCGCCGGAGAAGGTGGCATGCGCGGTCAGGCCGAGGTTTTTCGAAGCGGTCAGCGCCTTGGTGACTTGATCCACCGCCCAAGCCTGCCGGGCTTTCGGATTGCCGCGCACTTCGGGGGCGGCGAAGCCATCGAACTGGGTGTCATAGGCGGGATGAACCGCGACCAACTGGCCTTGCAGGTGGGTCGAAAGCTCGGTGATTTCGACGCCATTTTGCGCGGCAGTCCCCTTCAATTCGTCGCAGTAGGTTTTCGAGTTGGCGGCTTTGTCGAGATCAATCAGCCGCGCATCCCAAGACGGCACCTGCACGCCCTGATAGCCGCAATCGGCAGCCCATTTGGTGATGGCATCAAAGCTGTTAAACGGGGCGGTATCGCCTGCGAATTGCGCCAGAAACAGTGCTGGTCCTTTGATCGTCTTCATCGTCTCTCCCTAGTTTCCGGTGCGGAAGTCCGTGGCTTGCGGCACTTCCAATGCTTGTCCTTCATCCGGCGCGCGACCTTCAATCGCGGCCATCACGGCACGGGCCAGAAAATTCCCGGCGCGCGCCACATCCTCGTTCACCACGATCATCTCTTTGCGAAAGCGGTGCAACAGCCGGATGGCTTCTTTTGACACCACATCGAAATCTTGGCCGATGCGCAAGCCCGCGCCCTCTGCCCCCGCCACCGCCGCGATTGCTCCGGTGGTGGAGCCTGCGATGATGGCATCCGGTGCCGTCCCCGAAAATCGGCGTGCAATATCGGCTTCGATGTCATCGGCAGAACTGTCCGAGGTGACGCCATCGGCCAATTCAAACCGCATCCCGCGTGCTGCGGCTTCTTGGCTGGCCCCCATGATCATATGGCGGGCATACATATGGTTGCGCGGCGGGGCGATCATATAGACATGGCGGCGCTGTCGCTCGGCCAAGGCCTGCACCGCAAGGCGTCCGAAGCTTTCATTGTCATAATCGAAATACGGGTGATCAAGCCCCATATCGGTGCGGCCATGGGTGGCAAACGGGATGTGATGCTCGGTCGTATAGCGGATGCGGGGATCGTCGGGCTTGGTCTGATTCAGGATGATGCCATCTGCACTTTCGGTTTCCACAATATAGCGCACCGGGTCCATCGGGTCTTGATCGCGGAAGAACGGCATCACCACCAGATGATAGGCGGTGCCGCGCAGGGCATCGGCGATGGAATATAAAAGCTTTGAGGTGTGGTTCATCACATCGGATTCGGTGGACAGCACGAGGGCGATCACATTGGTCTTTCCGGTGCGCAAACGCACAGCCGCGCGGTTCTGCCGGTAGCCAAGTTTCAGGGCGGTTTCGCGCACCCTACGCTTGGTTTCCTCACCAATATCGGGGGCATCCTTCAGCGCCCGGCTGACCGTGGCAATCGCAAGCCCGGTGGCGGCGGCGATGGTTTTCAGCGTGGGCCGTTCTGTCCCGATCAGGGGCAGGGGTGATTCTGTCATCGCATCCATTCCCGAAGCCTGCCGCTTCATTTGGCGGTAATCCGCGCAATCTTCCAGCCCTGTGATTCGCCGTTTGGCTTGGCGATCCTGTGGGGAGGCGCTGCGCGATGTGCTGGCAAGGCTTACCAGTTTGCCCACAATTTCAGCGACTTCCCTACGCGCAAGCCCCAAGACCAAACCCAACCGCCTCGCAGATACCATCCCCAATCAAGGCGCAGAATTTTACAACCGACAAGCGAAAAGATTGCTTGATTGGAAAAACTATAACGTTATAGGATCGGACTATAACGATATAGACGATCAAAATACCAAACGATCTGGGAGGATCACATGAAGAATTGGAAACTGGCCGCTGGCCGCTGGCCTGTTGCTGTCGGTTGCGCTGCCATCGGGTGCCTTCGCCACCGATCTGGAAGTCACGCATTGGTGGACCTCTGGCGGCGAGGCTGCGGCGGTGGCCGAGCTTGCGAAAGCCTTTGACGCAAGCGGCGATCACTGGGTCGACGGTGCGATTGCAGGTGGCGGCGATACCGCGCGCCCGGTGATGATTGCGCGCATCACGGGCGGCGATCCGATGGGGGCAACGCAGTTCAACCACGGCCAGCAGGCGCTGGAACTGGTGCAGGCTGGCTTGATGCTGGACCTCACCGATGTGGCGGATGCGCAGAAATGGCGCGACGTGATCAACCCGATCTCGCTGCTGGACGGCTGCACGATTGACGGCAAGGTCTACTGTGCGCCAATGAACATTCACTCGCCGGAATGGCTGTGGATCAACAACAAGATTTACGAAGATCTCGGCATCCCGGTGCCAACCAACTGGACCGAATTTGTAGCCTCCGCACCGCAAGTAGAAGCCGCAGGCAAGATCCCGTTGGCTTTGGGCCGTCAGGCTTGGCAATCGAACCTTGCGTTCAACGCGATTGCGGTGGGCATCGGCGGGCTTGATCTGTGGAAGAAGGTCAATGTCGACAAGGATATGGAAGCCGCCGCCGGCCCTGAGATGCTGAAAGTGTTCCAAGCCTCGGCCGATGCGCGCAAACTGGCGTCGAAATCGACGGTGCAAGACTGGAACCAAGCCACCAATATGGTGATCACCGGCGAGGCTGCGGGTCAGATCATGGGCGACTGGGCCCAGGGCGAATTCGCCGTGGCCGGCAAGGTGGCGGGCAAGGATTACACCTGCCTGCCGGGTCTGGGGCTGAATGCGTATCTCTCGACCGGGGGCGATGCGTTCTATTTCCAGAAACTGGCGGACCCTGAGAAGGAAGCCGCACAAAAACGTCTGGCGGCTTTGCTGGTCAGCCCAGAAGTACAGGTCGCCTTCAACCTGAAGAAAGGCTCGCTGCCGATCCGCGGTGATATCGACATGTCTGCCGCCAACGACTGCATGAAGAAGGGGCTTGAGATCCTGAAATCCGGCAATGTCGTCCCCGCAGGCGATCAGGTCTGGTCGCCAGATGTGCAGACCCAACTCGGCGATATGCAAAGCGAATTCTGGAGCGGCGATATGAGCCCAGAAGATGCCCAAGCGCGTTACGTAGAAATCCTGAAAACCGGGCTGTAAGCCTGCCACTGCAAAAGCGCCGTCCGACCCGTTCGGGCGGCGCTTTTGTAACTAACTACGGATTTGCGGGGGAGAAGGCAGAGCATGGCAGGAAAACCAAAGGGGCTGCGGCTGTTTCGCAACCTGAACGCCAAGGTTGCGGCGGTGCCGATGGTGCTGACCACGATGGTGGTGTTTGTCGGCGGCACATTGTGGACGGTGCTGTATTCCTTCACCAATTCCAAGCTGTTACCAAGGTTGGAGTTTGTCGGCATCGACCAATACAAGCGGCTTTGGTCGAATGATCTGTGGAACGCCGCAATCTGGAACCTCGCGTTTTACGGCGTGATGTCGCTGATCTTCACCATCGTGATGGGCTTCGTGCTGGCGGTGCTGCTGGATCAGAAAATCCGCTTTGAAGACGCCTTCCGCACCATCATGCTGTATCCGTTTGCGCTGTCTTTCATCGTCACCGGCCTTGTCTGGCAATGGATTTTGAGCCCCGAAATGGGGATTCAAGAAGTGGTGCGCCGGATGGGGTTTGAAACCTTCACCTTCGATCCTTTGCACAACCCGAACACGGTTCTCTATGGCCTGCTGATCGCGGGGCTGTGGCAGGGCACCGGATTTACCATGTGTCTGATGCTGGCAGGCCTGCGCGGCATTGACGAAGATATCTGGAAAGCCGCCCGGGTTGACGGCATTCCGAAATGGAAAACCTATATTTACGTGGTGATCCCGATGATGCGCCCGGTGTTTATGACCACGTTGGTGATCGTCGCTGCAGGCATCATCAAACTGTACGATCTGGTGGTGGCGCAAACCTCGGGTGGGCCGGGCAATGCCAGCCAAGTGCCCGCGATGTATGTCTATCGCTACATGTTCACCGCGCAAAACCTCGGCCAAGGCTTTGCCGCCAGCACGATGATGCTGCTGTCGGTGCTGATCGTGCTGGTGCCTTGGGCCTATCTGGAATTTGGGGGCAAAAAGCATGGCTGATCTAGCAATTCACGGCGCAACGGTCGTGCAGCCGCGCGGGGCCAAGCCGAAGCGGCGGTTTTCGGGCGGCAATATCATGCTCTATGGCACCTTGTTTGTGGTGTCGATTTACTACCTGCTGCCGCTCTGGGTGATGGTGATGACCTCGCTGAAGGGCATGCCGGAAATCCGTATGGGCAATATCTTTGCGCCGCCGGTTGAGATCACCTTTCAACCTTGGGTCAAAGCATGATCCGAGGCTTGCACCGGGTTGAATTGTGACGGGTTGTCGCGGGGCTTCTGGAACTCGGTGATGATCACGGTGCCTTCGGTGATCATCTCGATCATCGTGGCAAGCGTGAACGGCTACGCGCTGGTGAACTGGCGCTTCAAGGGCAGTGAAGTGTTCTTCACCATCCTAATCTTCGGCTCGTTCATCCCCTATCAGATCATGCTTTACCCGATCGTGATCCTGCTGCGGGCGATGCATATCTACGGCACGCTTTACGGTCTGATCCTTGTGCATACGATCTTCGGCATGCCGATCTTGACCCTGCTGTTTCGCAACTATTTCAGCAGCTTACCTGAGGAATTGTTCAAAGCCGCCCGCGTCGATGGTGCCGGGTTCTGGCGGATTTACTTTCAGATCATGGTGCCGATGAGCCTGCCGATTTTCGTGGTGGCTTTGATCCTGCAAATCACCGGGATCTGGAACGACTTCCTGTTCGGCGTCGTGTTCACCAAGCCCGAGATTTACCCGATGACGGTGCAGCTGAATAACATCGTCAACTCGGTGCAGGGGGTGAAGGAATACAACGTCAATATGGCGGCGACTTTGCTGACCGGCCTTGTGCCGCTGTTCATCTACTTCGTCTCTGGCAAACTCTTTGTTCGCGGCATTGCTGCTGGCGCCGTGAAAGGCTGACACATGACCCATTCCATCCAAGTCAAAGACCTGAGCTTGAATTTCGGTTCGGTTTCGGTGCTGAAAAACATGAATATCGACGTGGCCGAGGGCGAGTTTATCGTGCTTTTGGGGCCGTCTGGTTGCGGGAAATCGACGCTGCTGAACTGTCTGGCGGGGCTGTTGGACATCACCGATGGCGAGATTTGGATCAAGGGCAAGAACGTCACTTGGGCCGAACCATCCGAGCGGGGCATCGGCATGGTGTTCCAGTCTTACGCTTTGTATCCGCAGATGACGGTGCGGGGGAACCTGTCGTTCGGGCTGAAAAACGCCCGGATGCCGAAGGAAGAAATCGACAAACGCATCGCGCGGGCGGCGGGGATTTTGCAGATTGAGCCGTTGTTGGATCGCAAGCCAGCCGCTTTGTCGGGCGGGCAGCGGCAGCGGGTTGCCATCGGGCGGGCCTTGGTGCGCGATGTCGATGTGTTCTTGTTTGACGAGCCTTTGTCGAATTTGGATGCCAAGCTGCGTTCTGAATTGCGGGTGGAAATCAAGCGTTTGCACTCACGTCTGAACAACACAATGGTTTATGTGACGCATGACCAGATTGAGGCTTTGACCCTCGCCGACCGTATTGCGGTGATGCGCGGTGGCCTGATCCAGCAACTCGCCGCCCCGCAGGAAATCTACAACCGCCCCTCGAACCTGTTTGTGGCGGGCTTCATTGGCAGCCCGTCGATGAACTTCCTGCATGGGGCTACGGTGGATGGTGGCGCGGCGTTCCAATTTGCCAGCACCAAGATCAATCTCGCGGGCTATGAGGGCGGCGCGATTTTGGATCGGCCCAAAGCCATCCTCGGCCTGCGCCCCGAGCATCTGCACATTCAGGACCGTGCCGAACCGGGCCTGACCATCCCGGCGGTGGTCGAGATTGATGAGCCGATGGGGGCCGACAGTTTGGTCTGGCTGGAAGCCGAGGGCGGGTTGAAAATGTCCGTCCGCGTCCCGGTGGAACGGCGGATGGCTGCGGGCACACCGGTGCATCTGAAGGTGGATATCCCGAAGGCGTCGATCTTCGACACAGTGAGCGAACAACGGGTCTGACATGATGGATTTGGCCGAAGGCTGGACGCTTTCTGACGAAAGCGGTGCATATTCTGTCGCCTTCGCTTTGCCGGGGGATGGCATCAGCGCTTTGCACAGCGCGGGTGCGATTGCCGATCCCTATTGGGGCCGCAACGAAGATGATCTGCGCTGGATTTGTGGCCGCGATTGGGTGGCCAAGCGCAGTTTTTCAGTCACCCGCACCGATCTTGCGCTGGTGGTGTCGATGCTCGACACGGTGGCGGAAATCGCGGTGAATGGCATCGCCGTACTGGCCTCGGACAACATGTTCCGCAGTTATCGCGTAGACCTTTCCGCCGCGCTGCGCTTGGGGGCGAACGACATAGCGATCACCTTCCGCTCACCCGAGGTGGAGGCCGCGAAACGCCAAGCCGCGCAACCCTATTTCGTGCCGTTCTCTGCCAATAACACCCCGATCCACAACGGCAATATGCTGCGCAAGCCGTCTTGCGATTTCGGCTGGGATTGGAACATCGCGCTGGGCAGTTTCGGGGTTTACGGCGACTTTTATCTCGAACCGCTGACCCAAGCGCGCATCGCTTCCGTCGGCATCACGCAATCCCATTCCACCCATCGCGTCGTGGTGACGGTGACGGCGGATGTGGAAGGTGAGGCCGAAGGGGCCGAACTGTCCTTCGCCCTCTGTGGCGTGACCGCCCAAGCCGAAGTCCAACGCGGGCAGGCGGTGGCGGCACTGATGGTGGAAAACCCCGAACTCTGGTGGCCCGCAGGGCAGGGCGCGCAGCCCTTGCATGATCTGTTGATCGAATTTGGCGATCAACGCCTGACCCGCCGCATCGGTCTGCGTGATGCCGCCTTGGTCAATGTCAAAGACGCCGCAGGCCTCGGCTTCAAGTTCCGCATCAATGGCCGCGATATTTTTGCCAAGGGCGCGAATTGGATCCCGCAGGATGCGCTGTCGGGCCGGATCACCCGTGAGGCCACCCGCGATCTGCTGCGGTCGGCGGTAGACGCCAATATGAACATGATCCGGGTCTGGGGCGGTGGGCGCTACGAGCCGGACTGGTTCTATGACCTGTGCGATGAACTCGGCCTGATGGTCTGGCAGGATTTCATGTTCTCTTGCCACATCTATCCCGCCGACACTGCCTTTCTGCATGATGTGACGATTGAGGTCATCGAGCAAGCCAAGCGGCTGCATCACCATGCCAGTCTGGTGCTGTGGTGCGGGGATAACGAGTTGATCGGGGCGCTGACGTGGTTCCCTGAAACCCGCGCCAATCGGGATTTGTATCTGGTCGGCTATGACCGCCTGAACCGCACGATTGAGGCCGCGCTGAAAGCCGCCGTGCTGGATGCGGTCTGGTGGCCCTCCAGCCCCAGCCCCGGCCCGATGGATTTCGGCGATGCTTGGCATGACGACAGCAAGGGCGATATGCATTTCTGGTCGGTCTGGCACGAGGGGCGCGATTTTGATCACTACCGCGATGTAAGCCCTCGGTTTTGTTCGGAGTTTGGCTTTCAAAGCTATCCGAGCATGGACGTGATCCGCAAATTCGCCGATCCGAAAGATTTCAACATCGCTGCCCCGGTGATGGAGAGCCATCAGAAAAACGCCGGTGGCAATGCGCGGATTGCGGAAACCATGTTCCGCTATTTCCGCTTCCCGGTGGATTTTGAGAATTTCGTCTATCTCAGCCAAGTCCAGCAGGGCCTCGCGATCAAAACCGCCGTCACCCATTGGCGCAGCCTGAAGCCGCATTGCATGGGGGCGCTGATCTGGCAGTTGAATGACACTTGGCCGGTGTGTTCATGGTCGAGCCTCGATCACGGCGGCGGTTGGAAGCTGTTGCACCATATGGCGAAACAGTTTTTCCAAACGGTGTTCGTCTCGGCTGTTCCGGTCGCGGACGGTATTGAACTCCGCGCAGTGAACGACGGCGCGGCGCTGGATGTGACGGTGAAAGCGCTGGCCGTGGCGATGGATGGCAGCACCCGGCCTTTGGCCGACGCCACGGTAAGTGTCGCCGAAACTGCCGTTCTGGCGCTGAAAATCGACGCCACCGCTCTCGGCGCGCAAGAGATGCTGGCCTACACTTGGTCAGACGGCGGCACCCAGATTTCCGGCGATACCTTCGCGCCAAAGCCTTACAAACACTACGATCTTCTGCCCGTGCATCTGAGCCACCAGATCCAAAAAACCAACGGCAGCTACGAAATCGCCCTCACCGCCGAAGCCTTGGCGCTGTTCGTCGCCGTGGAATCCGACCAACCCGGCCGCTTCTCGCACAACGCGATCACGGTATTCCCCGGCCATCCCGCCACACTCACCTTCACCCCCGCGCAACCCGGCGCGGACCCCGGTTTCACCATCCGAGACCTTCATTCCACGACCTATGGTCCGACTGCCTGAGGAGGCACTTATGTTCAGCTATCAACTCTATTCCTCGCGCAACTTCCCGCCCTTGGCGAAAACCTTGGAGATGCTGGCGCAGACCGGCTACCGCGCTGTCGAAGGCTTCGGTGGGCTTTATGCCGACAAAGCAGGCCTCACCGATCTGCACGCGGGCTTGCAGGCGTGCGGCCTGAAAATGCCTTCGGGGCATTTCGGACTGGCCCAAGTCGAAGACACCCCGGATTGTGCGATCACAGTGGCCAAGACCTTGGGGATGGAGCAGGTGATCGTGCCGTGGATTCACCCCGACGAGCGCCCCACCACGGGGAAGGGCTGGCATGATCTGGGCGCGCGGCTGCAAAAGGCGGGCGGCCCGATCCGCGATGCTGGCCTGAAATTCGGCTGGCACAACCATGATTTCGAGTTCGTGAAAACCGCCGATGGTGCGATCCCGCAAACGGCTTTGTTTGAAGGCGGCCCGGATTTGGCGTGGGAGATGGACGTGGCTTGGGTGGTGCGCGGTGGCGCGGACCCGTTGGCGTGGATTGACACCCACAAATCCCGCCTGATCGCCGCCCATGTCAAGGACATCGCGCCCAAGGGCGAAAACCTTGCGGAAGATGGTTGGGCCGATCTCGGCTATGGCGTGGTGAATTGGGCGGCGATCCTGCCCGCGTTGCGCAAAATAGGCGTCACGAATTTCGTGATGGAACATGACAACCCCGCCGACCACGCGCGCTTTGCAAGCCGCTCGCTGGCCTCGGCGGAAAAGCTGTAAGGACATATCATGGCAAATCTTGGCATTGGCATCATTGGATGCGGCAATATCTCGACCTCTTATCTGCGGCTGGCCCCGTTGTTCAAAGGGCTGGAAGTGCGGGCGGTGGCCGATATGAACATGGCAACCGCACAAGCGCGGGCGGCGGAGTTTGGCGTGAAAGCGCAGTCGGTCGAGGATCTGCTGGCGAATAATGACGTCGATGTGGTGATCAACCTCACCATCCCCGACGCGCATTACGGCGTGACCAAGCGGATACTGGAGGCGGGCAAGCACGCCTATTCCGAAAAACCATTGGTGCTGACGCTGGCCGAAGGCGTGGCCCTGCGCGATCTTGCCAAAGCCAAGGGCCTCGCCGTCGGCTGCGCGCCCGATACCTTTCTGGGCGGCACCCATCAGCAGGCGCGTGCTTTGATTGACGAGGGCAAGCTGGGAACAATCACCACCGGCTGTGCGGCGATCCAAGGTCACGGCCCGGAAAGCTGGCATCCGTCACCGGAGTTCTTCTATCTGCCCGGTGCGGGCCCGATCATGGATATGGGCCCGTATTACATCGCCAATCTGATCAACCTGTTGGGCCCGGTGCGCCGCGTCGGCGCGCTGACCTCCTCGGCCACCCCCACCCGCACTATCGGGTCAGGCGACCGGGCGGGGCAAGAAATTGCGGTGAAAACCCCCTCCAATATCCAAGCTCTGCTGGAGTTCCACTCAGGGGCGACCATCAATTTCTCGGCAAGCTGGGACGTTTGGCACCACAAGCGCAACCATTTTGAACTCTACGGCACCGAGGGCACGCTTTATGTCCCCGATCCGAACTTCTTCGGCGGTCCGCTGGAAATGGCGGGGCGTGATGGGGTGCTTACGCCTGTGACGCCATGGGATCACCCGTTCAGCGTGGTCAACCAAAAGGGCCATCGCGGCGAGGATCAGGCGAATTACCGCACGGCGGGGATGGCCGATATGGTGCTGGCGATCACCGAGGGCCGTGATGCGCGCTGCTCGCTGGAACGTACGTTGCACGGCGTTGATGTGATGACGGCGGCTTTGCGGTCAGGCGAGACCGGGGAATTTATCACCCTGACCACCACCTGCACCCGCCCCGCCGCTTTGGGCCCCGATCAGGCGCGGGCGTTGCTGCGCTGAGCCCAAGCCGGGGGTTTCCCAACCCCCGCCCCCCCTGATCCAACTCAAAGCGTCGCGGTCAGCACATGCGGCAAATGGCAGTGCCCCATAAGCAAAAACCAAAGGACAACCATGATCGAGAACCCGATTTTGCGCGGTTTCAACCCCGATCCGTCGATCTGCCGGGTGGGGGGCGATTACTACATCGCCACCTCGACCTTTGAATGGTTTCCCGGCGTGCAGATCCACCACTCCCGCGGTCTGGTGAACTGGCGGTTGGTGGCGCGGCCCTTGAACCGCGCCAGCCAGCTCGACATGCGCGGCAATCCTGACAGTTGCGGCGTCTGGGCACCTTGCCTCAGCCATGCCGATGGCAAGTTCTGGCTGGTCTACACCGATGTGAAGCGGCTCGACGGCGCATTCAAGGACGCCCACAACTACATTGTCACCAGCACCACGATTGACGGCGATTGGTCGGACCCGATCTATGTCACCTCCTCAGGCTTTGACCCCTCGCTGTTCCATGACGGTGATGGCCGCAAATGGGTCACCAACATGCGCTGGAACCACCGCCCCATTGGCAGTGGCCTCAACCCCGCACATGATCGCTTCGACGGTATCGAATTGCAGGAATGGCACCCCGAACACGGGCTGTTGGGCGAGGTCGCCACGATCTACACTGGCACATCGCTGGGGCTGACCGAAGCGCCGCATCTGTTCAAACGCAACGGCTGGTATTATCTGACCACTGCCGAGGGCGGTACGGGTTATGATCATGCAGTGACGATGGCGCGGTCGCGCAAGCTGCACGGGCCTTACGAAACCCATCCCAACCAGCATCTGATGACCGCGCGTTTTGCGCCGGGCAATCCGATCCAGCGCGTCGGTCATGGCCAATATGTCGAAACGCCTGAGGGCGAGGCCTTCCATACCTATCTATGTGGTCGCCCCGTGCAGGGTCCGCATGGCCCATTCTGTGCGACGGGGCGCGAGACCGGGCTGGCGAAATGCATCTGGGTTGAGGATTGGCTTTACCTTGACGGTGGCGGTCTGGTGCCGCCTGCCACATTGCCGGGACCGGCCTTCCTGCAAGCACCTTCAACGGCGCATGACCTGACCACCACCCTGCCGCCCGAATTCCAATGGCTGCGCACGCCTTACCCTGCGCGAATTTTCCAGATGACCGGGCAGGCGCTGCGGCTGACCGGGCGGGAAAGTCTGGGCAGTTGGTTTGAACAAGCGCTCGTTGCGCGCAGGCAAGAACACCAAGCCTATCACGCCGAAACGACCCTCAACGCCGATCCACCAAACTGGCAGCGCGCGGCTGGCCTGACCACCTATTACAACCGCCACAAGTTCCACGCCGCTTTGATCACCGATGAACCCCGGATCGGACGCTGCGCCCGCATCATCTCTTGCATTGGCGACACGACTGAGGCGTTGACCTTCACCGATCCGATACCACTGCCCGATGGCCTGATCACCCTGTCGGTCAAGGTGGATCGCGCCAGCCAGCAATTCTTCTGGGCGCAGGGTGGCGCGGCGCAACCGCTTGACCAAATGCTCGACGCCTCGGTGATCTCGGATGAGGGCGGGCGCGGCGAACATGCCTCGTTCACCGGGGCCTTCGTCGGCATGGTCGCCTATGATCTGACCGGGCAGGGCTGGAGTGCCGATTTTACCCGCTTCGGCTATCATCCCGCCGCTTGATAAACGCCGGGCTTGCAACGCCGCCCATTGCCGTCATAAACGGCGCTCAGAGCAATGAGTTCAGGCCGCATGACCGACGATAGCCGTAAAATCCCGACCCATGAGGTCACCTACGCTCGCCTGCGCGACATGATCCTGTTTGGGGTTTTGCAGCCGGGTCAGCCTGTGACGATTCAGGGCCTGACCGCCGGGCTAGAGGCCGGGATGACTCCGGTCCGCGAAGCGATCCGCCGCTTGGCCGCCGAAGGCGCGTTGCTGCCGCAAGGCAACCGCCGCGTGACCGTGCCGCGCCTGAGTGCCGCCGATCTCGACCAAGTCGCCTTCGCCCGCTTGACCATCGAGCCGCATCTGGCGGGCCTTGCCGTGATCACGCCCGCGTTGATCGAAAAACTGGAAGGCTTGGATACCGCCGTCGATGCGGCGATCCGCGCCGATGATGTCTCGGGTTATCTGAAAAGCAACCACGCCTTCCACTTCGCCTTGTATGAGGCGGCGGGGGCGGGGGTGCTACTCGATATGGCGCGCTCGCTCTGGCTGCGCTTTGGCCCCAGCCTGCGGGTGGTCTCGTCGCGTTCTGGGGCGACGAGCCTGCCGGATTCGCACAAAGAGGCCTTGGCCGCTATGCGGGCAGGCGATGCCGCAGGGCTGTCCGCCGCGATGCAGCGCGACATTGCGCAGGGCGTCGATCAGGTCCGCGCCGCCTTGCAGCGCGGTGAAATTTAGATAGGCCAAGTGGCGTTGAGATAATTTGATCAAATTTCTTGAACGCTGCTGCGTTTGATCATATCCTGATCCAAAGGCCACCGGATTCGGGCATGGCCGCGCGTATCAAGAGGGTCATGCGATGAACAAAATCACCAACCATATGCCGACGGCTGAACTTCAGGCGCTGGATGCAGCCCACCACATGCACCCGTTCACCGCCAATACGGCGCTGGGCAAAAAGGGCGCGCGGATCATGACGCAGGGCAAGGGCGTCTGGCTGACCGATTCCGAAGGCAACAAGATTATCGACGGCATGGCGGGTCTGTGGTGCGTCAACATCGGCTATGGTCGGCCCGAGTTGGGCGAAGTGGCCAAGCGGCAGATGGATGAGCTGGCCTATTACAACACCTTCTTCCAGACCAGCCATGTGCCTGCCATCGCCTTGGCCGCGAAGATTGCCGAACTGGCGCCTGCGGGGATGAACCATGTGTTCTTTGCGGGCTCGGGCTCGGAAGCCAATGACACCAATATCCGTCTGGTGCGGCGCTATTGGGACATCAAGGGCCAGCCGGAAAAGCGGGTGATCATCGCGCGGACCAATGGCTATCACGGCTCGACCATTGGCGGTGGCAGCTTGGGCGGCATGTCGGGCATCCATGCGCATGGCGGCAAGCTGGCCGGGATCGTCCATATCGGTGAGCCGAACTATTGGGATCAGGGCGGCGAGATGACGCCCGAGGCGTTCGGGCTGATGCGGGCGCAGGAACTGGAAAAGATGATCCTGAATTTGGGCGTCGAAAACGTCGCGGCCTTTATCGGTGAGCCGATTCAGGGCGCGGGCGGGGTGATCGTGCCGCCGACGACATACTGGCCGGAGATTCAGCGCATCGTCGACAAATACGGCATCCTGTTGATCGCGGATGAGGTGATCACCGGGTTTGGCCGCACTGGGAATTGGTTTGGCAGCCAGACCTTCGGCATCAAGCCGCATATCATGACCATCGCGAAAGGGTTGTCTTCGGGCTATCAGCCGATTGGCGGCTCGATTGTCTGCGATGAGGTGGCGGCGGTGATCGGCACCGATGAGTTCAACCACGGCTATACCTATTCCGGCCATCCGGTCGCGGCGGCGGTGGCGTTGGAGAACCTGCGGATCATGCAGGAAGAGGGCATCGTCGCGCATGTCCGCGATGTGGCGCATCCCTATCTGGCCGCGAAATGGGCGGCGCTGGCGGATCATCCGATGGTGGGGGATGCGCAGCTGGTGGGGTTGATGGGGTCGATTGCTTTGACGCCGAATAAAGAGAAGCGGGCGAAGTTTTCCTCGGATACCGGCACGGTCGGCTATCGTTGCCGCGAGCGGTGTTTTGCCAACAATCTGATCATGCGGCATGTTGGGGATCGGATGATCATCGCGCCGCCGTTGGTGATCACGCCGGAAGAAATTGACGTGTTGATCGCGCGGGCGCAGACCAGCTTGGATGAGTGCTATGCGGGGTTGAAGGCGGACGGGTTGTTTAAGTGATCTGAAGCCGATTTTTGGGAATGTTTGGGGGCGGGGCTGAAAGGCTTCGCCCTTTTCTATGGGGTGTCCACGCGTGGACAGATTTGGTTATGTTGTATTATCAATTGGTTGATAGGTTTAGTTAAGGATTTGTTCATCTTTGTCGCAGGCCATCTGCGCGACGGGGGCAGGATGGGGCCACGATTTTTCTCAAAAATCGGGATCGGGTCGGGGTGTTCTGTGGCGGCGATTGGTATGGCCAGCGGCGGAGCCTCCGGCGGGGATATTTGAGCCAAGATGAAAGCCGAAGGGTGGGGATCGTTTGGGCTAGCGGCGAATTGCTGGAACGCGGTTCAACGCCGGTTGCGCAAGCGGTGCAGATTTCCTTTTGGTCCGGCTGCGCTTGAGTTTGCCCGTTTGCTCGCCTATTCCTTTAGCAACGGTATAAAGGATGGTTTTCCCATGCGGATTCACAGTGACCTGGCTGACACGATTGGCAACACCCCGCTTTTGAAGCTGAAACGGGCGTCCGAGATCACTGGTTGCACGATCTTGGGCAAATGTGAGTTTCTCAATCCCGGCCAATCGGTGAAGGATCGCGCGGCGTTGTACATGATCCGCGATGCGGTCGCCAAAGGCCAGTTGAAGCCGGGCGGCACGATTGTGGAAGGCACGGCGGGCAATACCGGGATCGGTCTTGCGCTGGTGGGCGCGAGCATGGGGTTTCGCACCGTGATCGTTATTCCTGAGACGCAATCTCAGGAGAAAAAGGATATGCTGCGGCTGGCGGGGGCCGAATTGGTGCAGGTGCCAGCGGCGCCCTACAAGAACCCGAACAATTATGTGCGCTACTCGGGCCGCTTGGCGGAAGCTTTGGCGCGCACCGAACCGAATGGCGCGATCTGGGCCAATCAGTTTGACAATGTGGCGAACCGTTTGAGCCATATTGAGACCACCGGGCCAGAGATCTGGGAGCAGACCGGCGGCAAGGTCGATGGTTTCATCTGTGCGGTCGGCTCTGGCGGCACTTTGGCGGGTGTGGGCATGGCATTGCAGCCGAAGGGCGTTAAAATCGGTCTGGCGGACCCGGAAGGGGCGGCTTTGCACGCCTTCTACACCACCGGCAAGTTTGATGCGCCCGGCACCTCGATCACCGAAGGCATCGGGCAGGGGCGGATCACCGCCAATCTGGAAGGCTTTACCCCGGATTTCAGCTATCGCATCCCGGATGCCGAGGCTTTGCCACTGTGCTTTGAGATGCTGGAGGAAGAAGGCATCTGTCTGGGCGGCTCGTCTGGTATCAACATTGCAGGTGCGGTGCGGATGGCGCGCGAGATGGGGCCGGGGCATACCATCGTCACCATCCTGTGCGATTACGGCAACCGCTATCAGTCCAAGCTCTATAACCCGGCGTTCCTGAAGGAAAAGGGTCTGCCGGTGCCGCAATGGCTGGATCGTGCGCCTTTGAGCATCCCGACGGTGTTTGAAGACGCATGATTGGTCTGATGCTGCGCAGGCTGCTGCTGGTTCTGGTGCTGCTGGCGGCGTTGGGGCAGGCTGGCCCGACCCTTGCGCAGGATGCGCCTAAAGCCGAAGATTACCAGACCTTCGACACCACGGTGTCGCAGATCGAGGATGTTGTCGTCAAAGCGCAGGTCAATGACGAACGCCTGAGCAATATGCGCGCCGAAATGGTGAAATGGCGCTCGACCTTCAGTGCGGCGCAGGGCAGCAATGCCGACCAGATCACCACGGTGAAAAACCAGATCGCGGCGCTGGGCCCGGTGCCCGCCGAGGGCCAGACCGAAGATGCGATGATCGCCAAGCGGCGGGGCGAGTTAAGCGCCGAGTTGGCCAAGCTGCAAGCGCCGGTGCTGACCGCCACCGAGGCCACCACCCGCGCCGACAGCACCATTGCCTCGATCGACAAGCTGATCCGCGAACGCCACGCCGATAAATTGCTGCGGCTGTCGCCCTCGGCGCTGAACCCGGTGAACTGGCCGACCGCGGTGTCGATGTTCCGCTGGATGGGGCAATGGATTTGGGATGAAACCCGCTGGCGCTTCACCCGGCCGATGAACGTCGATCAGCTGCGCGACAATGCGCCGTTGATTGTGGTTCTGGTGTTGGCGGCACTGGTGCTGTTGTTGCGCGGCGGCAGTTGGATGCGGCTGCTGACCAAGACCCATATGCGCGGGCGCAGTCTGATCTCGGGCATCGTCTCGTTGGGGCAGGTCGCGCTGCCGGTGGTGGGCGCGGTCTTGCTGTATCTGGCGCTGGAGCGGGCCTCGCTGTTCGGGCCGATCATCCTGTCGCTGTTTGTGACTCTGCCTGCCGTGGTGCTGGTGATCTTTTTGACGCGCTGGCTGGCGTATCATGTCTTCCCCAGCGATCCGGCGCAGGAAAGTGCCATTGGATTGGGGCCGGACAGCCGCGCCGAGGGGCGGTTGCAAGCGGTGCTGCTGGGGGTTTCGGTGGCGGTTTACGATCTGGTGACGGCGTGGATCGTGCCAAGGGCTGCGAATTTTCTGGGTGGGGCGGCGAATAACATTGGCGCGGATCGTGCGCAGCAGGTGGCGCAAGCGACCGATGCGGTGATTTCGGTCATTCTGGTGCCGTTGCAGGTGTTCGCGGCGGTGGCACTGTTTCGCTTGGGTCAGATCCTGCGGCGGCAAAGTGCTGCGGGGCGCAGTGGTGGCGAGGGCGCGTTCCGGTTTGAACTGATTTATTGGGTGTCCTCTGCCGCCATCGCCATCGCAGTGGTGGCCCCGGCGCTGGGGGTGATCGGCTATGTTAGTGCCGCCAATGCGCTGATCTGGCCTGCGATCAACACCTTGTCGCTGTTTGCCATGGTGGTGGTGCTGCAAGGCTTCTTTGCCGAGCTCTACGTGACGGTGGCGCGCGCGCCCGAGGCCCGCCACGATGGCCTGATGCCGATCATTGCCGGTCTGGTGATCACCTGTGCCGCCCTGCCGCTGCTGGCGCTGATCTGGGGCGCACGGGTGGATGATCTGGTGGATCTGTGGGCGGCGTTCCGCTCTGGGGTCTCCTTGGGCGGGGTGCGGATCTCGCCGACCAGCTTCATCATCCTCGTCGCGGTGTTCGGGATCAGCTATGCGGTGACGCGGCTGGTGCAGGGCGGGCTTAAGTCTTCGATCCTGCCGCGCACCTCGCTGGATCAGGGCGGGCGCAATGCGATTGTGTCGGGCGTGGGCTACGCCGGGGTGTTCCTGTCGGCGCTGCTCGCGATCACGGCGGCGGGGATTGACCTCTCGGGCTTTGCGCTGGTGGCCTCGGCCTTGTCGGTCGGCATCGGCTTTGGCTTACAGACCATCGTGTCGAATTTTGTGTCGGGGGTGATCTTGCTGGTCGAGCGCCCGGTGTCCGAGGGCGACTGGATTGAGGTCGGCACCACATCGGGCATCGTCAAGGCGATCTCGGTGCGCTCGACCCGGATCCAGACCTTTGACCGCGCGGATGTGATCGTGCCGAACTCGGATTTGATCACCGGGCGGGTGACAAACTGGACGCGGTTCAACATGTCGGGCCGGATGATTGTGCCGGTGTCGGTGCCGTTCACCTCTGACAGCCGCAGGGTCGAAGCGATCCTGCGTGAGATTGTCGAGGCGCAGCCGTTGGCGATCCTGACGCCGCCGCCGGTGATCGCGCTGATGGGGTTCACGGCTGAGCTGATGAATTTTGAAATCCGGGTGATCGTGCGCGACATCTATTTTCGGGTGGCGGTGCGCTCGGAGATCAACCACCAGATTGCCGAGCGCTTCCATGCCGAGGGTATCTTGTTCTCGAACGCGCATCGCGATTATCTCAAGCGCTTGGCGGATGAGGCTGCGGCCGAAGCCGAGGCTGCGGCGGAGGAACAGGCCAATCTGGACGCGGTGCAGGCCTTGCTGTCGCCTAAACCTGCCCGCAAACGGCTTGCCAGCCCAGCCAGCGCCGATGCGGTTGGCCCAGACAATTCTGGCCCCGACAATTCCGCCAAGGACAGTGACGCATGACTACCACCCTGCTGTTTCGCGACGATGCCTATCTGCGCGAGGCCGAGGCGACCGTGCTGGCCCACACGCCGGAAGGCGGCATCGTGCTGGATGCCTCAATCTTCTATGCCACCGCAGGCGGCCAGCCGGGCGACAGCGGTCTGATCACTTGGGCGGGCGGGCGGGTGCCGATTGCGACGGCGGTGAAGGTCGAAGGCGGGCTGATCGCTTTGGTGCCTGCCGAGGCCACGGCCTTACCGCCTGTCGGCAGCAAAGTGATGCAGCGGCTGGATTGGCACCGCCGCCACCGTCACATGCGGTTGCATACAGCACTGCATTTGCTGTCCGTGGTGATCCCATTGCCCGTCACAGGTGGGCAGATCGGGGCTGATAAGGGCCGTCTGGATTTTATGATGCCAGAGCCGCCGCAAGACATAGCGGCCCTCAACACCGCGCTTAACCTGTTGATCGAACGTGATCTTCCGGTGACGGACACATGGATCAGCGATGCCGAATTGCTGGCCAATCCGCAGCTGGTGAAAACCATGTCGGTCAGCCCGCCGCTGGGGCAGGGCCGTATTCGTCTGGTGCGGATCGGCGAAGGTGTGGCGCAGATTGATCTGCAACCCTGCGGCGGCACCCATGTCGCCCGCACCGCCGAGATTGGCCGGGTCGAGATTGGCCGCATCGAGAACAAGGGCAAACAGAACCGCCGGGTCAACCTGCTGCTGGTCGATTAAGCGCAGACGCGCCGCCGCCCAACCGCAGCCGAACGATCGCCAAAAATCCCCCGAAAACCGCGATAAAATCAAATCTCCCCCCCTTGCGCCCGCTTGGCGTTGCAGGCTAAACACCCGCAACGGATCGGTGGCCGAGTGGTCGAAGGCGCACGCCTGGAAAGTGTGTAGGCGGGGAACCGTCTCTAGGGTTCGAATCCCTATCGATCCGCCAAATACCCTGGAAATCAATGAATAATTCAGGATTTCAGAGGTATGCCCATCTACCAACCCATCAGGAAAAAGCGCTTGGCTCGGCTTAGTTTGCCACCTCAGGGCTACATCAACCATTTCCTAAGCCTGTGCTTTCACATGCCATTCCCGGCGGTTTGGCTGGAGGATGCCGACAGAGTGGCGCTGAAAACGAGCGTTTGGGCTTTTCAATGTCACGCCTTGGGCCACTAGGGCATGCATGCCTTGGCCGCTTCCAACGTGGTGGCATAGGTCAGACATTGCTGCGCTTCGTCGTATGTGTCGCTTAGGACTTTGCCCGCCTGCTGCAATTCATTGTAGTCGACAACCAGCGCGTCATACTTTTCACTGAGGTCTTTGCCAATCTTGCGCAGTTCTTCGTAATCATTGGCACATGCGGTGACGTTTGATTTGCAGGTAAAGCCTTCGTAGTTGCACTGATATTTGTCAAAGCAGGCAGCATCCTTATCGACGCATGTGCCACGGCTGGAACAAATCGAGTCGCCGTAATCGAGGCATGCGGCGCTGGTGCCGATTCGGCAGGAGAAATTCTCGGCTTGGAGGGGCGAGGCGGCGCAAAGGGCTACGGCAAGCAGGATACGGCGCATTATGCCCCCTCCAGCGTCATGATGATGGTTTGCATGATGCGGTCGGTCTCATGCAGGATTTTCAGGATGCGTTGGTAGTGTTTTACGTCTTCAAACGTCAAAGCGCGGCCTTTGCGGTCTTTCAGCCATTTCTGCGCGGGTTGGTAGCCACCGATGTAGAAGCCCCATGACACGGCGGGGGCGGCGTCGAAATATTGGGTTGGGTTGATCCAGACTTTGCCGTCTTCAAAGCGCGGTTTGTCCACCACGGCGTCGCCTTCGCCTTTGAAGGGGTAAGGCGCGGGGCCGATGGTAGCGGGGTCCATCAGGTGTAGTTTGCGCAGATTGGTGCCTTTGGCGGATATGTCCCAGAATTCAGCGGGGGTGGCGGGCCACGGGATGCGGGGGAAGTCGATTTTCAGGAATTCGGCATAGGTGGCGCGGTAGGTGGGGCAGTGGAGGGTGCCATAGATGTAGTCGAACACCGCCACCTCATCCGGGGTGCCGTGGGTCGGGTGCTTGGCGAGGCTTTGCAGGCGTTTGTAGAGTTTGGGATCAAAGTTGACGCGGCGGGTTTGGTCGAGGTCTTGCTCGGAGGGGTAGAGGTAGAGGGGGAATAGGGCGTTAATGTCATACGCCCCAAATGCCTTATGGCCTGCGATTGTGTTAACGGCGATCCCGCCAACCCCGTCCTTCGATTGGCCCGGAGAACAGAGTGCAAGGTTGTTATGTCCAATCATGTGCCGCATTGTTTCTGCGCGCGGGCGGCACTGAAAACCTCTTGAAGTTCCTGTGAAGTAGGTCCAGCGAGTGTCCAACGGGCGATAGCAAATTGGCACAAGTCTATCGCTAGAAAGGTGTAAATTCACGTCACGCTGGGCGTTTGCAACACTCCAATCTTGCACGTCATCACCGAGGTCGTATTTTGCACGCGCGGTCTCCGGGGCAATCCTAGCGAAATCCTGCACTCTCAGCCAAAGAGCCTCACGTTCCATGTCTATACTAAGGGCATCCCGTGCCGTGACGATGCCTACACTATTGGCTAGCATGAACTCAGGAAGCGAAAAGCCAATTTGGTAAACCTTTTCAAGCGCATCATCGCGCGGAACCAAAACATAATTGGGGGCAGCATTTTCGAGGCGCTTCCAAACGGACGCATTTAGTTTTGTTGACCAAAGTGACTTATACTTAGCTTCTCTATCGCCCCAAAGTTCGCCGTGCTGAACTTCAGCAAGATATTTACTCCCTTTCCCGGCCTTCTTCTTCACGCCAATGATAATCGCCACACCCTGTTGAATATCAAAGACGTTCTTGTCTGGCTTACCCTCCGGCGTGACTTCTTTTTTCTTAGAATTCCCGTGCAAATCCAGCACATAGATCTTGTCGAACGTATCCAACAGGTGCCAGCGCATCCCCCGGAATGTGGGGTTATCGAGATAGCCGTGGTTGGTGATAAACCCCAGCACGCCCTCGCCTGTTTTCTCAATCAGATGTTCGGCAAAGCGGATGAATTTGACGTAATCGTCGTTGATCCATTTCGGGTTACGCTCGCGCAGCTTTTCCTTGCCGCCCGGCTCTTTCTTGTAGGCTTCCATCAAGCCCATGATCCAATCGCCCTTGTTGGAACTTTCGCCGGAATAGGGCGGGTTGCCGATGACGCACATGATCGGGGTCTGACGTTTGACCGTATTGGCTTCGCGCGCCTCCCGCGTCAGCCATTGCGCCATGAACAGGTCGCGCACGTCACGCTCACCTTCCTCTAGGCTGTTGGTCAGATAGACGCCAAGGCGCGGCGGGGTGCCCGTGGGTTTGTAACCCATTTCGGTCAGGATCATATCCAGCTTCATATGGCACATCGCGTAAGAGGCCATCAGCAACTCAAACCCGTGCAGGCGGGGGATCAGATCACGCTCGATATAGGGCGACCACATGCCCTCGGCCACGTCTTTGACCTTGGGGGCGATCTGCTTGATCACCTCGGCCAGAAAGGTGCCGGTGCCGGTCGCGGGATCAAGGATTTGAACGCGGTGCACCTCTTTCTTGATGGTCACCGCCTTGCCGTTCTTGGTTTCGCCCGTGTCCCAATCGACGGTGATTTTAGCGGTATCGGCCAAGCCATCGGGCAGGCCGAATTCGGTTTGCAGCACCTCATCCACGGCGCGCACGATGAAGTTGACCACGGGTTCGGGGGTATACCACACACCACACACCGCGCGCCTTGCGTTTGGCGGGGTTATAGGCGGCAAGGAAGGTTTCATAGAAATGCAGGAAGGGGTCGTTCTGGCCTGTCAGCTTGCCGAAACCCTCCATCAGCTTTTTGACATTGGCGGCTTGGAACACGGCGGCGAGATCGTCGATCACCCAGCGGATGCGGTCATCAAGTTCCGGCCCGGCGAT
This sequence comes from Cypionkella sp., assembly GCA_043743975.1. Taxonomy (GTDB): domain Bacteria; phylum Pseudomonadota; class Alphaproteobacteria; order Rhodobacterales; family Rhodobacteraceae; genus Cypionkella. Next base: position 23,161 of record JAYTVN010000025.1, read on the forward strand.
ATAGCCAAACAAGCTGCGCAGGAAGGGATTGGATTTGGGCAAAAGTTCAAGGGCTTCTTGGCGGCTGAATGTATCCAGTGAGGTATCGTGCAGGCGGGCGGCGAACATGCCGTAAGCGATGGTTTCGGCGTAGATGTCGCCAAAATCTTCGGGGGTGATGTCGTGGATCAGATGTTCTTTGAAGGCTTTGTATTGGCCAGTCAGTTCGGTGTTCAGGTCTTTGTCGGCGCGCAGGGCATTGCCCAGAATGTCTTTGATCAGCACCGCCTTGCCCGCCATCATTTCGGCCAGCACGCGGGGCGAGGTGATGGTTTGCGGACGCTGGGCGATGAAATCGCGCAGCAGGTTTTCGAGGGCTTCGTATTGCGCGGGCTTCGGCTGGATGCCCATCAGCAGATCGGCAATGCTGACAGAGGCGATCAACGCGCCATTACGGTAGAAATCCCAATCCAGACAGTTGGTGTAGATCAGGTTCGGCAAAGCGGCGCGGTAGCGGTCTTGCTGGCCCTTGTTGGTGTCTTTCATGCCGCGCAGGCCGATGCCAAGATCTTTCGCCTCGGCATGGCCCACGATGATGTCACCGCGCTGGATGATGAAATCGGGGGCACCGCAGGCGACGCGCTTGGGTTCATTCAGGGCGGTGACGCCTTCGGCCAAGGCATTGAACAGGGTTTCTAGGGCAGATCGGTAGGAATGTTCGGTCGCGGCCCCGGTGTTGTAGACCGCCTGCACGCGGGAAATGAAATCACTGATAATTGTCATGGGATGCCCTTCGTTATGGCGCAACCTTAGGCAAGGCTTGCACCATAAGGAAGGACCGTTGGCGCGGGCGTTAGGCCATCGCCCTGATCAACGCGCCTTGCCGGGTCGAGGATACCGGGCAATAGGCGCTTAGGGTGGTTGCGATGTTCTCTTGGCCAAGGTTGAGCGACCATGCTTTGAATTGTTCCGGGGTGCGGCAGTGATCGTTGACGAGGATTGCCAAGGTCTTGCGAAAGCGATGCGGGCCAAAGCGGGCAATCCGGCAGAGGTGAAGGCCGCTTTGATCACCTCACGGATTTTGCCCGCGTTGTCATAGATTTCGCGGGATAAGCCAAGGCAGGCAAAGCCGCCATCGTGCAAGCCCATCAAAGGCTTCGGGAAAAGCGCGTCGGCATGGCCGAAAAGCTGAGCTTGCCGCAGGAAACTTACCCAATTGCGAAACGTGTACAGATCAGCGGCGTTGATCGGGTAAAACCATGTCGTGAAGGTCTTGGCGCATTTGGTCTTCCCGTGGCGGGCGTGCTGATAGACGCAGCCTTGCACAAGGTCGACGTGCTTTTGCCGCAGCGATGCAATCGCCCCACCGCGCGCGCCTGTCAGCACCCGGAAGGCAAACACAGCCTTGCTGCGGCGTTCAATCGAGCTTGTGCCGGGCATCTGGCCGAAGGCGGGACGACACTGTTCGACGGTTGGAAAGGGCGTGTTGCGTTCTGGTTGGGCAATGCGGGTATCCTTGGCACTCATGTTGAAATATTCGGCATCGGCAGAGGTGATGCAGGATTTGTAACCGGGCTGGCCCGCCAACCATTGAACGAAAGCCTTCAGGTTGATCGACAGCGTGCTCCAAGCCTGCGTTCGCTTGTGATTGAAGCGGTGCGACCGGAGGCGGCGTATACCGCTGGGTGAATGAGCCTGAGCGCAAAGGCAAACTGGGCTGCGCAAGCCTGTGTCTTGGCTTCTGGCAGGTCACACAGGATCTTCAGACTCGGTGACGTGCCCTAGACACCACAGCCACCGAACATCACGCCAACGCGTGACATTTGCGCGTGAAGCCGATGCGGATCAGGGCGACACTTAGCGAACTCGCGCTAGAAACATTGGAAGTTGAACATATCGGCTGCTTCAAACTAGCCTGTGAATGCGCTCCGAAAGGCTGCGAGTGCGGCGTCCTCGTCACCCTGCGCAAAGCTTTCAAGGCCAACCGGGCCTGTGTACCCCATCTGGCGCAGGGCTGCTGCGACGCCGTGGAAATTGATTTCACCCGTGCCCGGCTCGCACCTACCGGGGTTGTCGGCCACCTGCACTTCGCCAATCCACGGCAGGTATTTCTGGCACCAGCGGACAAGATCGCCTTCGCCGATCTGGGTGTGGTAGAGATCAAGATTGATCCGCAGCTCGGGCCGGTTGACAGACGACACCAGCGACAACACGTCAGCGGTGCTGCCGAACGGGCAGCCGGGGTGGTCGAGAAGATTCAGGTTTTCAAGGCAGAAAGTGACGCCCAGTTCCGCGCCCAGATCGCAGATGCGGTTCAGGGTGTCGCGGGCTTTCAACCACATGGCACCGCTCACGACCTCATGCTGCCAGATCGGGATGCCGCCATCGCCGAGCCCCGTGCCGTGCAGGTTCAGGCGGTGCACGCCCAACCGCTTGCCGACAGCCGCTGTCTGTCGGGCCGAGGCCAGCAGCATCTCGGCCCCGGCGTCATCGGCAAGGCGACCCTCGAGGTAGCCATTCATGATGGTGAACGTGGCGCCCGTGGCTTCCAGCTTGGCCAGATCCCAGGCGGGCCAGTTCCACAGACCTACGCCGAACCCCATCTCTTTGAGGCGACTTGCGCGCCAGTCGATCGGTCGGTCGCGCCACAGCATTTCGGCGCAGGCGGCAAGTTGAAACGGCATGGTATGGCTCCGGTTGTTCGGGTCTAGGGGGTGGCCCGATCCTGCAACCGGGCCACCCGAGGGCTAGGCCGTGGAGATGGCCCGGCCGGGAGAGTTTTGGCGATCAGGCCGCCTTGATCCGCCCGCCTTGATCAGACGGTGCCGCCCAGCGTGCCTTCGAGCTGGGCCAGCTCTTGCCCGCCCGCCATCAGATCTTGCAGCTGTTCCGAGGTGATCTCGCCGCGTTTGGCGGTGCCCAGCGTCTTGCCGCGATTGAGCACCGTGAAGCGATCGCCCACGGCCATGGCATGCCGGACGTTGTGGCTGATGAACACCACGCCCACGCCAGCCGCGCGCACTTTGGCGATGGTGGCCAACACGTTCGAGGTTTGCCGCACGCCCAGAGCGCTGGTCGGTTCGTCCAAGATCAGCACCTTGGCTCCAAAATGCACCGCGCGGGCAATCGCTACGGTCTGACGCTCGCCGCCCGACAGGGTGCCCACGGCCTGATCGGCGGCGCGCAGGTTGATGCCCATCTTCTTCATCTCGGCCATCGTCACCCGATTGGCGTGGTCAACGTCAAAGCGGCGGAACGGCCCCCAGCCTTTCACCGGCTCGCGTCCCATGAAGAAGTTCCGTGCCACCGACATCAGCGGGATCATGGCCAGATCCTGAAACACCGTCGCAATCCCGGCTTCCATCGCCTCACGGGTGGAGGCGAAGCGCATTGGCTTGCCTTCAAAGGTGATCGTCCCCTTTGTGGGTTGATGGACGCCCGACATGGTCTTGATGAAGGTCGATTTTCCGGCGCCGTTGTCGCCCAGAAGACAGTGGCATTCGCCCGCCCGCACCCCGAAGGACACGCCATTCAGCGCGATGACATTGCCAAAATGCTTTTCGATGTTGTCGAGTTTGATGATCGGCTGTGACATTACCGTTCCCCCGTCACGCGCTTGCGGATGGCGTTGTTAAAGATGACGGCCAACAGCAGCATTCCCCCCAGAAAGACCTGAAACCAGTCCTGATCAAAGCCGGTGTAGGTCAACCCGATCACCACCATGCCAAAGATGATGGAGCCGAAGAATGCCCCGATGGCCGAGCCATACCCGCCGGTCAGCAGGCAGCCCCCGATGACGGCGGCAATGATCGCCTCGAACTCCTTTTGAAAGCCGCGGCGGGCGCCGGTTGATCCCGCGTCGATCACCTGCATCACCGCCAGAAGGGCAGCACAGGCGGCGGTGATCATGAACAGGCTGATCTTTACGCGGCGCACGGGAACGCCGGAGTTTGCGGCGGCATTAGCATCGCCCCCGGCGGCAAAAATCCAGTTGCCGGCTGGCGTGCGCAGTAAGACCCAAGTGGCCAGTGCCGCAAGGCCTAGAAACCACAGAATTTCCACCGGAACGCCCGGAACGGTGGGGTCGCCATTCGCAAAGGTTTCGATATAGCCATGTGCTGCGGCCCAGCGGAACAGGCCGCCAAAGGCATCACCCGCAAAGAACGGCGTCAGAAAGTCATGCGCCACTGCTTCGCGCACGCCCCGCAGCTGGGTGGACCCGCCAGTCAGCCATTTCAGCCCCACCAGCGACAAGCCGCGCAGCATGAACAGGCCTGCCAAAGTCACGATGAACGAGGGCAGGCCGGTGCGCAGCACCACCAGCCCGTTCGCCATGCCAATCAGCGCGGCGAATAGCAGCGTCAACGGGATCGCCACAACCAAGGGCAGATGCGCGTTGACGACGCAAGCGCCGAAAATCATCCCCGCAAAGGCCACCATCGAGCCGATAGAAAGGTCGAACTCGCCGCCGATCATCAGCAGAGCGGCAGCAATGGCCAGAATGCCCAGCTGCGCCGCAGGGGACAGGAAGTTCAGGATGCCGGACAGGGTAAACATCGACCCGTCGGCGGTGATCATAAAGAACAGCGTCACGAGGATCAGTCCCGCGATGGCCCCCAGTTCAGGGCGCTTCATCAGCCGGGAAATCAGCGGCTCGGTCTTCACGCGTTCGTCGGCAGCAACACTGCCCGTATCGGTCGGCATATCCATCCCCTCCCAAGGTGGTGGGAGCGGGGAGTCCTCCCCGCTCCGTTACGTCAGCAGGTCAGCGGATGCCCTTGGCGGACAGTTCCACCACTTGCGCTGCTTTGTCGGCGGTGATCAGGTTCGGACCAGAGGCGACATTGCCGCCCGGCATCAGCCCGTATTCGGCGTTCAGGGCCAGAAAATCGACGGCCAGATAGCCTTGCAGGAACTGCTGCTGGTCGATTGCAAAGGCCGCATCGCCCGCAGCCACCGATTCCAGAAAGCTGGCCGACAGGTCGAACGAGGCGACCTTGATCGCGCCCTGACCTTTGCCCAGTGCCACCACGGCGGCAACCGCCGGTTCGCCCGCCGTGCCCGCGCCCAGCGCCAGAACGGTGTCGATCGTCGGGTCAGCTTGCAGTGCCGCCGTCACTTTCGACTGGATTTCTGCCGGATCGTTCGAGGTCGGCAGCACCGTCACGTCACCAAAGCCCGCCGCAAAACCGGCGCAGCGCAGGTCTAGGCCAACATTGCCGACTTCTTGGTTGATGCAGATGCCCTTCTTGCCGCCCATTTCCTTCAGCTTTTCGCCCGCAATCTTGCCCGTCACTTCTTCGTCCTGACCGATATGCAGCAAAGCGCCCAAGCCCTTGGACACGTCTGAACCCGAGTTGATCGAAATCACCGGGATGCCAGCGGCCACCGCGCGCTGGATCGATGGCCCCAACGCATCGGCGTCGGGGATAGACACGACAAGACCGTCGGGCTTCTGGTTCACGGCGGCGTCGATCAGCTGGCTCATCGCCACCATGTCGAACGTCTCGGGCGAGCGGTATTCAACGCTGACACCCGTGTGCTTGGCTGCCATTTCAACGCCGTTCTTTACCACCGACCAGAACGGATCATTGGCTTGGCAATGGGCCACGACGATGATTTCGGTGGCCAGCGCCGGGGCCGCAACGGTCAATGCCGTCGCGGTCATCAGACCTGCAATAAGCTTCTTCATGGTTCTTCCTCCCTGGAAGGTTAAGTGCAGACAGCCTCTCCATGACTGCCCGTGGTCCGGCAAAGCCGGATTCTTCAGCCGCGCCGGGGGTCAGGCCCCCAGCATTGCGGGTGTAATCGCAACGGTTTCGCCGGTGTGCGCTGACCGGGTCGCGGCCTCGGCCAGTGCAAGGGCGTTGATGCCGTCCTGCAGCGTCACTGGCAGCGCGGAGCCCTGCAGCACGGCCTGCACAAAGGCATCCCATTCCGCCGCATAGGCGCGCAAATAGCGTTCGAGAAAGAAGAACTCGGGCTTGGCGCTGACGACACCCGCCGCCGTCGCCTTGGACACGGTGTTTTCGATCATGTTTCCGGCGGACAGCAGGCCGTCTGAGCCCAGCAATTCGAGCCGCTGGTCATAGCCATAGACCGCGCGGCGGCTGTTCTTGATCACCGCAAGGCGACCATCGGCGAAGTGTAGCGTCACCACGGCGGTATCGACATCGCCCACAGCCCCAATCGCCGGATCGACGATAGAGGTGCCAACAGCTGTCACCCGCGCCGGAACCGCGCCCATCACCCACATCGCCATGTCGAAATCATGGATCATCATGTCGCGGAACAGACCGCCCGACACTTTGATATAGGACACCGGCGGCGGGGCCGGATCGAACGAGGTCACCGACAAAAGCTCGGTCTTGCCGATCTCTGCGTTGTCGGCGGCGGCTTTCAACGCGGCAAAGTTCGGGTCAAACCTGCGGTTGAAGCCGATCATGATCGGCTTGCCACGACGGCCCGCAACATGCTGGCAGCGGATCGCGCGTTCAAGGCTCAGATCCACCGGCTTTTCGCAGAGCACGGCCTTGCCTGCGGCAGTTGCGGCCTCGATCAGATCAGAATGCGTGTCAGTCGAGGTGGCGATCAACACCGCGTCGATGGCCGGGTCTTGCAGGATGCTTTCGGTTGAAGCCGCCTTTGCTCCATAAAGTGCCGCCAGCTTTTCCGCAGATGCCGTGGTCACATCCGACACCGCAGCAAGCCTGCTTTGCGCATGACCAGCGATATTTGCCGCATGGACATGCCCGATCCGCCCCGCACCCAGCAGGCCAATGTTCAACATGACGATCCTCCCACGAATCTTCTGATTCTTCCCCCTATGGAATGAATATTCCACTTTATGCACTTGCGAGCAATAATATTCTGCACGCGAGTGCAAATTTGAATCGCCATAACCTTTGCTTGGCATGTGAAGTCAGTTAGGTTGCGGGCCGGGGGAGACCGATGGACAATCTTGAGCAGCCCGACGCACCACTGACCGTCACCGCAGACGATGTTGCTGCGGGCGTGTCGCGATGGACCGTGGCGCGCGCGTTCAAGAAGGATGGCTCCATCTCGCAGAAAAGCCGCAAGAAGGTGATGGCGGCGGTTGAAGAACTTGGCTATGCGCCGGACCTGCTGGCCGCCAGTCTGGCGTCGGACCGATCAAATCTGGTGGCGCTGCTGGTTGATGATTTCGACAACCCGCACAAGCTGGTCATGCTGGAACGCCTGACGCGCATCCTGCGCACGGCGGGCTGTGGCACGCTGCTGGTCAATATGCTGGGCGAACAGGACGCCCCCGATGCTCTGCTGCTGGCCAGCCAGCGCCGGGTTGATGCGGCGGTGCTGATCGGGACGCAGTTCAACGATTCCATTCGTCAAACGGCGCTGGGGGCGCGTCGCGTCAAGAAGTTGATCGTCTTCGCCCGCGCCCGCGCCAGCCCCGACACAATTTCCATTGGCTGCGATGATGTGGCCGCGATGGAGGAAATCACCCGCCATGTCATTGCGCGTGGCTATCAGCGGCCAATGTTCCTAGCGGGTCCCGACACCGAATCCACCCGACTGATGCGCAAGGAAGCCTTTCTGCGGCTGTGGGGCGAGGCGAAGGCCGGGGCCGCCAGACCAGCCGTGGTGCATGTGACGCGCTATGCCCAGACCGAAGGCTATGCTGGCCTGCTATCCCATCTGCAAAACCTGCCGCGCGCGGCAAGGCCGGATGTCGTCATCTGCGAAAATGATGTGCTGGCTTTAGGGGCGATGGACGCCATTCGTCATGGTCTGGGCTTGCGGGTTCCGCAGGATATTGCCGTCACGGGGTTTGACGACATTCCTATTGCCGCCTCCCCGGCCTATGATCTGACCACCTATCGGCAGCCGATTACCCAAATGACCGAGGCACTGGTGCGCGTGCTTGAAGGCGGAAGCCGCGCCGACGTGGTGCTGCGCGGCCAGTTCATCGCCCGCAGCTCCGGTTAGCCCGGGCGGGAATACCCGCGAGCTCCGACAACGCCCGGTGCCAGATGGGCGTTCAGCGCCCGCCGTCAGTTTTGACGGCAGCAGAGAGACGCATATTCAGTGTCTCGACCTTGGAAAACGCCGCCGCCATGAAATCCATAAACACCGCTGCGCGACGCGGAAGCAGGCGGTTCGCGACATAGAGTATATGAATCGGGACAGGGGGGGCTTCGTATCCCCCGAGGATCCGTTTCAGGCGGCCAGTCTTCAGGCCGTCCTCAAACAGCCAGTGCGGGCCAAGCGCGCCCCCCAAACCGGCCAAGGCTGCTTCTCGCGCCGCTTGCGGGGCACTGACGCGAATGCGGCCAGAAACCGGAACCTCGACATCGGCGAAGCGCCAGACCGCACCGGTCGAAAGCAGAGAATAGACAATACAGTCATGATGTTTCAGATCTTGCGGGGTTTCCGGCGTCCCGCGCGCGTCCAGATACCCGGTTTCCGCGACGCAGATACGGGTGAAAAGACCGACGCGCCGCGCGCGCAACGCGCTGTCGCTCAGGTGGCCTATCCGCAACGCCAATTCCACGCCATCATCAATCAGATTTACGAAGTGATCAGAGATTTGCAAATCGAGCTCAAGGTCTGGATAGGTTTTCAGAAACGCAGGCACCTGCGGCATGAGAAACGCGTGGGCAAATGCAGTGGGGCAGGCAACACGCAGCAGACCGGACGGGCTGACATCGCTTTTTAGCGCCGATTCGGCTTCGTTGACCGCATCAAGAATGCGGCGGGCTTCCGTATAGTAGCGCTCGCCTTCAGGCGTCATATGCAACTTGCGGGTGGATCGCTGCAGGAGTCGATGTTGCAGGTGGTTTTCGAGCGCCGCCACGTAGCGGCTCACGTTCGGCTGGCTTAGGCCCAAGTCTCTCGCGGCGGAGGAAAAACTACCCGTCTCAACGGTTCTGGCGAAGCATTCCATAGCGAGTAGGCGATCCATCATGTCTATTTATGCATCCAGTGTATGAAACATATCCATTTTATCAGACTTATTATGGTTTTGCTATGAGTGCATCTTGGAAACATCGAGGCCGAACAGGTTGGTCTCAACGTTTTTCAAGGATAGCCCTATGTCACGCCTCTCCGGCAAACGTACCCTTATCACTGGCGGCACCAGCGGAATCGGACTCGCCGCCGCCAAAAGCTTTCTGACTGAAGGCGCGCGCGTCATCATCACGGGCGTCAATCCCGACAGCTTGGCAAGCGCCCGCGCAGAGTTGGGCTCTGACGTCACGGTGCTGGCTGCGGATTCCGCAAACGTCGCAGCGCAACGCGAACTGGCTGCGGCGGTCGCTGCCGAATACGGGCAACTCGACGTCGCCTTCATCAACGCCGGCATTTCCGTGTGGCAGCCAATTGAGGTGTGGACCGAGGAAGCCTATGACCGATCCTTCGCGATCAACGTCAAGGGACCCTACTTTCTGATCCAATCGCTGTTGCCGGTCTTCGCCAATCCAGCGTCCGTTGTCCTCAACACCTCGATCAACGCCCATGTCGGCGCGACAAACTCATCGGTTTACGCCGCGACCAAAGCGGCGTTTCTGAGCCTGTCGAAGACGCTGTCGAACGAGATGATCGGGCGCGGCGTTCGCTTCAATGCCGTCAGCCTCGGACCGGTCGAAACCCCACTCTACGACAAGCTTGGCATCCCGGACGCTTATCGTGACCAGACGAACCGGGCCATCGCTGCAACCATTCCGTTCGGTCGCTTCGGTTCGCCGGAAGAGGTCGCGAAAGCGGTGCTGTATCTCGCCTCCGATGAATCCGCATGGACAGTTGGCACCGAAATCATCGTCGACGGCGGGCGCACCCTAAACGGCTGAATTGGCAAAACAGGAGAATGATTTTTGTCATGCCCAGCTTCACGCGGATGGAGCTGGGCATCCTTGTTCCAGAGAAGATGCAATGCATAACTCCAGATTGACGCTCATCAGCCACCCGCTTTGCCCGTTCGTTCAGCGGGTAGCCATCGTGCTGCGCGAAAAGCGTGTTCCTTTCGCGCAAATACACATCGATTTGAGCAACAAACCAGACTGGTTTCTCGCCCTATCGCCCGCAGGAAAGGTGCCGTTGCTCAAGCTAGAGCGCGGCACAGATCCAGAATCCGTGCTTTTCGAGAGCATGGCCATTTGCGAGTATCTGGAAGATGCGTATCGCGATCAGAGCATCCATCCCGTCGACCCCTTGAGGCGCGCGCAACATCGCGCATGGATCGAGTTCTCGTCGGCGATGTTGATGGACGCGTGGGGATATCTGAATGCCACCGACAGGGCGGTCGCTACAGCCAAGGCCGCAGATCTCAGGAAAAAGCTCGCGCGGTTCGAGGCGGAGTTGTCGGACGGCCCCTATTTCGCCCGCGCCGATTTTAGCATGGTCGATGCAGTCACGGCTCCTGTCTTCCGGTATTTCGACATCCTCGAAAATGAGATCCCCGATGATATTTTTGGGGGATTGAAACATGTAGTGCGATGGCGATGCGCGCTGGCAGAACGGCCAAGCGTCCGGGATGCTGTGGTGGCGGATTATGCTGTCCGATTCCGCGCTCACTTGAAAAAACATGGAGCGCTTTTGGCGACGAGCTAAGTATATCACCGCCGCATGTGAGGCGGGCGTGCCGATGGCGGCAGATGCCGCCATGATCGCGCCCATAGTTGAAAGCAAGGGGCGTCTGGAAGACCAGACGCTTCCACGCTCAGGGCAAGCCGGTTTCGACCATCGTTTGCACCGTGTTGGCGTCTCGACGAGGAGGCTCACCGAAAAGGCGCTTATATTCTCTGCTGAATTGTGAGGTGCTCTTATAGCCGACAGCGAAGGATATCGTTGCTGTGTCGGCCTCTTTGGAAATCAGGCGCTTGCGCGCGTCCTGCAACCGGATGTGCTTCTGATATTGTAGTGGGCTCAGAGACGTAACCTGCTTGAAGCGCCGATGGAACACCGACTGGCTCATCCCCGCAACCGCAGCCATGTCCTCAACGCTGAGTTGCTCGGTGTAATGTGCCCGGATCCAAGCCATCGCTTGCCGAATATGGGACAGCCGAGAGTTGACCCCGGCAATCTGGCGCAACATCTCGGCGTGCGGGCTTAACATCAGCCGAAGCATCAATTCATGCTCGAGATGTAGGGCCATAACCGGGATTTCCCTTGGGCGTTCACACATCTCCAGCAGTCTTTGCCAAGCACCGATCAACTCGGTATTAGCCATGCTGAAAGCGAAGCCCGGCTGCATCTGCAGTTCCGGGGTCTCGGACAAGTAGAGCACCACCTTCATGATCAACGCTGGATCGAGATCAAGACTGACCGCCAAAAAGGGTTTGTCTGGCGATGCCTCTACAATCTGACCCATTGCCGTGATTTCGGCAGCGACGACCATGGTCTGTCCGGGTCCGTATGCGAAAACCTGATCGCCGATAATCGTCCGCTTGGTTCCCTGTAGCACGATGAACGCCATCGGATCGTAAACCAAGCAATTCAAGTCCGTCGGTGTCGTGATGCTACATATGCTCAGACGAGACATGCCGGGGTGTTTCACACCAGCATGACGGATCGCCAAAGCGCGGATTTCATCCAGTTTATCCATGTCCCATCATGGTAATAATTGCCTGAAAAGATCAAGCCTCCGGCAGGATCAGGCACTTTATCAGGACCATCAGGCATGGCGAAACCCCTGCACAAGGCCCAGATATCTTTCAGACAACGACAAGGAACAATCATGCAAAAACGTAAGCTTGGCACAAACGGCCCGGAAGTCTCTGCCATTGGTTATGGCGCTATGGGCTTTCATCTTGCCTACGGCTCTGCCGACGAAACGGCGGGGCTGGCGACGATCCGTCGTGCGTATGATCTCGGCATGACGTTCTTCGATACAGCCGAGCTTTATGGCTGGGGTGAGAACGAGAAACTTGTCGGCCACGCCGTTAAAGGTTTCCGCGACGACGTGGTGTTGGCAACCAAGTTCGGTTTTACCCATTCATGGGGCGCTGATAGCCGACCTGCACATATTCGCGAAGTAACCGAGAACAGCCTGCGCTATCTGGGTGTCGATCATATCGATGTGCTCTATCAGCACCGGGTTGATCCGAACGTGCCGATCGAAGATGTGGCAGGCACGGTCAAGGACCTGATTGCCGAGGGCAAGGTCAAACATTTCGGATTGAGCGAAGCTGGCCCTGAAACCATCCGCAAGGCTCATGCCGTGCAGGAAGTGGCGATGCTGCAGACCGAGTATTCGGTGTTTGAGCGCGATGTGGAAGTTCTCTTCCCGCTGTTGCGAGAACTCGGCATTGGCTTTGTCCCCTATTCGCCGCTTGGCCGCGGCTTTCTGACAGGTGCTGTCAAGCCTGCCGCCGAATACGAAGAGAGCGATATGCGCCGGGGCGATCCGCGCTGGCAGCCCGGCAATTTCGAGAAGAACGTTGATGCCGTCCGTCAGTTGAAAGAACTTGCCACGTCGAAGGGCGCCACAGTTTCGCAACTGGCGCTCGGCTGGTTGCTCGCGCAGGGCGACGACATCGTGCCGATTCCCGGCTCTCGCAAAGCGGAGCGCGTCGCGGAAAACGTCGGTGCTGCCGATCTGGTGCTGACGGCGCAAGATCTGGCCAAGATCAAGGAAATCCTGCCTGAAGGCGGTTTTGGCGCGCGCTATATCGAGGCATTCTTGCCGACTTGGATCTAGTGCCGACACTGACGAACCGATCGGCCCACACCCAAGACGATCATCAAAATGACGCCCCCACGCGAAATCGTATCCGAGTTTTGCAACACCTTCGTCTAGGATGGCGGCAGGCCCGCCATCAAGCGGTGGTTTACCCCTGAGACGGTTGGGACCAAGGTGGGGATCTCCTCCACGACGGGCATCGATGAGGCCGTAGGGGGGACGAGCTTGAAAAGTCCATGGCTATAGCGACGGTTCACATCGACATGCTCTCAATCGTAGCGGACAACCATCGCGTCCTCACGGAGCGGTTGGATATCTTTGAACGCACTGATAGGAGCGAGATCGGCGGGGTAACGCTGATGGGCATCTACGCAATCGAAGGTGATCACATCGTTGCTGGCGGGATTACGTTGACGTCAACGCCATCTCAAAACGTGCTCAGCGGGCTATCCGGCCCAAACATGCCCGCAGCAATTCGCGGCAATGCTTGGCACTCGCTGCCAGATACGGCGCATGTCCACGTCGTTTCCCCCGGTCGCCCCGCGACTGACGGCAAGATCGCGCGGCTCGGTCTGCGGCTTCGCGCCTATTCGTCGGCGCAGGGCCAGTGCGCGGGCACGGTGAGCCCGGCGGGCAGAATGGTTGCCGCATCCCCACAGGCCAGATCCAGCTGGGTCTGTTCAAGACCTGTGACCCCCGACAGATCCACATGCTCAAAATGCGTTCGCAGCAAAAAGGCACCCGCCAGATTTGCCGCCGTCATCGTGGCCCCCGTGAACACCGCACGCGGCATGATCGCGTCGTGCAGATCAGCGCCGGTCATTTGCGCCTCGCTGAAATCGTTGCGATAGAAATCGCCGCCGCTGAGGTCGGCATCGGTCAGGTCGGCCTTTGCAAAACTGACCCGCAGAAACTCGGCTTTGACCAGCCGCGCGCCGCGCAGGATGGCCCCGTCGAAAACCGACCGACTGGCCAGCGACTTTTCGAGGTTCGCCCCGGTCAAATCTGCCCCGATGAACGAACTGCGCACCAGTTCGCTGCGTTGCAGGTTCGCCCCGGCCATCAAGGCCCCCTTAAACCCGGTGCCCGACAGAAAGGCGTTCTCGAAAATGCCCGCTGTCATATCCATGCCGTTCAACATCAAACGTTCTTTCGAGCAGCCCGTCCAATCCACCGCCGCTGCCGGCCCATCGCTGCAACCCGCTTGCCCGGTTTGGGGCATCGCAAACACAGTCAGTACTGCCGTAACGGCCAGCCAAAGCTTTGCGGGCAACCTGCAGGTGGCGTGATTCATGGCGTGACCTTTGCGTGACTACCGCAACCTAGCACCAGAGCGGGGCAGGGTGCCAGCCTCGTGCTGTTTCGCGGCATCAAATCACCGGGAGAGGGCGAGGTCTCGCAGGGGGGGCCGATGCTACGCCCAAAATAGAGCCGTGCTGTCCAATTTTGTACGGCCAAGCAGAGGCTGAATCGTCTGCAGGTTCCCCGTCTTCTTGTAGATCTGGGCCCGCTGCCTCCGTCGTCTCGAATTATCGAAGGCAAGATGCGCTTTCGCTTCATGCCTCCTCCGCGAATCCGTCCAAACGTAAAACCGCCACCCGCCTATCAAACCGACAGCATCAGTGTGCCTCGCAGCGATCTGCTGTCGGAAACGGCCATCAATTTAGCTTGCGTTCGTGATCTAAATGCACGATAGATTCATATCGAAATCTATCGTGGGCGCGGGATGCCCACAAAAGGGACCATCAGGCATGAGCCGCAAAAAGCATCTTCTCATCGGCGCAATCGTGTTTGCAGGCATAGCAAGCGCAGCCCTGACCCTGATTTCGGGGCAACGGCACAACGAAGCACAGGCTGCCACCGATTCTCGCACCGCATCTCATCTGGTCCGGGTCGCCTTCGCTTCCGAGGCGATCGGTGTCGAAAGATCATTCACAGGAACCATCGCCGCGCGAGTCCAGAGCAGTCTGGGCTTCCGGGTGCCCGGAAAGATCATCGAGAGGCTGGTGGATGTCGGTCAGCAGGTCACGGCGGGCCAGCCGCTGATGCGGGTCGATGACACCGATCTGCGTCTTGCCCTGATCGCCAAGCGCAACGAGGTTGCAGCGGCGCGGGCTGTTCTTGTGCAGGCGACCGCAGAGGAGAAGCGCTTTGGCCTTCTGGTGCAGCAAGGCTCGAAAGGCTCGATTGTCTCTGTCCAGCGCTATGAACAGGCCAAGGCCGCTCTGGATACGGCACAAGCGCAGTTGGCCGCAGCCGAGGCTGAGGCTGATGTTGCGGAAAACGCTGCGACCTACGCCACAATGCTGGCTGAGACCGACGGAATGATTATTGCGACATCCGCAGAGCCCGGGCAGGTCGTTGCTGCGGGCCAAACGGTTGTTCAATTCGCGCGTGGCGGTGCCCGCGAAGCTGTGGTCAACCTGCCCGAAGATCTGCGCCCTTTGCTTGGTTCGGATGCACTGGCAAGCCTGTATGGCACCGAGCAACTGCGCAGCAAGGCCCGCCTGCGGCAGATCTCGGACGCCGCAGATCCGCAGAGCAGGACCTATGAGGCGCGATATGCGCTGGAAGGTCAGGCCGCAACGGCGCCACTTGGCTCCACCGTCACAGTCTGGATCACCGATACGGCGAGGCAGGCCGAGGTCACAGTGCCAGTCGGTGCAATCTTGGATGATGGCAGCCGGACCGGCGTTTGGGTGATTGAACGCGGCTCGTCCACCGTGCGGTTTGCGGCTGTCGAGATCAAAGGGATCGGCGCTGAAACTGCAAATGTCACGGGCATCGAACGCGGGCAGGAGGTTGTAGCACTTGGCGCGCATCTTCTGAAGGATGGTGCGGCAATCCGCATTGAGGGCGCTGTAGAGGCGATGAACTGATGACCTTCAATCTTTCTGCTCTGGCGGTGCGCGAGCGCGCGGTGACGCTGTTTTTCATCGTGCTGCTGGCTGCCTCGGGCGTCTATGCCTTCGCCAAGCTTGGCAGGGCGGAAGACCCGTCCTTCACCATCAAGACGCTGACCGTCGCCGCCGTTTGGCCGGGGGCGACGGCGCGCGAAATGCAGGACTTGGTCGCCGAACCGCTGGAAAAGCGTATTCAGGAGCTGACATGGTATGATCGGGTCGAGACGACGGCGCGACCCGGCTTCGCGTTTCTCACGATCACGCTGAAAGACAGCACGCCGCCTGCGGCTGTTGAAACAGAGTTCTATCAGGCGCGAAAGAAGCTGGGAGATGAGGCCAGAAACCTGCCGCCGGGCGTGATCGGTCCCTTCGTGAATGACGAATACTCCGACGTGAGCTTTGGACTTTATGCGCTGAAGGCCAATGGGCTCCCGATGCGAGAACTTGCGCGGCAGGCAGAGGTGATCCGGCAGGACCTTCTGCACGTGCCGGGTGTCAAGAAGATCAATATTCTGGGCGAGCGTCAGGAACAGATTTTCGTCGAGTTTTCCTACGCCAAGCTGGCAACGCTGGGTGTGTCCGCCCAAGATATTGCCAGCGCGCTGCAACGGCAGAATACCGTCACCCCGGCGGGGTCTATCGACACCAATGGGCCTCAGGTCTTCATCCGGTTTGATGGTGCCTATGCAAGTATTCAAGCGATTGCCGACACGCCGATCATGGCCGGCGGCCGAACCCTGAAGCTGTCCGATATCGCCGAAGTGCGGCGCGGCTATCAGGAGCCTGAAACCTATATCATCCGACACGAAGGCGAGCCTGCGATCATGCTGGCCGCCGTGATGCAGCAGGGTTGGAATGGTCTGGACCTCGGCGCGGCGCTGGAAGCCCGCACAAGTGCCATCGCGGCGACGCTGCCGCTGGGTATGACATTTGCTAAGGTCAGCGACCAAGCGGTCAATATCGAGGCTGCGGTCAGCGAGTTCATGCTGAAATTCGCTATGGCGCTTGGCGTTGTGCTGTTTGTCAGTCTTGTCAGCCTAGGCTGGCGTGTCGGCATTGTGGTTGCGTTGGCGGTGCCGCTGACCCTTGCCGTGGTGTTCCTGATCATGCTGGAAACCGGACGGTTCTTCGACCGCATCACTTTGGGGGCGCTGATCCTCGCGCTGGGTTTGCTGGTGGATGACGCCATCATTGCCATTGAGGTGATGGTGGTCAAAATGGAAGAAGGCATGGATCGCATCAACGCTGCGGCCTATGCGTGGAGCCATACGGCAGCCCCCATGCTGTCTGGCACGCTTGTGACCATCATCGGCTTGATGCCGGTCGGTTTCGCGGCATCGAGCGCGGGCGAATACGCGGGCAATATCTTTTGGGTGGTCGGATTTGCGCTGATCGTCTCATGGGTGGTCGCCGTGGTTTTCACGCCGTATCTGGGCGTCAAGATGCTGCCCGATATCAAACCCGTCGAGGGCGGCCACCACGCCATCTACGACACGCCGAACTATCGCCGCCTGCGCCACGTCATCAAATTCACCGTTCGCCACAAGTTCATGACCTGCGCTGTGGTGCTTATTGTCATGGGGCTTTCGGGCCTTGGCATGGGGTCGGTGAAGCAACAATTCTTCCCGACATCCGACCGCCCAGAGGTTCTGGTCGAAGTGCGGATGCCCGAAGGCACCAGCATCGGGGCCACGACGGCTGCGGTCGAGAAACTGGAACGCTGGCTTCAGGATCAAGCCGAAGCAAAGATCGTGACCAGCTACATTGGTCAGGGCGCGCCGCGTTTCTTCTTTGCGATGTCGCCGGAATTGCCCAATCCCGCCTTCGCGAAAATCGTGGTGCTGACCCCGGACGCCCATGCGCGTGAGGCGCTGAAGCACCGTCTGCGCGATGCCATCTCGGAAGGGCTGGCGCCCGAAGCCTTCGTCCGCGTCACGCAACTGGTCTTTGGCCCCTATACCGCCTTCCCGGTTGAATTCCGCATCATCGGGCCTGATCCCGCGCGGCTCTACGAGATTTCCGAGCAGGCCCTGAGCCTGATGAATACCGTTCCTGATGTGCGGCAGGCCAACCGGGACTGGGGCAACCGCTCGCCCGTGCTGCGCTTTATCCCCGATCAGGACAGGCTGAACCTGATCGGCCTGTCGCCCGCCGAGGCTGGCCTGCAACTGCAAATGTTGCTGAGTGGTCTGACCGTGACCGCCGTGCGCGAGGATATCCGCAATGTGCCGGTCGTGGCGCGCAGCGCGGGAGACACCCGGCTTGATCCGTCACGACTGGCCGATTTCTCGCTGATCAGCCGGGATGGCCGCCAGATCCCGCTCGATCAACTCGGCCATTCAGAAATCCGTTTCGAGGAGCCCATTCTCAAGCGGCGCGACCGGATGCCGATCATTACGGTCCGGTCTGACATCAACGAAGCATCGCAGCAGGTCATGCAGGCGTTGCAGCCGCTGATCGCCACGCTGCCAGTTGGCTACCGCATCGAGATGGCCGGGAATATCGAGGAATCGATCAAGGCAAACACCGCGCTTGCAAAGATATTTCCGGTGATGATCGCCGCTATGCTGATCGTCATCATCCTACAGGTGCGCAGCCTGTCGACGATGACGATGGTGATGCTAACCGCGCCACTCGGTTTGGCCGGGGTGGTGCCTGTGCTGATCGCCTTTGACCAACCCTTCGGCTTTAACGCCATCCTTGGTCTGATCGGATTGGCAGGCATCCTGATGCGCAACACTTTGATCCTGACCGAGCAGATCAAAGAAAATCAGGCTGCGGGCCTTGATGACTACAACGCGGTGATCGAGGCGACGGTGCAGCGCACCCGACCGGTGATCCTGACGGCGATGGCTGCGGTTCTGGCTTTTATCCCGCTGACCCATTCGGTGTTCTGGGGATCTATGGCCTATACTTTGATTGGCGGCACGGCTGCTGGCACCGTGCTTATCCTGCTGTTCCTGCCCGCCCTCTATGCGACATGGTTCAGAATTTCGCCGACGGTTCAGGACGTGGTTGCACAGGCGCCGCGCACCGATCCAATGCTGATCCAACCCCTTGTTGCAGAATAGCAAACGCAGAGCGGGCAAGACATGCCCGCTGTGGATATCCCCAAAAGGAATATCGAAATGATGCCCCCCTGATCGCGAAGCTGAAGCTATGGGCCGCCACGCTGGCGTGGAGCGAAGATCCGCAAGGCGATTATCTTCTCAGTCTGGAGCAGCGGATACAAAGGTTGGAGCAGGCACGGCGCGATCCGCTTTGCGGTCGCTCTGATTCCTAGCCGTCCTTAGGTGGCCGCGATCTCGCGCACCTGCGTGGCCACCGCTTTCAGAACGCCATTCGCAAGGGATTGGTCGTTCATAGCCCGCGAAAGCGTCAAAGCCCCCACCATCAACGACAGCACCACCATCGCGGTGTCGGAGGGCTGGTCGCTCTTTGCAGCTCCGGTCATTTCCGTCAGCATCCTCAGATGCGCCTTCACCCCGGCTTCAAATATCGCTTTGACCTCTGGGCCTTGGCGCGCAGCATCTGCCCCTAAGGCGACGATGGGGCAGCCTTCTGCCTTTTCGCCAAGGTGCTCGGGCGACAGGTAGAAACGGGTCACGGCATCCAGCGGGGCATCAGGGCTTCTTTCGGCCGCCTCTGACCATCGCTGCGTTGCCATTTCCATCGAACGCCCGGAGGCTTGCGCGATCAGATCCTCTTTCGAGGCGAATTGTTTGTAGAACCCACCCTGCGTCAGGCCAGCCCCCTTCATCAGATCCTTGAGTCCGATGCCATCAAAGCCATGCTCGCGGAAAAGCTTGCTGGCCGCGTTGATGATGGTCTGATGGTTTTCGTCCGCCTGTGCGCGGCTAACTCTCATTTGGCACTCCGAGTCCCTGACGTTTCGACATGATTCATAACGGATATAGAGCCTGATCACAATCTAAACTCGTGCGGACCCGTCGCCGTTGAAGGATCCAACGCAGACCTTGATCACTGTCGCATAATCGCCGCCAACATGATCCCCCCATAGGCGAAAAGCCCCAGACCCATCGCCAGAAACAGCGCGCGGATGTCGCTGGTCCATTGCAGTGCCAGCCAGCCACCACCAAGGGCGATGCTCAGACGGATCACCCCGGCGACCAGAGGCATCGTCAACCGCTGTTGCCCTTGGGCCGCGAAGTAAAGCACCAACCCCAGCCCGAAGAAGCCGTAGAACGGGCCAACGATCTGTAAATAGGCGCGACCGGTGTCGATCATCTCGGCTTCAGCGCTGAACGGCGTCAGCCAAGCCACCGGGAAAAGTGCCGCGATCAGGCCCACGGTTTCGGTCACCGCGAAGGCCAGCACAGCACCCGTCAGGGCGATCCGGCGGGCACGGGTTTGCAAGCCTGCGGCGGCATTTGTTCCAACCAGCGCCACCATCGGCGCGCCGATGCCGAACACCAGCGGGATCAGCAGATACTCCAGCCGGATGCCAGTGCCAAAACCCGCCACCGCCTCGACCCCCAGCCGCACGGCGATGATTGCGGTGGTTCCGGCGATGACGACATTACTCAGGATCGACTGCACCGAGGAAAGCGCGCCGATCCGCAGAATCCCCGCAAAGTGCCGCCATTGCAAGCGTAGCCAGCGAAAGCGTGCCGGATTGCGGCCAGAGGCGACGTAGAGACCAAGAATGGCGGTGCCTGTGGCGTAATATAGAACCAAGGCCAGCCCCCCGCCCGCGATCCCCATCGCCGGGATCGGGCCGAAGCCGAAGATCAGCATCGGCGAGACGGGGATCAGGAAAACCACGCCCAGCACAGAAACCAGCGCTGGCACCATCATGTTGCCCGCGCCCCGGATCACGCTGGCCAGCCCGTTCATCGCCCAAGTGAAGACATTGCCAGCAAACACGACGTTGGAATAGATCACCGCCGCCACCAATTCGCCGCCGCGGCCACCCAAGCCCGCATAGATGTGTCGGCCCCAGATCAGGAACAGCGCCGAAAACGCCAGTCCGATCGCCAGATTGACGACAATCGCGTGCAGCACCAGCGCATCTGCCTCATCTCTCCGACCAGCCCCCAAGGCCCGGGCGACCGAGGACGACACCGCCCCGCCCACCGCCCCGGCCGAGATCATCGTCATCAGCATGACCACCGGAAACACCAGTGCCATCCCCGCCAGCGCGTCTGTGCCCAGTTTCGAGACCCAGAAGGTCTCGATCAGCCCGGTCGAGGCCTGTGCCAGCATGATCAGCACATTGGGCAGCGCCATCCGCACCAGCAGCGGCAGGATCGGCGCTTCCAGCAGGCGCTGGGTGCGCGGATCGCGCTGTATTGAGACGGCGGCAATAGTCATGCCAGTCCTCCCGGATTCCGGGCGAGGAGCAAGTTCTCGGGGCGCTGCATGAAATATGTCCTTTGGGTCACGCGCCGGTCCAACGACGCAGGGCAAGGCTGGCATTGACGCCGCCAAAGCCGAAGCCGTTCGACAGGGCGAAATCGGTTTGGAGACTGCGGGCCTCGGGGCCGACAAGATCCAATCCCGCTGCCGCTGGGTCTGGATCGGTCAGGTTGCGCGTCGGCGGTGCGATCTGATCGCGCAGCGCCAGCGCGGTGAAGATCGCCTCCAGCCCGCCAGCGGCCCCCAACAGATGACCCGTCGCAGACTTGGTTGCGCTGATCGCAGGGCCGGGCAGGCCAGCAAACAGCGTTCGTAGCGCGGCCAGTTCCCCAAGATCGCCAACCGGGGTGGAGGTCGCATGGGCGTTCAAATGACCGACCGCGTCAGGTGTGATCCCAGCCTGTGCAAGGGCGATCTCCATCGCCCGCCGCGCACCGTCGCCGTCCTCTGGTCCGGCGGTGATGTGCCATGCGTCCGAGGTGGTGCCATAGCCCACAACCTCGGCAATCGGAAACGCACCGCGCGCGAGGGCATGATCCAGCGCTTCGATCACCAGCAGGCCTGCGCCTTCTCCCATCACAAAGCCATCCCGGCCACGGTCGAAGGGGCGTGACGCAAGCTGCAGCGACTCATTCCACCCCGTCGACAGCGCGCGGGCAGCCGCAAATCCGCCAAGCGCCGTGCGGTCAATACAGGCCTCGGCGCCGCGGCATAGGGCTAGATCAATCTCCTCCGCGCGGATCATCCGCGCCGCATCGCCAATGGCCTGCACCCCCGCCGCGCAGGCAGTGACCGGCGCACCAAGCGGTCCTTTGAACCCGTGCCGGATCGAGACCTGACCAGCGGCAAGGTTCGCCAAGAACGACGGGACCGTGAAGGCTGACAGGCGGCGCGGCCCCCGCTCTGCCACTGTCTTCACCGCGTCCACGATGGCGTGGAAACCGCCGATCCCGGTCGCGATGATCGTGGCACTGCGGCGGCGTTGGTCTTCGTGCGCAGGCACCCATCCGGCCTGCGCCAGCGCCTCATCAGCGGCAGCCAGTGCGAAAAGGATGAACCGATCCATCCGTCGCTGATCCTTCGGCGCGACCGATCTGTCAGGATCAAAGCCACCTTCGGGATCGTCAGCGACACGCGGCACCGGGGCCGCGATCTTGCAACCAAGCTCCGCGCTTACCGCATCAGGCAGAGGGCGCAGCCCCGAGCCCCCCGCCAGCAACCGCCGCCAGTTCAGTTCGACGCCAACCCCAAGGGGGCTGACCGCCCCGAGGCCGGTAATGACAATTCTGCGCATCACATGTTCTCCGGATCGACATTAGATTATATACGAAATCTAATGTCGATCCGCAAGACCGAACGCAGCAGCAAACGCGGATCCCGATTTTATGGCCGATGCCGCAGCCTGCATATGCGCCCATAAAGATCAGCGCGCGCACCCAGCCGACCTTAAGCATAGCGCTGCTGACGGCTCTTGTGCGCGCATCAGCGCCCTTTGCGCCGATGCTTGGGCCTGACTTCGCGAGAAGCGTCAAAAGTGTGCGCCGGGTTGGCGATCTCGCCAAGGGAAGGAGGCAATGTGGATTTCGGCAACGGCGCGTGATGCTGCGCCTGCGCGGGCCTAGAAGAACGCGAGCATGGCGTCGTAGCCGTAGAGCAGCTGCGACAGCGCGTTGATGTCCTCCACGCTGTCAAACCGCAGCCCGGGCGCAAAATCCTCGCCCGAGAAGCCTGTAAGGGTGATGACTTCGCCGTAGCTGAGCACGAATGCCGTGCTGGTGCCGTCATCGACGATGTCGGAGATCACCACCCGGTTTGCCAGCTGAAGGTCAATCACGACCGTGTCGTGCTGCGCGAGGCTGAAGTCGAGGATGCGGTCATTGCCGACGCCATAGCCGGCGGTTGGCCCGCCTTCGTCGCGGTCGATGTCATCGGAAATTAGGTAGACGAAGCTGTCGGCCCCCGCGCCTCCGGTAAAGTCGTCAGCACCGAGGCCGTCGGTGAGGGTGTCGTTGCCCGCGCCGCCAAACACAGCATCGTCGCCGTTCGATGGCCGCGTCTGATCATTGCCCGCGCCGCCATAGATGGTGTCATTGCCGGTGCCGCCGGCGAACAAATCGTTGCCCGCCCCGCCGAACAGCAGATCATTGTCCAGCCTGCCATAGATCCGGTCGTCGCCGGACCCGCCATAAATCGTGTCGGTGCCGCGATCAATCGCGTCAGGGTTGCGGAAATCGAAAAAGGAATCGCCGACGAGAAGGTCATTGCCAAGGCCGCCGAACACAAGGTCATCGCCCTCATTGCCAAACACCGTATCGTTGCCATGGCCGCCGTAAGCGCTGTCGTGACCCGCGCCGCCCGCAAGCCAGTCGTCGCCGTTGCCGCCGTAGAAGGTTTCGTCTCCGCTGCCACCCCCAAGCGCATCATTGCCGCGCGTGCCCCTGATGATGTCGAGGGTGGCGCGAAAATTCTCGGTGCTGGGCGGGGCGATCACGCTTGCCAAGGCGGAAAACCCCAAGGCATCAAGCCCGGTCCAGAGGCTGAACAGTTTCACATCTCGACCCATGGCGAAGTCTCCTGCAATCCGGTTGATCGTTGAATTCCGTGAGAGTCTCGGCGCTGGTTCCGAGATCACCAATGCTAAAATATCGTAAAGCAATGACGTCTTCGTGCAAGCGCGACAGGACTCGTCGCCTCAAAGCGACCGCTTGCCATTTCGCGTCACAGAAGCTTGGATGGCAGGTGTTGCTTCGGTCAATAGCTTTGAAATCATTGCCGTATCCAGAGTTTCTGGATCGATATATAGCCGCCAACCAACCCAACAAGACCAGCCTGATCGCCTTAAAATGCGCCACCGCCGCTGCGGTCTTGCCACGATTCTTCGCACAAGTTGGATAATCATATGCCGCCTATGACGCGTTCTTGCCCGGCGCGGCCACAGGGCGGGGCGCTGCTGAGGATAAAGTCGGTGCGCAGAGCCCCGCTGCAGAAACCCGACCACACCGCCTTTGCTTTCCGCCAAGAGCGCGCGGTGGATTTGCGCACGGAACCTTATGACGCCGCCCGTCTGGACACTATTGCGGCGTATCTCGACGCCCGGTTTCAGCCTCAAAATCCCAATCCGTTACAATGCTCTGCGACGGTTCTGGCGATAGTCCAGCCCCCTTGCCTGCGGCAAAATCAAGCCCATGCCGCGCCGCGCGCGGCTCCCGCAATTCCGTGCTTTGAAAGCGTTTTTCTGATAGACTGCCGCTACCGGTATCGCGTCCGAATCGTGACTTTTCAATGAGGGGAGGAATTTTTATGGCACTCGTGACCGCCTATACAGCTTTCGATATGATCAATCCGCCGATCCGGGATTGGTCATTAGGAGTTTTTAACAGCACCGAAATAAACATTATAGACGGGCTGGATACCGGAGTGTATCGCGGGAATTTCACCTATGGCGGCTTCGGCTCGGTGTCGGGTGAGCTGCATAGTTTCGAGACAAGCTTCAATGGCGTGCTGCAAAATATGATTTCGGGCCTGACTCTGGATGCCAGCCAAGTTTTAGCATTGATTCAAAGCGGTCATGCGGAAGATCTTTACCCCCTTGCATTGGGCGGCGCAGATACGCTGGTGGGCTCTGCCTTTGGCGATGTATTGGCCGGATTTGATGGCGATGACAGTTTGCGCGGCAATGGCGGGGTCGATTTTTTATACGGCGATGGCGGCAATGATACGTTTGTCGGCGGCTTGGGCGCGGACCAGCTTTTTGGCGGCAGTGGCAATGATGTCTATATCCTCGGTGCTGGAGATGTGATTGTCGAAGCGGGCGGTGGCGGCACGGATACCGTGCAATCCGCGATTTCCTATGCCTTGGCGGCCAATCTTGAAACCTTGGTTCTGACGGGGGCCGCCGCCATCAACGGCACGGGCAACACGCTTTCCAATCGCATCACCGGAAATTCCGCCGCAAATCAGCTGTCCGGGGGGCTTGGCGACGACACCATCGGCGCCGGGGCGGGCGCGGATACATTGATCGGCGGCGCGGGCCGGGATTTGCTTTATGGAGGCACGGATGCGGCGGGCGATGACTTTGTGTTTACCTCCCGCACGCAAAGCGCCGTGGGGGCCAATCGCGACATCATCTACAATTTCACCACGGGGGCAGATGATATTGATCTGATTGGAATTGATGCCAATGCCAGCTCTGGCGCGACGAATGAGGCGTTCACATTCAACGGCACCGTAGCGCATGCCAATGCGGTTTGGTATACGGTGGTAGGGGCTAATGCCATTGTGAAAGCCGATGTGACGGGTGACACAGTGGCAGATTTTGAGATTATGGTGATTGGCGTCACCAGTTTGAGTGGCACTGATTTCCTGCTTTGATCCAAGCCAATAAAATCATGTATTCTTCAACACGGATACGACAATCCGCCCTCCAAGCTGGCGCTTGGGGGGCATTATAATGCTTTGAGTATGTCTTATTGGATGTTCTGATTATAATACAGGCATGATGAAAATGATTTTCAGCCGATCAGCCAGAAATCACAAAATCTCATGTGTTGCAGCTTATATCAATGCCGATATTGGCACGCTGCCGTGGCGGTAAAACGAGCAGAGATATTTTCGCCCCCCTGCCACTCATCTTTTACGGTATCGGCATAATATTGCATGGCGCGAGGTTGAAATTGCGGGACACCCGCTGTCTAACCCATTGATCAGCAACAAACGCCAAGCGCCCGGTGCGGGACGTTTCGCCATTGAAATCATTCAATAATTCAGGAAACTGGTGGGCGATCTTGGAATCGAACCAAGCATGAGTCGCCTCGGCGGAGTTACAGTCCGCTGCCGCACCTTGCAGCATATCGCCCACTGCGGCGGTGATTAGCGAACCCCCAAGCGGGCGTCAAGGGCGGATCGGCGGCGCACCGGCGGATTTTTCAAAGCTTTCACCTTGCGCCCAAACCCCGCAGCCCGCATTGTCGCGCCCGGATGAACGGGGGCTAAAACGCGATGTCGGGTGACAAAAAACCAACTTGGGTGGTGGACAAAGAACGCAATCGGCGCGCGGAAGCACGCGAAACCGTCTGGCTGTTCGGCCTGCACGCCGTCCGCGATGCGTTGATGAACCCCGCGCGTGAGAAAATCCGTCTGGTTGTCACCAAGAATGCCCTCGACAAGTTGGAAGAGGCCGTCGCCTTCGCCAAGATGGAACCCAAACTGTCCGATCCGCGCAATTTCTCGGTGCCGATTGATGAAGGCTCGGTCCACCAAGGTGCCGCGCTTGAGGTCAAGCCGCTGAACTGGGGCAAGCTCGCCGATGTGGCGATTTCCGGGGCAGGCGAGCCGCTGATCGTGCTTCTGGATCGCGTCACCGATCCGCATAACGTCGGCGCGATCCTGCGCTCGGCGGAAGTGTTCGGGGCCCGCGCCGTCGTCGCCCCGCGCCATCATTCCGCGCCTGAAACCGGGGCTTTGGCGAAAACCGCCAGCGGCGCTTTGGAGCGTCAGCCCTACCTGAAAGTCACCAATCTCGCCGAGGCGATGCTGGAACTCAAAGCTATGGGCTACACCCTGATCGGCCTTGACGGCGATGGCACGGTGGAGCTTTCCGAAGCAATGGCCTCCGTTGGCAAGCGCCCGGTCGCTTTGGTGTTGGGGGCAGAAGGTCCCGGTCTGCGCGAAAAGACCCGCGAGACCTGCGATATGATCGCCCGTATCCCTTTCGTGGGGGAATTTGGCAGCCTTAACGTCTCGAACGCCGCCGCCGTGGGCCTCTACGCTGCCGCCACTCGCTAAACTTTATCTAAAATTTGGTTTCATCTTGGCGAAAATACTCTGGGGGTTTGGGGGCGAGCCCCCAAGGCTTTGCCGCAGTTACAGCATCACAAATTCGCGACTGGGCCTTAAATTCGCCGCTGTGGCATCCATATCATGATAACGCGAGCCGGAACCCTCGCGGTGCCTGTTTACTGTCCCTCGTTCCACACCTTGACGTCCGGCCCACAGGTATATCCTGTGCCCCGGACGTCTTTTTATCTGGAGCCTGCCATGTTGCACAGCACCGATACCGAAATCCGTGACATCCTCACACAGGTGCAGACCATCGCCGTCGTTGGCTGGTCGCCGAATCCGCACCGCCCCAGCCACGGCGTCGCGCGTTTTCTGGCGCAGCATGGCTACCGGGTGATCCCGGTCAATCCGGGGCAGGCGGGTCAGATCGCCTTGGGCGAGGTGGTGCGCGCCAGTTTGGCCGAGATCGAAGGCGGCGTCGATATGGTCGATATTTTCCGCCGCTCGGAAGAAGCAGGCGCTGTGGTGGATCAGGCTTTGGCGGCCTTCCCGAACCTGAAAGCCGTCTGGATGCAGTTGGGCGTCACAGACCCCGAGGCCGCCAAACGCGCTGAGGCCCGTGGGGTGAGGGCGATTATGAACCGATGCCCCGCCATCGAAATTCCCCGCCTCGGCATCGCGCGCAAATCTTAACAAACGTTTAACGTTCCACCCGTAACCCATTGATTTTATGTGGGTGAAGGCCCTGTCCACGCGCGGACACCCTTAGCCGCGCAGCGCTTGCACCGCCGATAGCCGCCCGCCTCGGCCTGCTCCGCAGTAGCGAAAACCCGCAGATTCTTCCGCAAAGGCGGGCGCGACGGGCAGCCGAAATCACAATAAATCCCGGTGCTCGCCACCCCATAAACCCCCGCCCGCGCGACCTTACCCAGCAAATCCTGCCAGTCCTGATCCCCGGCCTCGCACCCGCCCGTCACAGCCATTTCAAAACCCGCCCATCCAAAGCCGCGAGCCCCGCCGCGATCAAGCCAAACCCAGCCAACTGCCGGGCCAAGATCGGCTCTCCCAAAAACACCGCCCCCAGCAAACAGGCCGACACCGGCACCAGAAACGTCACCAACAGCAGATTGGAGGGCCCGGCGGAAGCCAGCAGCCGGAAATAGATCAGATAGGCCAGTGCCGTCGAGAACGCCGCAATCGCCAGCACCGCCGCGATGACAGGAAGCCCCGGCAGGGTCAAACTCCAAGGTCGGTCCACCAGCAACCAGATCGGCAGCAAGATCACCGCAGCCGAAGCGACCTGCCCGAAAGCCGTGGCCAAGGGCGGCACGCCAAGCCCTCGAAACCGCCGCCCCCAAATCCCCGCCAAACCATAGGAAAACGCCGCCCCCAGACAGGCGAGGCTGGCCCAGAGATCCCCCACAGCCGCGCCACCCATCATCACCACCACGCCCGCAAAACCGCAGGCGAGGCCAGCCGCCTTCGGGACGGTGATCTTTTCCTCGGTCAACAGATGCGCCAGCAGCACGCCCCACAAAGGCGTCGTCGCGTTCAGGATCGAGGCCATGCCGCCCGAAATCCGCCCCTGTGCCAGCACAAACAAAGTGAACGGCACCGCATTGTTCAGCAGCCCCATCACCGCCAGAGCCCGCCAAACGGCAATCCCGCGCGGAAATGCCGTCCCCGAAACCCACAAAGCCAGCGCCAAAAAGCCAGCGCCAAGCCCAACCCGACCCCAAACCACGCTCAGCGTCGGCAGGCCTTGCAGCGCCACCGCCACAAAGAAAAACGACCCGCCCCAGAGCAGGGACAGGATCGCCAAACGGTTCCAATCTTTCACAGACATCAGCGGCTCCTTTACTGGCCGCCAGATAAACCGGGCCACCCGACAAAGGCGACCCGGTTTATGCTATTTCACCCGGGTCCAGGTGCCGCCATCGCGGCAAATCCCGAACACGCAGCCCCGCACGGCAAGCTTGTTGCCCGACAGCGTCATGTCCGAGTTATAAGTCTTATCACGATCCGGCGACCAGATTTGGCCGTCGTCGTACAGCCCGTCGGGGTAGGCCACCATATCCCAGACGATCTTTTTGCCGATATTGTCGCTGGCCTTTTCCTTACCCGCCGAATCAAACGCCTTGATCAGCGTGCCGCAGAAGGCAGCGCCACAGGGCTTGATCTGGACATAGCCGAAATTGCCATTGTCATCGGGTTTGGTCTTCCAGATGCTTTCCACCGGGTCGGCGAAAGCAGCGCTTGCGCCAAAGGCCAGCGTGGCGGCGAGTATCAGTTTTTTTCAGCATGGTTTCCTCCCTCAAGGTCTTTCACAGGTTTGCGCGCAATCTTGGGCAAATCAACACTGACGTAGGGTCGCGCGGGTCTTGGCAATTCGCCCCCCGCAGCCTAAAGCCTGCGGTAAAGATGGAGGCCCCAATGATCCTATACCCGGCGATTGATCTGAAAGACGGCCAATGCGTGCGGCTGCTGCGCGGTGAGATGTCAGAGGCCACGGTGTTTGGCGATGATCCGGCCGCACAGGCGCTGAAGTTTCAGGATGCGGGCTGCGCTTGGCTGCATCTGGTTGATCTGAACGGCGCGTTTGCCGGGGCTCCGGTCAATGCGGCGGCGGTTGAGGCGATTTTGGCGGCGGTAAAGGTGCCTGCGCAACTGGGCGGCGGTATCCGCGACATGGCGACGATTGCGATGTGGCTGGAAAAGGGCCTGTCGCGGGTGATTTTGGGCACGGTGGCGGTGGAAAACCCGGACCTCGTGCGCGAGGCGGCAAAGGCGTTCCCCGGTCAGGTTGCGGTGGGGATCGACGCGCGCAAGGGCATGGTGGCGACAAAGGGCTGGGCGGTGGAGACGACGGTGAAGGTCACCGACCTTGCCCGCAGCTTTGAAGACGCAGGCGTGGCTGCGATCATCTACACCGACATCGACCGCGATGGCGCGATGCAGGGGCCGAATATTGAGGCGACCGAGGCTTTGGCGCGGGCTGTCAGCATCCCGGTGATCGCCAGCGGCGGGGTCAGCCGCATGGAAGACCTGATCGCCCTGCGCGATACCGGAGTGATTGCGGGGGCGATCTCGGGCCGGGCGCTCTATGATGGCGCGATTGATCTGGCGGCGGCACTGAAAGCCTTGAAACGCTAAGGTCATCCTCTGTGCTCAAATATCCTCTGGGTGAGGCGAAGCCGAGGGGGCGAGCCCCCTTTCGCCGCCCCATCCCAAGCGCTAAGGTTTCAAGATGCTGAAAACCCGCCTGATCCCATGCCTTGATGTCGCCGATGGCCGTGTGGTCAAGGGCGTGAATTTCGTCAGCTTGCGCGATGCGGGCGATCCGGTCGAGGCCGCGCGGGCCTATGATGCGGCGGGGGCGGATGAGTTGTGTTTTCTGGATATTCACGCCACCCATGAAAATCGCGGCACGATGTTTGATCTGGTGACGCGGACGGCCGAGGCTTGTTTCATGCCGCTGACGGTGGGCGGCGGGGTGCGCACGCATGAGGATGTGCGGGCCTTGTTGCTCGCAGGGGCGGATAAGGTGTCGTTTAATTCGGCGGCGGTGGCGAACCCGGATGTGGTGGCCGAGGCGGCGGATCGGTTTGGCAGTCAGTGCATTGTGGTGGCGATTGATGCCAAGACCGTCTCGCCCGGCAAGTGGGAGATTTTCACCCATGGCGGGCGCAAGGCCACCGGAATTGATGCGGTGGAATTTGCAAAGCTGGTGGTGGCCAAGGGGGCTGGCGAGATATTGCTGACCTCGATGGACCGTGACGGCACGCGGGCGGGGTTCAATCTGGGCCTGACGCGGGCGGTGTCGGATGCGGTGTCGGTGCCGGTGATTGCCTCGGGTGGGGTGGGGACGTTGGAGCATCTGGTGGAGGGTGTCACCAAGGGCGGTGCCTCGGCGGTGCTGGCGGCTTCGATCTTCCACTTTGGCGAGTTCAGCATTGGTGAGGCCAAGCAGTATATGGCGACGGCGGGTATTCCGATGAGGTTGGTATGAGCGCGTTGGAGCGGTTGAGCGAGACGATTTTCGCGCGAAAATCAGCGAACCCGGAGAGTTCCTGGACAGCCAAATTGCTGGCCAAGGGGCCGGAGAAATGTGCTGAGAAGTTTGGGGAAGAGGCGATTGAGGCGATCATTGAGGCGGTGAAGGGGGACCGCGTCAAGCTGACCTCGGAGGCGGCGGATGTGGTCTATCATTTGCTTGTGATGTTGGCGTCTCGGGATGTCTCGCTTTCGGATGTGGTCGCGGAATTGGAACGGCGTGAGGGCGTTTCGGGGATTGCCGAGAAGGCGGCTCGGTAGGGTCCCAAGTTGGGACCTTAGGGCGTAGTGAACAATATCAATGTGTTGTGTTTTCAATTTAACAGATTTTTAACGATTGCGCTGGCTGAGGTGGGGGAGCCTCCGGCGGGGATATTTAGGCCAAGATGAAATTGTTTAGGAAGACTCGGGCTTAGCCGAACACCGACCAGCCCATGCCGCGCGCGAGTTTTTCCACGGCGATGGAGCCGAGTTTGGAGTTACCATACTCATTGAGGCCCGGCGACCAGACGGCGATGGAGGCTTTGCCGGGGGCGATGGCGAGGATGCCGCCTCCCACCCCTGATTTGCCGGGCAGGCCGACGCGGTAGGCGAATTCACCCGAGGCGTCGTAATGGCCGCAGGTCATCATCAGCGCGTTGATGCGGCGGATGCGGGCGAGCGATACCAGACGCGGGCAGCCGGGAGCACCAAGCAGGAAGCGGCCCGCGCGGGCGAGTTGGGCGGCGGTCATCTCGACCGCGCATTGGTGGACATAGGTGCCGATGGCGAGGGCTGTCGGGTTGCGCAGGTTGCCCATCGCGGCCATGAACTCGGCCAAGGCGATGTTGCGGTGGGCGGTGGCTTGTTCGGATTTTGCCACGGCTTGATTGATTGTGATGGTCTCGTCCTCGGCGGCAGCTTGGATGAAGCGGAGGAGTTCGGCCAGAACCTCACGCGGTTGGCGGCCTTGCAGGATGGCGTCGGTCACAGCAATCGCCCCGGCATTGACGAAAGGATTGCGCGGGATGCCGTTTTCTTGTTCCAGCTGCAGGATCGAGTTGAACACAAGGCCGGACGGTTCGCGGCCAACGCGGGCCCAGATTTGGTCGCCCAAGCGGCCCAAGGCGATGGCAAGGGTGAAGACTTTTGAGATCGACTGGATTGAGAATGGCGTGGCGGCATCGCCTGCGGTGAGGACCTCGCCGGAGGGCAATGCTACGGCGATGCCGAATTGCTGCGGGTCGATTTTCGCCAGTTCCGGGATGTAATTGGCGACTTTGCCGCGATCTGTGGCTGTGGCCATCTCAGACGCGATCTGGTCGAGCAGGTCTTGCATCTACGGCTTCCAGCGCAGAAAATTGCCGATCAGCCGCAGGCCGGTGGCTTGGGATTTCTCGGGGTGGAACTGCATGCCCAGCATGGTGTCGCGGCCAATGATCGCGGTGATCTCGCCCGCGTAATCAACATGGGCGAGGCGTTCAGCGGGGTTTTCGACGCGGAAATGGTAGGAATGCACGAAATAGGCGTGGTCGCCGGTTTTGATGCCTGCCAGCACTGGGTGGGGGTGGTCGATGATCAGGTCGTTCCAGCCCATGTGGGGGACTTTCAGGGCGGGGTCGGCGGGGGTGATTTTCACCACTTCGCCCGGTATCCACGCAAAGCCTTTGGTGTCTTCGTATTCGCGGCCCCAAGTCGCCATCATCTGCATGCCGACGCAGATGCCGAGGAAGGGGCGGGCGCGGCTGGTGACGGCTTCTTCTATGGCCTCGAACAGCCCGCCATAAGTGCCCAAGGCGCGGCGGCAGGCCGGGAATGCGCCGTCGCCGGGCAGCACGATGCGGTCGGCGCGGACGACATCTTCGGGGCGCGACGAGACCAAAACTTCGCCCGCATCGGATTCGGCAGCCATGCGTTGAAAGGCCTTTTCAGCCGAGTGCAGGTTGCCGGAATCGTAGTCTACGAGGACGGTGAGCATTTTGATCGGCCTTGGATTGCTGGGGGCGTCGGATGCCTCCGGCGGGGATATTTGAGCAGAGAGGATGACCTAAGGGGCAGAAAACAGGGTTAGAGCGCGCCTTTGGTGGAGGGCAGCACGCCTGCCATGCGGGGGTCGGGTTCCACCGCTTCACGCAGGGCGCGCGCGACAGCTTTGAAGGCGGCTTCGGCGATGTGGTGGCTGTTCAGGCCATGGATCAGATCGACATGCAAAGTGATGCCGCCGTGAGTGGCGAGGGCTTGGAAGAATTCACGCACCAGTTCGGTGTCAAAGCTGCCGATTTTGGCGGCGGTGAACGGAACATTCCACACCAAGAAGGGCCGCGCGGAGAGGTCCAGCGCGCAGGCGACCTGCGTGTCATCCATCGCAAGGCGGAAATGGCCGTAGCGGCGGATGCCTTTCTTGTCGCCCAAAGCGCGGGTCAGGGCTTGGCCCAAGGCGATGCCGCAATCCTCTACCGTGTGGTGATCGTCGATGTGCAGATCGCCCTCGGCCTGAACGGTCAGGTCGATCAGCGAGTGGCGGGCGAGTTGATCGAGCATATGGTCGAAGAAACCGACGCCGGTTTTGATCTCGGCGCGCCCGGTGCCGTCGAGGTTGATCGCGACTTCGATCTTGGTCTCATGGGTGGTGCGGGTGATCTCGGCTGTGCGCATCGGCGGCTCCGGTGTCAGGGTTGCGGCCTTATAGGGCGGGGGGGGCGGTTTGGAAAGGCTTTGGCTGCTGGACCTTTGCCGCAGGCTGCCTATTGTGGCGCGGATATTTGGCGACAATCTGGTGAGACATGACAACCTATACCTGCTTCAAGGCCTATGACATTCGCGGCAAACTGGGGGATGAGCTGAACGCCGATATTGCGCGGCGGATCGGGCGAGCCTTTGCCGAGGGCTTGGGGGCCAGCCGTGTGGTGCTGGGGCAGGATTGCCGGGCATCCTCGGCGGAACTGGCGCAGGCTGTGGCCGAAGGGCTGGTGGCGGCGGGGGTCGAGGTGATGGATCTGGGCCTGAGCGGCACCGAGGAGATGTATTTTGCCACCACGGCGCTGGAGGCGGATGGCGGCATCGAGGTGACGGCCTCGCATAATCCGATGGATTACAATGGCATGAAGCTGGTGCGGCGGGGGTCGGCTCCGCTGGATGCGGGCACCGGGCTGGCGCGGATCAAGGCTTTGGCGGAGAGCGGGGCGTTTGCGCTGGATCAGGCGGGGGGCCGGGTGGTGGATGCTTCGGCGGTGCGGGCGGGGTTTGTCGCACGGGTGTTGTCGTTTGTCGATGTGGGCGCTTTGCGTCCGTTGAAGATCGTGGTGAATGCGGGCAATGGTGCCGCGGGGCCGACGTTTGATGCGATTGCCGAGGCTTTGGCTGCGGCGGGGGCGCCGCTGGAGTTTGTGCGGATGCATCATCAGCCGGATGGTAGTTTTCCGAATGGCATCCCGAATCCGCTGCTGCCGGAAAACCAGCCGGTGACGGCGGCGGCGGTGCTGGCGGCGGGGGCGGATATGGGCGTGGCTTGGGATGGCGATTTCGACCGCTGCTTCCTGTTTGACGCCTCGGGTGACTTCGTCGCTGGGGAATATCTGGTCGGGTTGCTGGCGGAAGTGTTTTTGGCGAAAGAGCCGGGGGCTACGATCATCCATGATCCGCGGGTGATCTGGAACACGCAGGATGTGGTGGCTAAGGCGGGCGGGCGGGCGGTGGCGGCCCCGACCGGCCATGCGTTTTTGAAGCAGGCTTTGCGCGATACCGGCGCGATCTATGGCGGCGAGATGTCGGCGCATCATTACTTCAGCGATTTCATGTCTTGCGATTCCGGGATGATCCCGTGGCTGTTGGTGGCGGAACTGATGGGGCGCTCGGGGCTTTCCTTGGCCGATCTGCTGGCGGCGCGGCGGGCGGCGTTTCCGTCGTCGGGCGAGATCAACTTTCGGGTCAAGGATACGCGCGCGGTGGTGGCGCGGATCGAGGCGGTCTATGCGCCGCAAGCGGTCGGGCGGCAGGATATTGACGGGCTGTCGCTGGAATTTGGCGATTGGCGGTTCAATCTGCGCGCGTCGAACACCGAGCCGTTGTTGCGGCTGAATGTGGAGGCACGCGGGCGGCTGGATTTGGTGGAAAAGGCTGTGGCCGAGATTTCGGCTTTGATCGGTGCCGAGGGGTGATATTTCGGAAGCCTCCGGCGGGAGTATTTGGGCCAGTATGAAAGCCCCGAAGGGATTTGCTCTTTGTGAAATACTCCCGCCGGAGGCTCTTTCTTGGCTACATCACCGCACCGATTTGCCATGGCACGAACTCGGCCCCGCCGAAGCCGAGGTCTTCCGAGAAGGTGCGCGCACCGGACGCCACTGCGATGACTTTCTCAAGGATTTCAGCACCCTTCGCGGCGATGCTCACCCCGTTTGTGAGGATGTCACCGCAGTTGATGTCCATGTCTTCTGACATCCGGGCGTACATTTCGCTGTTGGTGGCAAGCTTGATGCAGGGGCTGGGTTTGTAGCCGGACACCGAGCCGCGCCCGGTGGTGAAGATGATCATTGTGGCCCCGGAGGCGATTTGCCCGGTGACGGAGCAGGGATCATAGCCGGGGCTGTCCATATAGGTGAAGTCGGGGGTGGTGATCGGTTCGGCGAATTTATAGACGCCGACCAAGGGGGCGGTGCCGCCTTTGGCGACGGCCCCCAGCGACTTTTCAAGGATTGTGGTTAGACCACCCCTTTTGTTGCCGGGGGATGGGTTGTTGTCCATCTCGCCGCCGTTGCGGGCGGTGTAGTCTTCCCACCATTGGATGCGCTCCAGCAGCTTGTCGCCGACTTCTTTTGACACGGCGCGGCGGGTCAGCAGGTGTTCTGCGCCGTAAATCTCGGGGGTTTCCGACAGAATCGTGGTACCGCCCATTTGCACCAGCAAGTCGGACATATGTCCAAGTGCCGGATTGGCGGTGATGCCGGAATAGCCGTCCGATCCGCCGCATTGAAGACCGATCATCAGTTTGGATACCGGAGCCGGGGCGCGGGCGGTGTGGCTTGCGACCTCGGCCAT
The DNA here is from genome assembly GCA_043743975.1 of Cypionkella sp. Taxonomy (GTDB): domain Bacteria; phylum Pseudomonadota; class Alphaproteobacteria; order Rhodobacterales; family Rhodobacteraceae; genus Cypionkella. The sequence goes on from JAYTVN010000025.1 coordinate 58,924, forward strand.
TTCACGCAAAACCTTCAGGCCAGCGGCAATCGTGGCACGGGTGCCGCCGGTTTGCTGGATGGTCATATAGCGGAAATTGCCGTCGGGGCGCAGGCGGCCCTGGCCGACGAGATCCGGCACTTGCATGACTTCGCAGCCCAGACCCACCAGCAAAATCCCGCCGAAATTGGCGTTGCGGGCATAGCCTTTCAGGGTGCGCATCAGGGTATCGTAGCCCTCATTTACCCCCGACATGCCGCAGCCGGTGTTGTGCACGATCGGCACAAAGCCGTCGATATTCGGCATCGCCGACAGCACCGGGTCTTTCTCGGCGGCCTCGGCGATGAAGCGGGCGACGGAGCCCGAGCAGTTCACGCTCGTCAGAATCCCGATGTAGTTACGCGTGCCAACTTGGCCATCGGCGCGGTGATAGCCCATGAATTCGCGCGGCGGCAAAGCGGGCAGCGCATGGCTTTCGCTGCCGATGGCGTAGTCGTCGGTATGCGGCCCCATCCCGAGATTATGGCTGTGAATATGCGCGCCGGGGGGGATATCTACCAGAGCCTGACCGATGATCTGGCCGTAACGGATCACCTGTTCGCCCGCAGCAATCGGCCGGGTGGCGATTTTATGGCCACGGGGAATCGGTTGGGTGGTGGCGGTGTCGAGCCCGCCCGGTTGCGCCCCTGCGGGCAGATCGACCAAGGCGATCACCAGATTATCGGCTGGATTCAACCGTATCACACTTTGATTGCTTTGTAACATTTTGCTGCGGCCTTTGCTTGATCCCGAGGCTTGGCTCGGCTAACATGTTAGCATGTTACAGCCCGATATCACCTTCCCACAAGACCCGATCGCGGATAATCACCGCTTGCAACCGCTTGAAGCCTTCGCGGGATCGCTGGGCTCGAAGGTGTATCAGACGCTGCGGCAGGCGATTTTGTCGCTCAGCTACCGCCCCGGTGAAATCCTGCGCAAGCCCGAGATTTGCGCTGAGTTGGGCGTCTCGCGCAGCCCGGTTTCAGATGCGGTGGCGCGGTTGGCGGGGGAAGGGCTGGTCGATGTGGTGCCGCAAGCCGGCACCTATGTGGCGCGATTCTCGATGGCCGAAATTCGCGAAGGCGCGTTTTTGCGCGAGGCGATTGAGTTGCAGGCGATTGAGATGGTGGCCGAAAGCATCAGCGATGAGCAGCTGGTGGCGTTGCGGCGCAATATCACCGTGCAGGCGGCTTTGTTGGCGGATGGCGATTTTCCGGGATTTTATCAGTTGGACGGCGAGATGCACGAGCTGATCCGCAGCTTTACCGGCTATCGCAAGCTGTCGGTGGTGGCGGAAACCGCTTGGGTGCATGTCGAGCGGGCGCGGCGGTTGGTGCTGCCGGTGGATGGCCGGGTGGCGGCCACCTTGGAGGAGCATCGCGCGATTCTGGCGGCACTGGAGGCGCGGGATCCTGCGGCGGCGCGGGCGGCGATGCGGCTGCATTTGCGGAAATTGGTGACCTATCTGGAGCCGCTGGAGCGCAGTCACCCGGAGTTGTTTAATCCTTAAAGCTTGGTCTGGCTGGTGAGGTGGGACGGGGGTTTCACACCCCCGCGCGGCGCAAGGGCCGCTTCCCCCGTGGGATATTTTCCCACAGAGGATGACAATTTTAGACAAGTTTTAGTCAAATTGGCGCGTCTGGATGAAGCAGGCCTTGGGCTTTCAGATCGTGCCAGAGTTCCGCTGGAATTTGGGTATCTGCGGCTTTCACGTTGCTGTCCATCTCGGCCACGCCCTGACCGCCGGGGATGATCGAGACTACGGCGGGATGGCGCAACGGGAACTGGAAGGCGGCATCGACGAGGCGGACGCCATGGGCCTCGCAGGCGGTTTGCAGGGCGGCGGTGCGGGCAAGGATTGGCTCGGGGGCGGGGTCGTAGTTGTAAAACGCGCCGGGTTTTGGGCCAGTGGCGAGGATGCCGGAATTGTAGGGGCCGCCGATCACGATGCCTGTGCCGCGTTTTTGGGCCAAGGGCAGGAAGCTGGTCAGGGGGGCTTGCTCCAGCAACGTGTAGCGGCCTGCGAGCAGGAACAGGTCGAAATCGCCACGCTCCAGCAGCCATTGGCAGGGTTGCCATTCGTTCACCCCGGCGCCGAAGGCCTTGATCACGCCTTGGTCGCGCAATTCGATCAGGGTGCGGTAGCCGCCGGACATGAATTCGCTGAGTTTGGCGTCAAGGCCCGCTTGCGAGCGGTGGTTGGCGACGTCGAGATCATGGGCGTAGAGCACGTCGATGCGGTCAAGACCCGTGCGTTCGAGCGAGGCTTCCAGTGCGCGCAGCACGCCGTCATAGCTGTAGTCATAGACCTCGCGCCGGGCGGGCACCTCGAACCATTTGCCCAGGCCGTCGCGTTGATCGGGTGGGCAGGGGCGCAGATGGCGGCCGATTTTCGTCGAGAGGATGTAGCTGTCGCGGGGTTTGCCGCGCAGGAAATGGTTCAGCCGGGTTTCCGACAGGCCCAGCCCATAAAGCGGCGCGGTGTCGAAATAGCGCACGCCCGCGTCCCAAGCGCGGGTCAGCACCGCCTGTGCATCAGTCTCGGAAATCGCGCGGTAGAGGTTGCCAATGGGTGCCGCGCCAAAGCCCAGTTCGGTGAAATCCAAGCCGCCATTGCCCAAACGATCCCAGTGTCTGATCCGCATATCCGTCCCCTTCGTTTTCACTGACATGCTAGTATGTTCTGCCTTCCCGGCCAATGGCTTTCGCGCTAGCTTTGGCAAAACGGGAGGTTTTTATGACACGCTTTGCACAGGTGTTTGGGGCGAAAAAGCCGGTGATTGCGATGGTGCATCTGGGGGCGATGCCGGGCACACCGCTGCATGATCCAGAGGCCGGGGTGGAGGGGATTATCGCCGGGGCCTTGGCGGATTTGGCGGCACTGCAGGCGGCGGGTTTTGATGCGGTGATGTTTGGCAATGAGAATGATCGACCCTATGAATTGAAGGTCGACCCCGCCAGCACCGTGACGATGGGCTATGTGATTGGCCGTCTGCGCAGCCAGATCAGCGTGCCGTTTGGGGTGAATGTGTTGTGGGATCCGCAGGCGACGATGGCTTTGGCCGCAGCCACCGGGGCGGCCTTTGTGCGCGAGATTTTCACCGGAACCTATGCCTCGGATATGGGGGTCTGGGCGCCGGATGCGGGGGCGGCCTTGCGCTATGGCCAGCGGATTGGCGCAGGGAGCGTGGCGAAATTGTATAACGTTTCGGCAGAGTTCGCGGGGTCTTTGGACCCTCGGTCTTTGCCGGATCGGGCGCGGTCAGCGGTGTTTTCTTCGATCCCGGATGCGGTGCTGGTGTCGGGGGCGATCACCGGAGAGGCCGCACGGATGGTTGATCTGGAGGCGGTGAAACGGGTGCTGCCAAACATCCCGGTGCTGGCGAATACGGGTGTTAAGCATGACACGGTGGCGGAGGTGTTGCGGGTTGCGGATGGCTGCATTGTGGGGTCGGCGTTGAAAGTTGGCGGCGACACTTGGGCTTCGGTGGACCCCGCGCGGGCGCGTGATTTCATGGACCGCGTGCGCGCGGTGCGGGGGGCATGATGCGCGCGCTTTTAACCGAATTGATGCTGATCCCCGGCCTGTCGGGTTATGAGGAACGGGTGGCGGGCTGTATCGCGCGGCATCTGGACGGTTTGGGGATTGCGCATCGCTCTGATCGTCTGGGCAATCTGATTGCGACCCTGCCGGGCGATCCTGATGCGCCCTCGGTGATGGTATTCACCCATATGGATCAGTTGGGGTTTATCATCCGCAAGATCGAGGACAGCGGGTTGATCCGGCTGGAGCGGCTGGGCGGGGTGCCGGAACGTGCCTTGGCGGCGCAGGCGGTGCTGATCTGCACCGATCAGGGCGATCTGCCGGGGTTGATCGCCAACAAAAGCCACCACGCCACCACGCCGGAGGAGAAATACCGGGTGGTGCCTTACGCGGAATTATACGTCGATGCGGGCTTTGCCAGCAAGGCTGAGGCCGAGGCGGCGGGGGTGAGGATTGGCTGCCCGGTGGTTTATCTGCCGCGCGTGATTGATCTTGCCGGGGATCGGTTGGCGGGCACCTCGGTCGATGATCGGGCGGGCTGTGCGGCGCTGATTGATCTCGGGCGACGGCTGGTGGGGCGGAAATCTGGCCCGACCGTGCATCTGGTCTGGTCGGTGCAAGAGGAATACAACCTGCGCGGCGTCCTTCCTGCGGCGACCGCCTGTGCGCCGGATATTGCGGTGCAGATTGATCTGCTGCTGGCCTGCGACACCCCGGATATGACCCAGCGCGGCGAGGTGAGCTTGGGCGGTGGGCCGGGGATTTCGCTGTATTCCTTCCACGGGCGCGGCACGTTGAACGGGGTGATCCCGCATCCAGCACTGGTGTGGTTGTTTGAGGCTGCGGCTGCGGCGCGGGGGCTGCCACTGCAACGCTCGGCCCATACCGGGGCGCTGACCGATCTGTCTTATATTCAGTTCATGGGGACCGAACATGGGGACCGAAGGGGTTGCGTGTTTGGACGTGGGATTCCCGATGCGTTACAGTCACTCTGCCTTGGAAGTGCTGGATATGGCTGATCTTTCCGGCATGGTCGATCTGCTGGAACAGGCGTTGTCACAGATTGGTCCGGGCTTTGATCTTTCCCGGAGGCCGCGATGAGTTACACCCTTGGCGTCGACATTGGCACGTTTGAGACCAAGGGCGTGCTGGTGGACGCCACGGGTGCCATCATCGCCCAAGCCACACGGTCGCACAAAATGCTGGTGCCGCAATCGGGTTGGGCGGAACACTGCGCGGAGGAAGATTGGTGGGGTGATTTTATATTTGTTACCAATGTATTGTTGGTAGAATCTCAGGTAAAACCTAAAGACATTGTGGCGGTGGCCTGCTCGGCCATTGGCCCCTGTATGCTACCGGTGGACGCGTCAGGCAAGCCTTTGATGAACGGCGTGCTCTATGGCGTGGATACGCGGGCCTCGGCGCAAATTGCCGAGTTAACCGACCTCATCGGTGCCGATGTGATCATGGCGCGCTGCGGCAATGCACTGACCTCGCAAACGGTGGGGCCGAAGATTTTGTGGTTAAAACAGCAGCGCCCCTCGATTTACGCCCAAACCGCGATGGTGCTGTCGGCGACGCCATATCTGACATGGAAGCTGACGGGTGAATATGTGATCGACCATTATACGGCGGCGAATTTCTCGCCGCTGTATGACGTGAACAAGCTGGCTTGGACGGATGAACTGGCGGCGGATATCATCCCGCTGGACCGTCTGCCGCGTCTTGCGTGGAGCACGGAAATCGCGGGCCATGTGACGGCAGAGGCGGCGGCGGAAACCGGGCTGGCACTGGGCACTCCGGTGACGGTGGGCACGATTGATGCGGCGGCAGAGGCGGTCTCGGTCGGGGTGAAAGACCCCGGTGAGATGATGATGTATGGCTCGACCATCTTCATCATCCAGTTGACGGCGCTTCCGGTGCGCGACCCTCGGATGTGGTATGCGCCGTGGCTTTATCCCGGCCAACATGCCTCAATGGCGGGGTTGGCGACTTCGGGCACGCTGACGCATTGGTTTCGCGATCAGTTTGCCCGCGACTTGGGCGCGGGGGCGTTTGGGATTTTGGCGCGGGAGGCGGCGGCCAGCCCGAAAGGCGCGAAGGGGCTGCTGTGCCTGCCGTATTTCTCAGGCGAGCGCACGCCGATCCATGATCCGACGGCGGTGGGGGCGTTCTTTGGGCTGAACCTGACGCATCAGCGCGGTGACATGTTTCGGGCGGTGCTGGAGGGGATCGCGGCGGGGACGGCGCATGTGATGGAGGTGTGCCGGGAGTTGGGGGCCGAGCCGGTGCGGGTGCTGGCGGTGGGACGAAGAATGCGGTCTGGATGCAGGCCACCTCCGATCTGGGCGGGGTGCCGCAGATCGTGGCGGAGAAGACCATCGGTGCGAGCTATGGCGATGCGTTTCTGGCGGCGGCGGCGGTGGGGCGGGTGTTGCCTGAGGAGATTTCCAAATGGAACCCGGTGGCACGGGTGGTGCAGCCCGCGTTTGAGGCGGTCTATGCGCGGCAATATCCTTTGTGGAAGCGGCTTTACAGCCAGACGCGCGATATTGCGCAGGAATTGGGGGCGGGGCGTGAAGGATTTGATGTGGCGGGCGCTGGCGGAACTCGGGGCGGTGGCAGACCGGATGGATGCGGCGGCAGTAGAGGCTGCTTGCGCGCGGATTTTGGGCGCGCGGCGGGTGATGCTCTATGGTTGCGGGCGCGAGGGGTTGATGATGCGGGCCTTGGCGATGCGGCTTTATCATCTGGGGATTTCGGTTTCCATGCAGGGTGATCTGACCGCGCCGCCGCTGGGGGTGGGGGATCTGTTTTTCGCTGCTTGTGGGCCGGGGGAGTTGGCGACCGTCACGGCTTTGGCGGCGGTGGCACAGGCTGCCGGGGCGGGGGTTTTGATGGTGACGGCGGAGGTTTCGGGGGTGTCGCTGGCGCTGGCGGATCAGGTTTTATTGATCCCGGCGCAGACGATGGCGCGGGATGTAGGCGGGGACTCGGTACTGCCGATGGGGTCGCTGTTTGAGGGGGCGATGTTTTTGGTGTTTGAAATGATGGTGCTGCGGCTGCGGGATTTGAAGGGTGAGGCGGCGGACGTGATGCGGGCGCGGCATACCAATATGGAGTGATGTCCACGCGTGGACAGAGGGTGTTTATTATATAAATCAATTGGTTATCTGGATGGATTCACCCTTTGTTAACCTGTTCCACGCGAGACGGATTTCAAATCGGATCGGCTTTGGCAGCGGGTGAACCCTCCGGGGGGAGTATTTTGGAAAGAGCAAATATGGGTTCTTTGCATTGCTCTTTTTGAAATACTCCCGCCGGAGGCATCCGACCTCAATGCAGCACTCAGGCGTTTTTCGCCAGCAGCGCGTCGATCTCGGCGCGGCTTGGCATTGACGGTGCAGTGCCGGGGCGGGTGACCGAAATCCCTGCGGTGGCACAGCCGAAACGCACCGCTTCCACCACATCGCGGCCTTCCGACAGTGCCACGGCAAAGCCGCCGTTGAAGGCATCGCCTGCGCCGGTGGTTTCCACCACTTTGCCCGCGGACATCACCGGCACATGCACCGAGCGGGTACGGTCGCGATAGAGCGCGCCTTTGTCGCCCAAGGTCATCACCACGGCGCCGACGCCGCGGCCCAGCAAAGCGTCGGCCGCGATTTCCGCTTCGGAAATCGTCGTGACGGGCAGACCGGTTAGGGCTTCGGTTTCTGTTTCATTTGGCGTCACATAATCGCAGAGCGCCAGAATATCGTCGCCCAAGGTCGCGGCGGGGGCGGGGTTGAGGATTGTCGTCACCCCTGCCGCGCGGGCGATTTCCAGCGCGCGTTTGGCGGCGGGGATCGGTTGTTCCAACTGCGTCACGAAGATCGCGGCAGAGCGGATCAGATCGGCTTTTTCTTCAACGTCTTCGACTGACACGCGGCCTGCGGCACCGGGGGAGACGATGATGGCGTTGTTGCCGGTGGATTCTTCGATGAAGATATAGGCAGCGCCAGTGTAGCTTTCGGCGTCGATTTTGACTTCGGGGATCACGCCGGCTTTGGCCCAAGTGGCTCGGGCGATTTCGGCAAAGGCGTCATCGCCCAGACGGGTGATGAAATGGGTTTTGCCGCCTGCCATGGCAGCTGCGACGGATTGGTTGGAGCCTTTGCCACCCGGCCCCAGCACGAAGGAATTGCCCAAGATTGTCTCGCCCATTTTGGGCTGACGGGCGGCGCGGTAGGCGGTGTCGGCGACGAAAATGCCAAGGATCACAATGGGTTTTGCGGAGGTGTTCATGTTATTTATCCTCCGGCGGGATCACGCCTTTGCGCAGCATGAAACAGCCGTAAAAACGGCGCTCGCCGGTTTGGATCACCGCATAGGCTTCGCGCGCCATGTCGTAGAAGGCGAACCGCTCGATGGAGATCATTGGACGGTTGGAGCCTTCGGCGGCGTTAATCTCGGCTTGGACCTCGGCCTGCACGGGCGGGATTTCATCGGGCGCGCCCACCACTTCCATGCGGCCTGCGAAATCGGGCACGAAGGTGTCGAGCGGGTAGACCGACAAGATCGCTTGCGCGGCTTCGGCGCAGGTGAGGTTTTCCATCCTGAGCAGTTTGCCCGTCACTGTGGCGCGGGCCACCGAATCCGACGGGAAGTTGGTGTCGGCCAAGATCAGCACATCGCCGTGGCCCATTGCTCGCAAGCAATGCAGCACTTCCGCGTTCAAGCGCGGGTCAATTCCTTTGAGCATGGCGCCCTCCCATTTTCGGCTAGTTGCGCCGGATTTTATGCGATGGTCAAGGCGCGATCAGGCCAGCCGCTGCCCGGTGGCCTTGTCGAAGATATGCGATTGCGTGGCATCGGGGGCGAGGGTGATGGTCTCGCCGGGACGGAAGCTGACACGCTCACGGAACACAGCGGTGACTTCGCGGCCCGCGATGCGGACGACAACGTGGGTTTCCGAGCCTGTGGGTTCGACCACCGCGATGGTGCCTTGCAGGCCTTCGGATGCGGCACTGAAGGTTTCCGGGCGCACGCCGTAGACGATTTGTTGGCCCTCGGTTGCGGTCGATCCTGCGGGCAAAGCGAGGCGCGCGCCATTCACATCGACCATGCCGCCTTTCACCACGCCGTCGATCAGGTTCATCGAGGGTGAGCCGATGAAGGAAGCCACGAAGATGTTGGCGGGGCGGTCGTAGAGTTCTAGGGGTGCGCCGACCTGTTCGATGCGGCCGCCCTGCATGACGACGATTTTGTCGGCCATGGTCATGGCTTCGATCTGGTCGTGGGTGACATAGACCGTGGTGGTTTTCAGGCGCTGGTGCAGTTCTTTGATCTCGGTGCGCATCTGCACCCGCAGTTTGGCGTCGAGGTTCGACAAAGGTTCGTCGAACAGGAACACTTTCGGGTCGCGCACGATGGCGCGGCCCATGGCGACGCGCTGGCGCTGGCCCCCCGAAAGCGCACGCGGGAAGCGATCAAGATAGGGGGTGAGGCCGAGGATTTCGCCGGCGTGTTCGACCTTTTGCCGAATCGCCCCAGCCTCCATCCCGCGCATTTTCAGCGCAAAGCCCATGTTGGCGGCAACGGTTTTATGCGGGTAAAGCGCGTAGTTCTGGAACACCATGGCGATGTCACGCTCGGACGGCGGCAGGTTGTTGACGCGCGCGGTGCCGATGTTGATATCGCCTGCCGAAATCTCCTCCAGCCCTGCCAGCATGCGCAAAAGCGTGGATTTGCCGCAGCCAGACGGGCCGACCAGCACCACGAACTCGCCATCCTTGATATCCAAGTTCAGGCCGCTGATCACCTGCACCCCGCCATAAGCCTTGCGCCGATCGCGGATTGTGACTTCAGCCATGTGGTTCCCCCTCGTTGTTGCCGCAAGATTAAGCGAAGCGGGGGGGGCGCTGTCTATGTGCTGATCATACTAACATGTTAGAATCTTGACAGGGGCATTGCCACAGGCCAAGCTAAGGCAAGGACTATGTTTGCGGCGGGAGGGGAGGCCTGCGTGCAGGGTGTGCCGGACGGGCCACCGGGTTCCACAAGTTTCTAGGTTCCAAAAGTTTCGACAGAGAACAGCTCGGCGGTCTCTGACCGCGCAAGGGCAAAAAGGGAGGAGACGTCTTGAAAGTAGAACTTTATCAGGCCGCAGTGCAGGCCACGCTCAGCCGCCGTCGCATGTTGCAGGGGGCGACCGCGCTGACAGCCCTCGCGCTGATGCCGAAGGTGATGGGCTATGGCCCGGCCATGGCGCAGGATTCGGTGCGGGCGCAGATTTTGCAGATCCCCGGCGTGGGCAAAGGCTCGCCCACCGATGCGGATTGGCAGAAGGTTGGCGAGATGTGTCTCGACAGCACCAAGACCAACGTGGCCGAGGGCGAGTTTGCCGGGGTCGAGCTGACCTTCTTTGGCATCAATAACAACGGCTTGCACAACATCCTGTTCCGCGGGCTGTTGAAGGGCTGGGAGGCTTATACTGGCGCCAAGATCAACTGGATTGACCTTGCGCAAGCCGATTATAACCCGCGTCTGCAGCAAAGCATCGCCACCGGGACCGTCGATTTCGACATTCTCGCGATGGGTGCGCCGCTGGAGGGCGATACCGCCAGCAAGGGCCTGCTGGATGAGATGCCGGATTGGGTGAAGACCCAGATCGACATGGATGATTATGTGAATTACCTGAAGGCCCCGGTTGGGACATGGGATGGCAAGACCTATCGCATCTCGATTGACGGTGACTGCCATACCTTCGCCTATCGCACCGATTACTTCGGGGATGGAGCTATTTCTGGCATGGCAGAGCCGCCGAAGACCTGGCAAGAGGTCAACGCCTATTCCAAATCCATCGTTGGCAAGACCGATCCTTTGACCGGGCAGCCCGCGATTGGCTATCTGGACCCGCTGAAAGGCTGGGGCGGCTTTGGCTTCTACTTCCTCGAAAACCGGGCTGCGGCTTATGTGAAGCATCCGTCCGATCCGGCTTGGCTGTTTGACCCGGAGACGATGAAACCGCGCGTCAACAATCCGGGTTGGGTGCAGGCGATCCAAGACGTGATGGACCTGATCGCGACGCCGGGGGCTTATCCGGCAGACCAGATCAACGCCGATCCGGGCACCACGGCGTTCTCGCAGTTCCTTGCCGGCACCGGCTCCAGCCTGATGTGGTGGGGCGATGTGGGTTCCAACGCGCGCACGTCCGATACGTCGGTGGTGGGTGACGTGGTGGGCTTTGGCGTCAACCGCGGCTCGGACAAGGTCTACAACGCGAAAACCTCGGCTTGGGAAGAAACCTATAACGAGTCGCCGAACATGGCCTTCCTTGGTTGGGGTGTCTATGTGACCAACCGCGTCTCGGCCGATGAGAAAAAGCGCAAGGCGGCATGGTCGGCGGCGGCGCATCTGGGGGGCAAGGATATTTCCTTGTGGATGGCGGCCTATCCTTCGGGCTTCCAACCTTACCGCAACAGCCAGTTCAACTATGACGAATGGGTGGCTGCGGGCTATGACAAGGCGTTCATCGAGGATTACCTCGGCTCGAACCTTGACAGCTACAACCATCCCAACGCCGCGATTGAACCGCGTATCCCCGGCATCTTCCAATACTATTCGGTCGCCGAGGATGAATTGGCCAAGGGCTATTCCGGCCAATACAAATCGGCACAGGAAACCGCTGATGCGATTGCGGCGGCTTGGGAGAAAATCACCGACCAGATCGGGCGCGATGCCCAGATCAAGCTGTACAAGGCGTCGCTTGGGATGTGATTGCGGCGTAGTGGTGGGGTAAAACCCCAGCCTACAGAAATGGTGTAGGGTGGGGTTTTACCCCACCTTACTTTTCGCAAGCGGGGCATAGCTTTGAGCGGTTCAGGCGATCTTTTACACGTTGTCAGCAATGACAATATCTCGGACAGCCGGAAAACGCTGGGCCGGGGCATCATCTGGGGCGCGGGCCTGCTGATGGCGCTGGTGGCTTTGGCGCAGCTTTTGCAGGTGCAGGGTCTGCATGACTTCGGCCTGACGAGTTGGCGGCCGACGCTGTATGCCTATATCCTCTGGGCGATTTGTCTCAGCTAGGGGCAGGTTTTGCTGCATGGCGAGCATGGCAAGCGCACCTTGTTCGTGCTGCCTGCGGCGTTGTTTGTGATCTCGCTGACGGTGTTTCCATTGCTGTTCGGGCTGGTGATTGCATTTTCGGACTGGAACCTATCGAGCCCGGATGGCCGACATTTCAACGGGCTGACCAATGTGCGGCAGATGTGGGCGGACCCGTTTTACTGGAACGCTTTGTTGAACATGGTCTGGTATGTGCTTGCGATCCTTGTGGAATATACCATTGCCTTCGGGCTTGCCTTGGCTTTGAACGCCGAAATCAAGGCGCGGAAATTCTTTCGGGTGGCGTTTTTGCTGCCCCTTATGTTGTCGCCGGTGGCGGTCAGCTGGATGATCGGCAAATCGATGCTGGAGGCCCGCTTTGGCCCGGTGGCGCGGCTGGCGCGGTTCTTCGGCTGGGAGACGCCGTCGTTCTTCGGCACCCCCGGCGTGGCGAAAGCGACGATCATGCTGATGGACGCTTGGACCTTCATTCCGTTTATGATGATCATGATTTTGGCAGGCTTGCAGGCAATCCCGAAGGAATTGAATGAGGCGGCGAAGGTCGATGGCGCGAATGGATGGCGGGCGTTTTGGGAGGTGACTTTCCCGATGATGCTGCCGGTGTCGATCACCGCCATCCTGATCCGCATTATCTTTAAGCTGAAGCTGGCCGATATTGTGATTGCGGTCACATCCGGTGGGCCGGGCGGGGCGACCGATACGGTGACTTCGTTCATTTTCCGTGAGTATCGGGACCGCTCGAACGTTGGCTACGGCACCTTGCTGGCGATGTTCTATTTGCTGGTCATCATCATCGTGATGACGATTTTGATGAAGCTTGCGGATCGGTTTGCGAGGCCCAGAACATGAGTGACACCAACGTAAGCGCGCAGATTTTCAAGGATTCCGCCGCAGATCGCAGCTTTCGGCCAAAATGGTTTACCGGGCGGTTGTTCGTCTATGGCCTGCTGTTGCTTTGGGCGTTTATCTGTTTGTTTCCAATCTATTTGACTCTGACCACCAGCTTCAAGATGGCGCCTGACGTGATGAAGGGCAATCTGGTGCCGTGGCTGGATTTCACCCCGAAATGGCTGGGCTGGAAATCTTTGGGCCTGTCGCCGGATACGATTGGCGCTGACAGCACAGTGCGCGATGAGTTCATGAAGCGGTTTACCAATTCGGCGATCACCTCCGTCACGTCCTCGGTGCTGGCGGTGGCGCTGGGGTCGCTGGCAGCTTATGGCTTAAGCCGTTTCAACTATAAATTCCTCTGGATGGGCAATAGCGATATTTCGTTCTTCTTCCTGTCGCAGTTGATCCTGCCGCCGGTGGTTTTGGCGCTGCCAATGCTGGTGCTGTATAAGGAACTGGCGCTGCTGGATACCCGTATCGGTTTGATTTTGCTCTATACTCTGTCGGTTTTGCCCATCGTCATCTGGATCATGCGTGATCAGTTTTCTTCAATCCCGACGGAATTGGAGGAAGCGGCTTTGGTCGACGGTCTGTCGATCTGGGGCGCGTTCATCACCATTATCCTGCCGATTGCTTTGCCCGGCATGGTGGCGGCGTTCATCCTGTCGCTGGTGCTGACGTGGAACGAGTATTTCTTCGCGGCGCTGCTGACCTCGACCCATGCCAATACCTTGCCGGTGATGGTGGCGTCGCAAACTGGGTCACAGGGGATTTCGTGGTGGTCGATGGCGGCTTTGTCTTGGGCGGCAATTCTGCCGCTGATCGTGATCGGTGTGGTGCTGGAACGCTATATCATCAAGGGCATGGCGGCGGGGGCGATTAAGTAATGCTCAAGGGGATTGATCGGCACCTGTCGGCGGAGCTACTGCATGTGCTGATGCGTATGGGGCATGGCGATACGCTGGTGATCTGCGATGTGAACCATCCGGCGGCGAGCATTGCGGCGAAAACCACGCATGGCCGGGTGGTGGATATGGTGGGCTGCGATATCCCGACCGGGCTGGCGGCGATTTTAACCTTGATGCCGCTGGATACATTTGTGGATGCGCCGGTCGCGCGGATGCTGGTGGTGGGCGATCCGGGCGCGGATATGCCGGTGTTTGGGCTGGTTCAGGGTGTCATTGATGCCGCCGAGGGGCGGGCGGTGCCGATGCAGGCGCTGGAGCGGTTCGCGTTTTATGAAGCTGCGGGGCGGGCCTTTGCCATTGTGCGCACCTCTGATCCGGGGCCCTATGGCTGCTTCATTCTGAAAAAGGGCGTGGTGGATTTGGCGCGGCTTTAGCCTGCGGGCTTGCGCCTTGTGCCCGCGGAGGAGCCTCCGGCGGGAGTATTTTTGCCAAGATGAAACTGTTTAGACCCAGATTTGGTTCGGATCGGGCAGCGGGATCGCGTCGAGCAGATCGCGGGTGTAGGCGGCTTGCGGATTGGCGAACAGCTCTGCGGTCGCGGCATTTTCCACGATCTGACCTTGGTGCAGCACGAGGATGCGGGTGCAGAGGCGGCGGATCACAGAGAGGTCGTGGCTGATGAAAGCGAGGGTCAGACCAAGATCTTTCACCAGCGTTTCCAATAAGTTGAGAACCTGCGCTTGGGAGGAAACATCGAGGCCCGAGACTATTTCATCGGCCAGAATGAACTCGGGTTTCAAGGCGAAGGCGCGGGCGATGCCGATGCGTTGACGCTGGCCGCCAGAGAGTTCATGCGGGTAGCGCGCGGCGAAAGCACGGGGCAGGCCGACGTGATCAAGCGCCTCCAAAGCACGCTGTTTGGGATTGCTCAGGCCGTGCAAAGACAGCGGGGCGGCGATGATCTGGCCGATACGGTGGCGCGGATTGAGGCTGCTCATCGGGTCTTGGAAGATCATCTGAAAACGCCGCCGCAGCGGGCGGAGGGCGGATTCGTCCATGTGGGTGATGTCTTGGCCGTCGAATTTTATCGTGCCACTGGAGGGTTGCAGCAGGCGCACCAAGGCGCGACCAAGGGTTGATTTTCCCGAGCCAGAGCCGCCGACGATGCCAAGGATTTCGCCTTTGGGGATGCTGAAGCTGAGCCCCTTCAGGATTTCCAAGCGGGGTGCTGTCCCAATCAGCGGTTTTTGCGTCATATCGGCCAAGGACAGCCGCAAATTATCAATTTGGTAAAGGTTGCGTGCGTAGATTTCAGACATGCGCGCTCCGATCTGCGGCTTCGACTTCGGCGCGGGTGGCTTCAATGATGGCCTCTGGCACTGGGGTCAGGCTGCCATCGGGGTCGGTGTATTTCGGGGTCGCGGCCAGTAGGGCGCGAGAATAGGGGTGTTTGGGAGCATGAAAAAAATCAGGCACCGTGCTGTCTTCCAGCACATAGCCCGCATACAGCACCGACAGGCTTTGGCAGACCTTGCTGACCACACCAAGATCGTGGGTGACAAACAGCAAAGCGGTGCCATGGCGGGCCTGCATCGCCGCGATCAGTTTCAGGATTTGCTTTTGCACGGTGACATCCAGCGCCGTGGTCGGCTCATCCGCGATGATCAGTTTCGGCTCGGCAGCAAAGGCCGATGCGATCAGGATGCGTTGCCGCATGCCGCCAGAAAGCTCATGCGGATAGCTGCGCATCACCCGCTCGGGGTCGGGAATTTGCACCTCGGCCAAAAGGTCACGCGCGCGCCTTTCGGCATCCGCGCGGGTCCAGCCAAGGATATCAACCAGACGGTTGGTGATCTGCGGCCCGATCCGACGCGACGGGTTCAGCGCCGTCAACGGGTCTTGCGGGATCAACGCGCATTTCGCCCCGATCAAGGTGCGGCGCTGTGCGGCGGGCAGGGCAAGCAGATCGGTGCCGTCGAGGATGATCTGACCGCCGGTGATTTCCACAGATTGCGGCAGGGTGCCCAGAATAGCCTTGCCGATCATCGACTTGCCCGCGCCGGACTCGCCCACCAGACCGCGCACTTCACCCGCGGCGACCTCCAGCGAGACGCGGCGCAGGATGTGATCGGGGCGGCCTTTCAGCCGGGCCGACAGGTTGCGGATCGAAAGGTAGCTCATCGCAGCACCGGATCGAAGCGGTCTTTCAGCCCTTCGCCAAGCTGCGAAAAACTTAAAACGGTGAGGAAAAGCGTGATCAAGGGGAACACCAGCACCCACCAGGCTTGGTGGATCGAGGCGCGGCCCTCGGCGATCATGCCGCCCCAAGTGGGGTCGTCGGTGGAGATCGACAGGTTGACGAAAGACAGGATGGCTTCGACGATGATGGCAATTCCCATCTCTAAGGTCAGCAGAACGGTGATGGTGGGCAGCACGTTGGGCAAAATCTCGGTCACCATGGTGGAGAGCCGGGTACGGCCTGCGACTTGGGCGGAGGCGACGTAATCCATCGCCCCTTGGGTCATCGCTTCGGCCCGGATCACGCGGGCAAAGCGGGTCCAGTCGATCACCACGATGGCGATGATGATCGAGCTCAGGCTGGGGCCCAGCACGGCAATCAGCAGGATGGAGAACAGCACGGGCGGGAAGGCCATCCAGATATCAATCGCGCGGCTGATCAATATATCGACCCAACCGCGCAGAAATCCGGCGAGCAGGCCCATGGTGGCGCCGATGATGCAGGTGATACTGCCCGCGACCAGCGCCACGGTCAAAGCCAGCCGCGCGCCGTAAAGGATGCGGCTGAGAACATCGCGGCCCAGGGAATCGGTGCCCAAGAGATAGCCGGGCTCGTGGCCCTGCACCCAAAACGGCGGCAGTTGACCGAGGAACAGGTCTTGCGCGAGCGGGTCATACGGTGCGATCAGGGGCGCGCAGAGGGCGGCAAGCGCCAGCAGGGTTAGCCATGTGGCCGAGAGAACCAACCGTGCGGGCAGTTTGCGCGTTATGGCGGAGCGTCCGTCAAGCATGGCGCAACCTCGGGTTCAGGGCGGCATAAGTCAGGTCTACCAACAGGTTAACCCCAGTGAAGATCACGGCGAACAGGATCACGATGCCTTGGATCAGCGGCAGATCGCGGTTGATCACCGCATCAATCGCCATATTGCCTAGGCCCTCGTAGGAAAACAGCCGCTCAATGATCACGGTGCCGCCGATCAGAAAGGTGAATTGCACGCCGACCAGAGTCAGGGTTGGCAGGATGGCATTCGGCAAAGCCTCGCGCAGAATGACATGGGTTTCGGAATAGCCCTTGGTGCGGGCAAGGGTGACGTAATCCAGATGCATGGTTTCTTTAAGCGATTGTTTAAGAAGCTGGCCGATGATGGCCGCGAGGGGAATCGCCAAGGCAAGGGCGGGCATGAACATATGCGCGGCGATATCCAGCCACAGATCAAAGCGCAGGCGCAACAGGGATTCGGTCAGGTAGAAATTGGAGGTGAAGGGCAGGGGAAGGGAGGGGGTCACGCGACCCGAGATGTGGAAGATCGGGATCAGCACGCCGAAGGCGAGGATCAGGATCAGCCCCCCAGAGGAAATCTGGCACCGACAGCGCCATGCCGTTGCCCACGTCTATCGCGGCTTCGGTCTTTGTGCCGCGCAGACGGGTGCCGGTCAGTGCCATGAAGCCGCCGATGAGGATGGCAATGATCAGCGCCATCACCGACAGCTCCAACGTGGCGGGCAGGCGGCTGAGCACCAGCTGCAACACCGGTGGTTTGGTGGTGATCGAAGTGCCGAAATCGCCCTGCAGCACACCCGACAACCAGATCAGGAATTGCTGCGGGATGGTTTTATCGAGACCATAAAGCGCTGTCAGCCGGGCGACATCCGCCTCGGTCGCCCCCGGTGGCAGCATCATGGCGATCGGGTTGCCCGGCACCACGCGGATGACGAAAAACACGATCACCGCCACGCCTACAAGCGTGATCAAGGTGGTGAGTAATCGGAGCAGAACCGATTGAAAGAATTGCATAAACTCTGGTCTTCCGCGTTTGTGGGGCGCAAAGAAATGCCGCCGGTATGCCTTCGCTTGGGTTGAAAATGCCAAGGGGGTCCGGGGGTT
>JAYTVN010000026.1:0-21480 GCA_043743975.1 Cypionkella sp.
GTCCAGATCGGTCTGATACAGGCTCGACCATTCATGTTCGTTGCCGATCACATAATCCAGATCCTTCACCAGCCGCCGGAAATCGTCACGGTGCCGGTCGACACAGAACGGGTCCGACAGCGCAATCCCCGCCTGCCCCCCCGCCGCCTGACACAGCTTCGCCGCCCGCTCGAACGCCTGCATCCCCTTCGGCTTGTCGTAAAGATAGCCCTCAAGGAACAGCACGGCAGCATCCCCCGCCACCTCATCCGAGACATCCTCTGGCCCCAATTCGGACGAAATCCCCAGATAGGTATTCATCGACCGCTCGCCACCCAGAACCGGCGCGTTGACAAAATCCGTCCCCCCCGCCGCCATGGAGGTCGCATAAAACCGCCCCAAAGCATCATCATGCACCCGGCCAATGAACGCCGTGGTCAGCCCCAGATTGCCCAGACCCGCCAAAGTATTCGCCACCGATCCCCCCGGCGCCTGCACCCGATCTTTCATCGCGGCATAGAGAAGCTCACCACGTTCCCGCTCGACCAGCTGCATGATGCCCTTCTCGATCCCCATCAGCTCCAGAAAGCTGTCATCAGCCTGAGCGAACACATCGACGATTGCATTGCCGATGCCGACAACCTGATAGCGTTTCATTGGGTCTTTTCCTCGAACAGGCAGTCATCAGCAATCGGGCAGATGCCGCATTTGGGTTTGCGCGCGATGCAGATATACCGCCCGTGCAGGATTAGCCAGTGATGCGCGTGACGCTGAAATTCGGCGGGGACGTTGTCTTCAATCGCGCGCTCAACCGCGACCTCATCCTTGCCGGGTGCAATGCCTGATCGGTTGCCCAGCCGGAAGATATGGGTATCCACCGCCTGCGAGGGCTGACCGAACCACATGTTCAAGACCACATTCGCAGTTTTCCGCCCCACGCCCGGCAACGACACCAAAGCGGCGCGACTGGACGGCACCTCGCCGCCGAAATTGTCGATCAGCAGCTGCGAAAGCTTGATCACGTTCTTCGCCTTGTTGCGGAACAGGCCGATGGTCTTGATATGCTCAATCAAGCCTTCCTCGCCCAAAGCCAGCATCTTGGCAGGCGTGTCCGCGATGGCAAACAGCTTACGGGTTGCCTTATTCACCCCCACATCCGTCGCCTGCGCCGACAGGGCCACGGCAACGACCAAGGTGAAGGCGTTGGTATGCTCCAACTCCCCCTTCGGCTCGGGCTCTAGGGCCTGAAACCGAGTGAAAATGCGCTGCATGGCGGGATAATCGAGCTGGCGTGTCATGGTTTCGATATGCCGCAAGCCAAGCGACCGAGCAAGCATAAGCCGCAGGAATCGGGTCGCGTAAGCTGGGTAGCAGCCCTATCTTGGGCACAAGGAGACCACTATGACCGATCAGACCAGCTATCACTACGCCGTTATCGCCCGCGCCCTGAAGATCATTGACGAGGGCGGTCCCGGCCAAAGCCTTGACGATCTGGCCACCCAAATGGGTATGAGTGCGGCACATTTTCAGCGCACGTTCTCGCAATGGGTGGGCGTCAGCCCCAAACGCTACCAACAATATCTGACACTGGACCACGCCCGCCGCTTGCTGGCCGACCGTTTCACCGTGCTGGAAACCGCCCATGCGGCGGGGCTTTCGGGCGGGGGTCGCCTGCATGATCTGTTCCTGACTTGGGAGGCGATGAGCCCCGGTGACTACGCCACTGGCGGCGCGGGTCTGCTGATCCGTTGGGGCTATTTCCAGACCCCGTTTGGCGAGGCTTTGGTGATGGCCACCGATCGCGGCATCTGTGGGCTTGGCTTTACCGAAGAATTTGGCCGCGATTGGTCGATGCAGGATCTGACCGTGCGCTGGCCGAATGCCACCTATATCGAGGATACCAGCATCGAACCGCTTGTCACCGAGGCGATGGCAGGCCGCTCGGCCCGTCTGCATCTGATCGGTGCGCCGTTTCAACTGAAAGTGTGGGAGGCTTTGCTGCAAATCCCCTCTGGCCATGTCACCACCTATTCCGAACTGGGCAAGGCGGTGGGACACCCCACGGCACAACGCGCCGTTGGCACGGCGGTCGGGCGCAACCCGATCAGCTTTCTGGTGCCCTGCCACCGCGCCTTGCGCAAATCCGGCGGGCTTGGCGGCTATCACTGGGGGCTTCCCGTCAAGCGCGCGATCCTTGCATGGGAATCCGCGCGCGAGGATGCAAGGGCTTGACCCCATCCGTAGCCCGCTGTTTCACATCTGCGCGATAAATTGCCAATCCAGCGCGGGAACCATGCCGCCCGTTCCGCGTTGCTGTATATGGATGTTCGAGGCCGAAGCGGCCCACCCAGCAGATTAGAGGCAGCTATGAAGTTCAAGTCCCCCGTTATCATCTCCACCGTCGCGCTGTTGGCGCTGACCGCCTGCGTCAATCCCGATGCTTATCCGAATGACCCGAATGCCCGCGCGAAAAACGGGGCTATCGTCGGCGGCCTGTTGGGCGCTGTTGCGGGTGGCACCAGCAAAGGCGATGACCGTCTGGCGAAAGCCGTGATCGGCGGCGCTTTGGGTGCGGCCGTTGGCGGCGCGATTGGCTCCAGCTTGGACGCGCAAGCGGCTGATCTGCGCGGCTCGCTGTCCTCGAACGTTTCGGTCACCAACAATGGCCAATATCTCGTTGTGAACATGCCACAAGATGTGCTGTTCGCCAGCGATAGCGCCACCCTGCGCCCGGATCTGACTTCGGACCTGCGCGCCGTGGCGTCGTCGCTGAACCGTTACCCGAACTCGACCATTGAGGTGATTGGCCACACCGACAACACCGCCTCGGCAGCCTATAACCAAGACTTGTCGCAGCGCCGCGCCTCGGCTGTCGCCAACGTGCTGATCGGCTCTGGCGTGCCTGCGGGCCGCGTCGCCGCCTATGGCCGGGGTGAGGATCAGCCGATTGCATCGAACCTGTCGGCCTCAGGCCGCGCACAAAACCGTCGCGTCGAAATCATCATCCGCCCGACTCGTTAAGCTTGCCGTCATCGTTCAAAGGGCCGGGGAAACCTCGGCCCTTTGGCATTTGCGGGACTCCGCGATTGGTCATATATTCACACCAATCAGCCGGAGCCTCTCATGCCCTTCCTCAAAATCGACGCGGAAAAACTGTCGCAATCGGTGGTGCAGCAGATTGAGCTGCTGATCCTGCGCGGCATCTTGCGCCCCGGCGAGCGTCTGCCCTCGGAACGGGAGTTATCGGAACGCATGGGCGTCTCGCGGCCCAGCCTGCGCGAAGCAGTAGCCGATCTGCAAGCGCGCGGGCTTTTGACCAGCCGCCCCAATGCCGGGATATTCGTGGCCGAGGTGCTGGGATCGGCGTTTTCGCCTGCCCTCGTCGGCTTGTTTTCCGCGCATGAGGAAGCGGTGTTCGACTACCTCGACTTCCGCCGTGACATGGAGGGCTTGGCGGCCGAGCGCGCCGCGCGGCTGGGATCAGACACCGATCTGGCGGTGATCGCTGCGATTTTCGCCAAGATGGAGGCAGCCCACGCCAAGCGCGATCCATCCGATGAGGCAGAGTTAGACGCGAATTTCCATATGGCGATCATCGAGGCCAGTCATAACGTGGTGATGCTGCATATGATGCGGTCGATGTATGATCTGCTGCGGCAGGGGGTATTCTACAATCGGCAAGTGATGTTCAAGAATCGGCTGACCCGTGATCACTTGCTGGATCAGCACCGCGCGATCAACACGGCGATTCAGGCGCGTGATCCGGTGGCGGCGCGCGAGGCTGTGGCGACACATCTGGGCTTTGTTGAGGCTGCGATGGCCGATCAGATCAAGGCCAACCGGAATGAGGCGATTGCTCGTCAGCGCTTGCAGCATGAGCAGTCGAAATGAAAAAGCCCGGCACGATGGCCGGGCTTTTTACAATATCAACAAAGCCTTAGTGGAACTTCGCATCCACCGTGGCAATCGCCGCGTCGATCGAAGCCGAAGCTGTCTCAGCCGTCGCCTGCTTGGCCAACACCTCAGCCGCCGCAGCCACCGCCACCGAAATAGCACTTTCGCGGACTTGGCGTAGCGCCGAAGCTTCTGCCGAAGCGATCTGCTCCTCAGCCGTAGCCAGACGGCGCGCGATCGAGTCTTTCAGATCGGCCTTGGCTTGCTTGGCAGCAACTTCGGCTTCTTCCTTGGCGGAAGCGATGATACGGGCGGATTGCTCTGCCACTTCTTTTTGCTTGGCATCGTAGGATGCCAACAGGGCTTTGGCTTCGTCACGCAGGGCGCGCGCTTCGTCCAAGTCGGCCTTGATGCGGGTTGCCCGCGCATCGAGTGCCGCCGCCAGCTTAGCCGGAACACCAGTGTAAAGCAGGATGCCGACGAAGATCAGGAAAGCCAGCAACACCACGAAGTTGGTGTTGTGCAGGCTGATCAATGGCTCGCCATGGTTGTTGCCGGTCAGAACCGCAATGATGCCAAGCAAAGCGACAAGAAGAAAAACATTTTTCATCGCGTTACCCTTTCAGCCGAGCGGTGACAGCCGCCGTGATCGACCGGGCATCTGCCGTGCCGCCCAAAGCTGCCACCAATTCTTTGGCTGTGTCTTTTGCCACTTCCGTGATCGCCGCTTGCGCGCCAGCCCGGATTTCATCAATGCGGCCCGTCGATTCCGTGGCTTTCGCCGCGATCTGGGCATCGGCTTTGGCGATGGCTTTGTTCAGGTCTGCCTGAATCTCGGCCTTCGCCGCAGTGACGATCTTACCTGCCTCGGCGCGGGCCGAAACCAGCGCGTCGTTGTAGGCTTTCTCGGCTGCAACCGCCTTCTGCTTCAACTCCTCGGCTGCTGCCAGATCGTTGATGATCGTGCCGCGCCGGGTCGCCAAAGTGCCGCCGATGCGTGGCAAAGCCACCAGCTTCAGCACGAAGAAGATCACCGCCAAGGTGACGACAAGCCAGAAGATCTGGTTTGCGAAATGGGTCGGGTCCAGCTGCGGCATTCCTGCCTTAGCGGCCTCGTGCGCAACTTCCGTTACGGCTTCGGTAGTTTCAGTCGTGGTCGCCATTTTGCCCTCCGTCGGACCCTTTTTGAAGTTCAAGGGCGCCGCGCGATGGCGGCACCCCTGACCGTAAGGATGCGAGCGTCAGATCAGACTGCGAACATCAACAGCAGAGCGACGAGGAACGAGAAGATCCCCAAAGCTTCTGCGAAGGCCAGACCGATAAACAGGGTCGCGGTTTGCGAGCCAGCTGCCGAAGGGTTGCGCAGAGCGCCGGCCAGGAAGTTGCCAGCAACATTGCCAACGCCGATTGCGGCAGCGCCGGAACCGATAGCGGCCAGACCAGCGCCGATGAATTTGCCGAGTGCGGCTGCGGTTGCGAGATCCATGATATTCTCCTTACGATGGAATAGGTTAGATGAGGTTAAGACTGGCGTTAGTGGCCCGGATGCAGCGCATCTTTCAGGTAAACGCAGGTCAGGATGGTGAAGACATAGGCTTGGATGAAGGCCACAAGAACCTCCAACGCATAGATTGCGGTGATCGCCAGCACCGACACCGGGGTGACCAGCACACCGATCCCCGAAATCAGGATCATCGGCGCGAAGGCGGCAAACACTTTCATAACCGCGTGGCCTGCCATGATGTTGCCCGCCAAACGAATGGAGTGGCTGACGGGGCGCACGAAGTAGGAAATCAACTCGATCAGCGCGATGATCGGACGCAGGATCAGCGGCGCGTCTTTCATCCAGAACAGACCGAGGAAGTGGAAGCCGTGCTTCCAGAAGCCCAGTAGGGTGACGAACAGGAACACACCCACACCCATGATCGCCGTGACAGCGATATGCGAGGTCGGCGAGAACGAACCCGGCAGCAGACCCAGCATGTTGGAAAACACGATGGTCAGGAACAGGGTCATCACCATCGGGAAGTATTTCGCGCCATCTTCGCCGGTGACATCGACGACCATGTTATGCACGAAATCATAGCCCATCTCGCCGATCGACTGCATCCGCGACGGCACCAGCTTGCGACCCGCCGAACCCAGCACGAAGAAAACCACCACGGCCACAGCCGCCAAAAGCAGCCAGACGGTTGCGTTGGTGATGGTGTACCAGTGGATCGGGCCATCGCCAAACAGCGGATGGACCTCAAACTGCTGGAGCGGATGGAACGACAAACCACCTTCTTGCGCTTCGGCTGCCACGTCAGTCTTCCTCTTCATCATCGGCCACCGGAGTGGCGTTTGCTTGTGGACCGGGCGCTTGCGCGGCCTTGTCCTGCATCTCTTTTGCCGAGCGCAGCATGGTTTTGACCCCCGCCGCAAACCCCGCCAACACGAACAGCACCAGAAAGATCGGCATGGTCCCAAACAGGGTATCCAACCCGTATCCGATGCCGAAACCGATCAGAAGACCGGCCACCAACTCGATCACCATCCGCCAAGCCAGTTGGGCCTGACGATGCTTATCCTCTTGCGCCGAACGCCGGGGCGCTGCGGCGGCTTTGGCGGTTTCGATCCGCTTTTCGAGAGCGGCAAGGCGCGCGCGATCAGCGTCGGATACCACGGCAAAAGCCTCCAGATGGTTGGGGGATAACTACGGATTGGGGGGCTTTGAGTCAAGCGGCGATACTGCCGGGTAAGGCGTTGATTTTGTTTGAAGTTACAGTGGTGGGTTGGAAACCCAGCCTACAATTTCCCTGCCATTGCAGCGCCTTGCATATTCAACCATTTGGTTGACGATCCTGTGAGCACTTGTGATAGTCACTGCATGGCAGCCAATCTTGATACCGTTTTCTCCGCCCTTGCAGACCCGACGCGGCGGGCGATTTTGGCGATGTTGCTGGAAGACGACATGGCCGTCACCGATGTGGCGGAGCCGTTTCAGATCAGCCTGACGGCGATTTCCAAGCATCTCGGGATTCTGGCCGAGGCAGGCTTGATCAGCCGCGAAAAGCGTGGGCGGGTGATCTGGTGCAAGCTGGAGCCGGATGCGATGCGCAATGCATCGGTGTGGATGCAAGGCTTCGGGCAATTCGAGCCAGTTGATTTGGATGCGTTTGAGCGGTTTTTGGAGGGCGAGCTGACCGAAGATGACGCCGGAGCCGAAACACAGGGTTAATATTTTGATTTTTGCCTTAGAATCTCTGTGTGCCCTGATGAAGCGCGGCACTACGGTGACTTTCGTCGCGTGATCTGATGTTTATGGCACGCGTAAACCGGGGCGCGGCAAGACCGGAAAAGAACCCACTGTTTCCCCCGCTGTAAAAACGGCCCGAAACTAACGCTAATCGGACATTTTCCCGCCGCGATTCAACTCCAGATTGGGCTCATCGAAATGCACGCCACAGGAGATCACCATGAAATTCGGATACGGTCTGTTTGCCCGGTTTGGCCTGTTCACGCGCAAGGTCGAAGCTGGTCCCGATATGTTCGAGATGCGGTTAGAGCGTACCCGCACCCGAGAGGCACGCCGCGAAGCCCAGCCGATGCTGTTCAGAACGAGACTGTCACCCCTGGAAGCTTAAGCTCTTTCATCAGATCGCGCAGTTCTTGGCGCGCTGCGATGTTGGACAGATTCAACTGATCTACCCCGGTATCCTTCAGATCCAGCAGAGTCAGGCCACGCGGGAACAGCTCGCGAAAGATCACCCGCTCGGAAAAACCAGGCGAGACGCGGAAGCCGATCCGCTTTGACAACTCCTCCAAAGCTGCACCGACCTTCTTCTTGTTGTGCATCTGTTGCGCGCCCAAGCGATTGCGCAGCACGATCCAGTCGATAGGTTTCAAGCCAGCCTGTGCCCGAAGCTGCCGCGCGTTCCATACCATTTCAGAATAAATCGACGGTCCTTTGACGCGGCCTGTTTCCGCATCGACACGGGCGAGCAGATCGAAGTCGATGAAGCTGTCGTTCAGAGGGGTGATCAGCGTATCTGCTAGAGAATGGGCGACTTGGCTCAGGCGCGTGTGGCTACCGGGGCAATCAATCAGGATGAAATCGGAAACCGCTTCCAGTTGCGCCACGGCTGCGGACAGCCGTGCATCGAAAGCGTTCTCGCCCTGCGCCAAGGACCCCGGCTCAACTTCGGGCAGATCGCGGTAATCTGGGGTCGGCAGATCGAGTCCCGCGCGGGCGAGGAAAGCGCGGCGGTTCTCGACATAGCGACCAAAGGATTTCTGCCGCAGATCCAGATCAAGCGCTCCAACCCGATGCCCCATCCGGCACAAAGCGGTTGCGACATGCATACAGGTGGTGGATTTGCCGGAGCCGCCCTTTTCATTGCCGACAACGATGATATGCGCCATGCCGCGTGTCCCCTTTGGTCTATCAGGCTTCCTATACGGATAGCGGCGGAAAGGGGAAGCGGGAAGTGGTGTTACGAGATCGGCACTTCCGGTTCACATCGCTGCACGGTGTTAATGCACCGATCAGCAGGCCAATCGATGCGGTGCCAGCAATAGCGGTCAGGTGATGTCAGCGGGCGAAACTCCCACACCACAAGCGCACCCGTTGCAGTGTGGAATTCCTCGTCGTCAAACAGGATTTCCACACCGCGCGGGGTGACGCGCTGCACGGTGAAGGGAAGGTCCAACGTCACAAAGGAGTCCGGCCCGACACCCTCAACCACACCTGAACCGCACCGCGCGCGTGCTGGTTCGAGAAATTCAAATGCTGCACGGTGCCTTTGCAGGATTCGAATACCGGATGCGGGTCGCCATACACGCCAGCAAGGCGTTGAAACATATCCGTTTCGGCGGAAGCCGGGGGTGCCCACAAGGATATTGCAAGGCAGATGGGCAGGCGGAAACTACTCATGCTGACATCTAGCGCCGGTTCGGGGAAACTTCCCTGAAAAGTCTACACAGATTGGCCCGGATGTTCCATCAGCACCACGGCAATCGGATCGCCACCTTCACCATGCGAAAACTGCCCGAGACTTTGACGCTTAAAGCCGTGTCTGGCGTAGAAACCTTCTGCATTCAGCGTCGATTCCACCAGAATCGAACCTGTGTGCTGGGCTTTCGCCCGCGCCATGCCAATCGCAAGCAATCTCGTGCCAAGCCCCTGCCCTGCCGCATTTGGCAGGATAAAAAGGCGCGTCACCTCACCCGCGCAGGCGTCAACAAAACCAAGGATGTTGCCCGCGCGCTCGGCCACGGTGACATTGCCCATGGCAATAATCGCCTCATAGCTGGCATCGCTTCGCGCGCCCATCCAGCCGGCAAGCTGCGCAGGGCTGTAATGCGCGACGCCAAGGCCCTGAACGGAGGCGGCGGTGATGGCGAACAGGGCGGCCCCCTCACCTTTTCGGGCCGCGCGCAGAATGATGTCAGACATGATCTCGCCCTCCTATGATTTGATCAAATCAAAAAGGGCGGCCTTGATCAATAAAAAAGGGCGCCTCCGCAGAGACGCCCCGTTTCTTGCAGCGGTTGGGATCAGAACCCCAGACCGGCGTATTTGTTCTTGAATTTGGACACGCGGCCACCGGTGTCCATCAGTTTGGCCGAGCCGCCTGTCCATGCCGGGTGTGCCAGCGGGTCGATGTCCAGCGCCATTTGGTCGCCTTCTTTGCCCCAAGTGGTTTTGGCTTGGAACAGGGTGCCATCGGTCATTTTGACGGTGATGGTGTGATAGTCGGGGTGAATTCCGTCTTTCATCGCTCTGCTCCTTACTCTGCTTTGGCTTTGTAGTTGGTGTCTTCGACGATGCGGCCCGATTTGCCGCGACGATCGCGCAGGTAATACAGCTTGGCGCGGCGGACGCGGCCACGGCGGACCACTTCGATGCTGTCGATGTTGGTCGAGTACAGCGGGAACACACGCTCCACACCTTCGCCGAACGAGATTTTGCGGACGGTGAACGAAGCCGCGATGGTGGCGCCGCCTTTACGGGCGATGCAGACGCCTTCGTAGTTCTGCACGCGCGAACGGGTGCCTTCGGTCACTTTGTAGCCGACTTTCACGGTATCACCGGCTTTGAAATCCGGGATTTTCTTGCCGAGCGCAGCGATCTGCTCGGCTTCAATGATGGCGATCAAGTTCATCGCAGTTCCTTTGTTTGCAGGGTTTTCCCCGACGTGATGCAGCCGTAGAGCTTCTGGTCTTCGATCGGGTCGCCACAGAATTTGTGACCCCGCCAGAGATGCGGCTAGCGTTTTATAGTCCGAACTTCGGGCCAGACTTGCGGAAGAAGGCAAGCATTGCGGCCAAAAGGAATCGGGCCCGATGGGCTTTTGACCCCGGACTACGGGCGTATAGGGTTTGTGGAGGGATGGGTCAAGAGGCCTTGGGTGTCCACGCGTGGACAAGGTTAGGATTTATGTGAAATCAATGGGTTAATATGATTGAGTAAGGATTTGTTAAGGTTTGGAATGCGGCACTGTCGAAGCCTCCGGCGGGGATATTTGAGCAGAGAGGATGACCTTAAGAATTTGCTCTTTTTGAAATACTCCCCGCGGAGCGTTCCACCGATGGCTCAGACCTTTCGGCGCAGATACGCTTGCCACAGATCAGGCCGCCTTGTCTTGGTGATCGCCTCAGCCTGCGCTTGCCGCCATTTGGCGATGGCGGCGTGGTTGCCGGATTGCAGCACTTCGGGGATCGGCAGGTCGCGCCATATGGCGGGGCGGGTGTATTGCGGGTGTTCCAGCAGGCCATCGGAGAAGGATTCCTCGACGGTAGACTCATGATTTCCCAGCACTTTCGGCAGCAGGCGCACGGTGGCGTCGATCAGGGCGGATGCTGCGATCTCGCCTCCGGTCAGCACGAAATCGCCAAGGGAGACTTCTTCGATGTCGTGGTGATCAAGAAGGCGCTGATCAACGCCTTCAAACCGACCGCACAGCATCGTCACGCCGTCGCAGGCGGCAAAGCGACGGGCCATCGCCTGATTGAACGGTTTACCGCGCGGGGAAAGGTAGAGCACTGGCCAGCGGTTGCGGTCGCGCGGGGTGTGCTGTGCGGCGTCGCTCAAGGCGGCGTCCAGCACATCGGCGCGTAGGACCATACCCGCACCGCCGCCTGCGGGGGTGTCATCGACGTTGAGGTGTTTGCCCTGCCCGAAGCTGCGCAGGTTGATCACATCCAACGCCCAAAGGCCGAGATCGAGGGCCTTGCCGGTCAGCGAAGTCCCCAAGATGCCGGGGAAGGCATCGGGCATCAGGGTGATGATTTTCGCCCGCCAAGCGTCTTTGACGTGCAAAGGCTCCTCCATCAGATCGCGTGGTTTCAGGCTGGCGCGGATCGAGATGCGGCCATGCGATTTGCTGGGGGAAGTGTCGCTGGGCGGGGCTTCGGGTGTGTCGGTCATAAGGGCTTTTAGCCTGTCGCGGGCAGCCCTGCTAGGCCAAACCATCCTCGGGTTGGGCGGCGTTCGTCGCGGCGATCAGGTCACGCAAGGGGGTTTCGGCGGAGGAATTGAGGTATTTCGCCAGCCATTCCGCCAGCAGATCAGAGCTGGGGGATTTGCCCCAGATGTCCGGGTCTTGCGGCATGGCATCGCTGAGGCGGCTGGCGAACAGGCTGATCAGATCGGGGTCTTCGGGCAGCAGGGCCAGTGCGAGGGTGGGGCCATCGCCGGGCACATCGGTGATCAAGGCCGGATCGGTGCTGTGCAGGATCAGGGCGATGATTTCGGCGCGGGAGGCACCGGCACGGGCGCGCTCAAACAGGGCCGTGCGGATATGGGCAGGCTCGGCATGGGCGGAGAGCGCCAGCAGATGTTGAGCAATCGTGGCGGGGGTGGTGTCATCGGGCAGATCAGCCCAGGGGGCGATCATGCGGCGGGCGGTGTTCAACTCACTGCGTTCCACCGGATTGCCGGGATGGGCGATCTGATCAATGGCGTGATCGAGAAAGCCGTTGATTTCATTGATCTTCCACGGGTCCCAGATCATCCGGGCCAACGGGATTGACAGGAAGGAAATCGCGACGGGCAGCATTTCGGAATAGGGCGGGATGAAGCCCAAAGCCCCGCCGATGCCGCGCCCCACGCCGAACAGCAAGGTGACGAACAGCAGTTGGATGGCAGCATTGCTGAACAGAGTGGCCCAAGCCTGATACTGGGTCCAGTCGTGGAATTGTCGCGGCCAGTTTTGCGGGCGAATGATGAATTGCCAGAGCAGGAACAGCAGAGTGAAGACCGGCACCAAGGGCCAACCATAGCCGCCCAAGCCCGCCATCAGCGGCCCGATGTAAAGCAGGGCGGTTGCGCCCATCAGCCATCGCATACGGTTGTGCATCACGCCCCTCTTGCAGCCTTGCACAGAGTGGCGTGGCGGTGGATTTTAGTCTAGCCCCCAGTTTGCGAGTCGTCTGGGTATCGGCGGCCTTAAAGCGGTTTTTAATCAAGACCTTCTGGCAGGTCGACAATGATGCGACCGGCGGTAAGGTCTACGGTGGGGACGGCTTTGAGGGTGAAGGGCAGCAGCAGGCCGGATTTCAGGCCGGGGCCTGCGATTTCCAACAAATCGCCCGCGCCGTGGTTGTGGACCGCTTGCACGCGGCCAAGTTCTTTGCCGCCTGTATCGAAGGCGGCGAGGCCGATCAGATCGGCGTGGTAGAATTCATCATCGGGCAGGTTGGGAAGTTTTTTCTTATCCACATAGAGGCTTACGCCCTTCAGGGCATCGGCCTGTTCTTTGGTTTCGACGCCTGAGATGCGCGCACCTAGACCGCCTGCGACGGGGCGGGTGAGTTTGATTTTATAGCTGGTTTGGCCGTCTTCGCTGTAAAGCGGGCCATAGGAGGCGATGGATTCAGGGTCGGTGCAGAAGCTTTTCAGCCGCACTTCGCCCTGCACGCCGAAAGAGCCTGCGATGGCGCCGACGCAGATATGGTCTGGGTTGGGCATAGGCTTCTCCGGGATGAAGGGTGGCGGCCCAGACGCGGAAATCCGCGCCAGAGCCGCCGATCAGATTATTCAGCAGCCGGTGCTTCTGCGCGCGCGGCTTTCTTTTTCGCCAGTTCGGCCATGCGCTTGCCGGGGACAGCCGATTTCGGGTTCGAGCGGACCTTTTTGGTCAGCACGCCAGCAGCTTCCAGCATCCGCGCGATCCGGTCGGTCGGCTGTGCGCCTTGACCGAGCCAGTATTGCACGCGCTCCATGTTCATTTTCACGCGGTCTTCGCTGTCTTTGGCCAGCAGCGGGTTATAGGTGCCGAGCTTTTCAAGGAAGCGGCCATCGCGCGGGTTGCGGCTGTCGGTGGCAACGATCGAATAGTGCGGGCGCTTCTTGGAACCACCGCGGGCGAGGCGAATTTTCATGGACATCGTGTAGTCTCCTTAGGTTTGGTTGGAACCGCGTTTTGGCGGTTATTTCTGCAGTTGTTCGTGATGCCTGATGACTTCGGAGATGATGAAGGTCAGGAATTTCTTGGCGAATTCGGGGTCGAGGTCGGCTTCTTTGGAAAGCCACTCCAGCCGTTCGATCTGGCGCGCTTCGCGCGAGGGATCGGACGGGGGAAGATCGTGTTCGGCTTTCAGGCGGCCCACGGCTTGCGTGCGCTTGAAGCGTTCGGCGAGGGTGTAAACGAGGATCGCATCCAGACGGTCGATGCTCTCGCGGTGGTCTTTCAACAGCTCGGCGGCGATGGTGGTGGCGTCGGTCATTGTAGCTGCTCCGGAGCGGGGTGACGCCAGATTTGGCTGGCACCGAAGGTTTCGTGGATGAAGTCGCCATCGCGGATGCAGCCCATGCGTTGCGCTAGGGCTTGGCTGCGGGTGTTGCCATTGACGATCAAGCTGATCGCGGTTTTCCAGCCTAAGGCGGTGTAGGCATAGGTCCGGCCCGCGAGGGCCGCTTCATAGGCGAGGCCACGGCCTTCGGCTTCGGGTGCCCAGATCGACCAGCCGATTTCGGGTTCTGGCCAGCCTTCGGGGAACCATGGGCCGGACATGCCGAGGGCGGCGTCGGTGGATTTATCGGCGAGGATGAAGGCAGAATAGCCGCGATGCAGCCAATGCCCGGTCAGATGGCAAAAGCTGCGCCATGCCAGCGCACGGGTCAGTGGGCCACCGACATGCTGGCTGCGGGGCGAGGCCATGAAGGCGGCGAACACCTCAAAATCAGCGGTTTTCGGGCCGCGCAGGCGCAGGTTTGCGGTTTCGATCACCGGGATGCCGATCAGTTCGATCATGCCAGCCTCCGCAGATCGTGGCGGATCACCACATCGGTGGGGTCCGCGCCGGGGGCGTCGGTTTGGGTGCCGCCGAGACGCAGGCCAAGGGCGATGGAGCGGGCGTTGCCGGGGTCGATGTAGTTGTCGATATGATCCCAACCGAAGGTTTGATGCGCCCAAGCCATCACAGCGCGCGCGCCCTCGGCGGCGATGCCTTTGCCTTCGGCGTGATCAACCACATACCAGCCGAGTTCCGGTTCGGGATAGCCGAGCGGTTGGTAGATGCCGACTTCGCCAAGGTATTCCCCGGTCAAACGGTCGTCCATCGAGAACGGGCCAAAGCCCATCAGCGGCCATTGTGCCACTTCGGAGGCGAAGATCTTCCAAGCTTGTTCGGGCGTGTAAGGCCCACCTTCCCAAACGGCGCGATCCGAGGCGTAGAACGCCAGACGCAAGGCGAAATCCTCATAGCGCGGCATCCGCAGCCGCAAGCGTTCGGTTTGGATCACCGGGGCTGTGGTGTGGGCGATATGCTGCGGGCGGGTGATCATGCGGCACCCCCGGCGTGATGGCGGAATGTCAGCGTCGGCTCGTCGCCATAGGGGTGTGCGGCGGTCAGGTCGACCACGGCCCCCATCCGCGCCAGCAGCTTGTGCGAGCGGTGGTTGGTGTGGTCTGTATAGCTGACAGCCGTGCGGTGGCCCGAGGTGGCGAAGAACCAATCGCGGGCGGCCGTTGCAGCCTCATAGGCGAGGCCCTGCCCTTCGTCTTCGGCGTTCCACAGACTCCAGCCCAGTTCGGGCTCGGGGTGGGTGTCGGGATAGAACGGGCCAATACCGCCTATGCCGTCATCCGAACCTTTGCGGGTGACGGTGAACAGGCTGAAACCATGTTTGGCCCATTGATCCAGCAGACCCTGAAATTCGGCAGCGGTTTCCTCAGTCGTCCACGGCCCGCCCATCAGATGCGAGCGCTCGGACGCCCAGAAGGCGGTACTGGCGGGCAGATCGCCCATATGCGGCAGGCGCAAACGCAGGCGCGCGGTCTCAAGGACCGGGGTAGCGCCGTCATGTTGCAGCCGATAAGTCATGCGGCCCCCGCAAGGTCACGCCGCATTTGCGACGATTCGCCCCAAGTCGATAGCCAAACCACCATCGACACAGAGGCGCGGACCAATGCGCCGAACGCATGGGTCACGGCAGTGTCGCCAGTCTTTTCGCTACGGGCGAGGTTGAGGTGGCCTTCTTCCTCGGCTTGGATGCCCTTGATCAGGGCATACAGATCAGCATCGCGCGGCTTCAGCCAATCCAACTGGTCGGACAAGTGATGATGCACGGTTTCTTCAACCGCTTCGGTGCAGACCCAGATCAGGTTTGGCCCGAACAGAGTCGAGACAGCCCCGAGCACCCAACCGCCCATGCTCCACAGATACATCGCCCGACAGGGGCGGCCCTGGCGCGCCGACAAAGCCGCGCGGAACAGGCGGCAATGTTCCACCTCATGCGCTTTTAGCTGCGACAACGGCAGCACAAGGCGCGGCCACAACAACCGACAAACAGCAATCTGCGCGCCGTAAATGCGAATCGCGCCGTATTCTCCGGCGTGATTGACACGGGCGATCCTGATCGCAGAAAGGCGGTCGGCAGGCATCATTTCTTCTTCATCAACCCCGAAAGGCTGGAGGGCAGCGACAGGCCGCGTGGCATGCCGGGGAAACCGCCGCCCATGCCGAGGCCTTGTTTCATGCCTTTGGCGGCTTCGGCCATGGCTTCGGGCGACATGCTGGCCATATCGGGCATACCGCCCTTGGCACCGATCATCTGCTTGATGGCGTTTTTCATCGCACCACCTTTGCCCATTTTCTTCATCATATCAGCCATTTGCTTGTGCTGTTTCAGAAGCTTGTTGACTTCGGAAACCTCAAGCCCAGCGCCAGCGGCGATGCGCTTTTTGCGGGAGGCCGCCAAAAGGTCAGGGTTGGCGCGTTCTTTCTTGGTCATCGAATTGACCAAGGCGATCTGGTGGGTCAGCATTTTGTCATTGAAACCAGCGGCTTCGGCCTTCTTCGCCATGCCGCCCATGCCGGGCATCATGCCCATCAGGCCCTGCATGCCGCCCATTTTCTGCATCTGTTCCAGCTGGGATTTCAGATCGTTCATGTTGAACAGACCCTTGGCGAAGCGTTTCGCCATGCGCTCGGCTTGCTCGGCTTCAAAGGTTTCGCGGGCCTTTTCGACCAGCGCCACGATATCGCCCATACCAAGGATGCGGCCTGCGACGCGTTCAGCCTCGAAGGTTTCCAGCGCGTCCATCTTTTCGCCAAGACCGACGAAGCGGATCGGCTTGCCGGTAACGGCGCGCATCGAAAGCGCAGCACCGCCGCGACCGTCGCCGTCCATCCGGGTGAGAACGACGCCAGAAATGCCGACTTTGGCGTTGAATTCCGACGCCACGTTGACGGCGTCTTGCCCGGTCAGACCATCGACCACCAGCAGCGTTTCGCGCGGCTGGGCGATGTCGCGGACGGCTTGAATTTCCTCCATCAGCACTTCGTCGATGTGCAGACGGCCCGCGGTGTCAAAGAACACCACATCGTAGCCGCCCATTGCAGCTTGGGTTTTCGCACGCTTGGCGATCTGAACAGCGGATTCGCCTTTGACGATCGGCAGGCTGTCGACGCCGACTTGTGCTGCAAGGATCGCCAACTGCTCCATCGCCGCCGGGCGGTTGGTGTCGAGCGAGGCCAAGAGCACGCGCTTGCCGTTGCGTTCTTTCAGACGTTTCGCCAGCTTGGCGGTGGTGGTGGTTTTGCCCGAGCCTTGCAGACCGACCATCAGGATGGCGGAGGGCGGGTTGTCGATTTTCAGCGCTTCAGGCTCATCATCGCCCGCCAGCACCCGCACGAGTTCGTCGTGGACGATCTTGACGACCTGTTGGCCGGGGGTGATCGACTTGGTGACGGCTTGGCCGATGGCGCGGGTTTTCACCGCTTTGACGAAGTTGCGGGCGACTTCCAGCGACACGTCGGCGTCGAGCAGAGCTGTGCGGACTTCGCGCAGGGCGGTATCGACATCCGCTTCGGACAGCGCGCCGGCTTTGGTCAAGCGATCAAAGACACCACCAAGGCGTTCTGACAGGCTTTCAAACATCGCGCTCTCCTAGATCAAAACCCCAAGATGGGGTGCTACGGCGGGTTTCCCAAGGCCAATGCGAAACGGCACCTGTGGGCGCAACGCGCTGACAGGTGGCGATCCCGGCATAAGCCAAGGGACCGGAAGCGGTTGCCTCCGGGGGAATTGGGTCGGGCGATACGCGGTCGGGGGGGGCAGAGTCAAGCGGGGCTGGCGGATCAGCGTTTTTTCGGGCGCTTTTGGGTGGGTCCGGTCTTTTGGTTCAACCAAGTGTTGATCTGCTGCACCGCGGTCTTTGCCTCCGATCCCGAGCTGAAAATTGCGGATAGGGGGAGTGGCGGGCCAGAGCTGAAGTTCAGCACGGCGCGGTGACTTGGCCCGGCCCTGCTGTCGCTGTCATTGGCGCTGGTTTCCAGCACGGCCTTGGTGACTTCGGCGAGGGGGCGAAATTGCTCACGCGCGCCCAAAACCCCGATGCTGCGCAGGGTCAGGGTGCCCGTGGGGCGGTCGAACACCGCCACCTCTTGCCGCACGAAGACGATGAAAACCGCGCCGAACAGGCCGAAAAGCAGCGCGAGCGCGGTCAGATCGCTGTGATCCTTTGAGAAGAATTTGGCCAGCCAGATCGCTGCGAACAGCAGCATGGCAGCGGCGACGCCAATGCCCATCAGCACCGGCCTTTTGCGCAGCACCAACCGATCCGGCGACGAGGAAACAAGCTTCATTGTGGCCTCTGATGGCTTTTGAACACCCGAGCCTTAGCATCCGCCTAAGCAGCGCTTCGGGCAAGCCTTATGTCAAAGCCGACAAACCCCTTGCTTTATCGGCGGCCTTTGCTGATTTATGTGCGCAAATGCACAGGGGATCTGCTTTATGGATAACTGGGACGAGATCAGGACGGCGTTTCAGGTGGCCCGGATGGGCACGGTTTCGGGCGCGGCCGAGGTGATGGGGGTGCATCATGCCACGGTGATCCGCCATATCGATAGTCTGGAAAAGCGGCTGGGGGCAAAGCTGTTTCAGCGCCATGCGCGCGGCTATACCCCGACGGAATCCGGGCGCGATCTTTTGTCGGTGGCGCAGACAACCGAGGATCAGTTTGGCCAGCTGGCCAGCCGGATCAAGGGTCAGGGCGAAACCGTGGCGGGCGAGTTGGTGGTGACCTCGATCACCGGCATCGCGCATCTGCTGGCCCCGGTTTTCGCAACGTTCCAAGAGGCGCATCCGGCGGTGGTGATCCGGTTTCTGACCGATATGCGGCTGTATCGGTTGGATTACGGCGAGGCGCATGTGGCGATCCGGGCGGGGGCTACACCGCAGGAACCCGATAACGTCGCGTTGCCCTTGGTGAAGCTACAAATGGGGCTGTACGGATCAAAGGCCTATGTCGCGCGGCACGGGCTGCCGAATGGCGAGGCCGAGTTGCTGTTGCACCGTTTTATCGGCATCGACAATCCCGACAACCGCGCGCCGTTCTATCGCTGGCTGCGTGAGCGGGTGTCGCAAGATCGGCTGACCTTCCGGGTCAATGAGCCCGCAGCGGCGGAAGTTGCGGTGAAGGCGGGGATGGGTCTGGGATTCCTGCGCACGCATGAGGCCCGGCTTGACCCCGATCTGGTCGAGGTGATGGCCCCGATCCCGGAGTGGGACTCGCCTTTGTGGATCGTGACGCATGTGGATTTGCATCGCACCCTGAAGGTGCAAAGCTTCCTGAGTTGTCTGCGTCATGCGGCCTCAACTTGGTGCCAAGTTTGACGGCTTGGGCCGGGTTAAGCCCTGCTCAGCGCGGCCATGTTGCGATGTTGGTGTTTTCGGCGCTGGTGGCGGGCAGCTTTAGTCTGGGGGCCATGGCGGCGCGCTATGTCTCGCCCTCGGCTCTGACGGTGGCGCGGTTTGCTTTGGCGGGCGGGCTGGTGGGGCTGGCGGCGTTTCTGACCGTGGGGGTGCCGCGTAAAACTTGGGAGGCACCGTGGCGCTATGGCGTATTGGGCTGGTTGCTCGCCTGTTATTTCGTGCTGATGTTCTGGGGATTGCAGACGGCGGAAGCCGTGCCGACAGCGGCGGTGTTCACGCTGACGCCGTTGATGGCGGCAGGATTTGGCTGGCTGCTGTTGGGCCAGATCACCACGCTGCGGATGGGTCTGGCCTTGGCTATTGGGGCTGCGGGTGCTTTGTGGGTGATCTTTCGCGGTGATCTCGCCGCCTTGGTGCGATTTGAGGTTGGGCGCGGCGAGGTGATTTATTTCTTTGGCTGCATCGCTCATGCGATCTATGCCCCGATGGTGCGCAAACTGAACCGGGGCGAGCCCGCGCTGGTGTTCACCTTTGGCATGATGCTGGCCGGGTTTGTGATTCTCTGCCTGTGGGGCTGGCGCGATGTGCTGGCAACCGACTGGGCCGCCCTGCCCGCAATCGTCTGGATTTGCTTGATTTATGTCTCGGTCGCGGCCAGCGCCATGACCTTCGTTTTGCTGCAATTTGCCACGCTGCGGCTGCCTTCGGCCAAGGTGATGGCCTATACCTATCTGGTGCCGTCTTGGGTTATCCTGTGGGAAATCGCCTTGGGCCGCGCTGCGCCGCCGATAAATGTGCTGGGCGGTGCCATTCTAACCGCTTTGGCTCTCATCCTGCTGTTGAAGGATGAAACGGCATAGCGTAAACGATTTCATAACTGACATGTTAGCGCTAATAGTGCTGGATGCGATCGGTTCTGGGGAGGACATATATGTATATCGGGCTCGATCTGGGCACCTCGGGGCTGAAGGGCATCTTGATGGATGACAGCCAGCGCGTGCTGGCCGAGGCGACAGCGCCTTTGACGGTAGAGCGCCCGGCAGAGGGCTGGTCCGAGCAGGCCCCGGCCTCTTGGATCGCAGCCGCCGAAGTGGTTCTGGGCAAGCTGTCCGAATATGGCTTGGCGGCTGTGAAGGGCATCGGGCTTTCCGGCCATATGCATGGGGCGACCTTGCTGGATGCGTCTGATGCGGTGCTGCGGCCCTGTATTCTGTGGAACGATAGCCGCAGCTTTGCTGAAGCGGCGGCTTTGGATGCAAGGCCGGAGTTTCGGAGTTTGTCCGGCAATATCGTGTTTCCGGGTTTTACCGCGCCGAAACTCGATTGGCTGCGCAAGCATGAGCCTGCGCTATGGGACAGGGTCGCCAAAGTCTTGCTGCCAAAGGATTATCTGCGGCTGTGGCTGACGGGCGAGCATGTGTCGGAGATGTCGGATGCGGCGGGCACGGCTTGGCTGGATACTGGCAAGCGTGCGTGGTCGGATGTTTTGCTGGCCGATTGCGGGCTTTCCCGCGCACAGATGCCGCGTTTGGTGGAAGGGTCCGAGGTTTCGGGGGTGCTTCGGGGGGCGTTGGCCAGCCGGTTCGTTATGTCTGCGGGCGTGGTGGTCGCGGGCGGTGGTAGTGATAATGCGGCCTCTGGTGTCGGCGTGGGGGTGGTGCGCGCGGGTGAGGCGTTTGTGTCTTTGGGCACATCCGGCGTACTGTTTGCGGCCAATGATGGCTATCAGCCCGATCCTGCGACGGCAGTGCATACGTTCTGCCATGCGTTGCCGAACACCTGGCATCAGATGGGCGTGATTTTGGCCGCGACGGATGCGCTGAACTGGTATTCCAAGCTGGTCGGCGCGGATGCCGCGAGTCTGACGGGCGAAGTTGGGCCACTGCAAGCACCGGGGAAAACCGTGTTCCTGCCCTATCTGGGCGGCGAGCGCACGCCGCTGAACAGTGCGTCCATTCGGGGGGCATTCACCGGGCTGGAACATGCCACTGACCGTCAG
The DNA here is from genome assembly GCA_043743975.1 of Cypionkella sp. Classification (GTDB taxonomy): domain Bacteria; phylum Pseudomonadota; class Alphaproteobacteria; order Rhodobacterales; family Rhodobacteraceae; genus Cypionkella. The sequence goes on from JAYTVN010000026.1 coordinate 21,018, forward strand.
GCGGGCACGCGCGCGGTGTTGGAGGGCGTGACTTTTGCCTTCCGCGACTCGCGTGACGCTTTGGCTGCAACGGGGACCAAGCTGGAGCATTTGCTGGCGGTGGGCGGCGGGTCGCGTTCGGACTACTGGCTGCGCGCGATTGCCACGGCCTTGGATTGCCCGGTCAGCCTGCCGGTGGCGGGCGACTTTGGCGGGGCGTTCGGGGCTGCCCGACTTGGCCTGATGGCCGCCACGGGGGCAGGCGCGGAAGTGGCCAGCCTTCCGCAAATCGCGCGGGAGATTCTGCCAGACCCCAAACTGAAAGACGCCTTTGATGCGGGCTACGCCCGTTATCGTGCTGCACAAACCGCTATAAGGAGCCTCGCATGACCGATTTTTTCAAGACCATCCCCGCGATCAAATATGAGGGCGAGGGCAGCACCAACGAATTTGCCTTCCGCCACTACGACCCCGATGAGGTGCT
>JAYTVN010000027.1:0-74807 GCA_043743975.1 Cypionkella sp.
GACGCGAGGCGTTCGGGTTCGGAAAATTTTAGACAAGCTTTAGGAGTGGGCAGGCGCGCGTTCAGCGTTGGCTGGCAGCCAACCATGTGTCCCAATCGCGGGCATTGCCTGCGAAAGCGTTGAGATCGACTCTGCCTGCGATGCCGGGGACTTGGCCGGTGCCGCTGTATTGCCAGAACGTCCAGCTTTGGCCCGCGTAAAGGTCGCTGGGATGGGCCGCGACCGAGCGCAGCCAGAAATCGGCACCTTGGACGCGCCAAAGCTGGTTGTTTTGGAAGAAGTCGATGGCGGTGTAGAGGATCGGGCGCTGTCCGTAATGCGCTTGCAGGGCGGAGATGAAGATTTGCGCCTCGGACCGGATGTGCTCGGGGCTGTTGCGGATGCGGCAAGTGGGCGAGGTCGGGGTCCATTCCATATCGAGGACCGGCGGCAGGGCTCCGGGTGTGCGGGGGACATGGGCGATGAACCAGCGGGCTTGCTCGATGGCGGGGCGGCAGTGGTAGAAGAAATGATAGGCGCCGCGCGGGATGCCGGCGCGGGCAGAGCCTTGCCAGTGTTGATCGAACAGCGGGTCGGCCTGATCGCCGCCTTCGGTCGCCTTGATGAAGGCAAAGCTGACGCCGTTGGCTTGCGCGGTTTACCAATCGACGGCGGTTTGGAATTTTGAGACATCAATGCCGTGGATGCGGTGGTCTTGCGGGGCTGTCGAGCCGAAATCTTGCGGATGCGCATCGCCGAAATTGGCCCGGTTGGGCGTGGCGGTGGGCGAGGTGGTGGATTGGTGGGTTTCGCGCGAACGCCCGCCGCAGGCGGCGAGGCTGAGGATCAGGGCGAGGCTGATAAAACGGTGCATCGCCGAAGGGTGCCAGAGACGGCGGGTTTTGTCAGCGGGGGAAATTGTCGTCTCGGCGGAATCCCCCGCGTCTGGCTTTAACCGAAGCGGGCGGGGGAGAGGGCGGCGATCAAGCTTTCGGAGGCGCTGGGCGGGGTGCCGGTGATCAGGTCGGCGGCGAGTTGGCTGGCGGCGGGGCTGGATTGAAAGCCGTAGCCGCCTTGGCCTGCGAGCCAGAAGAATGTGGGGTCGCGGGCATCGGGGCCGATCACCAGCACGCGGTCGGGCGAGAAGGTGCGCAGGCCGGCCCAGTTTGACAGCAGTTTGGTGACGGGTTCGGTGACGAATTCTTCATAGCGCGCAAGGCCCTCGGCCAGCACCATATCGTCGGCCCAAGCGTCGTGCGGCTCCATCGGGTCTTCCTCGGCGGGCGAGACGATGAGGGCACCAGCGTCGGGTTTGGCGTACCACGTCTCACCACAGCCGAACATCATCGGCCAGTGGGTGACATCATGGCCGCCGGGGGCGGGGATGCGGGCCATCGAGCGGCGGTTGGGTTGGAATCCCAAGGGGGTGATGCCTGCCATCTGGGCGATGTGGTCGACCCAAGCGCCCGCGGCGTTGATCAGGATGGCGGCTTCGTATTGGCCGCTGGCGGTGGTGACGCGCCAGCCTGTCGCGGTTTTGGCTATGGCGGTGGCGCGGGCGCCCAAGTGAAACTTGGCGCCGTTGGCTTTGGCTTCGCGGGCGAAGTTTTGCAGCAGAAGGTCGGTGTCAATGTCCCACGCATGCGAGGCCAAGGCGGCGCGGCTGACGGTTTCTGGGTTCAGGATCGGGACGATGGCGCGGGCGTGCTCGAACGGGATTTCGGGCAGGTGCATGTCGGCGATGTCATGATCGAAGGTCGCATCTTCGCCGGGGCGGCCCAGAATCATGATGCCGCGCGGGGACAGCACGTTGGCTTGCGCGCGGAAGAAGTCGCCTGAGGCGATGGAAAGTTCGACCACCGGGGCGAGGCCGTATTGGGGTTCATAAAGCGCGGCGGAGCGCCCCGAGGCGTGGTGGGCGAGGTTGGATTCGGCCTCGAGCAGGGTGACTTTGCCGTGTTGCGACAGGCGGGCGGCTGCCGAGACGCCTGCGATGCCGCCGCCGATGATCAGGAAATCTGTCTGCATATCGCCCCCGTGGTTTTGCGCGATTGGTTGGTATTGGTGGGCGAAACGCAAGGGGGCGGTGGCGAAATGCTGTGGGATTTCGGCGATATGGTGTGGCAAGTGCCGGGTCTGCGGCGTTGTGCTGATTGCGGCGGGGTATTTGAGTATTTGGAAAACAGCAATTCTCGGGTGGGTTGGGGCGAAGTGGTCAGCCGCGCCTTGCGTCGTCGATTTTGGCGACGTCGATTTTCGGCATCGTCATCATGGCGGCGAAGGCGCGCCCGGCCTCGGCGCCGCCTGCGGCCATGGCTTCTGTCAGGGTGCGCGGGGTGATTTGCCAGTTGATGCCCCATTTGTCTTTGCACCAGCCACACTCGCTTTCCCGCCCGCCATTGCCGACGATGGCGTTCCAGTAGCGGTCGGTTTCTTCCTGATCATCGGTGGCGATTTGCATGGAAAACGCCTCGGTATGTTTGAACATCGGGCCACCGTTCAGGCCGATGCAGGGAATACCGCAGACGGTGAAATCGACGGTCAGCACGTCGCCCTTATGGCCGGAAGGGTAATCGCCGGGGGCGCGGAACACGCCTTTGACGGTCGAGTCTGGGAACAGTCTGGCGTAGAAATTGGCGGCTTCTTCGGCGTCTTTGTCATACCAGATGCAGATGGTGTTCTTGGCAATCTTGCTCATCGGACTTTCCTTTCGCTTTGGGCGTCAACGTGCTGCGCGCGGATGCGTTCCACTGCGCTTGCAAGCTTTGCAGCTGCGCGCGGGCCACGTCCAGCGTCTATGCATTGGCAAGGCCAAAGCGATAGGCAGACAAGGTCAAATCTGATGCGATGTTGCAGAGTTTGACTGGCGGGCCTGAAACCACGTGCCGCCTCGGGGCCCATCGAGGGCCCGCTCGGCGGCGCTGCCGTCGCGTGCATGGTTAAGGTCGGGCGGTTGATGCGGCAGAACCCTCCGGGGGGAGTATTTCGAAAAGAGCAAATTCGGCCGAGCGCTAAGATCCTTGCTCTTTTTGAAATACTCCCCCCGGAGGGTTCCGAAATTTCAACCTCAGCGCCGCATCAGCTGCGGCTGACGGCAGAGCCGCTGAGCGGGGCCTCGATGGCCCCCGAGGCGGCACATGGGTTTGCGAAAGGCCCGCGCTTGTGGGCGCGGGCCTTAGGGTGGGGCAGCTTGCTTACGATGCGCTTTCGACGCCTTTGACGAACCAGTCGATGGCGGCGAGTTGTTCGAGCGTCATCACCTCACCGGCTTTGACCTTCTCGACGCCGTCCTGGTCAAAAATCGGGCCGGTGAAGATGTCGTAGCTGCCGTCTTTGTAGCCTGCCTGCACGCCATCGGCCAAGGCCACCACGTCGGCGGGCACAGCCGCGTTGTAGGGGGCGATCACCACGGTGCCTTCTTTCATGCCGTCCCAGGTGTCGGTCGAGGTCCAGGTGCCGTCCACAATCGCCTGCGCGCGGGCGACGTAGTAGGGCCCCCAGATGTCTTCAATCGCGGTCAGATGCGCGGTCGGCGCGAAGGCCGACATATCTGCGCCCTGCCCAAAGCCGAACAGGCCTTTCTGCTCAAGGATTTGCAGCGGACCGGGGCTGTCGGTGTGGGTGGTGACGATATCGCAGCCGAGGTTGATCAGGGTCTCGGTTGCGGCGGCCTCTTTCGGTGGGTCGAACCAGCTGTCGATCAGCACCAGTTTGACAGTCGCGGCAGGGTTTTGCTTTTGCGCGGCGAGGGCGAAGGCGTTCACGCTCAAGACGACTTCCGGCACTTTGTAGGAACCGAGATAGCCCAGAGTGCCGGATTTCGACATTTTGCCCGCGATGGTTCCCAAAACCGCGCGGCCTTCGTGGAATTTCGAATTGTAGGTCGAGAGGTTGTCGGCGCGTTTGAAGCCGGTGCAATGTTCGAATTTCACATCAGGGAATTCGGCGGCGACGGTCAGCGTCTGTTCCATATAGCCATAAGAGCAGGTGAAGATCAGCTTGCAGCCTTGGTTGGCCAGATCGCGGATCAGCGGGATGGCGGACGCATCTTCGGCGACGTTTTCGACATAGATCGTCTCAACCTTATCGCCGAGGGCTGCGTCAATCGCCTCACGCCCCTTGTTATGCGCCCATGTCCAGCCATAGTCGCCGATCGGCCCCAAGAAGATGAAGCCGATCTTGATCTTGTCTTCGGCACGGGCGGCGGTGCCGACCATGGAAAGCGTGGCAGTAGCGCCTGCGGCTTTCATCAGGCTGCGACGGTTGAGTGTCGTCATTTTAGTCTCCCAGTTGGTGTTTCAGGTCGAGGGTAGGAAAGGTTTGCCGAGGCAGGCCGGGGCCTGCGCCCCGACATTGCCGCGCGATGAGATCAGGGTCAGGGCGGCGATGGTCATCACATAAGGCATTGCGGCCCAGACTTGTGACGGGATGTCTTGCAGGAAGGGCAGGCTGTCACCAAACCCATTGGCTTTGGCGAACAATTCCAGCCACATCAGGAAGCCGAAGAAATACGCACCCGCCAGCAGCCGCCCGGTGCGCCATCCGGCGAAGACCACCAGGGCGAGCGCGATCCAGCCACGGCCTGCGGTCATTTTCTCGGCCCACATCGGGGTGATCACCATCGAGAAATAAGCGCCGCCGATCCCGGCCATGGCGCCACCAAAGGCGATGGCGGCATAGCGCACTCCGGTGACAGAATAGCCGATGGAATGGGCGGAATGGTCGTTCTCGCCGACCGCGCGCAGGATCAGGCCCGCGCGGGTGGATTTCAGGAACCATGCGGTCAACGGCACCATGGCAAGGGCGAAATAGACCAAGGGCGAATAGCCGAAGACCAGTTTCAGGATCGGGCCTTTCGCCAAGGCATCGGGGAAGATCGAGCCAAATTGCGGCACGATGCGCCCGGTGAAGGCATTGCCGATCAAGGACGACAGGCCTGTGCCGAAGATCGACAAAGCAAGGCCGGTGGCGACATGGTTGGAGTTCAGTTGCAGCACGAGGACGGCGAACAGCATGGAGGAGATGGCGCCGCCCGCTGCGGCACCTAGCACGCCCAGCCATGGGTTGAAGGTGAAGGCGGTGATGGCGAAGCCCGAGATTGCGCCCATCAGCATCATGCCTTCAACGCCAAGGTTCAGCACGCCGGATTTCTCGGTGACAAGTTCTCCCAGTCCTGCCAGAAGGATCGGGGTGGCGAGGCCAACCACGGTGACGATGGCGGCGATGATGAATTCCGGGCTCATGCGTGCGCTCCTGCGGGTGTGACGATGCGGACGCGGTAGCGGATCAGGATATTCGAGGCGAGGATGAAGAACAGCATCATGGCTTGGAAGATGCCAGCGGTAGAGTTCGGGATGTGGACGGTGGTTTGCGCCACTTGCCCGCCGACATAGGTGATCGCCAGCACTAGTCCGGCGATCAGGCAGCCGATGGGATGTAGGCGACCGAGGAAGGCGACGATGATGGCGGTAAAGCCATAGCCCGACGGGAAGCCGAGGTTGACGGCTTTCAGGCTGCCGGTGAATTCGAGTGCGCCCGCAAGGCCCGCCATGCCGCCGCCGATCAGCAGGGCCATCCAGATGGTTTGCTTGGCGTCAAAGCCGCCGTGGCGGGCGGCGTGCGGGGCAGAGCCTACGACGCGGATCTGGAAGCCAAACACCGAGCGCGACATGATCAGCCAGAACATGAAGGGCAGGATCAGCGCGATGGCAACGCCGAGGTGAACCGTGGTGCCTTGGAACAGGATCGGCAGGGTAAGCTGTTCGGGCAGGGGGGCTGTGGCGGGGAAGTTGCGGCCATTGGGGTCTTTCCATGGACCGCCGACAAGGAAACCTAAGACTTGGAACGACACATAGGTCAGCATCAAGGAGGTGAGGATTTCGTTGACGTCCCAGCGGGTTTTCAACAGGGCGGGGATGGCGGCCCAAGCCGCTCCGCCGAGGATGCCTGCGAGGATCATCAGGATCAGGGTTGCGCTGGGGGCATCTGGGCCTGCGGCAATGCCGACATCTGCGGCACAGAGCGCGCCCAGCACATATTGGCCTTCCGCACCGATGTTCCAGATTTGTGCGCGGTTGCCGATGGAAAGGCCAAGCGCGATGATGATCAGGGGGGCTGCTTTCACCGCCACGTCTTGCCATTTGTAACTTGCGAGGATCGGGGTGAGAAAGATGTCGATCACCGCGCGCTCGCCCGCGATGCCGATGGCGTCGAACACGATGACGCCGATCAGCATGGTCAGCAGCACCGAGGCGATGGGGGTGGCGATCAGCATGAAGGTGCTGGGGGCGGGGCGTTTTTCCAGCTTAAGACGCATGGGCAAGCTCCGGTTTATGATCGTGTTCGCCGTGGATGCCGCCCATCAACAGGCCGATTTCCTCGATATTGGCGCCAGCGACGGGCATCGGTTTTGACAGTCGGCCTTCGTTGATCACCGCAAGCGTGTCGCAGAGCGACAGCAGCTCATCAAGGTCTTGGCTGATCACCACGATGGCCGATCCGGTGGCGGCAAGATCAACCAGCGCCTGATGGATCGCGGCGGCGGCACCGGCATCGACGCCCCAGGTCGGCTGGCTGACCACCAGAACTTGCGGTTTCTGCATGATCTCGCGGCCCATGATGAATTTTTGCAGGTTGCCACCGGAGAGTGAGTCCGCCATCGCGGCGGGGCCAGTGGCTTTGACCGAGAAGGCGGCGATGACTTCGCCCGCGTAGGTGCGGGCGGAGCGGGCGTTGACCATGCCGCCCGACACCATGCCCATACGGTCGCGCGCGGTGAGGATGGCGTTGTCAGACAGGCTAAAATCGGGCACAGCGGCGTGGCCGTTGCGTTCTTCGGGCACCGAGGCCATGCCGGCGAGGCGGCGTTGTTTGGCGCTGAGTTGGGCGATTTTGCTGCCGTCGATCTGGATCGCGTCAGGGTTTTGCGACGGGGTTTCGCCGGAAAGCGCGAGCAAGAGGGCGTTTTGACCATTGCCCGCCACCCCCGCGATGCCGAAGATTTCCCCGGCTTTGACCGACAAGCCGATGTCTTTCAGCGCGATGCCGAAAGGACCATCTTTTGCGACCGACAGGCCCTGCACGGTCAGCTTGGCACTGCCCAAGGCGCGACCCTCGCCGCGGGTGATGTCTTTCAGGCTGCCGCCGATGATCTTCTCGGCCATCGAGCGCGAGGTTTCCTTGGTGGGATCACAGGTATCCACCAGTTTACCGCCGCGCAGGATGGTGGCGGTGTCACACAGGGCTTTGATTTCGTGGAGTTTATGGGAGATGTAGAGGATCGAGCAGCCTTCCTTGGCCAGTTGCCTGAGCACGACGAACAGCTGTTCAACCTCTTGCGGCGTCAGCACCGAGGTGGGTTCGTCCATGATCAGCAGGTTGGGATTGAGCAGAAGGGCGCGGACGATCTCAATGCGTTGACGCTCACCCACCGAGAGGGTGGAGACGATGCGGTGGGGTTCGAGTTTCAGCCCGTATTGCTGCATGACGGCGATGATTTTCGCCTCAAGATCGCGGGCGGGGATTTTCGCGTCCATGCCAAGCGCGATGTTTTCCAGCACCGTCATCGCCTCGAACAGCGAGAAATGTTGGAACACCATGCCGATGCAGAGTTTGCGGGCGGCTTTCGGGTTGGCGATGCTGATGCGCTGGCCGTTCCAGCGGATCTCGCCCGCGTCGGGCCGCATGATGCCGTAGATCATCTTCACCAGCGTCGACTTACCCGCGCCATTCTCGCCCAAAAGCGCGTGAATTTCGCCGGGCTGCACCGCAAAGCTGACCTGATCATTGGCGAGCACGCCGGGGAAGCGTTTTGTGATGCCCGAAAGATCAAGGCGGGGCGGCGTTTGCATCGGGCGCGGGGTCCTTAAGCCTGGGGGTGGTGGCGTAGTGTACACTGTGGGAGGCGTGGGTGGCTATGCGGATTGAATTTGAAAGACTTTCAAGATTTCTGGGGGTAATGGCCGTGGTTTTTGTTGAAAGCGGGTGAGGCACGGAGGTTTTGGGCGGCAGCAGATGCCCGGTTTTTGCGCAGATCATTTGGGGCAGGTTAGACCGGATGGCTTTGGCCTCGCAAGCGCCGCGTCTGGGGTTGGGGTGGAATTGTGACAGGACAGAGTTTGAAGAAAGCATAGGTATATGAGTATGTTAGTTTGAAGTGCGTCGCAGCGGCAGGCTATGGCTTCTATCGGCTGTGATGAACTATCAGGCAGAACTCAAAACACTTGCTTAATTTTGCCGCGTAATAGGTGCGAAACTTGTCTTGAAAGCGCAGGCTATCGCGGCGAGTCTTGTGGAGAGATTTACAGCACAGGAGCGGGCGATGGCGGGGGAAGCACTGGATCATGTGGCGCTGCTGCGGCTGGCGATTGCGGAATCTGCAAAAGCGCGGGACGCCGGGGTGCATCCATTTGCCTCGATTTTGGTCGGGCCAGATGGCGCGGTGTTGATGGTGCAGCACAATGCCTTCATGCCGGATCACGATATGACGGGGCATGCGGAACGGGTGCTGATGACACGGGCTTCGACCACGCTGCCGATGGCATTGCTGCAGGAATGTACGATTTACACCTCAGCCGAGCCCTGCGCGATGTGCGCGGGGGCGATTTATTGGACCGGGTTGAAGCGGGTTGTCTATGGGATGTCGGAGCATCAGTTGAAAGAGATCACCGGCAATCATCCCGAGAATCCGACGCTGGATTTGCCCTGCCGGGTGGTGTTTGCGGCGGGGCAGCGGCAGATCGAGGTGATCGGGCCGATGCTGGAGGAGGAAGCGGCTTTGGTGCATGTCGGGGTTTGGGGGTAGCGATTTATCAAGGGCATAAATCGTCACGATTTATGAAGTCATAAATCGGCGTCAGCGGTGCGGACAGCAAGCTATGAAGTGCTGTCCGCAAGGGCAGGCCTTCCTTGGGATTGGGAGGGGGGCTAAACCACGCAGGTGGATAAGCGCTCGAGTTTAATCGGGAATACGCGCGATCACCTTGATCTCAAAGTCGAAACCCGCGAGCCAGGTCACCCCGAGGGCGGTCCAGTTTGGATAGGGCGCGGATGGGAAGATCTCGGCTTTCACCTGCATGATGGTTGCGAACTGGGTCTCGGGGTCGGTGTGGAATGTGGTCACATCAACGATATCATCGAAGCTACAGCCAGCGGCGGCAAGTGTGGCGTTCAGATTGGCAAACGCCAGCCGGACTTGGGCCTCAAAATTCGAATCCGGGCTGCCGTCGGCGCGACTGCCGACTTGGCCCGAGACGAACAACAGATCGCCCGAGCGGATCGCGGCGGAATAGCCGTGCGCTTCGTAAAGTGCGTGACGGTTGGCCGGGAAGACGGCGCTACGCTGTGTCATTTGGAAGTCCTTTTGGGTTTGGTTCGGGCGAGTGTAGAAAACCGCTGACAGAAGGTGCTACACATTCTGCCTCGCATCTCATATACGGAGCGTATGTTACTTATCGTGCATACGGCTCGTATGTCAATGTGGATACGCCGCGTATGTGAGTGGGGGTGAAATGGCCGCGAAACGTCGCACAGAAATGATGGAAGAAACCCGCGCGAAGCTGATTGCGGCGGGGCGTAAAGCCTTTGCCGAAAAGGGTTTTGCCGCCGCTTCGATGGATGAGTTAACCGCTGGGGCTGGTCTGACGCGCGGCGCGCTGTATCACAACTTTGGCGACAAGAAGGGGTTGTTGGCTGCGGTTGTGGCACAAGTTGACGGTGAGATGGCGCAGCGGGCGCAGGCGACGGCGGTGGATGCGCCGTCTTTGTGGGAAGGATTGGTGGCAGAGGGTGTCGCCTATATCCAACTGGCGCTGGACCCTGAGATCCAACGGATCGTGTTGTTGGACGGCCCCGCGTTTCTGGGAGATCCATCGCAATGGCCCAGCCAGAATGCGTGTCTTGCGGCGACGCGGCAGAAGATTGGTCTGCTGCAAGCGGAAGGCATTGTGAAGTCGGTTGATGTTGAGGTTGCCGCGCGGCTGATCAATGGCGCTGCGTTAAACGCCGCTTTGTGGGTTGCCGCCAGCCCGCAACCGGAGGTGATTTTGCCCAAGGCTATTGAGGCGCTGAGCTGCCTGTTGAGCGGCTTTTTGGCCGAGCAGCGTAATGCGACATCGGAATAGGATTGAGTATTTAGAAAAGAGCAACTCTGAAGCGCTTGCTCTTTTTGAAATACTCAGGCCGGTTTGGATTTCCAAACCGGCTAGCCGGAGACTCCGTGGTTTGAGCGCGAGAGCCTCGCCTAGTAATCTGGCGCGAAGCCTAGCGCAGGGTCGATTTCGCTTGGCCGACCGTCTAGGAACAAAGCACCCACGCGCGCCGGAGTGCGGGCGATGATTTTGCCCGCTTTGATCACCAAGAGTTTGGTGGCTTTCAGGCGCAAAGCCTCGGCGGGGTCACGGGCTTGCAGCAGGATCAGGTCGGCGTTGCGGCCTTTTTCCAGCCCGTAGTTTTGCAGGCCCATGGTTTTGGCGGAATTGATCGTCAGGGCGTTGAAGATTTTGGTTTTGTCTTCCAGCGCGCCCATTTGGGCTGAATGGATCGCCATATGGCCGACTTCGAGCATGTCGCCCGAGCCCATCGCGTACCATGGGTCCATCACGCAATCATGGCCGAACGAGACGTTGATGCCGGCGGCCATCAGCTCCGGCACCCGGGTCATGCCGCGGCGTTTGGGATAGCTGTCGTGACGCCCCTGCAGCATGATGTTGATCAGCGGGTTGGGGATCACGTTCATCTGGCTTTCCGCGATCAGCGGGATCAGTTTTGAGACATAGTAATTGTCCATCGAATGCATCGAGGTGAGGTGCGAGCCTGCGACGCGGCCCTGTAGCCCGTGGCGGATGGTTTCGGCGGCGAGAGTTTCGACGTGGCGGGACATCGGGTCATCCGTCTCATCGCAATGCATATCGACGGGCAGGCCACGCTCGGCGGCAAGGCGGCAAAGGGCTGCGACCGAGGCTTGGCCTTCGGCCATGGTGCGCTCGAAATGCGGGATGCCGCCGACGATATCGACACCCATATCGAGGGCGCGGGTGAGGGATTGGGCGCCTGTTGCGGTGCGGGAGTAGCCGTCTTGTGGGAAGGCCACCAGTTGCAGTTCGATATAGGGTTTGACGCGGGCTTTCACCTCGAGCATCGCCTCAACGGTGATGAGTTTCGGGTCAGAGGTGTCGACATGGCTGCGGATGGCCAGCAGGCCTTGGGTGACGGCGAGGTCGCAGTAGCGCAGGGCGCGGGTCACGAGCGCGTCGATGGTCAGGGTTGGGCGGAGTTCGCCCCAGAGCGCGATGCCTTCCAAAAGGGTGCCGGAGCGGTTCATCCGGGGCAGGCCCAGCGACAGGGTGGCGTCCATGTGGAAATGCAGGTCAACGAAGGGCGGACTGGCGAGGCGGCCTGTGGCGTCGATTTCCTCAACGGCGGTGGCTTGGATGTTGGGGGCGATTTCGGCGATTTTTCCGCCCGCGATGGCGATGTCTTGGGCTTTGCGGCCATCGGGGAGGTTGGCGTTTCGCAGGATCAGATCGAACATATGTGCCCCTTGGAGGTTTGCGGCAGGGTTGCGGGTTTGGCCGTGATGGTCGGTCAAGCAGTGAGGCTGCGGGCGGCCTGTGCAGTGGGGCGCAGCAGCTGGGCGGCGACGCCGATGGCGATGGCGTTCGGGTGTTTGCCAAGGTTGGGATCACCGATCGGGCAGGTGATTTGGGCGATGGTTTGGGGCGAATGGCCAAGGGCTTTCAGGCGGGATTGGAAGCGCGCCCATTTGGTTTGTGATCCGATCAGGCCCAGCGATTGAAAGCCGTGCAGCAACAGGCGGTGGCAGAGGTCGAGGTCGAGGGCGTGGGAATAGGTGAGGATCAGGTGCTCGGCGTTCGGGGGGGCGAGGCGGACGGCGTTGCTGGGGTCGGCGACGGGAAAAGTGGTGGTGGTGTCGGGGATTTGCTCGGGGAAGCGGGGGAGGGCGGTGTCGATCCAAGTAATGTGCAGGTCGGGGAGGGGCGACAGGGTGTGGACGAGGGCGCGGCCAACATGGCCTGCACCCCAGATCCAGAGTTGGCGCTGGGGGTGGGCGAGGGGTTCCAGCATCCAGCCTTGCAGCAGGTGGGGGCTGGGGAGTGTGCCTTGGTTGCGGGCGGACGCGAGCAGGCGTTTGACGGCGAGGGGCATCGGTTGGTCGGAGGTGGCGCGGGCGATCAGAGGGGTGCGTTCGGGCAGGGTTTCGGCGGTGAACACTTCGGTGAACAGGGTGACAGCGCCGCCGCAGCATTGGCCGAGTTTGGGGCCGAGGGCGTTGTGGGTGAGGGATTTTTGTGTTGTGGCCAGCAGGGCGCGGGCGTGTTCGGTGGCTTGATGCTCCAAGGCTCCGCCGCCGATGGTGCCGGATTGGCCCGTGGCCCAGACCAGCATGCAGGCCCCGACTTCGCGGGGCGACGAGCCTTGGTGGGCGGCTACGACCACGCGGGCGGTGGGGCCGTGTTGGGTGACGGTTTGGCTGAGTTGGGTGAGGTCAAACATGGCGAGGCCGGCGGCGTGAGAGGGGGGCTGCCGTCGTGATCAGGCGGTGGCTTGAGGGTATTGGCTTTGCACGGTGCGCAGAGGTTGATGCGGCCGTTGCGCTCTGTTGCGTTGCGCTTTGTGCCCGACCAGCTAGGCGCCCCCCGCTCAAGGCTGGGCCACGATTTTTCTCAAAAATCGGCTGCGGGTGGGTCATCGGCGTTGATCCTGCACGGCGTTTAGGATGCGTTCGGGGGTGGCGGGGGCGTCCAAGCTTGGGTAGCGGCTGCCGTCACCGCAGGCCGCGATGGCGTCGGACAAAGCGAGGAAGGCGGAGATGCCGAGATTGAGCGGCGGCTCGCCGACGGCTTTGGATTTGCCGACGGTGTCTTCGCGGTTCGGCCTGCCCCAGAGGGCGACGTTGAAGATGGGGGGGCGGTCCGAGCAGGCGGGGATTTTGTAGGTGCTGGGGGCGTGGGTGGTGAGGCTGCCTTTGTTGTTCCACACCAGTTCCTCGGTGGTCAGCCAGCCCGCGCCTTGGACGTAAGCGCCCTCGACTTGGCCGATGTCTAAAGCGGGGTTCAGGCTGGTTCCGGCGTCGTGTAGGATGTCGGTGCGCAGGATGCGGTTTTCGCCGGTGAGGCTGTCGATCACGACTTCGGTGATGGCGGCGCCATAGGCGAAGTAGAGGAACGGGCGGCCTTTGCCGCGGACGCGGTCCCAGTTGATTTTGGGGGTGGCGTAGAAGCCTGTTGAAGACAGCGAGATGCGGGCTTGGTAGGCCCAAGCGGCGATTTGGGCGAAGGGGAAGATTTCGCCGCCTGCCCGCACGGTGCCGTTCTCAAACCGGACTTCATTGGGGTGGCTGCCGAGTTTGTCGGCAAGGAAATCGGCCATGCGGGCGCGGATGATCTCGCAGGCGTTTTGCGCGGCCATGCCGTTCATATCGGCGCCGGACGAGGCGGCGGTGGCCGAGGTGTTGGGGACTTTGGCGGTGTCGGTGGCGGTGATCTTGATTTGGGATGTGTCGACGCCGAACACCGCAGCCGCGACTTGCGCGACCTTTTGGTTCAGGCCTTGACCCATCTCGGTGCCACCGTGGTTGAGGTGGATCGAGCCGTCTTGGTAGACATGCACCAGCGCCCCCGCTTGGTTCAGCCATGTCAGGGTGAAAGAGATGCCGAATTTGACCGGAGTGAAGGCAAGGCCGCGCTTCAGGATCGGGTTTGTGTTGTTCCAAGCGGTGATCTCGGCGCGGCGGGCGGCGTAATTGCTCGATTTCTCCAAGGCGTCGTGGATGTCTTGGCCGATGAAATCTTCCACCTCCATGAAGTAGGGGGTGGTTTGCGGGGCGGAATTGACGGGGGAATAGGTGGAGCCGATGCGGTGGCCGGTACCGGGGCCAGTGGGCCCAGCGGCGCGGTAGTAGTTCAGTTTGCGGATCGCGTTGGGGTCTTTTTTGACCACAAAGGCGATGTGGTCGATGACACGCTCAATGCCGATGATGCCTTGCGGGCCGCCGAAGCCGCGGTAGGCGGTGGCGGATTGGGTGTTGGTTTTCAGGCGGTGGCTTTCGATGCGGATGTCGGGCAGGTGGTAGCAGTTGTCGGCGTGCAGCATGGCGCGGTCGGCCACCGCAAGGGAGAGGTCTTGCGCCCAGCCGCAGCGGATCAGGTGGGTGAAGTCGATGCCGAGGATACGGCCTTCGGCGTCGATGCCAGCGCGGTAGCTGATGCGCAGATCGTGGCGTTTGCCGGTGATCATCATGTCGTCGTCGCGGTCGTAGCGCATTTTGCAAGGTTTGTTCAGGTCGTGTGCTGCAATGGCGCAGGCGATGGCGAGGGCGTTGCCTTGGCTTTCCTTGCCACCAAAGCCGCCGCCCATACGGCGGGTTTCCACGCGCACGGCGGACATTGGCAGGTGCAGGGCGTGGGCGACTTTGTGTTGGATTTCGGTGGGGTGCTGGGTGGAGGAATAGATATGCAGGCCGTCTTCTTGCGGGAGGGCGGCGGCGATTTGGCCCTCGAGGTAGAAATGTTCCTGACCGCCGACTTCCATCGTGCCTTCGATGATATGCGGGGCAGTCGTGATAGCCTTTGCGGCGTCGCCTTTGGTCCAGATGATCGGGCCTTGCTCGAAACGGGAATTGGCTTTGAGCGCGTCGTCTACTGTGAGCAAAGCGGGGAGGTCGGCGTAGGTGATCTGGCCCAAGCGCGCGGCTTTGCGGGCGTTGAGATGGGTATCGGCGATGACGAGGAAGACGGGTTGGCCGATGTAGTGGACCTTTTCCACGGCGAGCAGGGGTTCGTCGTGGGTGGAGGGCGAGCAATCGGGCATCTCGGCGAAGTCTGAGGCCGCGTAGACTTTGATCACGCCGGGGGCTGCGCGGACGGCGGAGAGGTCGATGCTGGTGATGGTGCCGTGGGCGCAGGTGCTGAGGCCAAAGGCGGCGTGGATTGTGCCTGCGGGCAGGGGGAGGTCGTCGAGATAGCGGGCTTGGCCTGTGACATGCAGCGGGGCAGAGTCGTGCGGGAGGGGTTTGCCCATGGTCATAGGGAAACCTCCAACACGTTGGTTTTTGTGCCGTTCAGGTCGTGGAAATAGCGGATCAACAGGTTTTGCGCGGTGGTCAGGCGGTAGGTGGCGGAGGCGCGCATGTCGGTGAGGGGTTGGAAATCTTTGGCGAATTCGGGGAGGGCGGATTGTAGGGTTTCTAGGGTGAAGGGGCGGTTGAGCAGGGCGGCTTCAACATGGGCGGCGCGTTTCGGGATGCCTGCCATGCCGCCGAAGGCGATGCGGGCTTGGGTGATTTGAGTGGCCTCGACAGTGAGGTTGAAGCAGCCGAGCACGGCGGAGATGTCTTGGTCGAAGCGTTTGGTGAGTTTGTAGCAGCGCAGGTTTGGGGCGCTGACGGGGATGGATATGCCTGCGACGAACTCGCCGGGGTGGCGATCTTGTTTGCGGTACTCAACGAAGAAGGATTCCAGCGGGATGGAGCGAAGGTCGGGACCTTTGCGCAGGTGCAGGGTGGCACCGAGGGCGATCAGGGCGGGCGGGCCGTCACCGATGGGGGAGCCGTTGGCGATATTGCCGCCGATGGTGGCGGCGTTGCGGACCTGTTCGGAGGCGTAGCGGCGCAGGAGTTCGGCGAAGCTGGGGTGGTGCGGCAGCAGGGCCTCGCGTAGTTGGGTGATGGTGACGGCAGCACCAATGTGGAGTTGGCCGGGGGAGTGTTCGATCTGTTGCAGGTCGGTGACGGCGTTTAGGAAGGCCACTGGGCCTAGGTCTTTGAGCTGTTTCGTTACCCAGAGGCCGACATCGGTGGCCCCGGCGATCAGGGTGGCTTCGGGTTTTTGTTGATACCAGTCGGCGAGATCATCGGAGGTGGTGGGGCGGAAAGCGCCGGGGAGGCTATCCGCCTCCCCCGTCCCCACCGAGGATATTTGAGCAGAGAGGATGACCTTGTCGGTCTGCATCCAGTCAGGGATTGGGGCGGATTCGGCGGCGATGGCAGCGCGGATGATCGGGGCGTAGCCGGTGCAGCGGCAGAGGTTGCCGGCGAGGGTCGTGTCGTGGTCGGTACGGTTCAGGGTGTGGGCGGTGGCCATCGAGGCGATGAAACCTGGCGTGCAGAAGCCGCATTGGCTGCCGTGATGGGCGATCATCTCGGACTGGACGGGGTGGAGTTCGCCGTTTGGGCCGGAGATGCCTTCAACGGTGCGGACGGCACAGCCCTGCAGTTGGGGTAAGAACAGGATGCAGGCGTTTAAGGCGCGTGGGCCAGTGGCATCGGTGACCATGACGGTGCAGGCGCCGCAATCGCCTTCGTTGCAGCCCTCTTTGGTGCCGCAGAGGGATTGGTCTTCGCGTAAGAATTCCAGCAGGGTGCGCGTCGGGCTGCCGCCTGCGATGCGCACCGGTGTTCCGTTCAAGAGAAACGCTGTCTCGGTCATGGTTCATCCTGCCGCGGTCTTTTCGTATCGGTCTTGTGCGCGCCCGCCCGATGCGGCGTAAAGCGGGGGTGCTGCCGTTTGGTCTATCAAGCCTTGGACTTGGGTGTTGTGCAAGCGATAGATTGCTGGGATTCACGAAAGGAGTTTCTGGATTCTTGCAGGAAAGCCGGGGGAGAGCGTTGGTTTTGAGGGGGATGAGGGGCGGCCCCAACGCGGGACATTTTTTATGTGTTTTGAAACAACGGGTTGGGGTAGTGAAATTAGGGGTTTGTTAAGGATTGGGTGGTGTTGGGGCGAGACATGTGCTGGGATATGATCCCGCCCCGTGGCTTGATACTGTTCGCGCTAGCCGTGTGTTGCACCATATCGCGTCATCACCAGAGTGTCGGGCGTAATGGCGGCCATGAAGGCGGCGGTTGACGGGGCCGCAGCAAACGAGGCCATAGAGGCATCGGCGTCTGCAACGCTCGCCCAATGCACAATCACCAGCCAAGTTGCATTTTCGCCGGGCGCTGACTCGCGGGAGATAAAGCCCGGTTGGCGTGCGACGTGGTCGCGTTTCACGGCTTTATCGAGCGCGCTGAAGTGTTCCACCGAAACATCGTTCTTGATGGTCAGGGTGACGACTTCGATCACTGTATTGTTTGCCATGCTGTTGCCTTTACGGAAGTTGGGAGCGCGTTGAGGCGCTCCCTTTGTGTTCTAGAACCCGAACTTGCCGTTCTGGTTCTTCCATTCGGCTTGAGCCGGGATGGCTTCGATGGTGTCCCAATGCTCGGCGATCTTGCCGTTTTCGACGCGGAACAGGTCATAGAAGGATGTCGCTGCGCCACCGAAGCTGCCTTCGCTGACGGTCAAAACGAAATTTCCCTCACCCAGCACCACATGGATGGTATCATATTTCATCGTGATGCCATTTGCAGCCATGGCTTGAAGGGCAGCGCCAAGGCCGGAAAGCCCATCGCCAATTTGTGAATTATGCTGGACGTAGGTGTCGCCATCGTAATAGCCAGCCAGTTTTTCCATGCGGCCATTGACGAGAATGTCATCGACAAAGCTCCGCACGAGCGCTTTGTTTTCTTCGGTTTTGGCCAGATCGGTTGGCTCGGTCGGGCCGTCGATCATCGTGTGGCCGCTTGGGTTTGCAGTGGCTGGGGTTGCTTGCAGATTGTCCCAATGCTCGACGATTTTGCCGTCTTTGAACCGGAAGATATCGAAGCCGATCTTGGGGCCAAAGAAATTATAATCGGTATGGGCGAAGACGAATTCGCCATCTTGGAACACACGTTGGGTGTTCACTTTGGCTGAACCGGGAGGCAGGGCTGCGAGTGCGGCACCGAACCCCGCCAAACCGTCCGCAACGGCGAGGTTGTGCTGCTTATAGTTTTCGGCATTGATCACGTCGACAGGCGCGGCAGCACCAGTTTCGATAGCTTTGAGCAGGTCCAAAACCTGCTGTTTTTGTGTAGTCATTGCAACACCTTGTGCGTGCAGGAGGGCAGGGGAAAGCAAAAGTGCCGAAGCCAAGGCGAGGATGCGGCGGCGGTTAAGGATGGGGATCACGATCGTTTCCAGTTTGGCTATTGACCATAGTGTGTATCTATATTGAATACACACTATGGTCAATAGCCAAACTGAGGCATTGAATCAGTCGATTGTCGGCAGAGCAGCAGTTTGCTTGTCAATGGCCGCAATGTTTTGGATCATTTCGGCGATTGTGGTCTTGGTCAGCTGCCGCTGCATCGCCTGCTCGGCAGCTTCAATCTGTGCTTTCAGCGCGGCCTGTATGTTGCGCCCAACAGGGCACATTGGATTTGGGTTCTGATGGATCGCAAAGATCGCACCCTCTTCGTCGACAGCCAAATAGATGTCCAGAAGGGAGATTGTTTCGGCAGCGCGCGCCAAAAGTGCGCCACCCCCGGTTCCCATTTGCGAGGTGGTCAGCCCGGCTTTGCCGAGTTGCTGCAACACACGCCGAACCAAGGATGGGTTGGTGTTGACGCTGGATGCAATAAACTCTGACGTCGCTGGGGTGCCGTTCTGGAGCTGCAGCAGGGTCAGAATATGGGTGGCAACAGCAAAGCGTGTGTTCATTTCGGGCTCATGTTTTTGACGCGCCGTGGTTTTTGTATCCAGCGCGACGGATGAATCATAGAAAGAAATGTCCTTTGCGATTGCGTGTGGCCGTTGCGCGCCAATGTTTGCCGTGGCTTTTGTGCTGCGGTTGGGTGTGGCCAAAATGCGGAGGGCACGTTGCCAAATCTGGCCGACGGATATCGCCACAAGTGGCAGCAGATCCTTGGCATCGACCTTTCCCCTGCCGACACAACTGGTTAGTCTGCCGCCATGTCAGCACCACGATTCATCCATCTGCGCACCCATACCGAGCATTCTTTGCTGGAGGGGGCGGTGCCTGTGAAGGCGCTTTTGAAGCTTTGCGCCAAGCATGAGATGCCTGCGGTGGCGGTCACCGACAGCAATAACATGTTCGCGGCGCTGGAGTTTTCGGTTTACGCGCGGGATGCCGGGGTGCAGCCGATCATTGGCTGTCAGGTCTCGGTGGCCTATGATCCGGCGGCGGCGGGGGAGAAGCTGAAGGCTGCGGCCTCGGTTGTGCTGCTGGCGCAGAGTGAAGCCGGGTATATGAACCTGATGAAGCTGAACTCTTGTTTGTATATCGACAAGGGCGGGGCTTTGCCGGAGGTGACGGTTGCGGAGTTGGAGCGGTATGCGGGCGGGCTGATTTGCCTCACCGGGGGGGCGGATGGGCCGCTGGGGCGGTTGGTGCAGACGGCGCAGCTGCCGAAGGCGCGGGTGTTGTTGGAGCGGTTGGCTTTGGCTTATCCGGGGCGGTTGTATGTGGAATTGCAGCGGCATCCGGGCGAGGGCGGGCGGCTGACCGAGGCGGAGGCTGCCACCGAGCGCTGGTTTATTGAGACGGCCTATGAGTTGGACCTGCCGCTGGTGGCGACCAACGATGTCTATTTCCCGGCGGCGACGATGTATGAGGCGCATGATGCGCTGATCTGCATCGCGGAGGGGGCTTATGTTGATCAGCAGCAGCCTCGTAGGCGTTTGACGCCGCAGCATTATTTCAAGACCGAGGCCGAGATGGTGACTCTGTTCGCCGATCTGCCGGAGGCGGTGGAGAATACGGTGGAGATAGCAAAGCGCTGCGCCTTCGCGGCGTTCAAGCGCGCGCCGATTCTGCCGAAATTTGCCGATGATGAGGCCAATGAGCTGCGCCGTCAGGCCAATGCCGGGTTGCAGGCGCGGCTGGCGGTGATCCCGCATGCGGTGACGTTGGAGGAGTATCAGGCGCGGTTGGATTTTGAGCTCGGGATCATCGAGAAGATGGGGTTTCCCGGCTATTTCCTGATCGTGGCGGATTTTATCAAATGGGCGAAGGATCATAACATTCCGGTCGGGCCGGGGCGGGGCTCGGGGGCGGGCTCGCTGGTGGCTTATGCGCTGACGATCACCGATCTGGACCCTTTGCGCTATGCCTTGCTGTTCGAGCGGTTCCTGAACCCGGAGCGGGTGTCGATGCCCGACTTTGACATCGACTTCTGCATGGATCGCCGCGAGGAGGTGATCCGCTATGTGCAGGGCAAATATGGCCGCGACAAGGTGGGGCAGATCATCACCTTCGGCGCGTTGCTGTCAAAGGCGGCGGTGCGCGATGTCGGGCGCGTGTTGCAGATGTCTTATGGGCAGGTGGATCGGCTCTCAAAAATGATCCCGGTGGAGGGGGTGAAACCCGTCAGCATTACCAAGGCGCTGGCGGATGAGCCTCGGTTGCGCGAGGCGGCTAAGGAAGAAGTGGTGGCGCGGCTGTTGGATTATGGTGCGCAGATTGAGGGCTTATATCGCAACGCCTCGACCCATGCCGCCGGGGTGGTGATTGGCGACCGGCCCTTGGATGAGCTGGTGCCGCTCTATCAAGACCCGAAGTCGGACATGCCTGCGACGCAGTTCAATATGAAATGGGTGGAACAAGCCGGGCTGGTGAAGTTCGACTTTCTGGGGCTGAAGACGCTGACGGTGATTCAGAATGCGATTGACCAGATCAATAATGGCAAGAGGGCGCTCAATCAGTCGGCTGATGGTCGGGTGCTGTATGAGGCGAAACCGGGGGCGGAGAACGATATCGGGCTGATCCCGTTGGACGATGCGGCGTCGTATGAGCTTTATGCGGCGGCGAAGACGGTTGCGGTGTTTCAGGTGGAATCCAGCGGCATGATGGATGCTTTGCGGCGGATGAAGCCGACCTGCATCGAGGATATTGTGGCCTTGGTGGCTTTGTATCGGCCCGGCCCGATGGAGAATATCCCGACCTATTGCGAGGTGAAGAACGGGCTGAAGGACCTTGAGTCTATCCATCCGACGATTGATCATATTCTGGCCGAGACGCAGGGGATTATCGTTTATCAAGAGCAGGTTATGCAGATCGCTCAGGTGATGGCGGGGTATTCTTTGGGCGGGGCGGATTTGCTGCGCCGCGCGATGGGCAAAAAGATCGCCGAGGAGATGGCGAAGGAACGACCAAAGTTCGTTGAGGGCGCGAAGAAGACCCATAATGTCGATGTGAAGAAGGCGGGTGAAGTCTTTGACTTGCTGGAGAAATTCGCCAACTACGGCTTTAACAAATCGCATGCTGCGGCCTATGCGGTGGTGTCTTATCAAACCGCTTGGCTGAAGGCGAACCATCCGGTTGAGTTCATGGCCGGGGTGATGAATTGCGATATTCATCTGACCGATAAACTGGCGGTCTATAAGCGCGAAGTTGGCAAGCTGGGGATCAAGACGATTGCGCCCTGTGTGAACGCATCTTTGGCGACGTTTACCGTGCGGGATGGCGCTGTGGTCTACGCTTTGGGTGCGTTGAAGGGCGTGGGACCTGAGGCGATGGGGTTGATCGTGACGGCGCGCGGTTTGAGGCCGTTTGCGACCTTGTTCGATTTTGCGCGGCGGGTGGATATGAAGCGGGTCGGCAAGCGGCCATTGGAAATGCTGGCGCGGGCCGGGGCGTTTGATGTGCTGGACGGCAACCGGGCGCGGGTGTTTGAGGCTTTGGATGCGCTGGTCGCCTATTCGGCGGCGATCCATGAGGCGCAAAACTCCAATCAGGTCAGCCTGTTTGGCGAGGCGGGGGCGGATATTCCGGAGCCGCGGTTGGCGTATCGCGATGATTGGCTGCCGGTGGAGCGGTTGACGCAAGAGCATCTGGCGATTGGCTTTTATCTGTCCGGGCATCCGCTGGATGACTATATGTCGGCGCTGAAACGGCGGGAGGTGTTGACGCTGACGGAAGTGACGCGGAAAGCCGAGCGGGGGATGTGCATTGCCAAGATTGCGGGCTCTGTGGCCAGCAAGCAGGAGCGTAAATCAGCCAAGGGCAACCGCTTTGCTTTCGTCTCGCTATCCGATCCGACCGGGCTGTATGAGGTGACGGTGTTTTCCGACACGCTGGAAGCGGCGCGCGATCTGCTGGAACCCGGCATGAACGTGGTGCTGACGGTGAAGGCGGAGCTGGAGGGCGAGACGCTGAAACTGCTGGCCAATGCGGTGCAGCCGATTGATCAGGTCGCCGATGCGGCGGGGGCGCAGGCGTTGCGGATCCATCTGAACCGGGCCGAGGCGGCGGTGTCGATTGCGCTGCTTTTGGCCAAGGTGGAAGGGCGCAACAAGGCGCAGATCACGCTTTGTGTGCCCGATGATCAGGGCCGCGAGATTGATCTGACCCTGCCGCAAAGCTACCCGGTGACGGCGCAGATCAAGGGTGCGATCAAAGCGATGCAGGGCGTGGTGATGGTCGAGGAAGTGTGAGCTCTGCCGGATCAGGGCTGGGCTTGTCCGCTCTGGGTTGTGCGAAACCTCGCCGATGCTGACGCTTTTATGCGCAGAAGGGTCGAATCTCTACCAAAGTCCTGCAAAAGAGCAGAAAATGGTTGTTTGCAGGGCCTAATCAGTAAATATCTACGGGAATTGTCGTAATTAAGGGGCGGAATCAGCATGGATAGCATTTGGGACTACATGCTCATCGGCTTTATTGCGCAGCTGATCGACGGGTCTTTGGGCATGGGCTTTGGGGTGATCTCGTCCGCAGTGCTGCTGGCGCAGGGTGTGCCGCCGCCGTTGGTTTCGGCATCGGTCAATGCGGCGAAACTGCCGACGGGGGGGACGGCGGCGCTGTCGAACCTCTATCATCGCAATATTGACTGGCGGATTGTCGGCGCGCTGGCGGTGTTTGGCTCGCTGGGGGGTATCCTTGGGGCGACGCTGCTGTCCGGGCTGAAGGGCCATGCTTTGCAGTATCTGGTCAACGGCTATCTGGTGCTGATGGGCAGCTATATCGTCTATCGCGGCTTTAAGGGCATCGCGGTGCGGATGGTGAAAACCCGGCGTTTTCAGGCGATTGGCTTTGCGGGTGGGGTTATTGAGGGCATTGGTGGGTCGTGGGGGCCGATTGTGAACACTGGGCTGTTGGGGTCTGGCGTGGAGTCGCGCTATGCGATTGGTTCGACGAATTTCTCGGAGTTTATCGTCAGTTTCGTGGTGTTTACGGCTTTGGGTGTTGCGTATTATTTCGGCTGGTGGGGTGAGGAAACTGACTGGTCCCAAGTGCGGATGACGGTGTTTGGTCTGGCCTTGGGCGGTTTGCCTGCGGCGTTTTTCGGCGGTTATCTGGCGAAGATGGCACCGCGCAGGCCTTTGACGATTGCGGTTGGGCTGTTTGCGCTGGGCGTGGCGGTTTACCGTTTGGCTTCGATGTAATCACCAATGCGGCGGGCGGACGTTGGCTTCGGGCGCTTGGCCGTTGCCTTCGCGTTCGGCCTCGCGTTCCGCCAAAAGCTGGGTCAGGCGCAGCAGGCGGTCTAGGTCTTTGGATTGGCGGGCTACCACATCGGACAGGTCTTCGACCATGCGCGTCAGATGGGCGATGCGTTCTTCCAGTGCCGTGTTGTCCATCGCCTTGCCCCGCTTGCTGTGCGCACCCCCATCCGTTACACGGAGCGCGAGAAAAAGCGAAGGCTGTAAGCTATGGCAAATGACAAAACCACCGCGCCCAAAGCGGCGCGCCGTCCGCGCGCGGAAACCCCCAAGGGCTTTCGCGATTACTTTGGTGCGGAAGTCACCGCCCGCAAGGCGATGCTGGACAAGATTGCCGAGGTTTATCATCGCTATGGCTTTGATCCGCTGGAGACTTCGGCGGTGGAAACCGTCGAGGCTTTGGGCAAGTTTCTGCCCGACGTGGATCGCCCGAATGAAGGCGTGTTCGGCTGGCAGGATGAAGATGCCGATTGGCTGGCTTTGCGCTATGACCTGACAGCCCCCTTGGCACGGGTGGCGGCGCAGTATCGCAATGATTTGCCGTCGCCCTATCGGCGGTTCGCGATGGGCCCGGTGTGGCGGAATGAGAAACCGGGGCCGGGGCGGTTCCGGCAGTTTTATCAATGCGATGCGGATACGGTGGGGTCGGCGAGCGTGGCCGCCGATGCCGAGATTTGCGCGATGTTGTCGGATGCGTTGGAGATCGTGGGGATTCCGCGTGGCGATTATGTGGTGAAGGTGAATAACCGCAAGGTGCTGAACGGCGTGATGGAAGTCGCGGGGCTCGCGGGCGACGAAAAGGAAGTCGAGCGCGGGATTGTGCTGCGCGCGATTGATAAGATTGATCGCTTGGGGGACGAAGGCGTGCGGGCTTTGCTCGGTGCGGGCCGCAAAGATGAGAGCGGCGATTTCACCAAGGGCGCGGGGTTGAGCGATGCGCAGGCGGATGTGGTGATGGGGTTTGTGTCAGCCAACAAAGCGGTGACAGCGCGTCTTTCTAATGAGCTGGACATTGCATTTGCTGCTGGCGACACCGCGCGTTCGAATATTCTCGGATATGCGGCGGCACTCGGAGTTCCCGGTATCGAGAGAAAAGAACGAGGAAATATCCCTGCCGAAAGCTTTAAGCTTCGAAATCAAAAAACGCTCGAACACCTTTTAGACATTGTAGGTGGTTCAGAGGCAGGTCGAGAAGGCGCTTTGGAGCTGGCAGAAATAGCTCGCTTGCTAGAGTCACAAGGCTATTTTGCTGACAGGATTAGGATTGATCCCAGTGTTGTTCGTGGCCTCGGTTATTATACTGGTCCCGTATATGAGGCTGAACTAACTTTTAATATTGTAGATGAGAAAGGTTATACCCGCAATTTCGGCTCGGTGGCGGGCGGCGGGCGCTATGATGATTTGGTCAAGCGCTTCACGGGGCAGGCGGTGCCTGCGACGGGGGTTTCTATTGGGGTGGATCGGTTGCTCGCGGCTTTGGCTGCCAAGGGGCGGCTGGCTGCGGATACGGCGGGGCCTGTCGTGGTGACAGTGATGGATCGGGACCGGATGGCGGATTATATGGGGATGGTGGGGGAGTTGCGTCGGGCTGACGTTGATCCCAATGATCCAAGCAAAGGCAAAATCCGGGCGGAGGTTTATCTCGGCAACCCCAAGCAATTCGGCAACCAGTTGAAATATGCGGATAAACGCCAGTCTCCGATTGCGGTTATTCAGGGTGGGGATGAGGCGTCTAGTGACGAAGTTATCCTGAAAGACCTGATCCTCGGCTCAAAAATCGCGGAAAGCGCGACGTTGGAGGAGTGGAAGGGGCGGCTTGCTCAGGTGAAGGTGAAGCGAGTAGACCTGGTTGCAGAAGTGCGGAAGATGCTCGGGCAATGAGCCAGCCGGGGAATAAGTCGGCGATCCGGGCCGAGGCTTCGCGGCTGTTTGCGGCGTTTCAGGCGGCGGGGGCTGTGGCGGTGGACGCCGATTTGCTGCTGCCGGCGGAAACCTTGCTGGATTTGTATGGCGAGGATATTCGGGCGCGGGCTTACGTGACCACCGATCCGTTGCGCGGTGAGATGATGCTGCGGCCTGACTTCACTGTGCCGGTGGTGCAGGCGCATATGGCGGATGGCGCGGACCCGGCGCGGTATTGCTACATGGGCGAGGTTTTCCGCAAGCAGGAGCATTTGGGCAACCGGGCCAGCGAGTATTTGCAGGTGGGGTTTGAGGTGTTTGACCGTGCCTCGCCTGAGGCGGCGGATGCGGAGGTGTTCGCGTTGTTTGCGGGGCTGGTCAGCGGGCTGCCGCTGCGGGCGGTGACGGGCGACATTGGCATCCTGATGGCGGCGGTGCGGGGGCTGGAGACGACCGAGCGGCGGCGGGCGGCGTTGTTGCGGCATATCTGGCGGCCAAAGCGGTTTCGGGCGTTGCTGGATCGGTTTGCCGGGCGGGCGGCTGTGCCTGCGGGGCGGGTGGCTTTGTTGGAGCGCTTGGCTGCGGGTGCGCCGGAGGAATTGATTGCAGCGGCGGGGGCGTTCATTGGGCTGCGCGCGCCGGAAGATATTGCGGCGCGGGCCGAGGCTTTGATTGAGGATGCGCAGGCGGCACCGATCAAGGCACCTGAGGCGGCGCTGCTGTATGATCTGCTGGGGTTGCAGGCTCCGGCTGCGGCTGCTTTGGGGCATTTGCGTGGGATTACGCCGATGTTGCCTGCGATTGCGCCTGCGGTGGATCGGTTTGCGACTCGGTTGGAGGCGTTGCGGGCGCGCGGGGTGGCGGTGGAGACGCTGGCGTTTGAGGCGAGCCTTGGGCGGACCTCGATGGAGTATTACGACGGGTTTGTGTTCTCGTTCCACGCCGATGGCATGCCTGCGGTGGCGACGGGCGGGCGCTATGATGCGCTGACGGCGGTGTTGGGGGCGGGGCGCTCGATTCCGGCGGTGGGGGGGATCATTCGGCCTCACCTTGTGGCGGCATTGAAGGGGGCGGTCTGATGTTGAAGATCGGGGTGCCCTCGAAGGGCCGATTGATGGAGAAGACTTTCGAGTGGTTCGGCAGCCGTGGCGTGGTTATGCGGCAGACCGGGGCGGAGCGGGAGTATTCCGGCGCTGTCGAGGGCATTGACGGGGTGGAGTTGGTGATGCTGTCGGCGGGGGAGATTCCGCGCGAACTGGCGGCGGGGCGGATTCATCTGGGCGTCACGGGCAGCGATTTGGTGTGTGACAAGCTGGCGGATTGGGATGTGCAGGTGGCGGAGCTTAGCCCTCTGGGCTTTGGTCATGCCGATCTGATTATTGCGGTGCCTGCCTGCTGGATCGACGTGGATACGGTGGATGATCTCGATGCCGCGGCGGCGGCGTTTCGGGCGGTTCATGGCTTTCGGCTGCGGATTGCCACGAAATATCATCGGCTTGTGCGCGAGTTTCTGACGGCGCAGGGGGTGGCGGATTATCAACTGGTCGATAGTCAGGGCGCGACTGAGGGCACTGTGAAGAACCTGACCGCTGAGGCGATTGCGGATATCACCTCGTCGGGCGAAACCTTGCGGGCGAACCATCTGAAAATCCTGTCCGATAGCGTGATCTTGCAAAGTCAGGCGGTGCTGTTTGCCAGCCGTGGGGCGGATTGGACGCAGGCGCGCGGTGTGCTGGAGCGGTTGGCGGCGAAGCTGGGGCTGGGGCTGCCCGCGATCTGACGGTGCTTGAAGCGGCTTGACCTTGCGGGGCGAAGGGTTAACTCTGGAGGTAACCGAGGAGGCCCGCCCGTGCGCTATTTTCTGCCGCTGATGCTGTTGGCCACGCCCGCTCTGGCGGCCGATCTGGCGACGGGCGATGCAATCCGCGCGGCGCTGGTCGGCAATACCGTGACCGGCAGCATGGCGGCCTCGGGGGCTTATGCCGAGTTCTACGCGCCCGATGGCAGTTTGCACGCGGCGGATTACACTGGGGCTTGGGCGGTGAAGGGCAACAAAATGTGCTTCACCTATGGCCAAGACCCGGAAGTGTGCTGGTCGGTTTCGATTTCGGGCGCGCAGGTGGTTTGGATGAGCGAAGCGGGCGAAGAAGGCCATGGTAAGATCAAGCCGGGCAATCCGGGCGGCTGGTGATCAGGCCTCTGGCTTGGGCGCGTGCGACGTTTTGCTGATCCAAGATTTCTTGCTGACAAGCGCCACGCCAAGAGCTGCCAGCGCCATGCCTGCCCATGCCAAGGGCGGCATCGCCTCGCCCAGCAACGGCCAAGCGAACAGGGCCGACAGCGCCGGGACGAGGTAGAACAAAGCAGAGACGCGGGCGACTTCTCCGACGCGGATCATTGCCAAGAGCAGGCTGATCGCGAGGATGGAATTGCCGATCACCAGATAGCCGAGGATCAACAGGAACTCGGGCGACCATTGCACCGCCATGCCTTCGGTCAGGTAGGCGGCGGGCAGGGTGAAGGCGGCTCCGGTGGCGTACTGGATCAGGTTGGCGGTTACGGGATGTTGATGGGTGCCGAAGCGTTTCTCGTACAGCGTGCCGCCTGTCATGCCCAACAGCGCGCCGAAGGCCAGCAGGATGCCCCATGGGTTTTCGGCTTGCAGGCTGGAGCGCGACAGGATGGCGATGGCGGCACCTGCAAGGCCGAGGGCGAGGCCGAGCCAGCCGAGGCGCGAAGTGGCCTCGCCGACGGTGTAGGGGGCGGCGAGGGCGACCAGAATCGGTTGCAGGCAGACGATGATGGCGCCGCCCCCGGCGGAAACGCCAGCTTTGAAGGCGATATAGCAGAGACCGAAATAGACGACCTGGATCAGGAAGCCGGTGATGGCGATGTCGGCCCAAGCGCGTTTGGTTTTCGGCAAAGGTGGGCGGAGGATCAGCGCGAGCGGCAGCAGCAGCGCGAGGACGCAGGTGTAGCGCAAGGCCAGCAGGGTGAGGGGTTCGGCATGTTGCAGGCCGAGTTTGGCGACGCCAAAGCCGCCGGACCACAGCAGCAGGAAAATTATGGGAGCGGCGGCAAGCCAGAGCGGGCGTTTGATCATATCTGGCTTTGTGGCGCGGATTTTGGGCGAAGGGAAGGGTGGATATGGCGGAACCGGGGGTTTCACACCCCCGGACCCCCGTGGGATATTTAGGAACAGATGAAACAATTTTAGATAAGTTTTAGCGGTTAGCGCAGGCCGATTTCTGCGAGGGCGGGGGGGAGCGTGTCGTCTTGCGCGCGTGTTTTTGGCAGGTCGCGCGGAGATTCGGCTGGATCGAGATAGCGCCAGCCTTGGAATGGGCGGCGTTGCGCGTTTTCGGTGCGGATCACTTCGGCATCCAGCACGAGGGCGCAGCGCAGGATGCCGTCTTGGCCGCGGCGTTCGGCGAGGCCGACAAGGCGTTGGCGGGCTTGGATCACGCCTTTGATCACCCAATACAGCGAGCCTCCGTTGAGGATTTCCTCCTCGCGTTTCGGCCACATGCGGGTGACATGTTCGGTGGTGCCGGGTGCCCAGATATGGGCATGGGCGCGGTGCCATTGGGTGAGGTCATCCACCGATTCCGTGCCGACGCTGAGTTTTAGTATGTTGAGCGCCATTGAGTCCCTCGTACTTTGAGGATGTAGAATAGACCTAAATCTGGTAGTCTCAAGGTTTACCCGTGCAAATGTGTTGTGTTGGGAACAATATGCCAGATGGTCATTCTGGCTGCTTGCCGACCCTGTTGCTTGCCGCTAAACGTCGCCCCTTATTCGATGCCCCCACAGGAAGGACTGCCCCCATGTCTCGTTTTGCCGCCCCTATCGCCGAGCAAATTTGGGACATGAAATACCGCCTGAAGGCGCAGGATGGCACGCCTATTGATGGTTCGGTCGAGGACAGCTGGCGGCGAATCGCGCGGGCTTTGGCTGAAGTTGAGGCGGAGCCTGCAGTTTGGGAGGAGCGATTCTATAACGCTCTTGAAGGGTTCAAGTATCTGCCCGCGGGTCGGATCACGGCGGGCGCTGGCACTGGCCGCAATGTGACGATGTTCAACTGCTTTGTCATGGGCACCGTGCCGGACAGCATGGGCGGGATTTTTGATGCGCTGAAAGAGGCGGCGCTGACCATGCAGCAGGGTGGCGGCATTGGCTATGACTTTTCCACCATCCGCCCGCGTGGGGCAGAGGTGAAGGGTGTGGCGGCGGATGCTTCGGGGCCTTTGTCGTTCATGGATGTGTGGGATGCGATGTGCCGCACCATCATGTCGGCGGGGTCGCGTCGTGGGGCGATGATGGCGACGATGCGCTGCGATCACCCGGATGTGGAGGCGTTTATCGAGGCGAAGAAGGACGCGGCCCGGCTGCGGATGTTCAACCTTTCGGTGCTGATCACTGATCCGTTCATGGATGCGGTGAAGGCGGATGGGTCTTGGGACTTGGTGTTTCAGGGTCGGGTCTATCGCACTCTGCAAGCGCGCGATCTGTGGAACAAGATCATGCGCAACACCTATGATTTTGCCGAGCCGGGGGTGATTTTCATCGACCGGATCAACAAGGCCAACAACCTTGGCTATTGCGAGACGATTGCCGCGACCAATCCTTGCGGCGAGCAGCCTTTGCCGCCCTATGGCGCGTGTTTGCTTGGCTCGATCAACATGCCGACGCTGGTGGCAGGAGCGTTTACCAAGGGCGCCAAGCTTGACCTCGTGGCGCTGGATGATCTGGTGCGGCTGGCCGTGCGGATGATGGATAACGTCGTCGATGCCTCGCGGTTTCCTTTGCCGGAGCAGCAGGCTGAGGCGAAGGCGAAGCGGCGGATCGGGCTTGGCGTGACTGGGCTTGCGGATGCTTTGCTGATGGTTGGGCTTCGTTATGGCTCGGTTGAGGCTGCGGCGCAGACCGAGGCTTGGATGAAGGCGATTGCGCGGGCGTCTTATCTGGCGTCGGTCGATCTAGCCAAGGAAAAAGGCGCGTTTCCGCTGTTTGAGGCTGAGGGCTATTTGGCTTCGGGCAATATGATGCAGATGGATGATGACGTGCGCGACGCGATCCGCACGCATGGGATCCGCAATGCGTTGTTGACCTCGATTGCGCCGACCGGGACGATTTCTTTGTATGCGGGGAACGTTTCGTCGGGGATCGAGCCGGTGTTTGCCTATGCCTACACGCGGAAGGTGCTGCAAAAGGATGGCTCGCGGACCGAGGAAGAAGTCGTCGATTATGCGGTGCGGTTGTGGCGCGAGTTGAAGGGCGATGCGGCGCTGCCGGATTACTTTGTCAACGCGCAGACTTTGCCGCCGCTGGACCATGTGCGGATGCAGGCAGCGGCGCAGAAGTGGATTGATTCCAGCATCTCGAAGACCATCAACTGCCCGGAAGATATCAGCTTTGAGGCGTTCAAAGAGGTCTATATGGCCGCTTGGGATCAGGGCTGTAAGGGCTGCACCACATATCGCCCGAATGCGGTGACGGGTTCGGTGCTGACGGTTTCGGAGAGCAGTGACAAAGTTCCGGCGGAAGCGCCTGCGATGGTTGCGGGTGGCGAGGTGGTCTATCTGACCGATCCGCTGGACCGTCCAGCGGCGCTGGAGGGGCAGACTTATAAGGTGAAATGGCCGGGGTCTGAGCACGCG
Organism: Cypionkella sp.; assembly: GCA_043743975.1. Taxonomy (GTDB): domain Bacteria; phylum Pseudomonadota; class Alphaproteobacteria; order Rhodobacterales; family Rhodobacteraceae; genus Cypionkella. Next base: position 30,821 of record JAYTVN010000027.1, read on the forward strand.
CTGTATATCACCATCAATGACATCATCATCGCGGGGCATCGCAGGCCGTTTGAGGTGTTTATCAACTCGAAAAACATGGAGCATTTCGCTTGGACCGTGGCTTTGACCCGGATGATTTCGGCAGTGTTCCGGCGCGGCGGGGATATTTCGTTTGTCGTTGAAGAACTGAAAGCCGTGTTCGATCCGCGCGGTGGGGCTTGGATGGAGGGGCGGTATATTCCGTCTATTCTGGCCGCGATTGGCGGGGTGATTGAGCGGCATCTGGTGAGCATTGGCTTCATTGAAGGCGAGGGGATGGGGCTGAAAACCGATCCTCATGCGCAGGTGATGGCGGTTGGGGAGCGGCCCAAGGGAAAGGCTTGCCCGTCGTGCGGGTCTTATGCTTTGCAGATGAAAGAGGGCTGCATGACCTGCAATGATTGCGGCCATTCTAAATGTGGGTGAGGGGTGTTGAGCCTTCTGGCGCAGGGTGCTAGAAGGCTGCAGCGCGGGCGTTGTGTAATGGTAAGACCTTAGCCTTCCAAGCTAAAGACGCGGGTTCGATTCCCGCCGCCCGCTCCAAATTCATAAGATTGACGGTCAAGGTCCCAACTCGGGACCTTTTTATTTTGTGCGTTTCCAAGGGCTTGAGATGTGTCGTTCAGGAAAACTTAACCATCTGACCTAATGCTTTGCGGGTGGGGCTAAATTTCTGCTGCAGAAATTTGCACGGATTTTTTCTGCAAAAATCCGATTGGTTGGCCTCAGAACAGGCTTTGCACGAATTGCGCGGCACCCAAATACAAGGCGCCTGCGGTGCTCAGATAGGCGGCCAGTGCCGGCCATGCGGTGCTTTTGCGCATCGGGCGTTGGATCTCGATCAGTTGTTCGGATTGGATCAGGCCTTGCCAGCCGAGCAAGACGAAAAACAACAGGATGTAGGAATGGGTGGCGACGCAGAGCGCTGCGGCGGCGGCGGACATCAGGATCGACACCGCGCGGGTGGCTTTGGGGAAGAAGGTATAGGTCAGCAGGCGGATGATCTTGCCGCCGTCCAACGGCCAGAAGGGCAGCAGGTTGAACAGGTTCAGACCGCCGAGGACGAGGCCTTGGATGTAGAGGAAGCTTGCTAAAGCGGGGGCTTGCGGGAAGATCAACTCTGCCACCGCAAAACACAAAGCCATCGGGCCAAGGCAGATCGCCGGGCCCATCAGGCTGATAAACAGGTCTTTGTCGTGGGAAGCTGGCAGGCTGCGTGAGACGGCGACGCCGCCGAACAAGGGGATCAGTCGGAATTGCGCGTCTTTGTGGCCGCAGACGCGGAAGGCTGCGACATGGCCGATCTCATGCACCATGATTGCGATGATGAACGCCAGCCCGTATTGCCAGCCGAAAAACCAGATCGCGGCGGCGACAGCGACGGCAGAAAGGCCGAGCGCGTTGACATCAAAGCCGACACGATTCCAGCCCGCGCCCGCGAAGCCACCACGCAGGGCAAGGCCTGTGACGGCGATCAGGCCGAGGGAGAGGATGAGGGCAAGCAATGGGGTTACAGGTTTTCCTGCTGCGGCATGCCCAGCACATGATAGCCAGAATCGACGTGGATGATCTCGCCGCTGGTGCAAGCACCGTAATCCGAGCAGAGATAAACTGCGGTGCCGCCGATGGCTTCCAGCGTGGCGTTGGAGCGCATTGGCGCGTTGGCCTCGGTGTGGCGGAAGGTGGCGCGCGCACCGCCAATCGCGGCCCCGGCAAGGGTTTTCATCGGGCCGGGGCTGATCGCGTTGACGCGGATTTGCTGCGGGCCGAGGTCATTCGCGAGGTAGCGGGTGGCGGATTCGAGGGCGGCTTTGGCGACACCCATCACGTTGTAATTCGGCGTCACGCGGTTCGAGCCGCCATAGGTCAGGGTGATCAGGCTGCCGCCGTCGGGCATCAGCTCGGAGGCGCGACGGGCGACATCGATGAAGGAAAAGCACGAGATGCACAGCGAGTTTTTGAAATTCTCGCGGCTGGTGTTGATGAAACGGCCGGTGAGTTCGTTTTTATCCGAGAAGGCGATGGCATGGATCAGAAAATCGATCGTGCCCCATCTGTCTTTCAGGGTGGCGAAGCAGGCATCCAAGCTTTCGTCATTGGTGACATCGACATCCACCATCACCTCGCTGCCAACGGTGGCGGCGAGCGGGGCGAGGCGTTTGCCGAAGGCGTCGCCTTGGTAGGAAAATGCCAGCTCTGCGCCTTCTTCGGCCAGAGCTTTGGCGATGCCCCAGGCGATAGAGCGTTCATTCGCGACGCCCATGACAAGCCCGCGCTTGCCCTTCATCAGATCAGCCATACTGGCACTCCTTTTAGTGGCGGATCAGGCCAGATACTTGCTCATCAGCAGGGTCGCGTTGGTGCCGCCGAAGCCGAAAGAGTTCGACAGGACGGAGTCGAGTTTGACACCTTCGCGCAGGGTGGTGACGATCTCGGATGGGTCCAAGGCGGGGTCGAGGGTGGTGATGTTGGCGGAGGCGGCGATGAAATCACCGTTCATCATCAACAGGCTATAGATCGCTTCGTGCACGCCGGTTGCGCCAAGCGAGTGTCCGGTCAGCGATTTGGTCGAGGCGACCGGGGGGGTGTGGCCCTTGCCGAACACGCGGCGGATGGCGTCCATCTCGGTGATGTCGCCGACCACGGTCGAGGTGCCGTGGCTGTTGATGTAGTCGACTTTACGGCCTTCGGGCAGGGTGGCCACCGCGAGTTTCATCGAGCGTTCGCCGCCCTCGCCCGAAGGGGCAACCATGTCGTAGCCGTCGGAGGTGGCGCCGTAGCCGGTGACTTCGCCGTAGATTTTAGCGCCGCGTGCGAGGGCATGGGAGAGTTCTTCCAGCACGACCACGCCGCCGCCGCCTGCAATGACAAAGCCGTCGCGGGTGGCGTCATAGGTGCGCGAGGCGGTTTCCGGGGTGTCGTTATACTTGCTGCTCATCGCGCCCATGGCGTCAAACAGGCAAGACAGCGTCCAGTCGAGTTCTTCGCCACCGCCTGCGAACACCACGTCTTGCTTGCCCATCTGGATCAGTTCCACGCCATTGCCGATGCAATGCGCAGAGGTCGAGCAGGCCGAGGTGATCGAATAGTTCACGCCCTTGATCTTGAACGGGGTGGCGAGGCAGGCGGAGTTGGTCGAGGACATGCAGCGGGTGACCATGAACGGCCCCATTTTCTTCGGCGCGCCCTTGTTGATCACCGCATCGAAGGCTTGGAAGAAGTTTGAGGTCGAGGGGCCGCCGGAGCCCATGATCAGGCCGGAACGTTCGTTGGAGACATCGTCTGGCTCTAGCCCCGAATCCGCGATCGCCTGCTGCATGGCGAGGAAGTTATAGGCGGCCCCCGGACCCATGAAGCGCATGTCGCGTTTGTCGATATGGGCGGCAAGGTCGATCTGCGGCATGCCGTGGACTTGGCTGCGGAAGCCATGCTCGGCGTATTCTGGTGCGAAGACGATGCCGGATTTGCCTGCGCGCAAGCTTGCCTCGACCTCGGTGGCGTTATTGCCGATCGGGGAAATGATGCCGATCCCGGTGATGACGACGCGACGCATGGCTGTCTCCTTTTTCTTGCAGTAGGCGCATCAGACGGATCTGGGGCCAGTTTTGTCAGATTAATTCTCTGACAGGTCGATTTTGTCAGATTAACTCTCTGACAGGGCAACTTTCATGTCTTTGACGATGTAGATCACCTCGCCATCGGCCTCGACGATACCATCGGCGACGCCCATGGTCAGGCGGCGGGTTTGGATGGCTTTGGTGAAATTCACCCGGTAGGTCAACAGTTTACGGTCCGGGCGGACCATGCCGGTCAGCTTGACTTCGCCGACGCCCAACGCATAGCCGCGACCTTGCCAGCCGCGCCAGCCGAGGTTGAAGCCGGTGAGCTGCCAGAGGCCGTCAAGACCCAGACAGCCGGGCATGATCGGGTTGCCGGGGAAGTGGCAGTCGAAAAACCACAGATCGGGGGTGATATCGAATTCGGCAATGATATGGCCCTTGCCGTGCTCGCCACCATCAGCGGAGACCTCGGTGATGCGGTCCATCATCAGCATCGGCGGCGCGGGCAGTTGCGCGTTGCCGGGGCCGAACAATTCGCCGCGCGCACATTTCAGCAGGTCGTCCTTGTCGAACGAAGTTGGAAAACCGCTCATGCCCTCGAAATCCCCCCAGTGGCTGTTCTTTGTGGTTGGCCGTTTCCCCATGTAACACCCACGCCCGAGGCGAACAAGTGTGGGGCGGCGGGGTTGCAGCGGCGCGTTTGGGGTTTTCGTTTGAAAAGCACGGGTTTTACACTCTATATGGGGGAAAAGACGCATCGGGCTTGGGCCCGGCTTGGAAAGTGGCGATGGGATTGAGCGAACAACAACGCAGCACGACATGGTTGGCGCGGGGCGGATTGCGCCCGACGCGGCAGCGGTTGGCTTTGGCGGGGTTGCTGGTGGGCGATGGCATGAATCGGCATGTCACGGCAGAAAGCCTGTATGCGGCGGTCGGGGCCTCGGGCGCGAAGGTGAGTTTGGCGACGGTTTACAACACGCTCAGGGCGTTTTGTGAGGCCGGATTGCTGAATGAGGTCGTGGTGGACGGCGCGCGCAGTTATTTCGACACCCGTTTGGATGATCATCCGCATTTCTATTGGGAAGACAGCCACGCTTTGACCGATGCGCCTGCCGAGGAATTGGTGATTGCGGGTCTGCCGGAGGCCCCCGAGGGCATGGCGGTGAGCCGGGTCGATGTGGTGATCCGGCTGAAGCGGGCTTGAGCCTGTCCTGCCCGATCTTGTCAGCCTGACCCTGCCACCAGCGGTTTTCAAATTGCGCGGCAAGTGCCGCATTCCTTTAGGTCGTCTGCGCGGCGTGCCGCCGCTTGTCTCCGCTGGGGTGCGGCGCAACGGGCGGTCTGAATAAAAAACGGCGCGATCTGCATTGGGAGCAGACCGCGCCCAGGGCGAGCGCTGGAGGATACTGGCGCTGGCCCAGCACTGATTAAAAGACCACTGCCACTGGTTACTTTGGCAGCAAAACTTTGTTCACGACCTGAATCACGCCATTGGATTGCTCGACATCCGAGATGGTGACTTTGCCCGCGGTGCCGGATTCGTCGTAGATATAGAGGCTGCCGCCCTTCATCTTGGCCGACAGATGGTCGCCCGACAGCGTGGTCATGTTGAAATAGCCGTCTTTCGAGGCTTTGGCTTTTTTCGCCATCTGCGCGGTGGTGTAATGGCCAGCCACAACATGCGCGGTCAGGATCTTGGTCAGCATATCTTTGTTTTCGGGCTTCAGCAGCGTCTCAACGGTGCCTGCGGGCAAAGCGGCGAAGGCGTCATTGACCGGGGCGAAGACGGTGAACGGGCCGGCACCTTGCAAAGCATCGACCAGACCTGCGGCTTTGACGGCGGCGACCAAAGTGGTGTGGTCTTTCGAGTTCACCGCGTTTTCGACGATGTTTTTGGTTTCATACATGGCGGCACCGCCGACCATCGGATTTTCGGCGAGTGCGGGGCCAGAGATCAGCGCGAAGGCAAGGACGAGAGCAGAGGTTTTCATGGCAGCTTCCCTTTCAATCGGCAGGTTGATTCCGTGCCGTATGAAAGGGAAACGGGGCGGCGGGGGTGGAAGTTTCAGCCGCCCTGCCGCGTTCACGCTTTCGTGATGTTGTGGTTGCGGCCTTATTGGCCGAGCTTCTTGATGCGGCCCTCGACCACGGGCTTTACCGTGCCGAGTTTCTCGACATAGCGCATCACGTCGGTGGCGACGAGATTGCCCGCTCCGGTGTCGGTGATCAGACGACCACCGCCCAGACTGCTATAGCCATCGCCGCCATCCAGCATGAAGTTGTTGACCGCGACTTTATAAAGCGCGTCGGGGTTCAGGGCGGTGCCATTGATCATGACTTCCGAGACACGGGTGCCGGGTTCAGCCGAGGCATCATAGGCAAAGGTGACGCCCGAGACCTGCGCAAAGCGGCCCGCGCTTTTTTCGACTTGGCTGACGGCATTTTCCAAAGCGCCGAGCAGTTGGCTGCCCGGCAGTTCGGTCAGCACGGTGACATTGCCGAAGGGCAGTTCGGTGAGGATATCGCGCCGGGTGAGTTTGCTGCCCGCGTCATAGGTGCGATCCGCCCGGATGCCGCCGCCGTTCATCAGGGCCACATCCGCGCCGGTGGCCGCGCGCATCGCATCGGCGATCAGATTGCCCATCGCGGATTCCTCGGCGCGTACCACGTTGCGGCGGGAATCAAGCGGGGTTGCGGTGCTGCCGATTTCGACGTTGAGGGTTTTATCAAGGCCCGCGCTGAGGCTATCGACCATGGTTTGCGTTTCAGGATCGGGGGTGATGTTGGCGGTGTCGATGAAGCGGAAGGCCGGGGTCCAAGAGATCACGCGCTTGCCATCTTTTTCGCCGATGTCGACATTCAGGTCGATGGGCGACAGGAATTGGCCGTCAATCGAGGTTTCAATATAAGCGGTGACGCCATCATAGGCGGTGGCATAGGAATGGTCATCGCCCGACAGGATCACATCGAAAGCGTGCGATTTCAGCAGTTTGCGGTCGTTGTCCATATCGGTCTGCACCACACCTACCACGATATCAGCGCCATCGGCGCGGGCGGCTTTGGCGGCTTTGATGGCGCTCTCGACAGTGGGTTGGAATTTCAGATCGCCGGTGGCTGCGACCGAAGGTGAGGTGTCTTGCACCACCGGGATGAGTGCTACTTTCAGCCCGGCGATGTCCTTGACCGTGACCCCGCCGACGCCTTCCAGCGCAGAGCCATCGGCATTGGTGATGTTGATCGCGGCCCATGGGTATTTCGAGGCTTTGACCTTTTCGAGGAAATTCGCGGGGCCAAAGTCAAATTCATGGTTGCCGGGGACGGCCAAATCGAAGGGCACGATGAAGGGCACGATATTGGTCAGATCAATAGTGTTCTGGCCCTTATCAAACCCCGATAGCAGCGACGGCGACAGCATATCGCCGTCAAACAGATAGAGCGTGTTGGGGTTGGCGGCGCGTTCGGCGCGGGCGACGGCGTTCAGGCGGGCAAAGCCGCCACGGCCATCTTCCTCGGTGAAGTTATAGACATCGCCGACGCCAAGCAAGGTCAGTTTCACCGTTTCGGCTGCGGCGCTCAGCGGCAGCAGGGCGGTGGCGGACAACAGCGCGGCACGGATGCTTTGCGACAGGGGCATGGCGATCTCCACTTCGGGGTTGGATGCGGGTAGAGTGCAACCTAGGCTTGAGTCTGTCAAAGCCCGGATGGCCCGAGCATTGCGCTTGGCGGTGACGCGCTGATGACAGATGCTTGACCGATGGCTTAGGGCAGGGCATGAGGCGGTCATGCTGATTTACAAGATATTCCTGCGCGTCGAATGGGACGCTTTTCGCGAGGCTGGCGAGACGGCGGGGGCCCCCGTTGATCTGGCGGACGGCTTTGTGCATTTTTCGGCAGCGCCGCAACTGGCCGAGACGGCGGCGAAGTATTTTGCCGATCTGTCCGATCTGGTGCTGGTGGCCTGCGATGCGGATCGGCTGGGGGCGGCGCTGAAATGGGAGGCCTCGCGCGGTGGGGCGTTGTTTCCGCATCTCTATCGGCATTTGGTTTTGGCCGATGTGGTGTGGGACAAATCTTTGCCGCTGGGCCGCAGTGGTCATATCTTCCCGGAGGGGGTGTTTTGAGCGTGATCGAGGCTTTGGGGCTGGCGGTGCTGCATCGGTTTGACCCCGAGCGGGCGCATGGATTGTCGTTGAAGGCGCTTTCGGTAGGGCTGGTGCCTTTGCCGGGGGTTGTGACGTCGGATCGGTTGCACACGCGGGTCGCGGGGCTGGATTTGCCCAATCCGGTGGGGTTGGCAGCGGGGTTTGACAAGAATGTGACGGTGGTGGGGCCGTTGTCGCGGGCGGGGTTCGGCTTTGTCGAGGTCGGGGCCGCGACGCCGCGGCCGCAGCCGGGGAATGTGAAGCCTCGGCTGTTTCGGCTGACGGAGGATCGGGCGGCGATCAATCGGTTTGGTTTTAACAACGAGGGGGCCGAGGCGATTGCGGCGCGGCTTTCGGCAAGGGTCAGGGGGGCGGTTCCGGTGGGGCTGAACCTTGGCGCGAACAAGGATTCAGCCGATAAGGCGTTGGATTTTGCCCGCGTGTTGGCGGTATGTGGGCCGCATGTCGATTTCGCGACGGTGAATGTGAGTTCGCCCAACACCGAGAAGCTGCGCGATTTGCAGGGGCGGGCGGCTTTGTCGGCGCTGCTGGCTGGGGTGATGCAGACACGGGCAGAGTTGGCGCAGCCGATCCCGGTGTTTTTGAAGATCGCACCAGATCTGAACGCGGATGAATTGGCTGAGATTGCCGAGGTGGCGCTGGCGTCGGGGGTGGCGGGGATCATTGCAACCAATACAACTTTGGCGCGAGAAGACTTGATAAGTTCAACCAAGGGTGAAGTGGGCGGACTTTCGGGGGCACCATTGTTTGAAAAGTCCACGCGGGTGTTGGCGCAACTTTCGGTTCTGACCGAAGGCAGGCTGCCGCTGATCGGGGTGGGCGGCATTGCCAGCGCCGAGGAGGCGTTTGTGAAGATCCTCGTCGGGGCCTCGGCGGTGCAGTTCTACACGGCGATGGTGTATCAGGGGATTTCCTTGGCAGCCAAGATCGCGCGGGGGCTGGATGCGCTGTTGGAACGGGAGGGCTATGCCAATGTCGCCGATGCGGTGGGCAAGGGGCGGGCGCAGTGGCTGTAAGCTTTCGCGACGCCAAGCGCGACGATGTGGCGGCGCTGGTGGCGATGTTGGCGGATGATCCACTTGGGCAGGCGCGGGAAAGCGGGGAGCTTGCGCCCTATCTGGCGGCGTTTGAGGAGATCGCGGCCAATCCGATGCATCAGCTGATCGTGGGCGAGTTGGGCGGGCGGATTGTGGCGACCTGTCAGTTGACGATCCTCGCGGGCCTGTCTCGGCAAGGAGCCAAGCGGGCTTTGGTCGAGGCGGTGCGGGTGGTGGCTGATCTGCGGGGGCAAAAGATTGGCGAGGCGTTGATGGCGGAATGTGAGGCCCGGGCGCGGGCGCATCAGTTTTATGATCGGTTGGGCTACACGCCCAGCCATATCGGCTACAAGAAAAGCCTTTAAGGTCATCCTCTGCGCTGAAATATCCTCGGGGGGTGAGCCCGATAGGGCGAGGGGGCCGGAAGGCCCCTTTTCCCCGGCAACCAACATCGCTACACCCTTTGCAACAAACGGGGAGATCAGCGATGGAAGACGGCATTAACAGCTTTATGACCGGGCCGGACGAGGCGGGGCGGTTTGGCAAGTTTGGCGGGCGGTTTGTCTCGGAAACGCTGATGCCGCTGATCCTTGATCTGGAAGAACGCTATGAATTCGCCAAGACCGACCCGACGTTTTGGGCCGAGATGGATGATCTGTGGAAGCATTATGTGGGCCGTCCGAGCCCGCTGTATTTCGCGCCGCGTCTGACCGAGCATCTCGGTGGTGCCAAGGTCTATATGAAGCGCGATGAGTTGAACCATACCGGCGCGCATAAGATCAACAATGTGCTGGGGCAGATCATTCTGGCGCGGCGGATGGGCAAGACCCGGATTATCGCGGAAACCGGGGCGGGGCAGCATGGCGTGGCGACGGCGACGGTGTGTGCGAAGTTCGGGTTGCAATGCGTGGTCTATATGGGCGCGCATGATGTGGAACGGCAGGCGCCGAACGTGTTTCGGATGCGGTTGTTGGGGGCGGAGGTTATTCCGGTCACCTCCGGTCGTGGCACGCTGAAGGATGCGATGAACGATGCGTTGCGCGATTGGGTGACCAATGTGCGCGACACGTTCTATTGCATCGGCACGGTGGCGGGACCGCATCCCTATCCGGCGATGGTGCGGGATTTCCAAAGCATCATCGGCAAGGAAGTCCGTTGGCAGTTGGCGGAACAAGAGGGCGAGGGCCGTTTGCCTGACGCTTTGGTGGCGGCGATTGGTGGCGGCTCGAACGCGATGGGGCTATTTTTCCCGTTCTTGGACGATCCGTCGGTGAATATCATCGGGGTTGAGGCGGGCGGTAAGGGCGTCGATGACCGGATGCAGCATTGCGCCTCGCTGACCGGCGGGCGTCCGGGTGTGTTGCATGGCAACCGCACCTATCTGTTGCAGGACAATGACGGGCAGATTCTGGAAGGCTTCTCGATCTCGGCGGGTCTGGATTATCCGGGGATCGGGCCGGAACATTCTTGGCTGCACGATATGGGCCGGGCGCAATATGTCAGCATCACCGATGCCGAGGCTTTGGAGGCGTTTCAGTTGTCTTGCAAGCTGGAGGGGATCATTCCGGCGCTGGAGCCTTCGCATGCCTTGGCACATGTTATGAAGATCGCGCCGACGCTGCCGCGCGACCATATCATCGTGATGAATATGTGTGGGCGCGGCGACAAGGATATTTTCACCGTCGCCAAGCATCTTGGCTTTGATATGAAGATCTGAAGCCGGATTGAACATTGTGGGGCCGCGCCGATGCAGATTGGCGCGGCTTTTTGCTGGGCCCTTGCCCGAATCAGCAATTTGCCCGCTCGGACCATGGTCTGACGATCAGCGCGGAAGCTTCAGACCAATGTCTTAAGCATTTGATATAGGCTTATTTTTCTGAGTTTTCGCGGGAGTCTCCCTTGGTGCGGTCAAGCGCTTATGCCGGGTTTTCCCTAAACTGTGGTTTATATCCGCAAACTCTGGGCTGATCTGGTCGGGGTAAACTCTGCGCCAATAGGCAGCGGCGGTTTGGGCTGTCATCGCTGAACCTGTCGCCGGATGCGGCATGGTTTGGCCTTTCAGCAAAGTTAGGAACACAGGATGAGACGGACAGCGAAACCCCTGATCTTCATCGCAGGGCTGGCGTTTTCGGCCAGCATGGCGCAGGCGATCACCGTGGCGGATGTGGTGAAAACCTATCAGGACGCGGCCTATTCGGCGATCGAGGTGAAGGAAAGCCCGAACCAGATCAAGGTGGAAGGCGTCAAGGATGGGGTGAAGGTCGAGGTGGTCTACGACAAAGCCACTGGCGACGTGGTCAAGCGTGAATCGGAGGCCGCAGGCGTGGGTGACACCAATAGTGGTCTGGAAGTGTCGAGCACCGATCACGATTTCACGGATGACGACAGTGCTGATGACAACAGCGCGTCGGATGATGGCCCAGATCATGATATGGGCGACGACAATGGCGGCAGCGGGCACGACGACAGCGGTCATGATGACGGTGGCCATGACGGTAGCGGTCATGATGGTGGTGGCGAGGGCAGCTCGGACGATTGAGGTCGGTTTTGCAAGCGTCAGGCGCCCCGGCCTTGCCGGGGGGCTTGGCATCGGTGATAGTATGGGTGCAGCCGGGGCGGGTTTGGCCTTAAAGGGAAACGGGATGAACCGCAGAGTTTTCTTGGGGCGCAGGGCTTTCTTACGGCAGTGCGCGGGTGGCGTGATGGGCGCTGTCTTTATGGCCAGCGCCGCAATGGCGGAGAGCTTTCAAAAGTCGGTGGTGGCGCAGTTGCGCAGCCGAGGCTACCGCGAGATCAATGTGGAAACCACCCTGCTGGGGCGGGTGCGGATTGTCGCGGCGCGCGGCGGGGCCTCCCGCGAGATCATCCTGAACCCGCGCACCGGTGAGATTTTGCGCGATGTTTTGCTGGCTGCGGATGGTCAGGTGGTGCCGGAGATTGCGGGCGGCGACAGTTCGGGCAAAGGCAGTTCGGAAGGTGATGGCTCGGACGACAGCGGGTCTGGCGAGGGCGGGTCAGATGATAACGACTCGGGTGACGATGGATCGGAGGGCCATGGCGGGTCCGGTCACGGCGGGTCCGGCGATGGTGGTGAGGAGGACTGAGCTGCGCGGAACCGTTAGGAATCCGTGCCGAACAGTCATTGTGAGAATTTTGGAGCATACGTGAGACATCCGGCTTTCGTCTTTGCGATCTTTCTGTTGCAGGCGGCTTGCGCGATTTTTTTCGTGTCGGATATTTTGTCGTCTTTTGTCGGCATCACCACCACGCCGTTGCCGTGGGAACTGCGCGAGATCATGGAGATCTGGGCGGCGTTCGGGCTGATTGTGGGCGTGGTTTTGGGCGCGATCCTGCTGCGCCGGGCGATTTTGGACAGGCGGGAGGCGGAGACCCGGCTGCGACGCGCCTCGGGCGCGTTCATGGTGCTGCTGGCCGAGCGGTTTGCCGAATGGGGGCTGACCCCTGCGGAAAAGGACGTGGCCTTGTTCGCGATCAAGGGCATGTCGACTGGCGAGATTGCGGCTTTGCGCAGCACCTCTGAGGGCACGGTGAAAGCGCAGACCAATGCGATTTATCGCAAGGCGGGGGTGAGTGGCCGCTCGCAACTGTTGTCGCTGTTCATCGAAGATCTGATGCGGGATGAGGATGGCACCCTGCGGTTGCCGGTGCCGCAGACGGCTGCTTGATCAATCGGCGGCGTAGGTTTGCAGGATGTGCAAGGCCACCACATCCAAAGTGCGGTGGTGGGTGGATTTCAGCAAGATTTGCGGGGCGACACCTTCGTCATGGGCTTGCAGGAAGCGGCCGGCGCAGAGGCACCATTGATCGCCGGGTTTCAGGCCCGCAAAGCCGTATTCCGGGCGCGGGGTGGACAGATCATTGCCTAAGTATTTGGAATAGGCTAGAAATTCTGCCGTCATCAGTGCGCAGACGGTGTGCAGCCCCTGATCCATCGGCCCGGTGTTGCAGCAGCCATCGCGGAAAAACCCGGTGACGGGGGCGGAGGAGCAGCTTTCCAACACGCTGCCAAGCACGTTCAGGGAGGGGTCACGCATCGGGTTTCCTTTGCCTGTAGCCTAGCGCGCTGGGGGCCGCTGTCCAGCGCTTTGCGGCCAATTCATCCCCGCCACGGGGGCAGCATGGTGCCGGATACAGTGCGGTGAGGTCGGGATTTCACGTGTATATTGGGTCCATAGTTTTGGCGGGGGGCGTAAGCACACCGAAACAGCGTTTGATCGGGTTCACTCGATGGTATGTTCCTTATTGGAACCGTAGTATATGGCTTCAACGCGCCCGTCCGTGTCGTAGAACACCTCTGCAATCTTCAGACCGCCATTCTCCATATACTGAAAACTATCTGCGACTGGCCCAAAAACCTCATCTGCGGTAGTGGCATGCGTTATCCGATAACGCGGGCCGAGAATCTTTAAGACCTCTCGCTGCGACATTTCTCGTACGATCTGATCGAGGCCTGCCGGAGCAACCGCCCCTTCCGGAAAATGCACATAGCGGTCTAAATCCGGGTGTCTCCCATCCGACCCGACACATGCCGACATCCAGAAAGCGAGACCAATCATACACATGGAAAAAGTTTCCGTATTTTTTACGACCCGCATCGTAATCTCCTGATTTTCCTCATGCCATATCAGGCAATTCGCGTCAGTTTCTAAGCTTTGCGATTTCGCGTGATCGACCTGCTAATTCGGCGAGCCTCTCCATAGGATGATCGCCGCAGGCCGCTGCCAACGTGATCAAAAAGATCACATCCCGCATATTCCAACAACCGTGGCCATCGGGGCCAAGAGATGATCGCGCAGGCGGGGTAAGGCCGTGCCGGCAAGCACGTTCAGGGAGGGGTCACGCATGGGGTTTGCTTTGCCTGTAGCCTAGCGCGCTGTGGGCCGCTGTCCAGTGGTTTGCGGCCAGTGCATCCCGGCGACGGGTGGCAGCAGGGTGCCGGAGACCAGCGCGGTCAGCATCCGGTTGATTGGCCATAGCGTCGCCATTGGGGCGAGCAGATGATCGCGCAGAAGTGGCAGGGTGGTGCTGCCGGATTGATACATCGGGGTGAAGGCGGCGGACATGGCTTGATAAGCGCGGACATGCCAGCGGCGCATTTGGGCGTAGCGGGGCAGGGCTTCGGTCAGCGGCAGGCGGAGGGCTTCGCGCAGCGCGAAGGCATCCAGCAGCGCCATATTTGCCCCTTGGCCGAGCTGTGGGCTGGCGCGGTGGGCTGCGTCGCCGATGAAGGCGAGGGCTTCGCTATAGGGGCGGCGCAGGGTGCCGTGGCTGTAGCGGGCGGGGGTCAGATCGGCGGTGGAGTGCAGGGTGGTCAGGAAAGGGGCCATTTGCGGCCAAAGCCGGGTGACTTCGGCTTTCCATTGGCTGAGGTCTTGGCGGGGCCAATCGTCGAGCTTGGCGCGGGGCAGTGACCAGAACACGGCGGCGTGGGGTATGGGATTGCCCGGAAGTTGGCCGATCGGCAGCACGCCAGCCATGTGGCGGGCGGCTTGGTAGTGCTGACTGAGCTGATCACGCGGGAGGTTGGTATCCTTGGGCCAAGGCACAGTGCCCCAGATCGCGCCAAAACTTAAGGGGCGGGCCTGCATTGGCGAGAGGAGGGAGCCTGCGCCCGAGGCGTCAATCACCAGATCGAACGGGCCGAGCGGGTCGGCATTATCGCGCAGGATCAGGCGTTTGTTATGGGAAAGGGGGGCGTCAACGCAGGCCGCCCCGGTTTGTAGGGTGATGCCTGCGGCACTGGCGGCGCTCCACAGCACCGAGAACAGGCTGGCGCGGTGGATGGCAAGACCGGGGGCATCGGCTTTGTAGGCGACATCGAGGACTTTGCGCTTCCCGGCATGGCCGCGCATTTGGCTGACCTCGGCCCCGAAAGCGCGGGCATCTGCGCCGATGGCGTCCAGCACCGCAAGGCCTACGGGTTGCAGCACAAGACCGGAGCCGAGCGGCTGGGGGGTGGCAAAACGCTCGACCAGCGTGACGCGGTGGCCGGATTGGGCGCAAAGGGCTGCGGTAGCGAGACCGCCGATGCCTGCGCCGATGATGCCGATGGTTAGCGGGGGGGATTGCGTGCTCATATGGCCATTTGTGCGGGTTATTGCTGCGGCGGCAAGAGCTTATCGGGTGGGATATTCCCCACTGTGCAGAACTTCGGGCTGGGTCTAATGTCGCGAAAAGCGGTGGGGGTATCGGATGGACGGGTTGCTGGTTCTGCTGGCCTTGGTGGCGCTTGCCATTCCAGTGCTGATCATCGTGCTGCTGATCGGCCAAAGCGGTTTGCGCAGGCGTGTCGGTGATCTGGAACGCCAGTTGGCTGCGCAGGGCGCGCGGTTGCAGGCGATGCTGGGCGCGGGGACTGTGGCGCAAGCGCCCGTGCCGGATGGGCTTGCCGCTGTGGGGATCGCGGCGGCGGTAACCGTGGAGGCTGCCTCTGTTGATCCGGTGTTGAATGAGGCTGGGCTGAATGAGACTGGGCCGGTTGAGGCTGACGCGGCTGCGCCCGTTGCCGAGGCCAAAGCGGGCGAGCCTGCGGATGCGGCGGCGGCAAGACCGATGACGCCGTGGGAGCGGGCGGCGGCGCGTGGTGGGGCTGTGGCCCCTGCCGAGGCTGCGCCTGTAGAGGCGCGGCTGCCGGCCGGGCCGAATGTGGTCACGCGCTTGGCGGAGTGGTTGAAGGCGAATTGGGTTTACGTGGTGTCTGCCGCCTCGCTGGCTTTGGCCGGGGTGTTTTTCGTGCAATATGGCATTGAAAACGGGCTGTTGCCGCCGGGGTTGCGGGTGCTTTCGGGGATCGCCTTTGGGCTGTGTCTGATCGGCGCGGGTGAGTGGCTGCGGCGGCGGTCGGGGGATGGTGAGGATGTCTCGACCGCCTATCTGCCGTCGGTTTTTGCGGGGGCGGGGCTGGTGTCGGTGTTCGCTGCCGTGTTGTCGGCGCGGCTGATGTATGGGCTGATCGGGCCGCAGATGGCGTTTGCCGGGCTGGTGGCGACGGCGGTTTTGGCGCTGGTGTTGGGCTGGTTCTATGGACCTTTGCTGATCGCGGTGGGGCTGCTGGGGGCGTTTGCCGCGCCGTTTGTGGTGGCGGGTGGGGCCGAGGCCGCCCCATGGCTTTACGGCTATTTCGTGCTGATCGCGGCTTTGGGGCTGGGGGTGGATACGTTGCGGCGCTGGGCTTGGGTCTCGGTGCTGGCGCTGGTTTTGGGCTATGCGGGCGGGTGGTTGTCGCTGATGGGCGGCGCGGGCGTGGCGGGATGGGTCTGCCTGCTGCTGGCGCTGCCGGTGCTGGCGGTGGCGGTGCCCGAGCGCGGGTTGAGCCCGCGTCAGGACGGGCCGTCGGTGCTGATGGCGGTGCTGGGCAAGATGCGGCCCGGCTTTCCGGTGATGCTTGCGGCGGGGGCGGCTTTGGCCTCGAGTGTCGGGCTGGCGCTGCTGGCGGGGGCGGCTCCCGCCGAGGCGATGCTGGCTTTGGGCGGGCTGACCCTGCTGGCGCTGGCCTTTGTCTTGTGGGCGGAAAAGGCCGAGGGGCTGGCCGATCTGGGCTTTGTGCCAGTGGTGGGGTTCTGGGCGATGCTGGTGCAGATTGGTTTCGCGCAGATGCCACTGTTCTGGGAGTTTCTGGGCGCGGCAGATCGCGGGCCGGAGGTGGCGGCTCCGCTGACGATCACTTGGTTGGTCGGAATGGCGGCGCTTATGTCGGGGGCATTTGCGTGGCGCTCAAAGCAGGAGGGCGTGCTCGCACTGCTGCACGGGGCGGCGGCGGCCTTGGTGGCTCCGGTCGCGGTGGCTGTGCTGGCGCTGCTTTGGCTGCCAGAGCGGGTGATCGGCGCCTATCCTTGGGCTTTGCATGGGATGGCCCTGGCGGCGGGGATGGTGGCGCTGGCGGTGCTGTTTGCGCGCGGTGAAGATCGCCGCCGCCCCGCCTATGCCACGCTGTCGGCGCTGTCGCTGATCGCTTTGGCGCTGTTTCTGGTCACCACGCATACCGCGCTGACCTTGGCTTTGGCTTTGCTGGCGCTGGTCGCGGCTTGGTTGGATCGGCGGTTCAAACTGCCGGAAATGGGCTGGTTCATTCAGGTGGCGGTGGCGGTGCTGGGCTATCGCTTGCTGGCTGATCCGGGGTTGGATTGGGCATTCTCGGCACCGTTGGGACAGGTGGTGCTGGCGTTTGGTGGGGTGATTGTGGCGCTGCTGGTCGCATTGCGGCTGCTGCCCGAGGGGCGGCTTTTGCCGAAAGGCGTGCTGGAATCGGCGGCGGCGGGGTTGGGGGCGATCTTGGCCAATGTGCTGATCATGCGGTTTATTTTGTCATCCGAGGCCCCCAGTGATGTCGAGACGCATTGGTCGGCGGGTCTGAATGCGCTGCCGTGGCTGGTGCTGATGTTGATGCAGATTTACCGGGCGCGGTTGGGCGGGTGCTGGTGCGCTTGCGGCAGGCGATTGCACTGGTCGCGGGCGTGCTGGCCGCAGGGGCCTTGGCGCTGGCGGTGGGGCCGTTCAATCCGCTGTTCAGCTATTCCGCTTCTGATCCGGGGGCTTTGGTGCGGGGGCCGCTGGTTTTGGACACGCTGCTGCTGGCCTATGGCGTGCCGGGGCTGATGTTGCTGGCCGCCGTGTGGAAGCTGCCGGGGCTGGGGCGGCGCTTGCGGCTGGGGTTTCTGGTGGTGGGGTTGGCGCTGCTGGCGCTTTATCTTGGGCTGGAAATCCGGCGGTTCTGGCAGGGCGATTGGCTGGGGGCTTCTGGCACGGTGCAGGGTGAGCTTTATAGTTATACCGTGGCGCTGATGCTGCTGGGGGCGGGGCTGCTCTATCAGGCGATTGCACGGCGGTCGGGGCTTTTGCGGCGGGTGGCGATGGCGGTGATTGGGTTGACCATCGCCAAGGTGTTCTTGCTGGATGCGGCGGGGCTGACCGGGCTGACACGGGTGGCCAGCTTCCTCGGGCTGGGGCTGTGTCTGGCGGGGCTCGCGTGGCTGAACCGCTGGGCGGGCGAGGTTTCAACGCAGAAGCGGGACACCTGAGGCGGTTTTGGCGCTGTCCACGAGGCCATAGCGCAGGCCGCGGCCAATGCGGTGGGCAAGGCTGGACCACGCTTTCGCGGTTTCAGGCGGCAGTTCTCGGGCAAGGGTTTGGTCAAACAGTGCCAGCCACGGATCGAACATGCCGGGGCGGACATTGCCCGCCGCCTTATGCACCGCCATCGGATTGCCGTCATAGCCGCGCTCCAACAGGATGGCGTTGCGCCAGAACAGGGCGATTTTCGTCTCATGGGCGGGCCAGTCGGCTATGTGAGACGCGAAAATCGGGGCCAAGACCGGATGGCGTCGGACGGCTGCATAAAACGCGGCGATCACGCGGTCGATTTCGGCGGGGGTGATCGGAAAACGGGCGAGGGGGGACATATCGGGCTCCTATCACTCATAGGTGCGGGTTTTCCTGTGACGCTGCAATGCTGCGCACTGTCGCAGGGCTTTGACCTTTCCGCGCGGGCTTCTTATAAGGCGCGGATGGACCGCATATTCGCACGCATGTTCCGAATTATCGGCCCGGCGCTCTGAGCTTTCAGACGCCGGGATTTTGGTGCGTTGCACCCCACCGATACCCCTATTCCTGAGGCCTGCGACCAAGGCCCCCCTTCCAAGGACTGCTCTGATGTGCGCTGACGTGACTGCTGACTATTCCAACACCGTTTTCCTGCCCGAAACCGAATTTCCGATGCGGGCGGGGTTACCTGCGCGCGAGCCGGATTGGCTGGCGCGGTGGGAGAAGATCGGGGTTTACGACCGCCTGCGCGAAAAAGCGGGCCGGGAGCCGTTCACCCTGCATGACGGCCCTCCTTACGCCAACGGCCATCTGCACATCGGCCATGCGCTGAACAAAATCCTGAAGGATATGGTGGTGCGTTCGCAGCAGATGATGGGCAAGGATGCCCGCTATGTGCCGGGCTGGGATTGCCACGGATTGCCGATCGAGTGGAAGATCGAGGAGCAATACCGCGCCAAGGGGCTGAACAAGGACGACGTGGATGTGGTGGCCTTCCGTCAGGAATGCCGCAAATTCGCCGAGGGTTGGATCGACGTGCAACGCTCGGAGTTCAAGCGGCTGGGCGTGACGGGGAAATGGGAAAAGCCATATCTGACGATGGATTACCACGCCGAGGCGGTGATCGCGGATGAGTTCATGAAATTCGTCAACAACGGCTCGCTGTATCAGGGCTCAAAACCGGTGATGTGGTCGCCGGTGGAGAAGACCGCGCTGGCCGAGGCGGAGATCGAGTATCACGATCATACCAGCCATACGATCTGGGTGCGGTTTAAGATCAAGGTACAGGGTAACCAGCATGAGTTGGATGTGTTGGACCGTAATCACGGGCTTATGCCGTCTGTTGTGATCTGGACCACAACGCCGTGGACCATCCCGCAGAACCGGGCAGTAGCGTTTAACTCTGACCTTGTTTACGGGCAGTATGTGGTAACGGAGGTTGCCGAAGGATCATTAGCACAAGTCGGTGAAAGCGTCCTGTTGTCCGATGCACGCGCGGAGGAGGTATTCAAGTCCGCGAAAGTCACGCTTTTCAAAAGACTGCGGGGCGTGCCGCCTTCCGAGCTTGAGAAAATCACCCTCGCCCACCCCTATCGCGGCATCGAAGGCGGTGCGGGTGAATGGGACTACGATGTCCCCCTGCTCCCCGGCGACCATGTGACCGATGACGCGGGCACGGGATTTGTCCATACTGCCCCCAGCCACGGCGATGACGACTATCAGATGGGCCTGAAATTCGGCCTGCCGATGACCTATAACGTCGAGGCCGATGGCTCTTACCGCAAAGACCTGCCGCTGTTTGGCGGGCAGTTCATCATCAATGCCGAGGGCAAAGAGGGTGCGGCGAACGTCAGCAATATCAAGGCTCTGCACGCGCAGGGCGCGTTGCTCGCCAAGGGCAAGGTCAAGCACTCCTACCCGCATTCTTGGCGCTCGAAGGCTCCGGTGATCTACCGCAACACGCCGCAGTGGTTTGTTGCCATCGACAAGCCGCTGGATGATGGCATGTCGACCTATGGCGACACGATCCGCAGCCGGGCGCTGAACTCGATCAACCAGTTGGTGACATGGACGCCGATTGCGGGCCGCAATCGTCTGCATTCGATGATTGAGGCGCGGCCCGATTGGGTTCTTAGCCGTCAACGCGCTTGGGGTGTACCGCTGACCTGCTTTACCAAGGTGGGGGCGAAACCGACCGACGCAGACTTCCTTCTACGCAATCAGGATGTGAATGCGCGGATCAAGGAAGCGTTCGAGGCCGAAGGCGCGGATGTTTGGTATGTGCAAGGATTCAAGGAAAAGATGCTGCATGGCATCGTCGATCCGTCGCAATATAACCAAGTCTTCGACGTGCTGGACGTGTGGTTTGACTCTGGCTCGACCCATGCTTTCGTGCTGCGCGACCGTGAGGATGGCAGCAGCGACGGCATTGCTGATCTGTATCTGGAGGGCACCGACCAGCACCGCGGCTGGTTCCATTCCTCGATGCTGCAAGCCTGCGGCACCAAGGGGCGGGCACCTTACCGGGGTGTGCTGACGCATGGCTTTACGCTGGATGAGAAGGGCATGAAAATGTCCAAATCCATCGGCAACACGGTCGCGCCGCAAGCGGTGATTGACGAATATGGCGCGGATATTCTGCGGCTATGGGTGGCACTGTCGGATTACACCGTCGATCTGCGCATCGGTAAGGAAATCCTGAAGGGCGTCGCCGACAGCTATCGCCGTTTGCGCAATACGATGCGGTTTTTGCTGGGGAATTTGGCTGGGTTTAGCGAGGCCGAGAAGGTCGCCCATGCCGATATGCCAGAACTGGAGCAGTGGGTTTTGCACCGTTTGGCGGAACTCGACGCCGAGGTGCGCGCCGGATGTGCGCGTTATGATTTCCAAGGCGTGTTCCAAAAGCTGTTCACCTTCGCCACCACCGATCTGTCGGCGATCTACTTCGATATCCGCAAGGATTGCCTGTATTGCGACCCGGCGGATGCCCTGCGCCGCCGCGCCGCGCGCACGGTTCTGGACATTGTGTTCCACCGTTTGACCACTTGGCTCGCCCCGGTTTTGGTGTTCACCATGGAGGAGGTTTGGCTCTGCCGCTTCCCCGGAGATCAGTCTTCGGTGCATCTGATCGATATGCCGGAAACCCCTGCCGCATGGCTGAACCCCGCGTTGGCGGCGAAGTGGGAGGGCATCCGCACCGCCCGCCGTGTTGTCACCGGGGCGTTGGAAGTGCAACGCACCGCCAAGGTGATCGGGGCCAGCCTAGAGGCGGCGCCTGTGGTGCATGTGGCGGATACCGCGATCCTGAGCGCCTTGAAATCGCTGGATTTTGCGGAACTGTGCATCACGTCCGATCTGCAACTGACCGCCGATCCTGAACCCGCCGAGGCGTTCCGCCTGCCCGATACGCCGGGCATCGGTGTGGTGTTTGAGCGGGCCGAGGGTGAGAAATGTCAGCGTTGCTGGCGGATTTTGCCGGATGTTGGCAGCCATAAGCACCCCGGCACCTGCAAACGCTGTAACGACGCTTTGGGGTAACAATCCATCGCCGCGCCGGACGTGATCCGGGGCCTTCAAGATTGCCATGAGGCCCCGGATCGCGTCCGGGGCGGCTTGGGTTTTTGGTTAAAACTTGATGTAAAAAAACGGGCAGAGGCTGAAACCTCCGCCCGTTAAAGTCAGGGAAAACTCAGGCGTGAAACGGCGCGAAATAGCCGGATTTCGGCTGGGCAGGCGCGCTGCCTGCGATCAAGCCGCGCACTTCAGAGCGAGTAAGGCCAATATCCTCCAACAAATGATCATCGGCGCGGCGCAGCAGGCTGCCGATGGACTGACGCAGAGCATGGCGCTGGCGCAGCGTGGCGAGGGTGGAACGGATCATGGCGGACTCCTTCAGGGGCGGTTTGATCGGACGGCTTCGTTTCGGATAGACCTATTTTGCCCGAATCCTTGACATAAGACAAACGAATAGAAATTATGTCAGCCATCGGTTTCATAGATGGCAGCGCGCAATGATCCCCCTCGACAGCGATTTGATGCGGGCGTTTCTGGCGGTGGTGGATACCGGCTCGGTGACGGCGGCGGCGGATCGGATCGGGCGGACGCAATCGGCGGTGTCGATGCAGATCCGCAAGCTGGAGGAGAGCCTTGCGCAACCTTTGTTCACCCGACTGCCGCGCGGCGTGGTGCTGACGCCAAGGGGCGCGCAACTGCTGCCCTACGCGCGCCGTGTCACCAGTCTGCTGGAGGAGGCGGCGACGGCGCTGCGGGAAAAACCGCTTGCGGGGCCAGTGCGGATTGGCATCCCGGATGAATATGCCGAAACCATCCTGCCCCGCGCACTGGCTGCGTTTTCCGAACGGCATCCCGGCGTAGAAGTGACGGTGCGCTGCGATTTCACCGCCCCGCAGCAGGCGGCGTTGGACGAGGATCACCTTGATATGGCCGTGATTTATGACAGCAGCCATACCTCGGGCGATGAGGTGTTGTGTCTCGACCCGACGGTGTGGGTCACATCCATCGCCCATGCGCAACACCTGCAACAACCGGTGCCTGTGGGGGTGTATTTCAGGTCGGACTGGTGCCGGGATTTCGCGTTGCGCAGTCTTGATCAGCAAAGCATTCCGTGGCGGGCGGCGTTTGAATGTGACACCTCGGCCAGTTTGCGGGTGGCGGCGCGCACGGGTCTCGCGATCTCGCCCCTCTCGCGCAGCACCATCCCGCCGGGGTGTCGCGAGTTGACCAATGCGGATGGCTTTCCCATCGTCGACCGGGCACGGGTGGTGCTGAAACGCAATCCGCGCGGCGGGTCTGAGGCGATTGAGGGCCTCGCCGACATGCTGCGCGAGGCGTTTCGGCCTTTGGCGGGGCTGTGATGCGGGCGGGGATGCACAGCCCGCTGGGGCCGATCAGTGTGACGGAAACGAATGGGGTGATTACGGCGCTGCATTGGCACGCGGGGCCCGTGCCCGAGACGCCGCTTTTGAGGGAGGCGATCCAACAACTGACCGCCTATTTTGACCGCCGCCTGACCAAGTTCGATTTGCCCTTGGATTTTGGCAGTGGCTTCGCCGAGCAGGTGCGCCGCGCGATGGCGGCGATCCCTTACGGCGAGACGCGACAGTATGGCGATCTTGCCAAGGAGATTGGCGCGCCTGCGCAGGCCATCGGGCAGGCTTGTGGCGCGAATCCGATTCCGGTGTTGATCCCGTGCCACAGGATTTTGGCGGTGAAGGGATTGGGCGGGTTTTCGGCGAAGGGCGGGGTGGAGAGTAAGGTTTTTCTGCTGCGTCTGGAGGGGGCGGCCAGTCTTTTGATCTGATCTGGCCTTATCGGCAAGATCATGCCGGATATTGCCGCCGCTGCAAAGGCTCTGTAACAGTTCTGTAAAATTATTCGGGGCGGGCTGATTTTGAGTTTAGCTATCCTGCTGGCCGTTCTCGGCTCGGCTTTCCTGCACGCTCTCTGGAATGCGCTGATCAAAACCGGCACCTCGCGGATCGGGGCGATGATCATCCTGTCGATTGGTGAGGTGCCGATTGGCCTCGCCGTCGCCAGTTTTTGCCCTTTGCCCGCGCCTGAGGTGTGGAAATGGGTGCTGATGGCGGGTTGCGCGCATTTCTTCTACAAGTCGTTCCTGACCTATGCCTATGAGCATGGTGATCTGTCCCGTGTTTATCCGATTGCACGCGGCTCGGCCCCGTTGATCGTGGCGCTGTTGGGGCCGGTGCTGGCGATGCTGTTTCCGATGGCGATGCCCGCCGATGCGCTGACCTTGCACGAATATGCCGGGATTTTTGTGCTGGGCATGGGCATCCTGCTGATGGCGCAGGGGATTTTCTCGCATGGTGAGAACCGCAAGATGCTGCCGTTTGCGCTGGGGTCGGCTTGCGCAACCGCCAGCTATACTATGCTCGACGGCCATGGTGCGCGGGTGGCGGGCGATGCGATTGCCTATGTGGCTTGGGTGTTCGTCGCCGATGGCTTGCTGTTTGCGACGGGGATGCTGGCCTATAAGGGCATCGACGTGCTGCCGCGCGACCGTAAGGCTTGGGGCGTTGGCATGATCGCGGCGGCGGCGTCTTATGGCGCGCATGGCGTCTCGGTCTGGGCGATGACGAAAGCGCCGATTGCGGTGGTGGCGGCGGTGCGCGAAACCTCGATCCTGTTCGCGGTGCTGATCGGCTGGCTGGCGTTTGGCGAGCGGATGACCAAGGGCAAGGCGATAGCCTCGGCGGTGATCGTGGCCGGGGTGATCCTCACAAGGCTCTGACTGCTACAGTTTTACTAAAATTTGTTTCACATTGGTCCAAATATCCCACGGGGGTCCGGGGGTGTGAAACCCCCGGCTTGGCCTGCCCGAAGTGCAGCGCCAGACTAATGCGTCACCCGCTCCGGCACGATCTGCTGCACAATCCCGGCAAGGCACAGATACAGCGAAGTGATCACCAAGCCCCAATGCGCCAGCGACCCTTCGGCGAAGTTCATCCAAGCCGCCCATCCGGCGAAGATCACCCAAGCCAAAGACATCGGCAGCGTGATCCAGCGCCAGCGTTTGGTGCGGGTGGGGTGGACGAATTTCAACCGCAGGAACATCGTCACGGTCAACAGGATCACCGCGATCAGGATCACCCATTGCGAGGGGGCGACGGCGAACAGCACCAGCACCACCATGTTCCAGCAGGCCGGAAAGCCCGAGAACGACTTATCCTTGGTTTTCATGCGGGTATCGGCGAAATAGATCACCGAGCCATAACAGATCGCGATGATCGCCAGCCACCCGGTCCAGCCGTCCAACATGCCGGATTTGAACAAAGCATAGGCCGGGATGAACACATAGGTCAGGTAATCGACGATCAGATCCATCAACACGCCGTCATAGATCGGAAAGTTGTTGGGGGTGTCGTAGCGCCGCGCGAGGGGGCCGTCGATGCCATCGACGATCAGCGCGAACACCAGCCAGAGGAACATCACCCGCCAGTTGCCTTCAACCGCTGCGAGCATCGCGAACATCGAAAGCACCGCGCCAGAGGCGGTCAGCAGGTGGACGGAAAGGGCTTTAAGTCGAATATCCATGCTTTGTGATCGCTCAAATCGGGATTCGGGGCAAGGGGTGGGTGCAGATCAGGCGCGGGGGTGGGCTTTTTCGTAAACTTCCATCAGGCGGGCGGCATCGACGGCAGTATAGGCCTGCGTCGTCGACAGGGAAGCATGGCCAAGCAATTCCTGAATCGCGCGCAAATCGCCGCCTGCGGACAACAGATGCGTGGCAAAGCTGTGCCGCATCGCGTGTGGGGTGGCTGATGACGGCAGGCCAAGCTGCATCCGGGCTTTCTCCATCACCAGCGCAATCAGCCTCGGGTTCAACGCTCCGCCACGCGCGCCTCGGAACAAAGGCGCGGTGCGGGTCAGATCATAGGGGCAGAGGCGGGCATAGTCGGCCACAGCATCACGGGTCACGGGCAGCGTTGGCACAAGGCGCTCTTTGCCGCCTTTGCCCAAGATGCGCAGGGTGTCGGGCAGCGGGTGGGCGGCTCCGGTCAGGTTGAGTGCCTCGGATATGCGCAGGCCGCAGCCATAGAGCAGGGTGATCACGGCGATGTCGCGGGCGGCGATCCATTCCTCGCGGGCTTGCGCGCCTGCTTGGGCGATCATGTCGCGCGCACCGTCGACCGTCAGCGGGCGGGGCAGTTTGCGGCGGAATTTCGGGCCACGCTGGGACAGCACGGCAGTTGCATCTATGTTTTCACGGTCGGCGACCCATGCGATGAAATTCTTCACGGCTGAGAGTTCGCGGGCCAGACTGCGCGAGGAGAGTTTGTGGTCACGCTCATACGACATCCAGGCGCGCAGATCGGATTGATCGACTTTTGCGATGGCTTTCAGGCCTTCGGATTCGCCGTGATGGATGGCAAGAAAGCCTAGAAACCCTGTCACATCCCGCGCATAGGCGGTCAGGGTATGCGCCGCCACTGCATCCAAAGCCCGCAGATGATCCAGCCAGCGCGCCAGCGCGTCGCGTTGCGCGGGCGGGATGGCAAGGCTGTTCACGACAGCCAGCGCCGCATCGTGCGCTCAAACACGCCCGCGAAAAACGCCAACAGATCGGTGCCATGGGTGGGTTTGAACTGATGCGGGTCTTCCGCGCCCAAAACCAGCATCCCCGGCAGGCGACCCTTGCCGAAATCAAGCTTCATCAGCGCTTCGGACCGCACCCAGCCTGCGCGTTCACCATATAAAGCGTCCGATTGTGGCAGCACCTGCCGCAGCACAACGGGCCGCAAAGGCACGTTGCGCCCGCCCGAGATATACTCGCCGACAAACCCCGGCTCGGCGACATACAAAACATCGCCGAGTTTGCGCAAAGCCGGGTCTTCGGCATCCTGCACCGATTCCAGCACCAGCCGCACGCAATCGACGCGCAGCGTGCCCGCCACATCGGACGCCAAAGTCTTGAGAAACTCCTCAAAACTCAGCGGGTCCATCATCTGCAAAATCGCGCGGTGCACCTGATTGGTGCCCGCGAGATTTTCATAGGCCGCCGCGATCACCGTGCGGTGGGTGTCTTCAAGGCGGTCCAGCCGCCCCTCCAACCGCTCCATCGCGATGCCGCGCAGATCGACGATATTGCTGCACATAAGACGCTCATTCGCGCCAATCAGCGCGTTCATCACATCGCGGTCTTCCAGCAGAACCTCGGGTTCCGCGAGGATCTTGTCGCGCAGTTCCTGGTCGATCATGCTTGGTTGTCCGTTAGTTGGGTTCCCATGCTCCTAACAAATTATGAAAGCCTTTGTCGCGTGAAAATGTTGAACGAAGTTGATCTTCTGCTTTGACAAGTGCCTAACTTGGTGTAATTGTATCATATGAACATATGATCAAGTAGGTGCAAATGTGAGTGAAGTGAAGTACTTTCAGACAGAAGGAGAGCGTAACTATGTGCGCGCTCAAGTCATTTGGCAGATTCTGGTCGCATATGTGCAATTTCGCCAAGACATGTCCGACAAAGGGGCTGGCCTGATAACTTACGGTGATCTTGCAGAATTGATGGGCTATCCTGATCGTCGCGCAGGGCGAACTTTACAGCAGCCTCTCGGAATTATTTTCAAGTTCTGTAAGGCGAATAAACTACCCTATCTGAACGCAATCGTCGTCAACGAAGAAACGGGGATCGCTGGTTGGGAGGAAATGTTTGCCGATGAGTTACAGCACAAGCAGGAACATAAGCGTGTGTTGAGTGAAAATTGGTTTGCTGTTCGCCCACCGTCTGCAGGCACATTGAAGAAATACATCTAGACACAATGGCGGCCTGCAAAATCGGGCCGCCATTTTAGAATCTTTGGTTATTACAGAATCTTCTGCCCGGTTTTCGCCCAGTCTTTCATGAACTGCGTGATGCCAGCGTCGGTCAGCGGATGGTTGGCCAAGGATTTGATCACCGAGGGCGGGGCGGTCATCACGTCGGCGCCGACCAGCGCGCATTGGGTGACATGGTTTACCGTGCGGATTGAAGTGGCAAGGATCTGGGTTTCAAAGCCGTAGTTGTCATAGACTTGGCGAATATCGGAAATCAGCTCCATCCCGTCCATGTTGATATCATCAAGACGGCCCACGAAGGGCGAGATGAAGGTCGCCCCGGCTTTGGCGGCGATCAGGGCTTGGTTGACGCTGAAGCAGAGGGTGACGTTGACCATTTTACCTTCGCCGGACAGCACCTTACAGGCTTTCAACCCGTCCCAGGTCAGCGGCACTTTGACGGTGATGTTCGGCGCGATCGCGGCGAGTTTGCGCCCCTCAGAGATCATGGTTTCGGCATCCAGCGCCACCACTTCGGCGGACACCGGGCCGGAAACGATGCCACAGATTTCCTTGGTGACTTCCAGAATATCACGGCCCGATTTCAGGATCAGCGAGGGGTTGGTGGTGACGCCATCCACCATGCCCAGATCGTTCAGTTCCTTGATGGCGGCGACATCGGCGGTATCTACGAAGAATTTCATCGGCGTATCCTCAGGGTGGGTTGCGACTGCTTGGGCGGGGGTTTACCCCAAATGGGCGAAAAGAAAAGGGTGGATGGTGGCAGAGCGGGTCTATCAGGCGGGGGATTTGGTCGGCGTGCTGACCACCGAGCCTTTGGGCCGTCTGCTTGATTATAAAGCAGCCGAGGGCGGTTGTGGAGATGGCGATTTCGTCGAGGTGCCGCTGGGGCCGCGCCGCGTCATCGGCGTGGTCTGGGGGCCGGGCGAGGGCAAGTTTGATCCGGCGCGGATTCGCAGCATCTACCGCGTGCTGGATGCCGCCCCGATGCGGGCCGAGTTGCGCGCGTTTCTGACCCGCGCCGCCGAATATACCCTGACGCCGATGGCCGCGATGTTGCGGCTGGCGACGCGCGCGCCGGGGTTGGGCGATCCGCCGTCGATGAAGAAGACCTATGTGTTGGGTCCGGTGATCCCGAACCAGATGACCGAAGCGCGGTTTCGGGTGGTGGAGGCGTTGCGGCGGTTTGGTAGCGCCCCGGTGACTTTGGGCGAATTGGCTGAGGAGGCGGCTTGTGGGCCTGCGGTGGTGAAGGGCCTCGTCAAGCTGGGCGTGGTGCTGGAACAAGACGCGCCGCGCGATCTGCCTTATCCGCCGCTGAACCCGGTGACGAATACGCGGTTGGCGGGCGATCAGATTACGGCGGCAGATGCGCTGGTGGCTTTGGTTGCGCAGGGCGGCTATTCCGGCACCTTGCTGAAGGGCGTCACCGGGTCGGGCAAGACCGAGGTCTATCTTGAGGCCGTCGCAGAATGTTTGCGCAGGGGCCAGCAGGCCTTGGTTTTGCTGCCGGAAATTTCGCTGACGGCGGATTTCCTGACGCGGGTGCAGGCGCGGTTTGGGGCAAAGCCTGCGGAGTGGCACTCGGGTGTCACGATGACCGAACGGCGGCGGTTGTGGCGGATGGTGGGGCAGGGGGAGGCGTCATTTGTGGTCGGCGCGCGCTCGGCCCTGTTCCTGCCGTTCCGCGATCTGGGGCTGATCGTGGTCGATGAGGAACACGACACGTCCTATAAGCAAGAGGAAGGCGTGTTCTATAATGCCCGCGATATGGCGGTTTTGCGGGCGGCTATCGTCGGTGCGCCGATTGTGTTGGCGAGTGCCACGCCGTGTCTGGAGACTTGGGCGAATGTTGAGGCGGGGAAATATGGCCGCCTCGATCTGGGCGCGCGGTTTGGCGCGGCGGAACTGCCCGATATGCAGGCGATTGACATGCGGGCGCAGAAGCTGGCCGCGAATGCGTGGATTTCGCCGAAGCTGGCGGCTGAGGTGAAAGTTCGGATTGAGCGGAAAGAGCAATCTTTGCTGTTCCTGAACCGTCGTGGCTTTGCGCCGATTACCCTGTGCCGTGCTTGTGGTCATCAGGTTGGCTGCGACGATTGCGACGCGCGGATGGTCGAGCATCGGTTTTTGAAGCGGCTGCAGTGCCATCAATGCGGCGCGACGAAACCGATCCCGACGGAATGTCCGGCCTGTAAGGTCGAGGGCAAGATGGCTCCGGTTGGTCCCGGTGTTGAAAGGCTGGCGGAAGAAGTCGTGGCGCTGTTCCCGGATGCCCACGTGGCGGTGCTGTCGTCGGATCTGTTCGGATCAGCGCGGGCGCTGAAAGAGCAGATCGTGGCGATTGCCGAGGGGGCGGCGGATATCATCATCGGTACGCAGATCGTGGCGAAGGGGCACAACTTTCCGCTGCTGACTTTGGTGGGGGTGATTGATGCGGATTTGGGCTTGCAGGGGTCGGATTTGCGCGCCGCCGAGCGGACGTTTCAGCTGATGCGGCAGGTGGCGGGGCGGGCGGGGCGGGCGGATAAGCCCGGCACGGCGCTGTTGCAAACCTTCCAGCCCGAGCATCCGGTGATCCGCGCGATTTTGGGCGGCGATGAGGAAGCCTTCTGGCGGGCCGAGGCCACTGAGCGGCGGATGGCCGGGGTGCCGCCTTATGGGCGGATGGCGGGGATTATTCTGTCGTCGCCGGATGTGGCGCAGGTGTTCGATTTCGGCGCGGAACTCGCCCGCCGTGATGGGCCGTTGCGCAAGGTGGGCGCGCAGGTTTACGGGCCAGCGCCTGCCCCGGTGGCGCGGGTGCGGGGGCGGCATCGGGTGCGGCTGCTGATCAAGGCTGAGAAAACCGCCGCGCTGCAAGCCGCGATTGCCGAATGGGTCGGCCAGTTCAAACTGCCGAACAACCTGCGGCTTTCCATCGACATTGACCCGCAAAGCTTTTACTAGCCGCGCAACCCTAGAACGGATCATCCCATGCCCACCTACACCGCTTTGACCACCCTGATGGGCGAAGACGCCGCCAATGCTTTGGCCGAGGCCATCGAAAAGATGGAGCCGGAACCCACCGGCGTCGGCGTGTTCGAGATCGAGGACGATTCAGGCCTGTGGGAGGTTGGCGCGTATTTCCTTGAGGCCCCGAATGAGGCGGTGTTGGAACTGCTGGCGATGGCCTTCGATGCCAAACCCTTCGCTCTGTCCGAGCTGCCCGAAATCGACTGGGTCGCCAAAGTGCGCCGCGAACTCTCGCCCGTCGAGGCGGGGCGGTTCTTTGTTTATGGCAGCCACGACGCCGACAAGGTCCCTGCCGACAAGATCGCCTTGCAAATCGAGGCGACGGTGGCGTTTGGCACTGGCCATCACGGCACGACCTTGGGCTGCCTGCGCGCTTTTGATCGGCTCTATGGCGAAGGCTTCCGCCCCGCCAAAGTCGCCGATATCGGCTGCGGCACGGCAGTGCTGGCCCTCGCAGCCGCCAGCGTTTTGCCCGATGCCTTGGTGATTGCCAGCGATATCGACGAAGTGGCCGTTGACGTGGCCGAAGCCAATGTCGCGATCAACCATATGGAAGGCCGGATTGAGACGATGGAGGCCGCCGGTTTCGCGCATCCGCGTCTGGCCGAAGCCGCGCCCTATGATCTGGTGTTCGCCAATATCCTGAAAGGCCCGCTGGTCGAACTCGCCCCGGATATGGCGAAACATCTGGCGCAAAACGGCCTGATCATCCTGTCCGGCCTGCTGGTGGTGCAGGCCGAATCGATCACCGCCGCCTATGTTGCCAATGGCTTCACGCCAGAGGCCCGCGAAGATCTGGGTGAGTGGTCCTGTATGGTGATGCGGCGGAACTAAGACGGCGAACACAAGATTAACGGCGAAATGACGGCAGCTTTTGCAGATTGCCCAAATTTTGCCATAATCTATGGCTAAATAACGCGAAGGCGGGGGCCAGTGAATACGGAGTTATTCGGATGGCCGACCCGAATCTGGTGGATTTTTACAATAATGTTGCGCGCTTTGAGAAAAAGCGCGCCAAAGGCTATGGCTTTGATGCCGCTGGAACGCTGGGGCGTTCCTATTTCAACCCGCCTGCCCGCAAGCGCCGCTCTTGGCTGGTGCCGATGATCATGGTGCTCTGTGCCGGTATCGGTCTGAAGGGTATGATTTATCAATCGGTTGGCGCGAAAGCCTATGACCAGCGCGTGCAGGCCTTGCTGGTTGGCGAAGGTTTTGATCGCCTTGGCGGTTGGCTGATGCAGGCTGACCCTGCGACGGTGTTTGTCGCTGGCAAAATCAGCGAAGGCTTGAAGGCACTCAAATAATCCGTTTCAAGCGAGCCATTTTTAGCAAATAGCAGGCGGGCCACGGCGGTCTTGCCTGCGTTTTCTATTTGGCGGGCTGCACAGCCCGCAAACGCAAAGGGTCGATGCCAACCCGGCACCGACCCTTTTTACATCCGATAAGATCAGGCGCGCTTAGCGACCAATCAATTCCACATCACCACGGCACAGACCGATATCATCAAGCTCACGGTCAGACAGTTTGCCCAGAGCGCGACGCGTGCATCATTCCAAGCAGCGAAGCTGTTCGCGAACGTCGAGACGAACTGAACAGAGCGGAAAATCGAGATGGCGCCAAACGGCGCCGCGCGGGACGACTCATAGGCGGCCATAGCGGTTATCCTTTACAAACTTTTATATCCGAACAGCACCTTGCTTCCGGTGACCCCTATCTAGCGATGCTGCACAGCGCGCGCAACGGACACGCAAGCAAGTCTGTATTGCGCCCATTGCATAGCCATCCGCCACAATTCCGCCGCTATTTTATAGGCGGTTTGGAAACAACGTGTTTTTCAGTCGTGTTTCGCAGCGGAGATGTCGCTTTACAGCATTTGCATAATCTTGGGTTGTGGCGGCGGCAAGAAATAATTCACCCTTGGCGGATGTTCTCCTTTCGTGCTAATTCTGACGAAAGCAGAAAATCTGCGCAAAAACAGAAGAAAAAGGGGCGGGGATGCGGGTTTTGGGAATCGACCCCGGTTTGCGCAACCTCGGCTGGGGGGTGATTGATGTGGTGGGCTCGAAGCTTTCCCATGTCGCCAATGGCATTTGCCACTCGGCCCCCGGTGAAGAAATCGGCGATCTGGCGCTGCGGTTGTTCTCGCTGCACAGCCAACTGACCGAGGTTTTGCGCCAATACGCCCCCGATGCGGCGGCGGTCGAGCATACCTTTGTCAACAAAGACGCGGTGGCGACGTTGAAGCTGGGGCAGGCGCGGGGGATTGCGCTGCTGGTGCCCGCGCAATTTGGCCTGACGGTGGGCGAATATGCGCCGAATGCGGTGAAGAAAACCGTGGTGGGGGTGGGCCATGCCGATAAGGGCCAGGTCGATCATATGGTGCGGGTGCAACTGCCAGGCGTCAAAATCGCAGGCCCGGATGCGGCGGATGCGCTGGCGATTGCGATCTGCCACGCGCATCATCTGCAATCGGCGGGGCGCTTGCAGGCGGCGATGAAAAGGGCGGTTGGATGATCGGAAAGTTATCGGGGCGGCTGGATTGGCGCGGGTCGGATCAGGTGCTGATCGACGTGCGTGGCGTGGGCTATATCGTCTATGTCAACGACCGCACCTTGGCCGCAATGCCCTCGGTGGGCGAGGCCGTGTCTTTGTATACCGATCTGCTGGTGCGCGAGGATCTGTTGCAACTCTTTGGGTTTGCAACACTTCTGGATAAGGAATGGCACAAGCTGCTGACAACCGTGCAGGGGGTTGGCGCGAAGGCCGCGATGGCGATCATGGGGACTTTGGGCGCGGATGGCGTGGCGCGGGCTTTGACATTGGGCGATCAACGCGCGATTCAGGCGGCTCCGGGAGTTGGACCCAAATTGGCGCAGCGGGTTATTCTGGAGTTGAAATCGAAAGCGCCAAGCATCATGGCGATGGGGGCCAATCTGGCGGTGGCGGCTGAGGCGGATGACAGCGTTTTGGAACCTGTAACGCCGATGGCTCCTCGCAAAGTGGCGGCTCCGACGGCTGCACAAAACCGCGCCGGGTTCACGGCGGATGCTTTGTCGGCGTTGGTTAATCTTGGCTACGCGCATGGCGAGGCGGCGCAGGCGATCAGCACCATCGCGGTGGATCAGCCCGAGGCTGACACCGCCAGCCTAATCCGGGCGGCGTTGAAACTATTGGCTCCGAAGGCGCGTTGATGCAACCTGACCCCGATCTGCGCCCCGAAGCTTTGCCCGAAGACCTTGACCGCGCCCTGCGGCCGCAGGTGCTGGAGGATTTTGTCGGTCAACAAGAAGCCCGCGCCAATCTGCGGGTGTTTATTGAAAGCGCCAAAATCCGCGGCGAGTCGATGGATCACACGCTGTTTCACGGCCCGCCGGGTCTGGGCAAAACCACCCTCGCGCAGATCATGGCGCGGGAATTGGGGGTGGGGTTTCGGATGACCTCTGGCCCGGTGCTGGCAAAACCGGGCGATCTGGCGGCGATCCTGACCAATCTGGAACCGCGCGATGTGCTGTTCATCGACGAGATTCACCGGCTGTCTCCGGTGGTGGAGGAAGTGTTGTATCCGGCGATGGAGGATTTCGCGCTGGATCTGGTGATCGGGGAAGGCCCTGCAGCGCGCACGGTGCGGATCGAGTTGCAGCCGTTCACTTTGGTGGGGGCGACGACAAGGCTGGGTCTGCTGACCACGCCGCTGCGGGATCGGTTTGGGATTCCGACCCGGTTGCAGTTTTATACCGAGGATGAGCTGGATTTGATCGTCACGCGGGGGGCGCGGCTGTTGGGGATTCCGTCTGATCCTGAAGGCACGCGGGAAATCGCCAAGCGCGCGCGGGGGACGCCTCGGATCGCGGGGCGGCTGCTGCGCCGGGTGGTGGATTTTGTGACGGTGGAGGGTGACGGGCGGCTGACGCGGGCGATTGCGGATCGGGCGCTGACTCGGCTGGGGGTGGATGAGATTGGCCTCGATGGTGCGGATCGGCGGTATCTGATGCTGCTGGCCGAGCATTACGGCGGCGGGCCGGTGGGGGTGGAGACGATTGCCGCCGCTTTGTCCGAGGCAAGGGATGCGGTGGAGGAGGTGATTGAGCCTTATTTGCTGCAACAGGGGCTGCTTCAGCGCACCCCGAGGGGGCGGATGTTGGCGGCGCGGGCTTGGCGGCATTTGGGGTTGGAGGCGCCGAAGCCTGCGGGGCAGCAGGATTTGTTTGAGGGCTAGTGTCCACGCGTGGACAAAAGTGAATATCTTTGTTTATCAACGTGTTGATTTTTGACGTTTAGGGATTGTTAAGGTTTGATACCGGGTGCTGGTTGATGCCTCAGAGCCTCCGGCGGGGATATTTGGGCCAATGTGAAATGGCTAGGGGAGAGCTCTTAGGTCATCCTCTCTGCTCAAATATCCCCGCCGGAGGCTCGGGGGTTCAAGCAGATCAGCCGTGCAGGATTGAGCATGGCACGCAGCCGCGCTATCCGGGGGGCGTAAGATGGAGGCCTTTATGACACCCGATCAGGTTCAGACGTTTTTCACCCGCAGCGATGGCAGCTATCTGTTCGCGCGCTGGGGGCGACCGATTGTGCCGGTGGTGTTTGGCGTGGAGGATGCGACTTTGCGCGTGGTCAAGGGCGCGATTGAGGCGGTTGTGACTCTGGCCGGGCATAAGATGGCCGAGCATGACCCGGAGCTGGGCGCGAACCTGATGGTGTTTTTCTTCCGCGATTGGGCAGAGTTGCCGCAGGTGCCGAACCTTGATCGGCTGGTGCCGGAGCTTGGCCCGCTCTGTGATCGTTTGGAGGCGGCGGGGGCCAATCAATATCGGTTTTTCCGCTTTGACCCCGATGGCGCGATCAAGGCGAGTTTCGTGTTTTTGCGGATGGATGATCATCTGGCCGCGATTGCCGCCGAGGATCTGGCTTTGGCGCAGGCGGTGCAGGTGATTTGTCTCTGGTCGGGCCGCGCCTTTGCCGAGGTGTCACCGTTGGCTTTGATCGACGGTCAGGTGATCTTGCGGCCCGATGTGGCGGGGATCATCCGGGCGGGGTATGCGCGGCATATGCCGGTGGTGGCGCGGGATGCGAGCCATGCGTTCCGACTGGCGGCGCGGCTGTGAAAGAGGCGGATCTTTACCCGGACCTGAAGGCCTATCTGGAGGCGCAGGGCTATGTGGTGAAGGGCGAGGTTGGCGCTTGCGATATTCTGGCGCGGCGGGGGGATGAACCTGCGGTGGTGGTCGAGATGAAGCTGTCGTTTAGCCTCGCCTTGGTGATGCAAGGTGTGGCGCGGCAGGCGTTGTTTGATGATGTGTATCTGGCGGTTCCGGTGACGGAAAAGGGCTGGAAACTGCGTTATAAGGATATAGTGGCGCTCTGTCGGCGGCTGGGCTTGGGGCTTTTGGCGGTGAAGGGGGGCCAAGTGGAGGCGCATCTGGACCCTGCGCCGTACAGCCCGCGCAAGAATACCCTGCGGGCGGGGCGGTTGCTGCGGGAATTTGAACGCCGGGTGGGCGATCCGAACCTGGGCGGCACGACGGGCATCAAGCGGGTGACGGCATATCGGCAGGATGCTTTGCGGTGTTTGTCCAGCTTGGCAGCAGGGCCTATGAAGGCGTCAGGAGTGGCGAAAGCTGCGGGTGTGGCGCGGGCGGCTGTGTTGATGCGGGCGGATCATTATGGCTGGTTCGAGCGCGTGTCGGTGGGAATTTACGCTTTGACGCCGCAGGGGCGGGCGGCGATTGTCGCTGAGGCTGCCGAGATTGCGCGGCTGGGTGACGCAAGGGTGGGGGAGCACGATGCATCAGTTTGATTTGCGGGTGTATTACGAGGACACCGATCTTGCGGGCATCGTCTATTACGCCAATTACTTGAAATTCATCGAACGCGGACGCAGCGAATGGGTGCGGGCTTTGGGGGTGGATCAGGTGGCGCTGAAAGCCGATCAGGGGCTGGTGTTTGCGGTGCGGCGGGTTGAGGCCGATTATCTGCGGCCTGCGAAGTTTGATGATGTATTGGCTGTGACGACGGAATGTTTGGCGGTTTCGGGTGCGCGGATTGAGCTGAGCCAAGCGGTTTTGCGCGGGGACGAGCGGTTGTTTGTGGCTTTGGTTACATTGGTGTGTCTGACGGATTCGGGCCTGCCTGCGCGTATCCCGGCAGAAATCCGCGCTAAGCTGTTGCCGCAACGGCATTAAAATCGCGCGTCAAATTTAGGCACCTGTTCACGCGTTCGCGCCACAGGGGCGGTTTGTTGCCGCAATCGCGCCATTGTGTTGGCAATCGGGTTCAATTCTTGTTAGAATTAGGGCAATAAGCGGCCAAAGAGCCCCGATAACAAGAGCAGGCATAATGAACACGGAAGCCGTCGGCATGGCGCAAGAGATTGATTTCTCTATGCTCGCCCTATTTTTTCGCGCAACCCTCACGGTGAAGCTGGTGATGGTGTGTCTGATTGTGATGTCGTTTTGGTCATGGTCGATCATCATTCAAAAGCACATCCTGTTCCGCAAATCGCGCGGCGAGGCGACGGTGTTTGACCGCGAATTCTGGTCGGGTGAGCCTTTGGATGGGCTGTTCGAGAAGATCGGTGGTGATCCGCAGGGGCCGTCCGAGAAGATTTTCGCCGCCGGGATGCTGGAATGGCGACGGAGTCACCGTCAGGATGGTGGGCTGATCGCGGGCGCGCAGGCGCGGATTGACCGGGCGATGGATGTGGCGATTGCGCGTGAGGCCGAGGTGTTGAACAAGGGGCTTTCGTTCCTTGCCACAGTGGGGGCGACCGCGCCTTTCATCGGGTTGTTTGGCACGGTTTACGGGATTATGCACGCGTTTACCCAGATTGCGGCGACGAAGAACACTGACCTTGCGACGGTGGCTCCGGGCATTGCCGAGGCTTTGATGGCGACCGGCATTGGTCTGGTGGCGGCTATCCCGGCGGTGATTTTCTATAACAAGCTCAATGCAGACAGCGAGCATATCACCAGCGGCTATGAGGCGTTTGCCGACGAGTTTGCGACCATTCTGTCGCGGCAGTTGGACGCGTAAGATGGGCGCGGGGGTTGTCAAAAAATCCGGTGGCGGCGGGCGCAGGCGGGGTTCGTCGGCGGCGATGGCCGATATCAACATCACGCCGTTTGTTGACGTGATGCTGGTACTGCTGATCATCTTCATGGTGACCGCGCCGATGCTGACGGTTGGGGTGCCTTTGGAGTTGCCGAAGACGGCGGCGGGCAGTTTGGCAAACTCGCAAGAGGAGCCGCTGACGGTGTCGCTGACCAAGGACGGGGTGTTGATGATCCAGACCTCGGAGGTGGCCGAGGCGGACTTGATCACCAAGCTGACGGCGATTGCGGCGCTGCGCAGCGACAACAAGATCTACCTGCGGGCCGATGGCGCGCTGCCTTATACCCGCGTTGCGGAGGTGATGGGGGCGCTGGCGGCGGGCGGGTTCAATGATATTGGCCTTGTGACCGACACCGGCGGGCCGAAGATGGACGGCAACTAGGGCGCGATGGACAAGAGCCAGATCCTTTCGGGTATCGGTCATGCGGTCGTCATCACTTGGGTGGTGTTCGGCGATTGGCTGTTTGCGCCGCGCGAATTGCCGCCGCCGGAGTCGGTGCAGGTGTCGATGGTGTCCGAAGCGGATTTGAAGCAGTTGCAGGATGCGGCGGCGAAGTCGGAAAAGCCCAAGGCGGATAAGCCTGAGGTGAAACCTGCCGCCAAGCCACAGCCTAAGCCGCAGGTCGAAGCGCCTGCTCCGGTCGAGCCTGAGGTGGCGGTGGCGGAACCGAGCCCGGTGGAACCTGCGGTGCCCTCGCCGGATATTCCGGTGGCGGACAATCCGCAGCCGAATGAAGCGCCGCCTGTGACAGCCCCGATTGCCGAGGAAGAACAGCCGGTTGCGGTGCCTGTGACCAAGGTGAAGCCAAAGCCCCGGCCCGCAACCAAAATCACCGATACGCCGGTGGTCAGCCCCGAGAAAACCCCGGAAGTGGCTGATACAGCGACGCCCGAGGTGACGGATCAGCCGACCGATCAGCCGGTGGTTCAGGAAGAAAAGCCCGCCGCCGCGCCGGAGGACAGCGCCAGCGCCATCGTGCCGGAAGCTGAGCCCTCC
Source organism: Cypionkella sp. (assembly GCA_043743975.1). Taxonomy (GTDB): domain Bacteria; phylum Pseudomonadota; class Alphaproteobacteria; order Rhodobacterales; family Rhodobacteraceae; genus Cypionkella. The sequence goes on from JAYTVN010000027.1 coordinate 69,096, forward strand.
GATTTGCCAGATTTGGCCCCGACTTCCAGCCGTCGTCCACAAACGCGCCCGGATAAGCCTGTGGTGGAGACACCGACGGAAGACCCACAAGTGGCGTTGGATGCGCAGGCTGAGAAGGATGCTAAAGCCGAGGCTGAAAAGCAGGCTAAGGCGGATGAAAAGGCGGCGAAGAAAGCTCAAGAGAAAGCCGATGCGCAGGCGAAGGCCGATGCAGAAGCCACGCAAGCGGCGGTTGATGCGGCTTTGGCGGCTGAGGTCTCGGATGCGCCTACGCAAGATGGCGGGCAGACTGACATTCCCGAAGGCCCCCCCATGACGGCGGGTGAGAAGGAAGGCTTGCGGGTTGCGATCGACAAATGCTGGAACATCGGCAGTCTCTCGACCGCCGCAACGCGGGTGAAAGTGATGTTGGAGGTGCAAATGAACGAAGATGGCACCCCGCGCAGTGGTGGAATTACGATGACGGGATTTGAGGGCGGCGATCAGGCCGCAGCCCAGCAGGCCTTTGAGGCCGCGCGGCGTGCGGTGATGCGGGGTGTGAAAGGCTGCGGCGGTAAACCCGGCTACGATCTCGATCCGGCCAAATACAGCGAATGGAACGTGATCGTAATGACGTTTGATCCCTCGGGTCTGAGGCTGAGATGATCTTACAAAGATTCCCCTGCAAACCCCGCGCAGGTCGCGCCACATCACAAGGCCCGAGCAGGCCAGATAAAACGCCCGTGCAAAACGAGGACATTATGCAAGCATTCAAATTCCTAACCGCAGCCCTGCTAATCGGACTCTCCGGCCTGATTGCCGCTCCGGCCCATGCTAGATTGGTGTTGGAACCATTCACAGGGGGCGTCGTGGAACCGATGCCCTTCGCGGTGCCGGATTTCATTGACGAGGGCGGGGCTGGTGGGTTGGCGGCTGACATCTCTCGCGTCGTTGCTGCCGATTTGGCTGGCACCGGGTTGTTTATCGAGACGCCGAAGGATGCATACATCAGCCGCGTCACCTCATTCGATGCGCCGGTGTCCTACCCGGATTGGCAGGCGATCAACACGCAGGCGCTGATCACCGGGGCGGTGCAGGCCGGGGGCGACCGGATTGTGGTGAAGTTCCGGCTGTTCGACGTGGCTTCGGGGCAACCATTGGGCGAAGGCTTGCAGTTTGCGGGCACGCCGGGAAGCTGGCGGCGGATGGCGCATAAGGTGGCGGATGCGGTGTATTCGCGCATCACTGGCGAGGGGCCGTATTTCGACAGCCGGGTGGTCTATGTGGCCGAGAGTGGGCCGAAGAACCAGCGCCAGAAGCGCTTGGGCGTGATGGATTACGACGGCGCGAATGTGAAATATCTGACGGATAGCAGCAGCATCGTCCTCGCCCCCCGGTTCTCACCCTCTGGCGACCGGATTCTGTTCACGTCTTATGCCTCGGGCTTCCCGGCGATTTATCTAATGGATGTGGGCTCGCTCAAAACCCGCAATCTGGGCGAAGTGCCCGGCACGATGACCTTCGCGCCGCGGTTTAGCCCGGATGGCAATACCGTGGTGTTCTCCTTGGAAAAGGGCGGCAATACCGACATTTACTCGATGGATATCAACTCGGGCCAGATGAGCCAGTTGACCAATGCGCCGTCGATTGAAACCTCGCCCAGCTTTAGCCCGGATGGCAGCCAGATCGTGTTCGAGTCCGACCGCTCCGGCACCCAGCAAATCTATATGATGGGCGCGGGCGGTGGTGAAGGGGTGCGGATTTCCAACGGCAAGGGACGCTATTCGACCCCGGTGTGGAGCCCGCGCGGCGATATGATCGCGTTTACCAAGCAGAATGAGGGCCGCTTCCACATTGGCGCGATGCTGACCGATGGTTCTGAGGAACGCCTGCTGACGGCCTCCTTCTTGGATGAAGGTCCGACTTGGGCGCCGAATGGCCGGGTGATCATGTTCACTCGCGAGGGGGCTGGCGCGGGCGGTCAGGCGGGCTTGATGTCGGTGGATGTCTCGGGGCGGAACCTGAAGGCGATCCCGACCGAAGGCCCGGCCTCGGACCCGGCATGGTCGCCGATGTTGCCGTAATTCTTCAAGTGTGGCTGATTCCCTTGGCCGCGCAAAGCTGATATAACGGGCGCAATCGAGCCCATAAGAAAAGGATAACCCCTGATGACTTTGCTTCCGAAAGCCCTGCTGATCGTCGCTGCCCTTGGTTTGGCCGCCTGTAACAACCCCACCCGTTACGGGGACGCCAATGGCGCGAACGGCGCGAACAATGGCGCATCGGGGATCAACACCAATGGTTTGGGCGACCCAAGCGATCCGCGCTCGATCGCCTACTTCAACCAATCGGTTGGCGACCGCGTGCTGTTCCCGGTGGACACCTCGACGCTGACGCCGGAAGCGCGTGGCATTCTGGCGGGGCAGGCCTCGTGGCTGGCGACCAATGGCGATTACGCCATCATCATCGAAGGCCATGCCGATGAGCAGGGCACCCGCGAGTATAACCTTGCGCTTGGCGCGCGGCGTGCGGCCTCGGTGCAGGATTTCCTGATCAGCCAAGGCGTGTCGCCCAGCCGGATGCGGACGATTTCCTACGGCAAGGAACGCCCGATTGAAGTGTGCTCGGAAGAAGCCTGCTATGCCAAAAACCGTCGCGCTGTGACGGTGTTGTCGATGGGCACTGGCGCTTGATCTAAAAGAGGGCTGCGCCAAGTGGCCCCCATTCTGAAACGGAGACTGATCTGATGCGTTGGCTGGTGCTGTGTCTTACTCTGTTACCCTTTCCCGCGCTGGCGCAGGACAAGGCGCAGACCCTTGCGGATCTGAAGGCCGAGTTGGGCCAGTTGTCGGCGCAGTTCAACGCCTTGAAGGCCGAGCTGGTGCAGTCGGGCGCGGCCTCGACCGGGGCTGCGGGCGGTGACGCTTTGCAGCGGATGGACGCGATGGAGGCTGAGCTGACGCGGGTGACTGCTAAGGCTGAGGAAATCGAGCTGAAGCTGAACCGGGTGATCAGCGATGGCACCAACCGGATTGGCGATATCGAGTTCCGGCTGTGCGAGCAGACCGAGGGCTGTGATCCGGCGAATATCCCGGAAACCCCGCTCTTGGGGGGCGATACGGCGGCAGCGCCAGTGGCGGCTGATCCGGCCCCGGCGGCGGGCACGGATACGACAGCGGCGGCGGATGCGCCGGAATTGGCAATGGGCGAGAAGAACGATTTTGACCGGGCCAAGGCGGTGCTCGGTCAAGGTGACTTTCGCACCGCCGCGGACCTCTTTGCGACCTTTACGCAATCCTATCCTGGCAGCCCATTAAGCGAGGAAGCCAATTTCAACCGCGGTGAGGCTTTGTCGGAGCTGAATGACACCGCCAACGCGGCGCGCGCCTATCTGGAGGCGTTTTCGGGCAAGCCGGACGGGCCGTTTGCCGCCGAGTCTCTGTTGAAGCTGGGGCAGGCTTTGGGCGCTTTGGGCCAGACCCCGGATGCCTGCGTGACCTTGGCCGAAGTGGGCAACCGCTTTCCGGGCACCATTCACGCCACCAATGCGCAGGTGTCGATGCAGGGGCTGGGGTGCCAGTAGGCGACACGCCTCTGGCGGATATCGCAGCGCAATATTGTGCCGAGGGTAATGCCCTCGGCATCATGGTTTCTGGCGGTGGCGATTCGATGGCTTTGCTGGACCTGCTGCACCATGCGGCCTTGACCGGTCAGCGGCTGGAGGTTTTGACGATTGACCACGGCTTGCGGGCGCGCGCGCGGGCTGAGGCCGAGATGGTCGCGGCCTATTGTGCGGCGCGGCGGATTCCGCATCAGATCAGCCTTTGGACGCGCGACGCGATGGCGGGCAATCTGATGGATGCGGCGCGGCGCGCGCGCTACCAGATGGCAGTGGCTTGGGCGCAGGGGCGTGGGCTGTCGCGCATCGCAGTGGGCCATACCGCCGATGATCAGGCCGAGACGTTTCTGATCGGCCTGTCGCGGCGTTCTGGCATCGACGGATTGTCGGGGATGCGCCGCAGTTGGGTGCAGGACGGCATCCGCTTTGACCGCCCCCTGCTGGCGGTGCCGCGCGCCGATTTGCGCGGCTATCTGCGCGACAAGGGCGTGGCATGGGCGGACGATCCGACCAACGAAGATACGCACTACACCCGTGTCAAGGCGCGCAAGGCTTTGGCGCAGCTTGGCTCTTTGGGCATCACCGCGCTGAGCCTCGCGGCGGTCAGCGACAATCTGGAAACCGCGCGTCTGGCTTTGCTGGGGCAACTCGCGGCGGCGGCGCAAGGCGTGACGCAGACCGCCGCCGGAAGTCTGATCATTCCGCGCGGCGATTTCGAGCCGCTGCCGCTGGAGATCAAACGCCGCCTGCTGATCGCGGCTTTGCGCTGGATCAGTGCGGCCAGCTATCCGCCGCGTGAGACGGCCTTGAGGATGGTGGAACAGGCGCTGGCGCAGGGCCGCGATGCGACGTTGGGCGGCGTGCGGTTTCGCAGCCACCCTGCGGCGATCACGGTGCTGCGCGAGGCGCGGGCAGTGCGTGGCCTGACCTGCGCGACGGGTCAGATCTGGGATGGCCGCTGGCAGTTAAGTGGCCCCGATGACCCCAGCCTGAGCATCCGGGCGCTTGGCGCGGACGGATTGCGGTTGATCAAAGACTGGCGCGGCCTTGGGATTACCCGCGATGCGCTGCTGGTCTCGCCCGCGATCTGGCGGGATCAGACGCTTATTGCCGCACCCCTCGCCGGATTTTCAAACGGTTGGTGCGCAAATTGTAGCCCCAGCTTCGCTTCCTTTGTCTTATCGCATTGAACCCGGCGGACTTATCTCTATCTTAAGGACAACCGCCGAAACTGGCCCCATTCGGGCCTCCCGGCCAATCATACGGAGAAGTTCGTGGGTAACGCACGAAACATTGCATTCTGGGTCGTCCTCTTTCTGCTGATCCTTGCGCTCTTTCAAATGTTCAACACCGGGGCGGGCACGTCGGGGGCGTCCAACGTGCCTTATTCTGAATTTATTCAGCGGGTTGACGCCGGAGAGGTCGCCTCGGCGACGCTGGATGGCGAAAGCGTGATCGTGAAGGCCAAGGATGGCAGCAGCTACGCCACCATCGCGCCGAATGATCCGATGCTGACCGATCGGCTGCTCGCCAAGGGCGTGGAAGTGCGCGCGAAAAGCCAACAGCAATCCGGCATCCTGTCGCTGATGTCGGTGTGGTTGCCGTTCATCGTGCTGATCGGCGTGTGGATTTTCTTCATGAACCGGATGCAGGGCGGCGGTAAGGGCGGGGCGATGGGCTTTGGCAAATCGCGCGCCAAACTGTTGACGGAAAAGCAAGGCCGGGTGACGTTTGACGACGTTGCGGGCATTGACGAGGCCAAGGAAGAGCTGGAAGAAATTGTTGAATTCCTGCGCAATCCGCAGAAATTCTCGCGGCTTGGTGGGAAAATTCCGAAGGGTGCGTTGCTTGTTGGCCCCCCCGGAACAGGTAAGACGCTGCTTGCGCGCGCCATTGCGGGCGAGGCTGGCGTGCCGTTCTTCACAATCTCTGGTTCGGACTTTGTGGAAATGTTCGTGGGCGTCGGCGCAAGCCGCGTGCGCGACATGTTCGAGCAGGCGAAAAAGAACGCGCCCTGCATCGTGTTCATCGACGAGATTGACGCCGTTGGCCGGGCGCGTGGCGTCGGCATGGGCGGCGGCAATGACGAGCGCGAGCAGACGCTGAACCAGTTG
>JAYTVN010000028.1:0-73350 GCA_043743975.1 Cypionkella sp.
AAGACGACGAGGATGAAGACCCCGAGGACGATCCGCCACCGCCGCAGGGCGAAGCACAGATTGTCCGTTTGGATAAATTCCGCAAGCAATAGACTTGGCTGTTTTACAGGAGGCTGCAATGCCCAAAGAAACCACACTGTTCTTGCGTCAATTCCTGAGCAATCCACTGCAAGTGGCCTCCGTGGTGCCATCCTCGCGCTTTCTGGCCCGTGCCATGGCGCAGGGTTTGGGGCCAAACTCTGGCCGCGTGGTTGAATTCGGCCCCGGAACCGGCGTTCTGACCAGCGGTATTCTCGAAACCGGCCTGCCGCCGGAAAACCTGTCCCTGTATGAGATGAGCCCCAGCTTCACCAAGCTGCTGCGGCAGAAATTCCCCGGCCTCACCGTCCGCAACGCGCCAGCACAATCGGTGGTGGGTAACGTTGAACCCGGCGTTGAGGCGGTGATTTCCGGCCTGCCGCTGCTGTCGATGCCAATGGCGGTGCGCGAATCCATCGTGAAGGCCGCGTTTGAAATTCTGGCCCCCGGGGGGCGGTATGTCCAGTTCACTTACGGCGCCAAACCTGCGCTGTCGGCTGAACAGCTCAGCCGCTTGGGTCTGAAGGTCAGCGCGGGGCCGAAAGTCTGGCTGAACATCCCGCCGGCGCGGATTTTCATCTTTCAACGCGCCTGAGGTCGGGTAATTGCGGTATACCGCTGCATACCGATTGAATTTTTGAGCCTGCCACGCTAAGCCGCAGGCATCTTAATTTGGAGGCTTGCAGATGTCCGCCACACGTACCGAAACCGACAGCTTTGGCCCGCTCGAGGTTCCCGCCGATAAATACTGGGGCGCGCAAACCCAGCGCTCGATCCAGAACTTCCCGATCGGCTGGGAGCGTCAGCCGATTGCCATCGTCCGCGCTTTGGGCGTGATCAAAAAGGCCTGCGCGCTGGTCAATATCGCGCAAGGCGACATTGATAAGGGGCTTGGCGAAACCATTGCCAAAGCCGCGCAAGAAGTCATCGACGGCAAGTTTGACGACAATTTCCCGCTGGTGGTCTGGCAGACCGGCTCTGGCACCCAGTCGAATATGAACGCCAATGAGGTGATCTCAAACCGCGCGATTGAGATGTTGGGCGGGGTGCAGGGCAGCAAAAAGCCGGTGCATCCGAATGATCACGTCAACATGGGCCAGTCGTCGAACGACACCTTCCCCACCGCGATGCATGTCGCCATCGGCATGATGGCGCGCGATGTGCTGCTGCCGGGGCTGGTCAAGCTGCATGCGGCTTTGGATGCCAAAGCCGTTGAGTTCAAAGACATTATCAAGATCGGCCGAACCCATACGCAGGATGCGACGCCGTTGACCTTGGGTCAGGAATTTTCCGGCTATGCCAAGCAGGTCGAAAAAGGCATCGCGCGGGTGAAAATGTGCCTGCCCGACATTTACGAATTGGCGCAAGGCGGCACCGCCGTTGGCACCGGGCTGAACACCCGCGTTGGCTGGGATGTGCGTGTCGCTGCGGCGATTGCCGAGATCACCGATTTGCCGTTTGTCACCGCCCCGAACAAGTTCGAAGCCCTCGCCGCCCATGACGCGATGGTGATGTTTTCGGGGGCGTTGAAAACCGTCGCGGCCAGCCTGTTCAAGATTGCCAATGACCTGCGCTTGCTGGGCTCTGGCCCGCGCTCAGGTCTGGGCGAATTGATCCTGCCAGAGAATGAGCCGGGATCGTCGATCATGCCGGGCAAGGTCAACCCGACGCAAGCCGAGGCGCTGACCATGGTGTGTGCGCAGGTGATGGGCAATGATGCGGCGGTGGGTTTTGCCGGATCGCAGGGCCATTTCGAGTTGAACGTCTACAACCCGATGATGTCCTATAACGTGTTGCAGAGCATGCAGCTTTTGGGCGACGCGGCGGGCTCTTTCACCGACAATATGGTCGTCGGCACCCAAGCCAATATCGCGCGGATCGACAAGTTGATGAAAGAATCGCTCATGCTGGTGACGGCTTTGGCCCCGACCATTGGCTATGACGCCGCCACCAAAGTCGCCAAAACCGCGCATAAAAACGGCACTACCCTGCGCGAGGAAGCCATCGCTTTGGGCTATGTTGACGGCGAAACCTTTGACCGTGTGGTGCGGCCCGAGGATATGGTTGGGCCGAAGGGCTGATGGCCGAAATTATCAACCTGCGTAGCGTTCGGAAGGCCAAAGACAAGGCCAACACCCGCGCGCAGGCGGATGCCAATGCAGTGAAATTTGGCCGCCGCAAGGGCGATAAGGCGCTTGAGGCGGCGCGTCTGGACAAAGAAAAGCGCGACCTTGATGGCCATGCGCTGAGCCCGAAAGACCCGGAATGAGTGGGCGGCCCGTCAAACATTCCGTCACATTGAAGGGGCACCGCACCTCAATATCGCTTGAGGCTGTATTTTGGGACGGATTTTGTGAAATCGCCCACGCGCGCGGCCAAACCCTGAACGCCTTGGCTGCGGAAATCGACGCGGGCCGCGCGGATGACATCGGCCTCGCCTCGGCGATCAGGGTATTTGTGCTGGAAACGCTCCGGCGTTAACCACAGATTTACCAATCACCGCGAAACTCTTGGCAGGAGGTTGCCATGAGAGAATATGCCAGTGTCGTTTCGCCCGAAAGATGGATCACACAACTGTTCAGCGCCCGTGCCGCCGCTGAGGGCGGCATCCTACGTCGCTCGGTTGAGGATGTTGAACGTTTGATCGGCCGCCAGCGTTTTTGTCACGAAATTCGTCGGCGCGGCTATCACGCTATTGAAAATGCAGGGCAATTCATCATCTTCTGCAATCATGACCCAATACATGTGGTGCTCTGACCCCAAATTTCTTGTAAGAAATTTTCAAAAATTTTCAAAAATTTTGGCACCGCGCCGACAAGTCAGCGTCGACTGATCCGCAGCCAGATGCCGTCCTTCGCCCGCACCGTCAAATGCGCCACGGGCACCGGATCACGCCCTGCAACACAGTCAAACCGGAACGCCCGCGCAAGCAGTGCCAGCAGCAGAGTACCTTCCACCATGGCAAAGCCCGCGCCGGTACAAACCCTTGGCCCCGCCGAGAACGGCATATAGGCGTCGCGGGCGCAGGCGCGATTTTCCTCGGTTTGCCAACGGTTTGGGTCGAACTCATCTGGCCTGTCCCAGAGGCGTTCGTGGCGGTGCAAATGCCACGGGCTCAGCACAATTTGCGCCCCCGGAGCCACCTGACGCCCCCGCATCTCCTCGGACACCGCGTTTTCGCGCACCATCATCGGCACCGGGGGATAGAGCCGCAGCACCTCACGGAACACGTCGCGGGTGAAGCGCAACTTAGATAAGGCACTGAATTCCGGCATGTCGCCCAAGGACTGCGCTTCGCCTGCGACCTTTTCTTGCGTCTCAGGGTCCATCGCCAGCATCAACAGCGCCCATGACAAAGCCGAGGCGCTGGTTTCATGCCCAGCCAGAAAGAAAATCGCCACCTGATCGACCATCTCGGCGGTTTCAAACCGTTCTCCGGTCAGCGGATCGGCGGTGGTCATGATCTTGGTCGCCAGATCATCGGGTGCGGTGTCAACGGCAATCTCTGCGGCGCGACCTTCGGTCAGCCGGGTGATCAGCCCCCGGATCACCGCCGCCGAACGCTTGGTGGCACGGCGATGAAACCGCGGCACCCATTTTGGCAAGGGCAGAAAAGCTGCAAGGTTCAGAAGGGGTTGCGTGCGCTGATAGCTGCGGAATTCAGCGAAGACGGCTGAGGCGACCTCATGCTCAATCGGGATCGAAAACAATGTGCGGAAAATCACATCCGCCGCCGCGTGGCTCATTTCTTCTTCAACCTCAACCTCACCCAGCGGCATCCGCGCCACCGCCGCCTGCCCCGCCGCCCAGATCGCGGGAAAAGTGTCGCGCAAGCGGCCACCCTCAAACGCCGGGTCGATGATGCGACGCTGGCGTTTCCAGACCTCGCCATTGGTGACGAACACCGAATTGCCCAGCAACGGGTTCAACCCCTCGCGGATGCGGTTGGATTTCGGGAAATCATCGGGTCGCTCAACCAGAACCCGGTTCACCAAAGCCGGATCGTTGCACATATAGCTGCGGAAGAATGGCGTGCGAAACTCGGCCATCCACGCGCGATACAGCCGCGCGGGCTGGGCTGAAAGGATGTCGGCGCGAAACAGCCGCAGATATTGCAGCAGCGACACCTTGTCGGCGCGCGGACGCGGCTTGGGCGGGGTCATGCCATGTCCCGATAGCCAGAGGCCGCGCGGGTGATGCGGCTTTTTGAGGCCGCGCGGTAGCGGTAGCGGTCGGCCAAACTCAGCGGCCCAGCCGTGATCTGGAAGTAATCGTAATCACCTGGGCAATCAAAGGCGCAAAGGTATTGAAAATGCAGCCGGAAAAATTTCCAGCGCAGTTCTTTCCAACGTTCGGGCGACAGGGTTTGGGTGAAGGCGGCAGAGATCACCAAAGGCCAGCGTTTATCGGGCGGCGCCACGCCCGTCACCGCCACCGGATCACATAGCGCAAAGGCGCAACCATCGCCGGGGGCGGTGACATCGACCCAAACCAGCTCCTCGCGCGCGGAAAGATAGTGCAGATCGGCGCGCAGGCGCTTAGCTTTCGGCAGGAAAGACACCATCGGCACCACTTGTCCCAGAGACAAAAACGCCAGCCGCGCGGCCCGCTCTGGCAGACCTTCGCGCAGCAGATCGGCGAGAATGGACACCGCCAGATGCGCGCCCGAGGAATGGCCCACCACCAGCACCTCATCAAACCCTGCCGTCAGTGCCGCGCGGATCGACAGCCGAAACGCCGTCATCCGGGCTTCGAGTTCCGGTGGATTGGCGCCGCCCGCCTGCGCCGAATAGGCATAATCATGCATGAGGTAATAGGCGAAGACCTTGTTATCCCAGCGCTTAAACGCCCGCAGCAGCGCCCAGATCACCCCCAGACCCGCCGCCCAGCCCAAAGCCGGATGCACATAGGCCACCAACGCGCCGACGCCCCAACCCGCCAAACAGGCCAACAGCAGCTCGACCAGCAGAAACACAACCGGATAGAGTGCTGCGATCATCGGCCCCTTGCGCAACCCCGCCAGTCGGAACAATGCCCCCGAGCCGATATAGGCAGAGGCGGTGCGCAGCAGTTGCAGATAGGTCGCCAGAATCCCGCGCGCCATCGAGGTTTTGACGATGTCCGACCAGACAAGCACCTCGACATCCGCCTCGGTCACTGTGTCGGCGATGGTGCCCGTTACATGCCAACCGTATGGACCGCCCGTTTTTTTCGGTTTCAAAGCAATCTGATAGCCCGAAATCTGCGCCTGCGCTTGGCCGTCTTTGCGGTAAAGCTCGCGGTAACGGCGCGGATGGATCGGATCATAGCCGGGGATATAAAACACCCGCCTGCGCTGCACGCACTGATCGGGAAATGCTTGCGGGGTGATCGGTTCCATCGTGCCTCTGTCCAGTTGACGGCATCATGGCAGAGGAATTGGGCGATTTTAAGGGGGAGAATTTTAGCCCAGATTGGCGAGGAAGGGCACGTTCTCCAACAGCCAGTAGGAAAAGGATGAAAAGCCACCCGTCAACATCAACAGGCCGATGGTCCACAAGAGCAGGCCCATGATCTTCTCGATCCGTTCAGCATGGCGCTTCATGAAAGCCACGAAGGGGGCGAGGCGGGCGAAGAAGGCGGCGACCAGCAGGAAGGGAATCCCGAGGCCAGCGGCATAGACCGCAAGCAAGGTCATGCCGCGCGCCACATTGCCCTCTTGGGCCGCCAAGGACAGGATCGCGCCCAGTTGCGGGCCGATACAGGGCGTCCAGCCAAAGGCGAAGGCGAGGCCGAGAACGTAAGCGCCAAAGGTCGAGCCGCCTTGATCGCCTGCGTCTAAGCGCATCTCACGGTCGAGAAAGCCGATGCGGTAGATGCCGAGGAAATGCGCGCCAAAAATCATCACAACCACCCCGGCGATGGTGGCAAAGGTGCTGGCATTGCCGAGGAAAAACGCACCAAAAGCTGAAGCGGCGAGGCCGAGCAGCAGGAAGACTGTCGAAAGACCAAGCACGAAAAACAGTGCGGCCAGCAGCGGCGAGCGTCCGGTTTTCATCTCGGTGACTGAAATGCCCGACATATAGGCCAGGTAGGGCGGCACGATGGGCAGCACGCAAGGCGACAGGAACGACAGGATGCCCGCCACAAGGGCGACCAGCATCGCGGGGATCAGGCTTGCGTCAAAGATGTCGATGCCGAACATGGAAACTCCGTTTTGACGGGTCTAGCGCAGTTGGCGACAAAGGTCACGCGAAGGGGCCTCACGTCTGCGTGCGGCATTTTGGGCTGGCGGTGTGGCCTCTGGCGGGGATATTGGGGCGCAGAGGATGGGCTTGGTATGGATTGGGACGTCGAGTTGGATTGCCTGGGGCTGCTCTGCCCCCTGCCCGTGCTCAAGGCGCGCAAGCGGTTGATTGGCATGCCGGCGGGACAGGTTTTGCGGGTGCTGGCCAGTGACAAAATGGCGGCGATTGATCTGCCGCATTTCTGCGCCGAGGCGGGGCATGAGTATCTGGGCGACAGCGCAGTTGAGGGCGGCAGCGCCTATCTGATCCGGCGCGGATAGAAAAAGGGCGGCGGGTTTCCCCACCGCCCCCCAATTAAATTCCAAACCTTAGCGACCCAGTGACCACCAGCCGCGCTTTTTCGGTTTGGCGGGACCATCGTCTTCGGCGGGCTCGACCGCAGCATCGGCAAGGCCGGGATCGACCTGCAGGCTGGCCGCTGGGGCCGCCTCAGCCAAGCCCGGATCGGCTTGCAGAACCGGCGCGCTTGCCACCGGCGCAGCTTCTGCGACAGCTTCCACCGCAACCGAAATAGGCGCTTCGGTTACAACAGCCTCAACCCCCGCTTCAGCCTTAGGCTTAGCACGGCTGGTGCGGCTGCGGGTCGGTTTCGGCTTTTCTTCCGCCACAACCGGGGCTTCCGCGACCTGCGCTTGTGCTTCGGCCGCGACTTCCGCCACAAGTTCCGCCTTCGCGGCGCTGCTGCGCGAGCGGCTGCGGGCAGGCTTCACCGCTTCGGCCACGGGCGCTTCTGCGGCAACCACCGCCGCCGATTTGCTGCCACGCGGCGCACGGGTGCGGGTTGGCTTTTTCACTTCGGTTTCAACCGGGGCTTCGGCTGCGGTTTCAGCCACGATTACGGGCGCGTCATCGCCTGCCTCGTCGTCGCCGTCATCATCGCCCTCGTCGCCTTCGGCATCCGCGCCAGCGATAGCCTCACCCTGCTGACCCGGCTTCTTGCGACGACGCCGACGGCGGCGCTTCTTGCCGGTGCCGCCGTCGGCATTCGCTGCCGCAGGAGCGGTTGCCGTTGCAGCAGCAGGAGCCGCCTCAACCACTTCGGCGTCTTCCACTTCATCCACATCGTCGATGATATCTTCGTCTTCCTCTTCCGCCACCGGCGCGCCCATCAGCGAGGCATTGCCCGAGATCACCGACGAGACTTCCGGCACCACCCGCGTCGCGGTCTTGAACTTCTCAATCGAGAAATCCGGGCTGATCATCGCCGGATCACACTCAATGCGCACCGCCATGCCATAGCGGGCCTCGATCAGCGCGATATGTTCACGCTTGCCGTTGATCAGGAAGTTCACGATGCCAATCGGCGCGCGCAGCAGCACTTCTTTCGAGCGCTTCCGCGTGCCCTCTTCTTCCAACGCGCGCAAAACTTGCAGACCCAAACTGTCATCCGAACGGATCAACCCGGTGCCGTGGCAATGCGAGCACGGCTGCGTGGTCGATTCCAGCATCCCCGGACGCAGCCGCTGACGCGACATCTCCATCAGGCCAAAGCCGGAAATCCGGCCGACCTGAATCCGTGCGCGGTCGGTTTTCAGCTTGTCTTTCAGCTTCTTCTCAACGGCGGCGTTGTTGCGACGCTCCTCCATGTCGATGAAGTCGATCACAATCAGGCCCGCCAAATCGCGCAGGCGCAACTGGCGCGCAACCTCTTCGGCGGCCTCAAGGTTGGTCTTCAAAGCGGTGTCCTCGATGGACCCCTCTTTGGTGGCGCGACCGGAGTTCACGTCAACCGCCACCAGCGCTTCGGTGATGCCGATCACGATGTAGCCGCCGGATTTCAGCTGCACCACCGGGTTGAACATGCCACCAAGATAGCTTTCGACCTGATATTTCGCGAACAGCGGCGTGGATTCATCATAGCGCACCACCGATTTGGCGTGGCTTGGCATGATCATCCGCATGAAGTCTTTCGCGCTGCGATAGCCCGCCTCGCCTTCGACCAGAATCTCGTCAATCTCGCGGCTATACAGATCACGGATCGTGCGCTTGATCAGATTGCCTTCCTCGTAGATCGCGGCGGGCGCGATGAATTTGAGGGTCAACTCGCGGATCTGTTCCCACAACCGCATCAGATATTCGTAATCGCGTTTGATCTCGGGCTTGGTGCGTTTCGCCCCAGCGGTCCGAATGATCAGGCCCGCGCCTTCCGGCACTTCGATCTCGGTCGCGATCTCTTTCAGCTTTTTGCGGTCGGCGGCTTGGGTGATCTTGCGGGAAATCCCGCCGCCGCGCGCGGTGTTTGGCATCAGCACGCAATAGCGGCCAGCAAGGCTCAGGTAAGTGGTCAGCGCCGCACCCTTGTTGCCGCGTTCTTCCTTGACCACCTGCACCAGCATGATCTGGCGAACTTTGATCACTTCTTGGATTTTATAGCGCCGGGCACGAGGCTTGCGCGGCGCGGAAATTTCTTCCGACACATCTTCTTCGGCGATGGATTCGATCTCGTCATCGGTGTCCGAGGCGTGATCAATCGAACGGAAAGGCGCGTCGCCATCCTCGTTATCTACCGAGGCGACGTTATGGGTGTGGCTGTGGTCGTGATGATCGTGGTCGTGGTGCGGCTGTTCCACCACTTCAGCGGGTGCCGATTGCACCAGCGCATCGGCGCCGGTTTCTTCGCCCAGATCGACCACATCCATGCTGCTGATTTCAGCAGATTGCACAGCGTCGCCGTCAACAGCCTCAGCGCGCGGGCGCTGTTGTTGTTGTGGCTTGGGACGCGGGCGCGAGCGGCGGTTGTCTTCTTCATCCTGCGCGCGGTTATAGGCGCGTTCTTCGTCCAGCAGGGCTTTGCGATCGGCCACCGGAATTTGATAATAATCCGGGTGAATTTCGGCAAAAGCCAAGAAACCGTGACGGTTGCCGCCATATTCGACAAAGGCCGCCTGCAGCGACGGCTCTACCCTTGTCACTTTGGCGAGGTAGATATTTCCGGCAAGCTGGCGCTTGTTTACGGTTTCAAAATCGAACTCTTCGACCTTGTTTCCATCGACCACAACAACCCGAGTCTCCTCGGCATGGGTGGCGTCGATAAGCATTTTCTTTGACATATCAATCCATTGCGCCTGTCGTGCGAAAACCCGCTTGGGCTACCAAAGCGGGTGTTTGACACAAAGAGGCGGCTTGTTCGGGCGGCTGCGCGCAACGCAAATAGGCGGGCTGTGCCCGGTGGGCACCCCTCGCCTTGACTTGCCAATGTCGCGCACATCATCGCGGTTCACGTTTGGACAGCTTGCGCGGCCCACCTAAAAAAGCCCGGTTTGATCCTGTTTTATCAGTCACTTACGGGCAATAATCCGGCCTTGCGGCCGATCCGACCACCCCGGTTTTCGGCGCGAGATGCGCGCCAGATCATCGGGGCAGAGAATTCCTTGGCGACATGTTGTCACCTGACTGTAACCCTAGCGGGAAACAGCCCACCATGACAATGGGTGATTTGTGTTGGATTTAGGATGTAGGGCGGGGTTCACCCCGCCATTGGTTCGGAAGGCGGGATGAATCCCGCCCTACCCGTCAGACATAATCCTGCCGCTGCAAGCCATACTTGGCCATCTTCTCGTTCAGCGTCCGGCGCGGCAGGCACAATTCGTCCATCACTCCGGTAATGCTGCCCTTGTGGCGGCGCATGGTGTTGTCGATCAACATCCGCTCGAACGCTTCGACATAATCCTTCAACGGTTTGCCTTCGGTGGTCAGCGCTGGCCCCGACGCCTCGTTATCCGCCATCAGCAAAGACGCAATCGAGCCCGACCCGCGCCTATTCTGCAACACCGCACGTTCGGCGATGTTCACCAACTGCCGCACATTGCCCGGCCACGGCGCTTGCAGCAGTTGTGCCGCTTCCTGCGCCGTCACCTGCGGCGCGTCGCAGCCATATTCCTCGGCGAATTGTTCCGACGACCGGGTGAACAACGTCAAAATATCCTCGCCCCGCGCCCGCAGGGGCGGGCAGATGATGGTCATCGCCCCCAAGCGGTAGAACAGATCCGAGCGCAACACATCTTCCAGCGTCTTGTCCGGCGCATGTTCATTGCAGATCGCAATGATCCGGGTTTCCGGCGGCGTGCCTTGTTCGTTGATCAGCGTCAGCAGGCGCGATTGCAGCGGATGGCTGAGTGCTTCGATATCCTCAAGGCACAACGTGCCACCGCGGGCTTCTTCGACCAGTGGCAGGTTGCCATCATCCGACGGGCCAAACAGCTTGGCCGCGAGTTGATCCTCCCCCCAAGCCGCACAAGAGACGGTGACGAATTTCTTCGACCCACGCGGGCCAACGGCATGCAAAGCATGGGCTACCAAAGTCTTACCAGTGCCGGTCTCGCCATCAATCAACACATGGCTATCGGCTTGGCCGAGATCGAGAATATCCTCGCGCAGCCGCTCCATCGCAGGGCTTGCCCCGACCAGCTTTTTCATCAGGATCGAGCCATCCGACAATTCGCGCCGCAAGGCCCGGTTATCAAGCGTCAACCGCCGCGCCATCGTTGCGCGCTTGGCAAGCTCGGTCATCCGGTCCGGGTTGAACGGCTTTTCCAGAAAATCATGCGCCCCGACCCGCATCGCCTCGACCGCCATTGGCACATCGCCGTGACCGGTGATCAAGATCACCGGCAGCCCCGAATCCATCCCCATCAACCGCTTCAAAAACGCCATGCCATCCATGCCCGGCATCTTGATGTCAGACACCACGACCCCCGGCCATTCCGGCCCCAGCACCTTCAACGCCTCTTCCGCGCTGGCATAAGTTTCCGTGTCAAACCCCGACAGGGCCAGCCACTGGCTGATCGAAGCGCGCATATCCGCCTCGTCGTCCACAATCGCCACTTTCATCGCCCGTGCCATGCCGTCCTCATTCCGCTGCTTTTGCTTCTGTGCCCAACAGGGGCAGTTGCACCTCGAACACCGCACCACCGCCGTCGGCGTTATGCGCTGTCAGGCGCCCGCCCAGATCGGTGACAATGCCCGAGGAGATCGCCAGACCAAGACCGACGCCCTCGCCCGGCTTTTTCGTCGTGTAGAACGGCTCAAAGATCGAGCCGATATCGCCAATGCCAATGCCGTTGTCGCGTACCGCCAAAGTGGCGCTCTCGCCCACCGTCAACAAGAGGTCGATCTGCGGATCGAGCGTGTCTTTGGTGGCATCCAACGCATTTCGCAACAAATTGATGATCACCTGCTCCAGCCGCAGCCGATCTGCCATCACCATGGCAGGCTGACGCGGCACAGTGCGGGTGATCTTCACAACGCGCTGCTTCAACTGTGGTTCCATCATCGCCAAAGCCGACGAAATGCAGGCGCGCAGATCGACAGGCTCAAACGCCTCGCCGCCCTTGCGGGCATAGGATTTCAACTGCCGGGTGATCGCGCCCATCCGGTCAATCAGATCGTCAATGCGCTGGAAACTCGACAAAGCCTCATCCGGGCGCTTGCGCTGCAACAACAATCGCGCGCCCGCAAGATAGGTTTTCATCGCGGCAAGCGGCTGGTTCAACTCATGGCTGACCGCCGCCGACATCTCGCCCAAAGCCGCAAGCTTTGAGGATTGCGCGAGGGTCAGCTCCGCCACTTCCAGCGTTTTTTACACCTTTTCGCGCTCGGCAATCTCGCGCGACAGCCGCGCATTCAGCAACCGCAGTTCCGCCGATTCGCGCTGGAAAGACACGCTCTGCGACCACGCCCGCCGCGACAACACATAGAAGGTCAAAGCGGTGAAAATCGCGAAGCCCATGATCTCCAAGGCAATCACCCCGTTCACCCGCTCGCACACCGAATCGTAGGCGGTGAAGGTCACCATCTTCCAGCCCTGAAACGGCACCCGCGCCTCGGTGCGCAACACCGCCTCGCCCGACACATAAGCATCCGGCGGATTCTGCGCCCAATCCGCAGCCCCCTTCAACGCCCGGTCCAAAGCCGAAGGGCTGTCTGTCGGCGATAGCGCCTGTGCCACCGGCTTGCTGCGCCAAGACGGCTCGGTCGCCAAAATCACCGTGGCTTCGGAATTGGCCACCAAAACCGCATCCTGCAACCCCGCCCAAGCGCGTTCGTGCTTCATCATATCGACCGCCACCACGATCACGCCCAGCACCTGACCATCCGCCTCAATCACCCGCGAATAGGTGAAATCATAGGCCCCGCCCGGTTGCGGCGTGACCGAAAACACCGTGTCCTTGGTGCGGACGGCATCCACGAAATAGCTGTCACTGCGATGCGAGGTGCCCAGCAGGTTGCGATTGGTCGCCCCCACCGTCCAGCCGTCTTTATCGAGCAGCAGGATCGAGGCGACGCCGATTTCCTTTTGCACCTCGATCAGCCGCAAGGTGGTGCGGGAAAACGAATTCTTCTTCAACGAGTCGCGAATCGCCGGATCATCGGCCAGCAACAGCGGCACCACCGCCGTGCGCTGCACTTCCGACAGCATATTGCCAGAATAAAGCGCCAAGCGCAGTTCGGCCCGGTTGCGGGTGGTTTCGGTAAAACGCTCCGACAGCCAACGGTTAGTGATCAGCACCACACCGATTGCCAGCAGAATCAACAGGGTGGCAGCCAGCCTGATCCGCCAGGATTTCCCCGGTGCGGCGTCTGAACTGCGTTTGGATCGGCTGCGGCTGTGCATCACTGAAGTTTAGGCATGCCCAAGCCCGGCCTCAAGCCGAAGGCTGTCAGGCCAGCGCCATCCCGCCCATCAGGCTGGCAAACAGCGCCGCGCCATCGGTGCCACCTGCTTTGGCATCCACCACCCGCTCGGGGTGCGGCATCATCCCCAGCACCCGGCGGTTGGCCGAAAGCACGCCTGCGATATCCGCCGCAGCGCCGTTGGGGTTTTGCGTGTAAGTGAAGGCTATGCGATCCTCGGCGCGCAGGGCGGCCAGACCCTCGGCGTCAATGGTGTAATTGCCATCGTGATGCGCCACTGGCACCGCGATCTGCTGGCCCTTGGTATAGGTGTTGGTGAAAGCGCTGTCGGTGGTGGAGACGTTCAAGCCAATGGTCTTGCAGATGAATTTCAAGCCCGCATTGCGCATCAACGCACCGGGCAGCAGTTGCATCTCGGTCAGCACCTGAAAGCCGTTGCAAATCCCCAGCACATAGCCGCCCCGGTCTGCATGGCTGCGAATGGCCGTCGCAATCGGCGACTGCGCCGCAATCGCACCGCAGCGCAAATAGTCACCGAAGGAAAACCCGCCCGGAACCCCAACCACATCGGTGCCCGCTGGCAGAGCCGTGTCTTTGTGCCAGACCCGCGAGACCTCAAACCCCGCGCGCTCAAACGCCACGGCAAGATCACGGTCGCAGTTCGAGCCGGGAAAGGTAACGACGGCGGCTTTCATGGGCAGCACTCCGAAAGTTTGGGATAGCCTGCGGATAGCGCAATCCGCGCGCCGCATCCAGCCCAAAACACCCGCTGCACAAAGCGGAATTCGCGCGAATTCCGTGCACGATTTTCGCGCGAAAATCGCCTACCCGACAAAATCCGTGATCACCGCCACACCGGGCGGCATCGGGGCGTTGAAGCGCCGAAGTTCCGCACTCGCCTGCGACAACCCCACCTGCCGCGCCACAATCGGGCGCACGTCGATGCGGCCTGTTTCGATCATCGACAACAGCGACGGATAGCGCCAGCTTGGCATGCCGCGCGTGCCATAAAGCGCCAGTTGCTTCATATAGACCGCGTTCATATTGATCTGCATCCGCGCGGTATGCCCGGTGGGCAGCCCAACCTGCACATGCCGCCCCAAAGGGCGCAGACATTCAATCGAGCCATTGGTGGTGGCCTCGATCCCCAAAGCCTCGACACTGACATGCGCGCCGCCTTGGGTCAGCGCGACGATCTGCGCTGCGGCATCGCCTGCGCGGGCATCAATCGCGGCTTCAGCCCCCAAAGACAACGCGTGTTCCAACCGTTCCGGCACCACATCGACCACGATCACCCGCGCGCCCAAGGCGCGGCCAATCAACAGCACGGACAGCCCGATGCCGCCGGTGCCGTGGACGGCCAGCCATTCCCCCGCCTGAACGGCGGCGCGGCCCGTCAGGGCGTGCCAAGCCGTCGTCACCCGGCAACCCAGACCTGCGGCCAAAGCGGGCGTCAGGCTGTCGGGCAGGCGGGCGAGGTTGTGGGCGTGGGGAGCCGAGACATATTCGGCATAGGCACCGGGCTCGCCGAAACCGGGGACGCGCTGGTTCTTGCAGATCGTGGTCTGGCCGGACTGGCATTCCGGGCAGGCCCCGCAGGCGAGGATAAAGGGGGCGATCACGCGGTCGCCGATTTTCCACTTGGAGAGCGGGCCGGAGTCTACCACCTCGCCGCAATATTCGTGACCGGGGATGGCACCCGGCTTCACCTTTGGATGCTCGCCGACCCAGCCGTGCCAATCTGACCGACAGATGCCGCAGGCGAGGGTTTTCAGGACCACACCGTCGGCTTCGCAGACCGGATCAGGGACGGATTCCAGCACTAGATCGGCGTTATAGTCGTGAAGGATGGCGGCGCGCATGAAAGACCCTGATTTTCAGGCCAAGGCCTTGCGCGGGAGTGTCCACGCGTGGACAGCTTGGCGGTTCCATATGTTTCAATGGCTTAACAGGGTGTCATTTACCCTATCTTAACCTTTGCAGCGGCGAAAGTTCAGATCAACTCGACGCGGTAGCTTTCGATCACCGTGTTCGACAGCAGCTTTTCGCACATGGTTTTCACCGCGACCTCTGCGGCGGCCTTGTCGGTTTCGGCCAGATCCAGCTCGATCACCTTGCCTTGCCGCACACCGTTCACCCCGGCAAAGCCAAGCGTGCCAAGCGCGTGGCGCACCGCCTCGCCCTGCACATCCAGAACGCCGGATTTCAACATGACCGTGACGCGCGCTTTCATAGCAATCTCCGAAATTGGGGGTTGCGCCCCCTTAGCCTGATCGGGGCCATTCGACAAGGGTGGATGCGGCGCAATGCGCGCGGTTTGGGGGCCGCACTGGGGGCTAGCCCCCAGACCCCCAGGATATTTGTACACAGAGGATGATCAGAAACAGATAAAAGGTTCCGCTTAATTGATCAGCGTCGGCTTCACCGTATGCGTGACGTTCGAGGGCAACACGCCCAAACGCCGCGCCAGTTCGGTGTAGACATCGGCCAAGGGGCCCGGCTCGGGGATCGGCTGGCCGTCGCCGCGATCCACCAGACCGCGCAGATCCCACAGGCGGCAACTGTCGGGGCTGATTTCATCGGCGACGATCAGGCGCATATAGTCGCCTTCCCAGATCCGACCGACCTCGATGCGGAAATCGACCAGACGGATGCCGACGCCCAGCATCACGCCGGACATGAAATCATTCACCCGCAGCGCCAAAGCGATCACGTCATCAAGGTCTTGCTGGGTCGCCCAACCGAAGGCGACGATGTGTTCTTCCGCGACCATTGGCAGCGAGAGGCGGTCATCCTTCAGGTAATATTCGACAATCGGACGCGGCAGCGGCGTGCCTTCCCTTCGGGGATGCCCAGACGTTCAGAAATCTCGCCCGCTGCAAAGTTGCGCACCACGACTTCCAGCGGGATGATCTCGGCCATTCGCACCAGTTGCTCGCGCATGTTCACCCGGCGGATGAAATGGGTGGGCACGCCGATGGCATTCAGCCCCGACATGAAAAATTCTGACAGACGGTTGTTCAAAACACCTTTGCCTTCGACCGCAGCCGGGGTGGCTTCGGCGGCGGTGGGCGCGGAATCGTCCTTGAAATATTGGATCAGAGTGCCCGGTTCCGGTCCTTCATACAGGATCTTCGCCTTGCCCTCGTAAACCTTCTTCCTGCGCGCCATGAATGCTCCGATGCCAATAGGAAACGGGGGCGGCCAACGCCACCCCTGCCCTTTTTCCCGGCTATATGCCAAGCTGGGCGCAGGAGCAAGACGTAGGACGGCCTGCAATCGGCGGGGGGCTGGCGAGCGAGCCTTGCCCGGGATGCGGCATAGAAAGGGAGGTTGGACGTGGGACGCGAGGCAGAAGCGCAGGTGACGTTTTGCGGGCAGAGCGCGGCGGGAAAGGTCTTGCTGGAGGCCGAGGAGCTGGTGCTGCGCGGGGCGATCAAGGCCCAACTCTTGCGCGCCGATCTGACGGGTTTTGCGGTGGAGGGTGATGATCTGCTGATGCTGACGCCTTTGGGGGCGCTGCGGTTGACTTTGGGTGCCGCGCAGGCGGGGCTTTGGCTGAAAGCCTTGCAGAAACCTGCGCCGAGCCTTGCCGCCAAGCTGGGCATCAGCCCGCAAAGCCCGGCCTGTGTGATTGGCGATCTTAGCGATGCGGCGCTGATGGCCGCCTTGCAAGGTTGCATTTCGGCGGATGCCCTGTTGTTTGTCGCCGAACTGCCGGATCAGGCGGCGTTTGAGGCGGCCTTGGCGGTGATCGCGCGCCTGCCGCAAGCGCGGTTCTGGGGGGTGACGCGGAAAGGCGCGGCGCAGGGCTTTTCCGAGGCCGATTTGCGCGCGCAAATGCGGGCCGCCGGGTTTATCGACAGCAAATCCTGTGCCGTCTCGGCACTGCACAGCGCGACGCGCTACGGCAGGCCGCGCTGATCGCTGATCTGCCGCAGCCAGCCGTGGCTTTTTATCTTGAACGGCGGGCGCGGGATGGGCATATGGAGGATAACTTTCCATGACCCAGAGGGCCAGCCATGACCACATTTGACGACCGCGAACACGCCTTTGAGGCCAAATACGCCCATGATGCCGAGATGCAGTTCCGTGCCGAGGCGCGGCGCAACAAGCTGACCGGGCTGTGGGCGGCGGAGCTTTTGGGCAAATCCGGCGATGCGGCTGCGGATTATGCGATGTCGGTGGTGCATGCCGATTTCGAAAAAGCCGGCATCGAGGATGTGGTGCAGAAGGTCGCGGCCGATCTGGGCAGCCTTTCGAGTGCCGATGCGGTGCGCGCCAAAATGGCCGAACTGCTGCCCGTGGCCAAAGCCGAGCTGATGAACGATTTTTAAGCTTTCGCAGCCGTAATGCCAAAACCGGGCCGCTGCCATCACTGGCGCGGCCCTTTGCATAGGCCAACATGCGCTGCGGCGCATAGTGTTATGAGGAATATAGATTTGCCTCGCCCTGCCCTGCGTGGCAAACACCAGTCTTCCCGCATTAAACGAGGTTTAGGTCATGGCCCAAGACGCACTTACGAAACTGCTCGCCAGCCGCGATTGGCTGATGGCCGACGGGGCCACCGGCACCAATCTGTTCAACATGGGTTTGGAATCTGGCGAACCACCAGAGTTTTGGAACACCGACAAGCCCGACAACATCCGCACTCTGTATCGTAATGCGGTCAATGCGGGCTCGGATATTTTCCTCACCAACACCTTTGGCGGCAACGCCAGCCGTTTGAAACTGCATGCAGCCCAAGGCCGGGTGCACGAGTTGAACCGGGTGGGCGCCGCCTTGGGCCGCGAGATTGCCGATGCCTCGGGGCGGGTGGTGGTGGTTGCGGGCTCGGTCGGGCCGACGGGCGATATTTTTGAGCCGATGGGCACACTGACGCACCGTGTCGCGGTCGAGATGTTCCACGAGCAGGCCGAGGGGCTGAAAGACGGCGGCGCGGATGTTTTGTGGGTGGAAACCATGTCTGCGCCGGAAGAATATGCGGCGGCGGCAGAGGCTGCGGCTTTGGCGGGGATGCCGTGGTGCGGCACGATGAGTTTCGACACCGCAGGGCGCACGATGATGGGGATGACCTCGTCGGCGATGGCCGAGATGGTGGAAAAGCTGGCGAACCCGCCGATTGCGTTCGGGGCGAATTGTGGGGTGGGGGCGTCGGATCTGATGCGCACCGTGCTGGGATTTGCGGCAACAGGCTCGGCGCGGCCGTTGATCGCCAAGGGCAATGCCGGGATTCCGAAATACCACGATGGCCATATCCATTATGACGGCACGCCGGAACTGATGGGCGAATATGCGGTGCTGGCACGCGATGCCGGGGTGCGGATCATCGGCGGCTGCTGTGGCACGATGCCGGAGCATTTGAAAGCCATGCGGGCAGCATTGGAGAACACGCCGAAGGGTCCGCTGCCCAGCCCGGAAGATATTACCGCCAAGCTGGGGGCGTTTTCGTCGGCGTCTGATGGCACCGGCGACACCTCGAACGATCCCAAGCGCGAGCGGCGCAATCGGCGCGGGTGATGTGAAGCGGGGCGCTTGGCCCAAGCGCCCCGGAATTTGAGAAATTCCGTCACGATTTCCGGTTCGGAAATCGGTTGCGCTTGGGTTATTCTGGCGCTCAGAATAGGCTGAGCTGATCGCCTGCCCTTGCCGGGGGGGGGCAAACAGATCGCAGCGCATTGGCGGCAAGCGTACCGCCAGTCCCAGCCGATCCAGCGCCACCCGAAACCGCCGTGCCATCAGATCGGCCCAAGGCCCCTCGCCGCGCATCCGTTTGCCGAAGGCCGGGTCGTAATCCATCCCACCATGCAACTCGCGCACCCGTGCCATCACCTTGGCGGCGCGGTCGGGCACATGTTCGGCCAGCCAATCTTGGAACAGTTGCGACACCTCACGCGGCAGGCGCAATGAGATATAGCTCGCCGCCGTCGCCCCGGCATCGCGGCAAGCCGCCATGATCGGTTCCAATTCATGATCGGTCAGGCCCGGGATCATTGGCGACACCATCGCCCGCACCGGGATGCCGGTTTGCGCGAGGCGCGAGATCGTCAGCAACCGTCGCTTGGGCGCCGCCGCCCGAGGCTCCATCTTACGCGACAGATCAGCATCCAGCGTGGTCACCGAAACCCCCACCCGACACAGGCCCTGCCCCGCCATCTCGGCCAGCAGATCCATGTCGCGCTCAATCAGCGTGCCTTTGGTGGTGATCGCCAGCGGGTGCCTGAACGCCCGCAGCACCTCCAACACTTCGCGCATCACGCCATATTCACTCTCGATCGGCTGGTACGGGTCGGTATTGGTGCCAAGCGCCATCACCGCGACCTTGTAGGATTTCGCCCGCAATTCCTTTTCCAGCACCGCACCGATCCCCGGTCGTGCGATCAATTTGGTTTCAAAATCCAACCCCGGCGACAGGTTCAGATAGGCATGGCTGGGGCGGGCGAAGCAATAGATGCAGCCATGCTCGCCGCCGCGATAGGGGTTGATCGAGCGGTCAAACGGCAGGTCGGGCGAGGTGTTATAGCTGATCGCCGAGCGCGGCACTTCCAGCCGGACCTCGGTGCGCAACACCCGTTCCTCTGGCGGCTCCCAGCCGTCTTCAAATGCCAGCCGCGCGGCACCCTCAAACCGCCCCACCGCATTGCCCAATGCGCCGCGCCCGCGCGGGCGCACGCCGGGCATGATTGTGCTCTCTGGCTTATCCACGCCCTCAAACTAGAACAAACAGCGAACAATCCCAAGCGATTTCTGCTTTACCTGTCGCACAAAGTCGGCTTTCTGTTGGCGCATGTCGCTATTCGTATAGTGTCTGGCGGGCTTTGGCCCCATCATACAGACAACCGCCCAAGGAGTTCCCAGATGGCCGACGACGAAATCATCCTCGCTGATCTTTCCGATGACGAACTTGTCTTGCAAATGCATGACGACCTTTATGATGGGCTGAAGGAAGAGATTGAGGATGGCGTCAACATCCTGATCGAACGTGGCTGGGCGCCCTATGACGTGCTGACCAAGGCACTGGTCGCGGGCATGACCATCGTCGGCGCTGACTTCCGTGATGGCATCCTGTTCGTGCCGGAAGTGCTGCTGGCCGCCAATGCGATGAAGGGCGGCATGTTCATCCTGAAGCCGCTGCTGATCGCCACCGGTGCGCCGCGGATGGGCAAAATGGTCATTGGCACCGTCAAGGGTGACATCCATGACATCGGCAAAAACCTTGTCGGCATGATGATGGAAGGTGCGGGCTTTGAAGTGCGCGATCTGGGCATCAACAACTCGGTCGAGAAATACCTTGAAGCGTTGGAGCAGGAAAAGCCCGATATCCTTGGCATGTCGGCGCTCTTGACCACCACGATGCCCTATATGAAAGTCGTGATCGACACGATGAAGGAAAAGGGCATGCGCGAGGATTACATCGTTCTGGTCGGCGGTGCGCCGTTGAACGAAGAATTCGGCCGCGCGATTGGCGCGGATGCTTATTGCCGTGACGCTGCCGTGGCTGTGGAAACCGCCAAAGCCTTGGTTTTGCGCAAGCACAATCAGTTGACCGCTTAATTCGACCTTAATTGTTGTGTGACAGCCTCGGGGTCTTGCCCCGGGGCTTTTTAATTGCCACTTTGATTGGATACCAAGGAGGATGCCATGCCGCTGCCAACCTTCCTGACCCTGATCTTTGGGGTTATCCTTGCCGCCGGAGCCTCGATTGCCGTGATTCAGGTGGCGGGCCTGTCGTTTGCCTGGCTCGGGCTGCTGGCCCTGTGCCTCGCGTTGTTTGTCCGCACGCTGCGATGGCACTGATCAGCGATGATATCCTGACCGCTGAGGGTCTGGCGCCTGCACATCAGGGCCGGGTGCTGTTGATCGCCTGTGGGGCTTTGGCGCATGAGGTGCTGGCGCTGAAGCGGTTGAACGGCTGGGATCATCTCGATCTGCAATGCCTGCCGGCCAATCTGCATCTCTATCCCGACCGGATCACCGAGGCGGTGACGCGCGCTGTGGAAGCGCAGCGCGCTGCCTATGACAGCATGTTCGTGCTTTACGCCGATTGCGGCACCGGCGGGCTGCTGGAGGCGCGCTGTCAGGAACTGGGCGTTGAGATGATTGCGGGGCCGCATTGTTATTCGTTCTTTGAAGGCAATGACGTGTTCGCGGCGCATCCTGACGAGTTCACCGCATTTTATCTGACCGATTTTCTGGTGCGGCAGTTTGATGCCTTTGTCTGGCGGTCGATGGGCTTGGACAAGCATCCGCAGTTGCGCGACATGTATTTCGGCAATTACACCAAGTTGGTGTATCAGGCGCAGACCAATGATCCGGCGTTGGATGCCAAGGCCGAGGATTGTGCGCGGCGGTTGGGGTTGGCCTATGAACGGCGCTTTACCGGCTATGGCGATCTGGCCGTGGTGATGGCACAGGCGGCGGGCTAAGGCGATTTCTGGAGCAGAAATCGTGGACGGAATTTTTGGAAAATTCCGGTTTGGCGGCAGGGGCGTGATTATTCCAGCAACGCGCGCGCGGCATCTCGCGCGGCTTCGGTGACGCGGTCGCCTGCCAGCATGCGGGCGATTTCCTCGATGCGAGCGTCGTCCCCCAAGGCCACCACGGTGGACAGGGTCTGACCTTTGCTAACACGCTTTTCCACCCGCCAGTGATGCCCGCCCAAGGCCGCGACCTGCGGGCTGTGGGTGACGACCAACACTTGCGCAGAACTTGCGAGGGCTTTCAGGCGGCGACCTACCGCATCCGCAGTGGCTCCACCGACGCCCCGATCAATCTCGTCAAAGATCATCGTCAGGCCGGGGGTATTGGCGGTCAGACACACTTTCAGCGCCAGCAGGAAGCGTGACAACTCACCACCCGAGGCGATCTTGTTCAACGCCCCGGCGGGGGCACCGGGGTTGGTGGCGACAGTGAATTGCACCGCATCGGTGCCATCCGGGCCGGGTTCTCCGCCCGAGACTTCGGTGGTGAACACCGCGCGTTCCATCTTGAGCGGTGCGAGTTCGGCGGCCATAGCTTTGTCCAGCCGGGTGGCGGCGGTTTTGCGGGCTTTGGTCAGCGCCATCGCCTCGCGCTGATAGGCGAGTTCGGCCTCGGCCAGCGCCTTTTCCAGCTTGGCAAGCCCCGCCGCCCCACCGTCAATCGCGGCCAGTCGCGCGCGGGCGTTTTCGGCGAAAGTACCCAGATCATCGGCGAGCACGTTATGCTTGCGGGCCAAGGCGCGGATGGCGAACAGGCGTTCCTCCAGCATCTCGAGATCGCCGGGGCGGAAATCTAACCCGCGCAGGCAGGTTTCGATGCCGTCCTGCGCCTCACCCAGTTCCACCAGCGCGCGGCCCAAGGCGGCGAGTGCGGTATCAAGACGACCCTCGGCTTTGTCCGCCGCAGCCTCCAGCCAGCGCAGGGCGTCGCTGATAGCCCCCTCGGCCCCTTCGCTCAGCGCCGAATGGGCGCGCTGCACGTCGGTACGGATGCGCTCGGCCCCCTGCATGGCGCGGCGGCGGGTGTCGAGGCTGGCTTCTTCGCCGGGTTCGGGATTGAGCTTGTCCAACTCGGCGACGGCGTGACGCAGGAAGTCTTCTTCGACCTGCGCGCGCTCCAGCGTGGCCTTTGCCACAGCCAAAGCCTCGCGCGCCTGCGCCTGTGCGCGCCACGCGCTGCGGGCGGCGGTGGTATCGAGGCCCGCGAAACTGTCGAGAAGATTGCGGTGGCCGCGCGGGTTCAGCAGACCACGGTCGTCGTTCTGACCGTGCAGTTCCACCAGAGTATCGGACAGATCGCGCAGCACATCGCCCGATACCCGGCGGTCGTTGACGAAGGCGGTTTTGCGGCCATCGGCGGTGTTGACGCGGCGCAGGATCAATTCATCCGGGTCATCGAAGCCTGCCTCCAGCAGCACGGCACGGGCGGCATGGCCCGCTGGCAGATCAAACTCTGCCACCACCTCGCCCTGTGCGGCCCCAGAACGGACCAGCTCCGCCCTGCCCCGCCAGCCCAGCACAAACCCCAAGGCATCGAGCAAGATCGACTTGCCCGCCCCAGTTTCGCCCGTCAGCACGTTCAGACCCGACGCGAATTCAAGCGTCAGCCGATCAATGATCAGCACATCGCGGATATCAAGACTGCGCAGCATCGCTCAAATGCCTGCGCCGCAGCGCAGGGTTTTCACAACCATTCACCCTTGATCGTCTGCCGGTAAATCTGCGACAGCCAGCTGGTGCCTTTGGCTTCCGGCGACAGGCCCTGCTTTTTCAGCAGATTGAAGGCGTCTTGGTAGAACGGCGAGGATTGGTAGTTATAGCCCAAGATCGCCCCTGCGGTCTGCGCCTCATCGGTCAGACCCAGCGCTAGGTAGGCCTCAACCAACCGCTCCAACGCTTCTGCCGTGTGGGTGGTGGTCTGGAAATCCTGCACCACCGAGCGGAAGCGGTTGATCGACGCCGTGTAATTGCCACGCTTCAGGTAATAGCGCCCGATCTCCATATCCTTCGCCGCCAAATGGTCAAAGGCGAGGTCGAATTTCAGCGTCGCCGATTTGGCATATTCGCTGTCGGGATATTGCTCGATCACCACCCGCAGAGCTTGCAGCGCCTGATAGGTCAGGCCCTGATCGCGGCCCACCTCGTCGATCTGGTCGTAATAGGACAAAGCCAGCAGATAGGATGCATAGGCTGCGTCTTCATCGCCGGGGTAGAAATCGAGATAACGCTGCGCGGCAATGCGGGCTTCTTCGTATTTCTTGTTCTTGTGTTGGGTGAACGCCTGCATGATCAGCGCGCGCTTGGCCCATTCGGAATAGGGATAGAGCCGCTCCACCGCTTCAAAATCCGCCAAGGCGTCTTCGTTCTTGCCCTTGCGCACTTGCAGCGCCAGCTCACCGCGTTTGTAAAGCTGTTCAGCCGTCAAGCTGTCTAACGCCGCAGTCTCATTCTGCTTTTTCTGTGAACAGGCAGCCAAAAAGGCCACAAGCACCACCATACCCAGCATCCGCAGAGCTTTGCCCGACTGTCCGCCTGCCATCTTCCGCCTACCCCAATAACCCGCGCCGAGGGCCCCAAAGCTGGGGCCGCGTTCACCGCGCTTTCGCCCCTCGTAGCACAGAAAAATCGCAGGCGCAAAACGGCTTTCGCGCTTTGCCGAATGGTTTTAGCCGCGCAGAGGCAGATCGCCACGATGAACGCCAACGCCGGGCAGCTTTCCGCCCGCAAGGCCTTCACAATCTTGCTCAATCCAAGCGCCGGGTGTCGCGAAAAGCGCGCGCAGCAGGCGGTTGGTCATCGCATGGCCCGCCCGCTCGCCGGTGTAGCGACCAAGGATCGGCGCACCCGCCAAAGCCAGATCGCCCAAGGCATCCAGCATCTTGTGACGCACCGGTTCATCCGAATGGCGCAAGCCACCGGGGGACAGCACTTTCGCGCCGTCAAACACCACGGCGTTTTCCAGCGTGCCGCCCAAAGCGAGGCCACGTTGCTGCATCGCGATCACATCAGCGTTGCGGCAAAAGGTGCGGCTGTCGGAAAGTTCGCGCACGAAGGCACCGTTCGACATGTTCAGATGTTTCGACTGCTTGCCAATCGCGGCATCCTCGAAATCAATCTTGAAGTCGATCTCCAGCATATCCGACGGCTCCAGCCGGGCAAAGGCCGCGCCATCGCGCACTTCGACCGTCCGTAGAATACGGATGGCGACCACCGGGGCGGTTTGCTCCACGATCCCCACGTTCAGGAAACCTTCGACGAAGGGGGCAGCCGAGCCGTCAAGGATCGGCACTTCCGGCCCGTCAATCTCAATCACAGCGTTGCTGATCGCCGAACCTGCAAGGGCGGCCATGACGTGTTCTATGGTCGAGACGCTGACGCCCGCCGCATTGGCCACCAGCGTACACAGTTTCGACGGCACAACCGCATCCCAGCGCGCAGGAATCCGCGCATCGCCCGTCACATCCGAGCGCAGTAACCAGATGCCATGGTCCGCTGCCGCAGGATGCACTTTCATCGTGACGGCAGCACCCGAGTGCAAGCCGAAGCCGGTAAAGACAGCCGTGGATTTCAGCGTATATTGCAACGGAATTCTCCGAGACGTTCATCATTCGGCCAGAGGTGCGACCGCAGCAATGATCTAAGTCCGCAGAGGCGTTATCTCAACTCACAGTTTGTAACGGAGTGTAACAGGATTATAAAGGCATAAGGTATTGATATTAAATGAAAAAGGCCCGGATATTTCCGGGCCTTTTACGGTTGCGTCAACGGCTGTCTGCGCCCGACTCAGTTTGCCTGACGGCGCAGGAAGGCCGGAATATCGATCCGCTCTTGATCTGCCGACAGTTCCTGCTCGTCATCATAGGCGGTGACAGGGGGCTGTTGGCGCGCGGATTGCGGGCGCTCTTGCGGTTGTTCCGCAGCCCCGCCTGCCATGCGGTTGATCAGGCTGCCGATGCCAAAACGCGCACGCTCGGCTGGCTTCGGCGCGGGTGCCGCCATGCGCTGCTGTGGTTGCTGTTGCGCGGGTTGACGTGCTGCCCCCGCTTGCGACGGCGATTTCGACACGGCGGCTTGCAGGCGGGCCAAGGCCTCGGGCGACGGGGTGCCAGCGGCGCGCGGACGCGGGGCCACGAAGCTGCCCGCATCATTGTCCAGTGACAACGGCGCCGGAGCCTGCGCACGCGGCTGTTGCACCGGGGCTTGCTGCGCCGGACGGTAGGCCGGGGCGGGCATATCGTCTTCCATCATCTCTTCGGCATGATCATGGAAGCTTGGCTGAGCTTGGAACAGATCCTGCGCCGGGGCTTGGTATTGCTGCACCGGGGCGGGTTGCTGGACCGGGGCTTGTGCGACAGGCTTTTGCTCTGCCACCGGGGCGGCTGGCGCAAGCGGTTGCGCCATCGAGCGGCGGGTCGCAGGCATTTCGGCCCGATTTTGGCCAACGTCGATACCAGTGGCCACCACGGACACCCGCAAAGTGCCCTCCATCGAAGTGTCCAAGGTGGAGCCGACGATGATATTCGCATCGGGATCGACCTTTTCGCGGATGATATTGGCGGCTTCGTCCAACTCAAACAGCGTCAGATCATAGCCGCCGGTGATGTTGATCAGCACACCCTTGGCCCCATGCAACGAAATCTCATCCAGCAGCGGGTTGGCGATGGCTTTCTCGGCAGCTTCCACGGCGCGGTTATCGCCCGTCGCTTCGCCGGTGCCCATCATCGCCTTGCCCATCTCATCCATCACCGCGCGCACGTCGGCGAAGTCGAGGTTGATCAGGCCGGGGCGCACCATCAGGTCGGTGACACCCTTAACGCCTTGATAGAGCACATCATCCGCCATCGCGAAAGCGTCGGTGAAGGTGGTACGCTCATTGGCCAGACGGAACAGGTTCTGGTTTGGAATGATGATCAGCGTGTCGACAACTTTTTGCAGCGCGATGATGCCGTCTTCGGCCTGCTTCATCCGCTTATTGCCTTCAAACTGGAACGGCTTGGTGACAACGCCCACCGTCAGCACACCCAATTCACGCGCGGCTTGCGCGATGATCGGGGCAGCACCAGTGCCAGTGCCGCCACCCATGCCCGCGGTGATGAAGCACATATGTGCGCCTGCGAGGTGATCGACGATTTCTTCGATGGTTTCTTCTGCAGCAGCCGCCCCAACGGTCGGACGCGCGCCTGCTCCCAGACCCTCGGTCACCCGCAGGCCCATCTGGATCTTCACCGGCGCGTTCGATTGCTGAAGCGCCTGAGCGTCGGTGTTTGCGACAACAAACTCGACCCCTTCAAGGTTCTTCTCGATCATGTTGTTGACGGCATTGCCGCCCGCACCGCCGACGCCAAACACCGTGATACGCGGC
This sequence comes from Cypionkella sp., assembly GCA_043743975.1. Classification (GTDB taxonomy): domain Bacteria; phylum Pseudomonadota; class Alphaproteobacteria; order Rhodobacterales; family Rhodobacteraceae; genus Cypionkella. Next base: position 26,841 of record JAYTVN010000028.1, read on the forward strand.
TTCAACTCTTCGCGTGCCGAGGCCATGATCAGATTCAATGCCATTTTTATCCGCCTGTTCTTATACGCGGGCTTCTGCCGCCGGTTTGCCGTATCAGTCTGTTCCCTGCCCGTCCCGAAGCAGAGTCCGCCGAATTATCCTCTATTCTATCCACAGATAGCCAAAAGGTCACGCAAAAAACATACAGGCCCCACAAAATATGGGGCCAGTGATGCTGATATTAGCGGTATTTCGCCAATGTTACCGGATTTAGCGGATTACCAGTTGTCCTTAAACCACCGGAAGGCGCGTTTCAGCGAGCGTGCCGGGTAACGCTCGGTCGGAATGTCGAAATCCCACCATTCGTCTTGCGGGTGTGCTGCGAACAAACAGAGGCCCACGGCGCTGGAAAAAGCTGGCCCGGTTGCAGCCTGTGGTAGGCCCTGCACACGCAGCGGGCGACCCATGCGCACGCGTTGGCCAAGAATGCGGCTGGCCAAACCGTCCAGTCCGGGGATCTGGCTCGCGCCCCCGGTCAGCACAATCTGCTGGCTGGGCAGGCTGTCAAAACCCGCTGCATCCAGACGCGCTCGGACTTCTTCAAGGATTTCTTCCACCCGTGGCCGCATGATGCCGATCAGCTCGGTGCGCGAGATTTGGCGACGGTCTTTCTCCCAATCGCCCGAATCGCCACCCATCTCGATCATCTCGCGGTCGTCCATTCCGGTGGCATGGACGCCGCCGTGTTTGGTCTTGATCCGCTCGGCCACCACCAGCGGCACTTGCAGGCCCTTGGAGATATCCGAGGAAACATGATCGCCACCCATCCGCACGGAATCGGCATAGATCATGTGCTTCTTCATAAAGATCGAGATGCCCGTGGCCCCGCCGCCCATATCAATGCAGGCAGCGCCCAGTTCCTGCTCGTCTTCCACGAGGCTGGAAATCCCCGACACATAGGCCGACGAGGCAATCCCGGCCAATTCCAGATCACAGCGCTTGATGCAATAGAGCAGGTTCTGCACCACCGACGCATCCACCGAAAGCATATGCAGATCGCAAGCCAACCGATTGCCGATCTGCCCGCGCGGATCGCCCAAACCGCTGCGATGGTCCAAAGCGAAATTCACCGGCTGGGCGTGCAAAATCTCGCGGCCCTCGCCAAAATCCGGCACATCGCAGGCGGCCAGCACGCGGGCCACGTCTTGCTCGGTCACCACCGAATCCTGCAATTCCCATTCACCCGCAAGGCCATAGCTGCGCGGCTCTGCGCCGCTAAAGCACGCGATCACATGATCCACCCGCACATTCGCCATCTTCTGCGCGGCTTGCACCGCCGTGCGGATGGCGCGTTCAGTCTCATTCATCACCGCGATTTCACCAAACCGCACCCCGCGCGAACGGGTTGTGGCCGCACCAATCACCCGGAAGCTCGACTGCCCGGCCATTGGCCCGACGCCATCCTGATCGCGGTCGTCCTCGATGCCGTCAAAGCGCAGCACCAGACAGGCGATCTTCGAGGTGCCCACGTCCAAAATCGCCACCACCCCGCGCTGCATTGCTGCCCGCCGCATGTGGCGCATTGCGCGTTGGGATTGGTAAAGGTCTGTCATAATCCGCTCTCCGTTACCGGTGCCAGCCCTTGCGCGCGGCGGACTTCGTTCATTGCGAACGGAGCCAGCCGGATCGCCGGGCGGTCTTGATTTCTTAGGTCTATCGAAAGAATGTCGCGTTCCAGCAATTTGTCAGCGGCGTTCAGCGCCAGCAGGCGTTCGACCGCCGCCACCGGACCCGCCGAGGGCAGCATGATGCGCTGATCGCGGTCAAGGATCAGATCCCAGCGGCGCGCGCCCACCCGGATCAGCCCGCGCACGCGGGGAGCGATCGGACGCGCGGTGTCAAAAATCGCCAAAGCCTCTGGCATCGCCGCATCCGCACCCTCGCCCGCCACCAGCGGCAAATCGGCGCGATCGGCGCGCGCGGACAGGCCCGCAACACGGTGCCCAGTCGCGTCCAGCAGCTGCAAGCCCGCAGGACCGCGCCAGACCGCCACCGGCACACGCTCGGTCACGATCACTTGCAGCACGCCGCCCGAGCGCACGCGCAATTCGGCAGAAGCCACGGCATCCAAAGCCTCGGCACGGGCGCGCAATTCGGCCATATCCAGATCGAACGAGGATTGCGGCAGCTTCAACGCCAGTTTGGCGCGCACCGCATCGGTCAGATCGCGCGACGCGCCCTCGACCGAGAGCAACCCCACGCGAAACTCTGGCCGCTGTTCAAACTTGCTGCGCAGATCGACAAAGCTTTGCACGATCGCGGCGCGGCGGGCGTCGCTGTAGAGCACTCCGGTGGTGATCAGCGCCACCACGGTCAGCGGCAGACCCAGACGGCAGACCACGCGGAACAGCGGCGTCAGCCACAGCCGCTGCATGCGGTATTGCCAGCGGCTTGGCGCGGGATCGCGGCGCACACCATTGGCGGGAAGTGGACGGGTACGGCCTAGCGATTGCATGAGGCGTCCTCCACCATCCAAGCGCAGAACGCCGAGAACGAGATGCCCTGATGGGCCGCTTGTTCTGGGGCGAGTGAGGTCGGCGTCATCCCCGGCTGGGTGTTGGTTTCCAAGAGGATCAGGCCATCCAAACCACGTGTGTCATCCCAGCGGAAATCGGTGCGGCTGACGCCCCGGCAGCCAAGGGCCTTGTGGGCGCGCAGGGCGTAATCAAGGCAGGCGGCGGTGATGTCTTGCGGCACATCAGCGGGGATAACATGGCGCGAGCCACCGGTTTTGTATTTCGCATCATAGTCATACCAGCCATCGGTGATGATGTCGGTGACGCCCAGTGCCCGATCTCCCATCACCGCGCAGGTCAATTCGCGTCCCGGCGCATAGGTTTCCACCATCACCACATCGGGCATCGTCGCCGCCAGACGCGGCGCATTGCTGCCCGGACGCACAATATAGACCCCAACCGACGAGCCTTCATTGTTCGGCTTCACCACATAGGGCGGCGGCAAAACGTGATGCGCCTCAACCTCCTCGCGGCAGGCCAGACGGCTGGCAACAATCGGCAGACCCGCGCTCGCGAACACTTCCTTCGCCCGCGCCTTGTCCATCGCCAAAGCCGAAGCCAGCACGCCGGAATGGGTGTAGGGGATTTTCAGCCATTCGAGCAGGCCCTGCACGCAGCCATCCTCGCCCCAACGACCATGCAAAGCATTGAAGCAGACATCGGGTTTGATTTCGGCCAGCCGTGCGGGCAAATCGGGGCCGCAATCGACCTCAACCACCTGATACCCTGCTTCCCGCAACGCGGCCGCGCATTCACGACCCGAGACCAATGAGACTTCCCGCTCTGCGGAAGGCCCACCCATCAACACCGCCACTTTGGAAGCCGCTTTTGATAAGCCGCCCGCCATGTACTGCCTCATCCAGACCTTTTTCGGTCCATGATATTGTCATTTATGCGGTGCGTTCGCCGACCCGCATAATTTCCCACTCTAGCGTGATACCGCTCTGTTGGAAAACCCTTTTTCGCACTTCCTCGCCTAAATCTTCGAGGTCGGCAGCCGTCGCCCCCCCTATGTTGATCAGGAAGTTAGAGTGCATCGGCGACATTTGGGCACCGCCCAGCGTAAAGCCGCGCATCCCGGCATCGTCGATGACTTTCCAGGCTTTCAATTCATGGCTGTCGTCCGCCCGCCCGGTGCTGGAATGGCCGACCGGATTGCGGAAGGTGGAACCCGCCGAGCGGTCTTTCGTCGGCTGGCTGGCATCGCGTTTGGCGATTTGGTCGGTCATGCGGGCTTCCAGCGCCGCTGGATCGCCCGGTGCGGCGCGGAAGGTGGCCGAGACGATCACCCAACCCTCGGGCAACTGGCTTTGACGGTAGGCCAGTTTCAGATCGGCTGCGGGGAGTTCCACCACCTCACCCGCCCGCGTGACACATCGCACCGAGATCAGATGATCCGCCACATAAGAGCCATAACAGCCCGCATTCATCCGCACTGCGCCGCCAATGCTGCCCGGAATGGTGCGCAGGAAGGTCAGATCAAGGCCAGCTTCAGCCGCCTTGCGCGCCACATGCGCATCCAGCGCCGCAGCGCCCGCCGTCACCGTGCCGTCGCGGGTAATCGCGTTAAACCCCCGCCCCAGCCGGATCACCACGGCACGCAAGCCGCCATCGCGTACGATCAGATTGCTGCCCACCCCCATCGGGAACACCGGAACTTCGGACGGCAGATGGGCGAGAAAATCGCACAAATCCGCCTCATCCGCCGGCTGAAACAGATAATCCGCAGGTCCGCCAACGCGCAGCCAAGTCAGGTCCGCCAAGGGGCGATGCGGCGTCAGGGTGCCGCGCACGGGGGGGAGATTATATGTCATGCCCGCCTTTTTAGGCGATTTGTCGCCAGCCTCAAGTGGGATTGGGCCTCAAGTCCGAACGGGCCTCAAACCCCCACGCGTGCCCTGACCCACCGCCACAGATACAGCAGTGGCCAACGCAGCACCGATCCGGCGGCGATCAGAAAGGCCAGCCCCCACCACGGCCCGTTTTCATAGGTCAGCCACAGCCACAACGGCACCCCCACCGCGATCAGGCCATAAGCATTGCGCCAGTGGTAATCCTTGCTGGGCAACATGCCGATCAGATTGGCCACCACCAGCCAGATCAGGCCTGCGACCAGCGAGATCATTTCCGCAAATCCGACGGCAGTTCCACGGGCAGGCCCAGCCCGCGCCGCGCGAAATAGATCAGCGGGCGGCGGAACATCGAGACGAAGGCGAAAAGCCCCAGCGCCACCCAAAGCCAACCGTGAGTAAGCCCGATCCAGAGCAACAGCACCGGGGCCAGCACCAGCAGCGTCATTCCCGGCACCATCTGTTGCTTCATCGGCAGCAGCGCGGTGACTGTCGCAGCAATCACCCAGAGGCAGCCCATGATGAGCGGCAAGCTCATGCGGCTTTCCCCGCCAGCCGCGCAGGCAATCCATTCGCCCAAGCCGAGATCGACCCCGCCCCCAGACACACCACCATATCGCCCGGCTGCGCTTGCTCTTTCACCAGCCGCGCAAGGTCAGCCTCATCGGTGATGGCGCGGGCGTGGCGATGGCCGTGGGCGATCAACCCTGCCACCAGATCATCGCGCGATGCGCCCGGAATGGGGTCTTCGCCCGCCGCGTAAACCTCGGCAATGGCGACCACATCAGCCTCGTTAAAGCAGGTGCAGAATTCTTCAAACAGGTTGGACAGCCGCGAATAGCGGTGCGGCTGATGCACGGCGATGACGCGCCCCTTGGTGGCTTGCCGGGCGGCTTTCAGCACGGCGGCGATTTCCACCGGATGATGTCCGTAATCGTCGATGATCGTCACACCGTTCACTTCCGCCACTTTGGTGAAGCGGCGATTGACGCCGGCAAAGCTGGCCAAAGCCTCGCGGATTTCGTCTTTCTTCATGCCGAGATGCCGCGCCACCGCAATCGCCGACAGAGCGTTCGAGACGTTGTGATCGCCCGGCATCGGCAGGATGCAGCCCTCAATGACAGCCCCCTGCCCTTCGCCCTGCAAAGCCACGTCGAAATGCGCGGCACCGTTGTCATAGGTCAGATTGATCGCCCGCACATCGGCTTGGGCATTAAAGCCAAAGGTCACCACACGGCGGTCGGTGACGCGGCCAACCAAAGCCTGCACCTCGGGATGATCTGTGCAGCACACCGCCAACCCATAAAACGGCACGTTAGACACGAAATCGTAGAACCCTTTGCGCAGGGCGTCGAACGTGCCCCAATGCTCCATATGTTCCGGGTCGATATTGGTGACAATCGCAATCGTCGCGGGCAAGCGGTTGAAGGAACCATCGGATTCGTCGGCCTCCACCACCATCCACTCGCCCGCCCCGGCCCGCGCATTGGAGCCGTAAGCATGGATCACGCCGCCGTTGATCACGGTCGGATCAAAGCCGCCCTTGTCGAGCAGGGTCGCCACCATCGTCGTGGTGGTGGTTTTACCATGAGTGCCCGCGATGGCGATGTTTGAGCGCAGCCGCATCAATTCCGCCAGCATTTCCGCCCGCCGCACCACCGGAAGGCCACGCCTGCGCGCTTCCTCCAGCTCGGGGTTGCCCTTTTTTATTGCAGAAGAAATCACCACAACCGCCGCTTCGCCGATATTGCTGGCCGCTTGGCCCTCAAAGAACACCGCCCCCAACGACACCAGCCGATCGGTGATCTTGCTGGCCTTGGCATCCGAGCCCTGCACCGCAAAGCCCTGCGTCATCAGCACTTCGGCGATGCCCGACATGCCAATGCCACCGATACCCACAAAGTGAATCGGCCCCAGTTCCATCGGAAGTTTCGTCGCGTTCATCGTCTATCCTAACTCGCCAAAGCCTCAACCAGCGCCACCAATCGGTCGGTCGCATCCGGTCGGCCCTGCGCTTGTGCCTTGCGCGCCATATCTTCCGCCCGTGGCGGATTTTGCAAAACCGCCGCCATTTGGGCGCTTAAGCCAGCGGCGTCAAGCTGAGCCTCGGCGATCAGCACCGCAGCCCCTGCGTCAACCAAGCCGCGCGCATTGGCGGTTTGGTGATCACCCGTGGCTTGCGCAAACGGGATCAGGATCGAAGGCCGCCCGATCACCGAAATATCCGCCACCGACGATGCCCCCGAGCGTGAGATCACCAGTTGCGCCTCTGACAGCCGGCGCGGAATGTCGGTGAAGAACGGCTCCACTTCCGCCCGCACACCGGCCTCGGCATAGGCTTGCACCACGGCGGGCAAATCCTCGGCCCGCGCCTGATGCGCCACCCGCAGATGATGGCGCAGGGCTTCCGGCAAAGCCGCCACCGCCGCAGGCACCACTTGCGACAGGATGCGCGCGCCTTGGCTGCCACCGATCACCAGCAATTCCATCGGGTAATCCCCCGGTGCAATATAGCCCGCCCCCGCGCGCTCCAAAACCGAAGCCCGCACCGGGTTGCCAGTATGAATCCCCTCAACGCCCGAGGGCAAAGCCGTGGGCCAAGTGCCACAGGCCACCTTGTCGACGCGCTTGGAAAACAGCGTATTCACCCGCCCCAACACGCCGTTCTGCTCGTGAATCATCCGGGGCCTACGCAACATCCACGCCGCTGTCAGCGCCGGGATCGACGGATAGCCGCCAAAGCCCACCACCACATCCGGCTTGTCGCGCACAGCTGATACCAATGCCGAGGCGATACCGCCCGCGATGCGAAACGGCACCGCCAGCTTCGCCACCAAGCCACCGCGCGCGAAAGTGGCCGAGGACAGTTCCACAATCTCAACCGCTTGCGGAAAGCCGCCCGCATAACGCGCGCCGCGTGCGTCGGTCGACAGCTTCACCCGCCAACCTTTAGCAATCATCGCCTCGGCCAAAGCCTGCGCCGGGAACATATGCCCGCCGGTGCCGCCCGCTGCGATCGACAGCAATGGCATCAGCGCCCCCGCTTGAAAATATCAGACATCTGGCCCTGCGGACGGCTGCGCGTCATTGCAAGCAGCATCCCCACGGTGATGCCAGCCGCGATCACCGACGACCCGCCATAGGACACGAACGGCAGAGTCATGCCCTTGGCGGGCAGCAAGCGCACCGCCACCCCCATATTGATCATCGCCTGCACCCCGAAGATACAGGCCAGCCCAGTGCCCGCCAACCGGGTAAACGGATCACGCTCGCGCGTCAGCCGCACCAGACTGCGCACCACCACCGTGGCGTAAAGCGCGATGATCACCAGCACCAGCACCAGACCGTATTCCTCAGCCGCGACCGCGATGATAAAGTCGGTATGCGCATCGGGCAGCGTCCACTTGACCTGCCCCTCCCCGACGCCGACGCCAAAGAAACCGCCCTCTTGAATGGCGCTGGTCGCATAGCCCATCTGGCTGCGCGGATCGACATCCGAGTTCAGAAAGCCATCAATCCGCCGCGCGAAGTGTTCGGACGAATGATAGGCGCCAAAGCCGCCCAACCCCGTCAGCCCCACCGCTGTCACGATCAGGATCATCGGCGCGCCCGAGACGAAATAGATCACCCCCCAGCCAAACAGCACCAACATGGCTTGGCCGAAATCCGGCTGAAACGCCAGAAACAGCACCACCGTCACCACCAAAGCGAAGGAAATCAGCTTGCCGGGCGGCCCGTTCAAATCTTGGCTTGAGGCCATCAGCCACGCGATCACGATCATGAAGCCGGGCTTTAGAAACTCCGACGGCTGCACCGAGGCAAAGCCAAAGCTGAACCAGCGGATCGCGCCTTTGCCAAAATCGGTGCCAAACATCGGCAGCAGCGCCAGCGCCAGAAACGATACCGCAAAGCCCAGCACACCCAGACGCCGCACCATCGCGGGCGACATCATCGACACACCGAAGATCGCGGCCAGCGCCATGCCGCCGAAAAACGCCTGCCGCGTGACATAGTAATAAGGGTCAAGCCCGTTACGCTCGGCCAAAGGCACCGAGGCCGCAAGCCCCAGCAAAAGCCCGATGGCGAACAGCACCAGCACGGCTGTCAGCGTCCATTTGTCAATCGTCCGCCACCAGCGGGGAATCACCGGTTCCGATACCCTGCTGGGCATCGAGCCATAGACCATCTCAGTCATGGAAAATCCGCCTGTTTTGCCGTCTGCTCTGCCAATATCGGGTCTCCCCGATCCTGCCGGGTTGTCCCGGTCTAAGGCCAAGACTAGCCAAAACGAATCACAAATACCAGCAGAAACAAGGGGTCGCGAATCACTTCTGTGGCGATTCTCCGCTGCATGCGCCTCATGCCGACGCTACAGTTGATCCTGCCCCGACGCGTCGTGCCGGACCGGCCAGATCGGATGCGGCACCGGGTCTTTCGCGTGCCAGAAATACTGCCGGATGATCTGGCCATAGCTGCGATAAACGTAAGCCTGATTGCGGCGCAGATAATGCTCGCGCCTGCTGGCATAAAGTGCTGGCAACTCATACCACGGCACGGCCGGATGCATGTGATGTACGACGTGAAAATTGTTGTTCAAAAACAGATAGCTGAGCGGACCGCGATCTTCGATTACCACAGTACGCGCGCGAAACGCCTCATGCGCGCGGTGCTCCAGATAGGTGCGGATTTTCAGCAAGGCCGTGCCGAGATAGACCGCCAGCAGATAGGCCCAGATCGGCATTCCGACCCATTGCAGCCACAAAAGCAGCGGCACCAACCCGATCAGATGCAGCCCCCAAGCCAGCAAAACCCGGCCATCGCCCGCGCACAGCAAGGCCAGTTCATCGCGCAGAAAGATGTAGGTGCCCAAGGCGGGGCCCAGCAGCACCCGCCCGGCCAAGGTGTTGTTCCAGCGTAATAAAACCTGCAACAACGGCGCCGTTTTCGCCCAGACTTCTGGCTCCAGATAATTCGACTCAGGGTCATCATAGGGATCGGTCAGTGCGGGGTCGAAATGGTGCTGCAAATGCAAGTCTTTGAAGCGCAGATAGGGCACGAAGGGCATCAAGGCCGGAAACACCAGCGCCTCGTTCAGCCCTTGCGCGCGGAACGGATGGCGATGCAGCACCTCATGCTGCAACGAGGAAAACTGCGCCAAGGCGATCCCGGTGAGAAGCACCGACACCGCGCCCGCGCTGGGCCAAACCCAAACCCCCAGCGCGAACAGCGCATAGGTTCCCAGCAAAACCACCACAGTCGGCCACTCCATAACGCGAGTCTGCGGCATATCTTTCCTCATCAAGGGGTTATGGGTGCATGCTAGCACTTGCCAAGTGGCTGCGGAACTCCGAGGATATGCAACATCCCGTCACCATTGCGGATAATATAAAATAGATGCCGGATTTTATCGACAAACGCGACCGCGCCTCGCTGTTTCGCCTCCGTCTGGCCGAGGCAATGGCGCAGCAGGGCACCAGTCAAGCCGCCTTGGCCCGCGCCACCGGGGCAGATCGCTCGACGGTCTCAGCCCTGCTCGCCCCCGGCATCCGGCTGCCCAATGCGCAACTGACCGCCGATTGCGCCACCGCCTTGGGCGTGTCGTGCGACTGGCTGCTGGGCCTGACCGACCGCCCCGAGCCGGTGGATGCATTGCTGGCAAGCTCCGTCACCCTTTCGGAAGCCCCACGCGCTTTGTTTGACCAAGAGCTGATCGGCTGGCACCGTGCAGCGGCTGGCTATAAAATCCGCCATGTCCCGGCCAGCCTGCCCGATATGTTAAAGACGCCCGAGGTGGTGGCTTGGGAATATGCCGATTATCTTGGCCGCTCGGCAGATCAGGCGATTGCGGCGTTTCAAGATCAGTTGGACTGGATGAAATCCGCGCATTCCGATTATGAAATCGCCATGCCGCTACATGAAATATCGAACTTTGCCAGAGGCTTAGGCTATTGGTCTGGCCTGCCGCTTGGCGCGCGCCATGCGCAGATGGATCATCTGATCGCGATCTGCGACACGCTGTATCCCGCGCTGCGGCTCTATCTGTTCGACGCGCATAAGGTCTATTCCAGCCCGGTCACGGTGTTCGGCCCGCACCTTGCAGCCGTCTATCTCGGCCGCCAGTACATCGTGTTCCGCGATCCTGACCGGGTGCAATCCATCTTGCAACATTTTGACGGGCTGGTGCGCGCCGCTCCGTTCGGCGCACGCGGCGTGCGCGATCATTTGGCGCGATTGCAGCGGGTGATGGATCAGTAAACCACCAGCCGCCGCAGATCATAGCCGTTCCATTCAAAGATATCCCGCGCGGCTTTCAGCCGATCCGGCGGAAACGCCCCGCGGTTCAGGATGAAGCCCAGCCGCCCGTTCGGGCTGCCGACCACCAGCGTGCGATAATCGCCATCGGCCCAGAGAATCCACCACGGCCCCGGCTGCCCCGGCACCGCAAACCGCCCGACGGTGTCCGAGACCATCGCCCCCACCCCCGCCATCTGCACGCCAGATTCGCACAAACGGTAGCGGATTTGCAGCCCGCCCGCGCCTTGCGAAATCTCGGCACCGCCGGGTTTGCAGCCCTCACCGCCGAACGCCGCGACTTGACTCCAAGTGCCGACCAGACGGTTTTGATCCATCACCGCATTGGAATAGATCGGCGCATCGGGCGCGCGGTAGCGCCCGACGGCCACAGTTTTCGGGGCAGCCACACAGCAGCTCAGCAGCAAAAGGGCGATCAATCGATACAAAGGGTCACCATCACGCCATTATCCTGCAAAATTTCATTACAGCCAAACAAAGGCGCAATGGGCGCGCAAGTATTTGATCTGGCGAGGCAATCGCCCTCGCAATCGCTTTTCTTGTGGCAAGACTTGCCCGCGTCGCGCATCATCCGCACACAACTCATCCCGCCGGCCTTTCCTGCGACAGACCACTGCCCGCCCGTTTTGACGCAGGCCAGTTCTTCCGGCCCCAGCACCCGCGCTGGTTCTTCGACAACTGGCGGCACGGCGGCTGCGGCGGGATCGACGGCTGCGGGGTCGGGCCGCGGCGGTGCAGGTTGCGCGGCGTCCGGCTTTTCAGGTTGCGCGGCGTCCGGCTTTTCAGGTTGCGCCACATTCGGCGCAGGCTTGGCCGGATCAGCCGCTGCCGCTGGCGCATCCAAAGAGGTCACCTCAATCGCATCGCCCGTGATCGGGTTGGCGCTAGTGCTGGGCTTCGCCAGTTTGCCGCCGCCCAAGGTGCAACCCGCCAACACCACCGCCAAAATCAGGCAAAACCGCATCGCATGCCCCTAGTATGGCATCGGATGCGCGCGGTGAGCGGCATCAATTTCGGCCAGAACCTCGGCGTCCAGCGTGACCTCGGCCGCTCCCAAAGCGATCTCAAGCTGCGCCAGATCGGTGGCGCCAATGATCGGAATACAGGGGAAAGGCCGCGTCAGGCAGAACGCAATCGCCATCTGCGCCGGGTTCAGCCCATGCCGCGCCGCGATGCCCAGATAGGCCGCCACCGCCGGAAACACCTGCGGCGTCACCCGCCCTGACAGCGTCGGATTGAGCGCCCGCCGCGTGCCTTCCGGGATCACGTCGCCGGCATATTTGCCCGTCAGCAGGCCAGTGGCGAGTGGCGAGAACGCCAGCAGCGGCATGTCTTCCAGCGCCGAAAGCTCGGCCCAGTCGCTGTCAAACTGCCGACACAGCAGCGAATATTCGTTCTGCACGGTGGCCATCCGGGGCAAGCCATGCTTGTCGGCCAGCGCCAGCCACCGCCCAGCCCCCCAGACCGATTCATTGGAAAGTGCAATATGGCGGATCTTGCCTTCGGCAATCAGTTCCGCTGATACCTCAAGCATTTCAATCATATGCGCTTCGATGCTCGCCTTATCCCCACCCCTCGGGTCAAAGTGCCAAATGTCGCGAAAGTGATAGGCGGCGCGGTTTGGCCAGTGCAGTTGATAGAGGTCGATGTAGTCGGTTTTCAACCGCAACAACGAGGCCTCGACCGCCGCCCGCATCACCGCCCCGGTCAAAGGCGCACCGCCACGCACCGCGTCCTGCCCCTCACCTTGGTCGCCAGCACCAGCCGATCGCGCCCGCCGCGCGCCGCAAGCCAAGTGCCGATGATTTCTTCCGTGCGCCCCACGGTTTCAGCCCGTACCGGATTGACCGGATACATCTCGGCAGTATCCCAGAAATTCACACCATGGCCGAATGCCATATCCATCTGGGCGTGGCCTTCAGCCTCAGAATTCTGGCTGCCCCATGTCATCGTGCCCAGTGAAATCGCCGAAACCGAAAGCCCCGTCTGCCCCAATCGCACTTGCCGCATCGCGCCCTCCTGTTTCAGCGCAGACTAGGCGGCGCGCCCTGACAAGGAAAGCCCCTGTGCAGGACCCGATCAGACTGAAGTCTGATCTCACGCAAATTTGCGCAGCCTTGCCCATTTTAATGTTACATTCCCTTAGGATAAGGAGGCTTCCATGCGCATGCTGCTGTTGCTTTTGGCGCTAGGGGCCAGCCCCGGTTTCGCGGCCCCGGCCAAATATACCCTACAACCCGATGCCTCGCTGATCGGGTTTGAAACCGATTTTGGCGGCGATAAAATCACCGGGCAAATGCCGATCACCCGCGCCGATCTGACGCTGGATTTCAAGAATGTCAGCGCGAGCCACGTTGCCGTGACGCTGGATGCCGCCCATGCCGAGGCGTCGTTTCCCTTTGCTGCACAGGCGATGAAGGGTCCCAAGGTGCTGGATTCGGTGGATTTTCCGCAGATCAGCTTCAAAAGCACTTCGGTCACCGCCAAGGGCGAAGGCGCCGAGGTGAAGGGCCAAGTCACCATTCGCGGCGTCACCAAACCGATGGTGATGCAGGCGATGATCTGGCGGCAGAAGGGGCATGAGGCGGGTGATCTCAGCCATCTGACCATCCGGCTGACGGGCGCGGTCAACCGTTCGGATTTTGGTGCTGTGGGCTGGTCGGATATGGTTGGCGATCAGGTGCGCTTGGACATTCTGGCCCGCATTGCGCGCAGTGATTAGATGTGGCGGAATTCTCCCACCCAGTTTGGTCGCATCTCGCGCTTGCTGCATTGGACCATGGCGGCGCTGATCTTGGCTTTGCTGGTGCTTGGCACCGCGCTTGACTGGATTAAGCCCAATCTTTCAACGCTTTGGCTCTATGGCCTGCACAAGACCCTAGGGCTGACGGCGCTGAGCCTCGCGCTGATCCGGCTGATTTGGCACCGGATCAGCCCGCCGCCGCCGCCCATTGGCCCCACCGCGCAGTGGCAAAACCGCGCCGCGCGTGCCACGCATCGCACGCTTTATCTGCTGATGCTGGCGATCCCGCTGTCGGGCTGGATCGCCAGTTCCGCCACCGGCTTGGATGTGGTGATCTTTGGCCAGATCATCCTGCCACCCATCGCCCCCACTTCAGAAGCGCTTGAAAACGCGGGCTTTGCCATCCACGTCATCCTGACCAAGCTGCTGATGGCGCTGCTGCTCGCCCATATCGCAGGCGCGGTTTTGCGCGCCTTAAATCACGACGGCACGCTCAGGCGCATCACAAAAGGCGTATAATCCGGCTCTGGCCCGCAACCCCGTCTAGCCCTTGGCCCCTGCTTGCGCTAAACGGGGCGCAACTGACGCAAAAGGGCATCGCATGGCACGGATTCTGATCACCTCCGCCATTCCTTATATCAATGGCATCAAGCACTTGGGCAATCTGGTGGGCAGCCAACTGCCCGCCGATCTGTTTGCGCGCTACAACCGCGCGCGTGGCCATGAAGTGATGTTCATCTGCGCCACCGACGAACACGGCACGCCCGCCGAATTGGCGGCGGCGAAAGCGGGCCAACCTGTCGCCGCATATTGCGCCGAAATGCATGATGTGCAGGCCGAGATTGCGCGCGGCTTCCGGCTGTCGTTTGATCACTTTGGCCGCTCGTCCAGCCAGCGCAACCACCTGCTGACGCAGCATTTCGCCGGAAAACTGGCCGAGGCCGGGCTGATCCGCGAGGTTGAGGAATCTCAGGTCTATTCCATCGACGATCACCGCTTTTTGCCCGACCGCTATATTGAGGGCACCTGTCCGAATTGCGGCTACGAGTCTGCGCGCGGCGATCAATGCGACAACTGCACCAAGCAGCTTGACCCCACCGATCTGATCAACCCGCATTCGACGATTTCCGGCTCCACCAATCTGGAGATCCGCTCAACCAAGCACCTTTACCTGATGCAGCGGTCCTTGCGCGATAGACTAGAGGCTTGGATTGACAGTAAAAAAGACTGGCCGATCCTGACCACTTCGATTGCGAAGAAATGGCTGAACGACGGTGATGGCTTGCAAGATCGCGGCATCACCCGGGATTTGCACTGGGGCATCCCGGTCAAGAAGGGCGATCAGCCTTGGCCGGGGATGGAAGGCAAGGTGTTCTACGTCTGGTTCGATGCGCCCATCGAATATATCGCCTGCACCGCCGAATGGGCCGACGCGCAGGGCCTGCCTGACGCGGCGTGGCAACGCTGGTGGCGCACCGATATGGGTGCCTCGGACGTGACCTATTATCAGTTCATGGGCAAAGATAACGTGCCGTTCCATACGCTGAGCTTCCCCGCCACCATTCTGGGGTCGGGCGAGCCATGGAAGCTGGTCGACTACCTGAAGTCGTTCAATTACCTGAATTATGACGGCGGCCAATTCTCCACCTCGCGCGGGCGCGGCGTGTTCATGGATCAGGCATTGTCGATCCTGCCCTCGGATTACTGGCGCTGGTGGTTGCTGAGCCACGCCCCGGAATCGGCGGACAGCGAGTTCACATGGGAGAATTTCCAAGTCTCGGTGAACAAAGACCTCGCGGACGTTCTGGGCAACCTTGTCAGCCGCGTCACAAAATTCTGCGTCGCAAAATTCGGCACCGAAGTTCCCTCCGCAGGCGAGTTTGGCGAACAGGAAGCGCGTCTGATCGAAGAACTTTCCACCCGGATCAAAGACTACGCCGCCTGTATGGAGGCGATGGAGGTCCGCAAGGCCTCTGCCGAACTCCGCGCGATCTGGGTGATCGGCAATGAATATCTGCAAGCCGCAGCCCCATGGACCGTGGTGAAAACCGACCCCGAGCGCGCGCAAGCGATGATCCGCCTCAGCCTGAACCTGATCCGGGTCTATGCGATCCTGTCCGCACCCTTCATCCCCGATGCGAGCGCCACGATGATGGCCGCGATGGGCTCGGAGGATTGGACATGGCCGGATGATGTGCCCGCCGCCATGGCGACCCTGCCCGCGGGTCACGCCTTTACCGTGCCGGAAAACCTGTTCCGTAAGATTACCGACGAAGAACGCGCCGACTGGCAGCAGCGCTTCGCGGGCATCCGCACCTAAACAGCCGCAGATGAAATGCAAAAGGCCGCAGGACAATCCTGCGGCCTTTTTATTTTAGACCAAAGGCTTAGCTGAAGATCAGTTTCAAGCTGACCAGCACCAGAATAAGCGCCAAAAACACCCGCAGCGCTTTTTCCGGCAGGCGAGGCGCCAAACTGCTGCCGACAATGATCCCCGGAATAGACCCGATCAAAAGCGAGATCAGCATGGCGAAATCCACATCGCCAAACCACCAATGCCCCAGACCCGAGATCAGCGTCAACGGCACCGCATGGGCGATGTCTGATCCGACAATCCGCAGCACGGGCAAGCGCGGATAGATGATCAACAGTGCCGTCACCCCAATCGCCCCCGCGCCCACCGAGGTGGTGGTGACCAGCGCGCCAAGGATCACCCCAGTGATGATGGTTTGCGCGGCCACACGGCTTTCATTGCTGCTGGCAAAGCGGCTGAAGAACTCGACAATCTGGTTGCGGAACAACAAGGTGGCCGAAGTCGCCAGCAGCACAATCCCCAGCATCAGCGCCAAAATTCCGCCCTTGCTGGCGTGCAATTCGTAATGGTTCATCACCGCGAAAGTCACAAATGTCGCCGGAACCGAACCTGTGGCCAAGCGTCGTACAATCCGCCAATCCACCGATTTGGCCTTGTTGTGGATCACCGCGCCGACCGATTTCGTCGCCGCCGCATAAAGAAGGTCGGTGCCCACCGCCGTCGCCGGATGCACGCCAAACAGCAGCACCAGCAGCGGCGTCATCAGCGAGCCGCCCCCCACACGGGTAAAGCCGACGATCATGCCAACCACGAAGCCCGACAGCGAATAGAGAAAATTTATATCCGCGAATGCCATTTTAGAGAATCTCCCCACTGCACTCGCCCTGTTTGGCAGGAAAATTTAGTCCGTCAACTGAACATTTAATCTCTATGGATTTTAGCGGGATTGTGTGACCCTAGTCGCGACCGCTGATAAGCCGCCAGAAGCTGATGCGTTTGTCCTGCGGCTCTGCTAGGATTGCCGCAAAGGAGATGCGATGAACGACATTGCCAAATTCGTCGCCAAAGGTTCGGCGCATGTGACTTTGCCGGGGCAGGTCGAGCCGCTGGATGTGGCCTTCGTCTTGCTGCCGAAATTCACCATGCTGGCGTTTTCTTCGGCGATTGAACCGCTGCGAATGGCGAACCAACTGGCGCAGCAGGTGCTGTTTCGCTGGCAGGTTTTGTCGGATGATGGCGCTCCGGTGGCTTGCTCCAATGGTGTGCCGATCATGGTCGATGGCGCTTGGGGGCTGGCGAAACCGGAAGGCATCGTGCTGGTCTGTTCGGGGGTGGAGCCTGAAGGCAAAGCCTCGCAAGCCTTGGGCGATTGGCTGCGGGGCCTCTGGCGGCGGGGCCGCGTGGTCGGCGGCCTTTGCACCGGAGCCTATGCTTTGGCGCAAGCGGGCATCCTGAAGGGCCACCGCTTTACGATGCATTGGGACAATATCGACGCCTTTGCCGAGAACCACCCCGATCTTTTGCCTGCGCGGCAGGTGTTCTTCATTGATGATCGGGTGATGACCTGCGCCGGGGGCGTCGCTGCTGCCGATCTGATGCTGAAGCTGATCAACGACCGCTTCGGCCCGGCTTTGGGGCAAGAGGTGATGAACATGTGCCTTTTGACCCAGCGGCGGCAGGAAGAAGATCTGCAAACCACCTCGCTCGCCGCGCGTCTGGGCACAAGGCATGACAAACTATTGCAAGCGGCGGCCTATCTGGAGGCACATATCGAGGAAGACTTCGATCTGGATGCTTGTGCCGCCCACCTCATGCTGTCGCGCCGCCAGATTGAGAGGTTGTTCAACCGCTATCTCAACATCACCCCGGTGCGCTATATGAACGACCTGCGGCTCGCGCGCGGGCGGTCCTTGCTGGCGGAAACCGATATGAAGGTGACCGAGGTGGCGGTGGCCTGCGGCTATGCCTCGACCTCGCATTTCTCGAAGTCGTTTCGGAAGAAATACGGCACCTCGCCCTATCGGTTCTCGCATTTCGGCGGCTAAAGCGGTTCAGGTTTTCAGGGAAGCTAGCCTATCGGAAAACGCGTTCGAGCGCAGCGAGAGGCAGCGATTTCCGATCCCTTGTAAACCTGAACCGCTCTGCACGGCTGTTGGCTTGATCTGATCGCGCGGCTGACGCCGCAAGCCGCTTGAGCGCTTGCGCGCGGTTGGGATGCGGCATCAACGCCTGCCCCAAGCGTTTTTCTTGCAGCACCCTGCCCCAGCCGCTATGCAAGCGCAGCAATTCCCGGAGGCCGCCATGCCCAGCTTTCTGTCGACCCGTGACGCCGATTTTGAGGCGCGGTTCAGCGCCCTTTTGGGCATGAAGCGCGAAGAAGCCGAGGATGTCGATCAGGCCGTGGCAAGCATCATCGCCGATGTCCGCGCCCGGGGTGACGCCGCCGTGCTGGAGCTGACCACGAAATTCGACCGCCTGACGCTGACAGCGGGCAGCCTCGCCTTCAGCCCGGCGGAAATCGAGGCCGAATGCGCCAAAGTCTCACCCGAGGATCGTGCGGCCTTAGAACTCGCGGCAGACCGCATCCGCGCCTACCATTCCCGCCAGATGCCACGGGATGAGATGTGGACCGACTCTGCAGGCGCAACCTTGGGCTGGCGCTGGACACCGGTTTCCGCTGCGGGCCTCTATGTGCCGGGCGGCACGGCGTCCTATCCGTCATCCGTTCTGATGAACGCCATCCCCTCCAAGGTCGCGGGCGTGCAGCGGCTGGTGATCACCTGCCCCACGCCAAACGGTATTGTGAACCCGCTGGTGCTGCTGGCGGCGCGGATTGCGGGTGTTGACACCATCTACCGCATCGGCGGCGCGCAGGCGGTGGCGGCGCTGGCCTATGGCACCGAAACCATTGCGCCCGTTGATAAAATCACCGGGCCGGGCAATGCCTATGTCGCCGCCGCCAAGCGCCGGGTGTTTGGTCGCGTTGGCATCGACATGATCGCCGGACCCTCGGAAATTCTGGTGATTGCCGACCGTGACAATGACCCCGACTGGATCGCGCTCGACCTGCTCAGCCAAGCCGAACATGATGCCTCGGCGCAATCCATCCTGATCACCGATGACGCGGCTTTCGGTCAGGCCGTAGCACAGGCTGTCGAAAAACGCCTCGTCACCTTGCAACGCCGCGATATTGCCGGGGCATCTTGGCGCGACAATGGTGCTGTGATCCTCGCCCGCGATCTGCATGAAGCAGCGCAACTGTCCAACCGTGTCGCCCCCGAACATCTGGAGCTGTGCACCGCCGATCCCGAGGCGCTGTCCTTGGAGATCACCCATGCCGGCGCGATTTTCTTAGGGGCATGGACACCGGAAGCCATCGGCGATTACGTTGGCGGGCCGAACCATGTGTTGCCCACCGCCCGCTCGGCGCGGTTTTCTTCTGGATTGAGTGTGATGGATTTTGTCAAACGGACCACCTTGGCGAAAATGACGCCCGAAGCCTTGGCGCTGATTGGCCCTGCGGCTGAACGGCTGGCAATCTCGGAAAGCCTGCAAGCGCATGGGCTTTCGGTGCGCGCGCGGTTGGATCGGCTGAATGGGGGGGCGGCATGACAAATCGGATTTGTGCGATTGATATCGACGAAAAAGGCCTCGCCCGCGTCACGCCGACGATCGAGCAAGAACGCAATGTCGCGATCTTTGATCTGCTGGAGGATAATTCCTTCGCGCTGCCCATCCGCGAAGATCGCCCGACCGTGCCGGGGCCGTATCGGCTGGGGTTGGCGATCCGCGAGGGGCGGCTGGTGTTTGATATCGCCAATGAGGCCACGGAAAAGGTTGGCGAGTTCCATCTGTCGCTTGGGCCGTTCCGGCAAGTGGTGAAGGATTATTTCCAGATCTGCGAGTCGTATTTTGAGGCCGTCAAACGCCTGCCGCCAAGCCAGATCGAAGCCATCGACATGGCGCGGCGCGGCATCCACAACGAAGGGGCGCGGGTGCTGCAGGAACGGCTGGAGGGTAAGGCCGAGGTCGATATCGACACCGCGCGGCGGCTGTTCACCCTGATCTGCGTTTTGCACTGGGGTTGATCATGGCATTTCCGCAAGCGGTGCTGTTTTGCTGTGATCACAATGCCGTCCGCTCGCCGATGGCCGAAGCGATGATGAAGAAATTCTACGGCCAACGCGCCTATGTGCAATCGGCGGGGGTGAAGAACGATATGGAGGTCGATGGCTTTTCCATCGCCGTCTGCGCTGAACTCGGCATCGAACTCGCCCGCCACCGCGCGCGGTCGTTTGATGAAATGCAGGGACTTGGCGACGATCTGGGTCAGTTCGACCTGATCATCGCCTTGTCCTCCGCCAGCCAGCACGCGGCCCTCGATCTGACAAAATCCTACCATCTAGAGGTCGAATACTGGCCGATCATTGACCCGACCGCCTTAGGCGAAGGCCGTGACGCCAAACTTTCCGCCTACCGCCAAGCCCGCGACCAGATCAAAACCCGGATGCTCGACCGCTTTGGGCCACCGACAGAACTCTAAATCCCTAAACTTTATCTAAAATTTGTTTCATCTTGGCCCAAATATCCCACGGGGGTTTGGGGGTGTGAAACCCCCAATCTTAGGCTTCCACCCGCGCCGCCTGCAGTTCCGCCAAATTCGCCTCAATCCAACGCCCTAACGCCGCCACCAGCACCGCCGCCTCGCCCCCCAAAGCCGTCAGCGAATATTCCACATGCGGCGGCACCACCGGATGCGCCACCCGCCGCACCAGCCCGTCGCCCTCCAGCACCTGCAAGGTCTGCGCCAGCATCCGTTCCGACACCCCGCCCACCCGTCGCCGCAGCGCCGAGAACCGCAGAGTGCCATCCTGCAAAGCAAACATCACCAGCACCCCCCATTGGCTTGTGAGATGCTTCAGCACCGCCCGCGACGGGCAATCCGCCGCCAGCACATTCGGCGGAAATTCCACCTCGACATTCATCCTGCACCCCTTCGCGGCAAAACTTTACACTAACAAAAATGTATGTACTTCCCTTTCGTAAGTAAAGGCGTATCTCTGCGCCATCGACCAAACAGGAGACCCCCATGACCATCGCACTCACCGGCGCCACAGGTGCCCTCGGCCAACTCGCCCTCAAAGCCCTGAAGGCCCGCGCGCCGCAGGCGGATGTCGTAGCCCTCGTGCGCGACCCCGCCAAGATCAGCGGCACCCCGGCCCGCGCTTTTGACTATACCAAGCCCGAAACCCTCGCCCCCGCCCTCAAAGGCATCGACACCCTGGTGCTGATTTCCTCGAATGATTTCAACGACCGCGCGGGGCAACACCGCGCCGTGATCACCGCCGCCAAAGCTGCAGGCGTCAAACGCATCCTCTACACCTCGATCCTGAAAGGCGATGCTTCGCCGATGATTCTGGCGGCAGACCACATCGCCACCGAAGCCGCCCTCAAAGCCTCCGGCATCCCCGCCACCCTGCTCCGCAACGGCTGGTATACCGAGAATTACACCGGATCGCTGAAAGCCTCGGTCGAACACGGTGCGCTGATCGGGGCCTCGGGTGAGGGCCGCGTCGCCTCCGCCGCCCGCGCCGATTATGCCGAAGCCATCGCGGTCACCGCCCTCGATGACAGCCATGCAGGCAAGACCTACGAACTCGCAGGCGATGTTCCTCATACCATGGCCGATTTTGCCGCCGAAGTCTCAAAGCAGGTCGGCAAGGCGATTCCGTTCAACAATCTGCCGAAAGACACCTACGCGGGCATCCTGCAAAGCTTTGGTCTGCCCGAAGGTTTTGCCACCGTACTGGCCGACAGCGATGACACCGCCGCGCGCGGATCGCTGCTGGATGAAAGCCATACGCTGTCCAAGCTGATCGGTCGTCCCACCACGCCGATCGCCGCCACGATCAAAGCGGCGCTGTAAAGCGGCACTCTGAACCAACGGCGACAGCGGGCAACCGCTGTCGCAAACCAGCCGTATCCTGCCGATCCCGGTCTGGACCCATCCGCGCCCGCGTGCCACCATGCGCCAAATTCTGCATGAGGCCCGTATGACCCAAACCGCCCCCCGATCTGCGCTCGACACCGTCAGCGCCTATTACGCCGCCTTCAACGCCGAGAACCCCACAGGCATGCTCGCCTGTGTGACCGATGGCATCGAGCACCGCGTCAACGAAGGCGGCATCCGCTTGGGCGCTGCCAAATTCGCCGAATTCTGCGCGCATATGGGCGTGTCCTACCGCGAGCAGCTGAAAGACATTGAGATTTTCGTCAACGCCGCAGGCAGCCGCGCCGCCGCCGAATTTATCGTCCACGGCGCGTATTTGAAAACCGACCCCGGCCTGCCCGAAGCCCATGGCCAAAAATATATCCTGCCCGCCGGGTCGTTCTTCGACCTCAAGGATGGCAAAATCTCCCGCATCACCACCTTCTATAATCTCAACGACTGGATCGCTCAGGTCTCGGCATGACCGCAAATCTGGCCGCCGAGATCGAAGTCCGCGCCCTGACCGGCCCTGCACTTGAGGCCGCTTTGGATGGTGTCGCCGCCCTGCGCATCGCGATTTTCCGCGACTGGCCCTACCTTTACGACGGAAACCTCGACTACGAACGCGCCTATCTGCAAACCTACCGCGACAATCCCGGCGCGCTGCTGGTGGGCGCTTTCCACCAAGACCGCTTGATCGGCGCCTCGACCTCGACGCTGATGGAGGACCATGCCGAGGCGTTCTCCGCGCCGTTCCGCGCCCTGAACATCCCGCTCACGGATATCCTTTACGGTGCCGAATCCGTGCTGCTGCCCGCCTATCGCGGCATTGGGCTTGGCCACCGCTTCATTGACCTGCGCGAAGACCACGCCCGCGCGATGCAGCGCGCCTATGTCGCGTTTTGCTCGGTCAAACGCCCGGAAACCCATCCGATGAAGCCAGAAAACGCCCGCTCCAACGACGCTTTCTGGATGGGCCGGGGCTACGAACCCCTTCCCGGCGTGCTGGCAGAATTTGCGTGGAAAGATGTGGGCGACACTGAAGAAACCGTGAAACCGCTGCAATTCTGGATGCGCAAACTGTAGGGTGGGGTTCCACCCCACCGCCGCACCTCCACACCGCCCCGCAATGGTGGGTTAAAACCCCACCCTACCCCAAGGCCCGCCATGATCATCGCAGCCGCCGCCTACCCGCTCTCAAGCCTCGTCGATTTCGCGGAATATGCCAACAAACTCACCATTTGGGTCGAAGATGCCGTCGCCGCAGGCGCGCATCTGCTGGTGTTCCCGGAATATGGCAGCATGGAACTGGCCTCGCTGGCCCCGCATGAAGTTTCGGAAGACCTAGAGGCCGCCCTGCACGAAGTTGCCCGCCACGGTCCTGCCGTCGATGCGCTGCACTGCCAACTCGCGGCCAAGCACAATCTCTACATCCTCGGTGCCTCCGCCCCGTATTTCGGCAATCAACGCCCCACCAACCGCGCCACCTTCTATGGCCCCAAGGGCATCATCGGCCATCAAGACAAACAGATGATGACCCGGTTTGAACGCGAGACTTGGGATGTCGTCGCAGGCAACACGCTGCAACTGTTCGACACGCCCATAGGCAAAATCGGCGTGCTGATCTGCTATGACAGCGAATTCCCCCTGCTCGCGCGGGCGCTGATCGAGGCGGGCGCGCAGATCCTCCTCGTGCCGTCCTGCACCGACACTCTCGCCGGATACACCCGCGTCAAAGTGGGCAGCATGGCCCGCGCGCTGGAAGGCCAATGCGTCGTCGTCCACGCCCCCACCGTCGGCCTGTGTAATTTCTGCCCCGCCGTGGATGAGAATGTGGGGGCCGCCGCGATCTATGGCCCGTCCGACAAAGGCTTTCCCGAGACCGGGATTCTCGCCCAGACCGCGCTGAACCAACCCGGCTGGGCCATCGCCGAAATCGACCTGTCGGCCATTGAAACCGTGCGCGCCACAGGCTCGGTTTTCAACCACCAACACTGGCCCGAACAAGCGCTGCGCGCCGCCCAAACACCCAAAATCGTTAAAAATCTCTAAACGACGCCACCTTATACGATTGAAACTAATAAAGAAAATTTGGTCCCGAGTTGGGACCAGATCATCCTCTGCGCCCCAATATCCCCGCCGGAGGCTCTTGCTTTCCTACCCCACACCCCCGATTTTCCGCTTGAAAATCCCCCGCAACAAGTCCATATCGCCCGCAATGCCTGCGGCTTCCGCAGGCTAAATCCTATTGGAGAGACCATGGCCAAGGAAGATATCCTCGAATTCCCCGGTGTCGTGAAGGAACTCCTGCCCAACGCGACATTCAAGGTTGAACTCGACAACGGCCATGAATTGATCGCGGTGATGGCAGGCAAGATGCGCAAAAACCGCATCCGGGTGCTGGCAGGCGATAAGGTGCAGGTCGAAATGACGCCTTATGATCTGTCGAAAGGCCGCATCAACTACCGCTTCAAGTAAATTGAAGTTCATCCTCGGATCAGGCAGCCCGCGCCGGAAGGAACTTCTGGCGCAGCTTGGCATCATCCCCGACGCCATCCTCCCCCCCGACATCAACGAAGACCCGCGCAGGGGCGAACTCCCCCGCCCCTATTGCGCGCGTCTGGCGCGGGAAAAGGCGCTCGCGATCCCTGCGGACCCCGATGATATCATCCTCACCGCCGACACCACGGTCGCCCTCGGCCGCCGCATCCTCGGCAAACCCGCCGATGCAGGCGAGGCCGCGCGCTTTCTCACCGACCTCGGCGGGCGGCGTCACCAAGTCATCACCGCCATTGCCGTCAAACGCGGCGACAAAATCTGGAGTCGCGAAAGCGTCTCAGCCGTGAAGATGAAGCGCCTGTCTGACGCGGAACTCAACACCTACCTCGCCAGCAATGAGTGGCAAGGCAAAGCCGGAGCCTACGCCATCCAAGGTGCCGCAGGCGCGTTCATTCCGTGGATCTCCGGCAGCTTCACCGGCATCGTTGGCCTGCCCTTGGCTGAAACCGCAGCCCTGCTTGCCGCCGCAGGCTACCCCGTCTGGAAAAGCCAATGACCCGCACCGTCCTGTTAGACACCCTGAAAGACCGCCCCGCCGCAGCACTGATCGTGGATGGCCAGCTGCACGATCTGGCGATTGACCCGATCACCGACGCCCCCCTGCCGGGTGCGATCTACCGCGCCATCGCGGATCGTCCGATGAAGGGCCAAGGCGGCTTGTTCGTGAAACTCCCCGAAGGTTCGGGTTTCCTCCGCCAAACCGCAGGCATCGCCCCCGGCCAACGCCTGCTGGTGCAGATCACCGGACCAGCCGAGGCGGGCAAAGCTTATCCCGTCACCACCCGCCTGCTGTTCAAATCGCGCTACGCCATCGTCACCCCCGGTGCCCCCGGCCTGAACATCTCGCGCCGCATCAAGGACGACGCGCTGCGCGATGATCTGGAGGCACTGGCAAAATCGGCAATGAAGGGTGCGGATGAGGCGCTTGGCCTGATCCTACGCTCGGCCTGCACCCACGCCAATGATGACGAAATCGCCGAAGACATCGCCGCGATGCGGGAACTGGCACAAGCCGTGCTCGCCGACACCATAGGCAATGCCGAACTGCTGGTCGAGGGCGCAGGCGCGCATGAAACCGCATGGCGCGACTGGGCCGATCCTGAACCCGATGAGGTGATCGAGGGCGGTTTTGCCGAGCAGGGCGTGCTGGAGATGATCGACGCGCTGCTGACCCCGCGCGTCGACCTCGGCCAAGGCCACATGATGATCGAGCCCACCCGCGCGCTGCTGGCGGTGGATGTCAACACTGGCAATGACACCTCCCCCGGTGCCGCGCTGAAAGCCAATATCGCCGCCGCCCGCGAACTGCCGCGCCAGTTGCGCCTGCGGGGTTTGGGCGGCCAAGTGGTGATCGACTTCGCGCCGATGCCGAAAAAAGACCGCGCCATCCTCGATCAAGTCATCCGCGCCGCGTTTAAGTCCGAGTCCGAGGTCAATCTGGCAGGCTGGACCACGCTTGGTCTTTACGAGATCACCCGCAAACGTGACCGTCTGCCGCTGGCGGAGGTGCTGGCATGACCTGCCCGATTTGTGCCCGCAAATCAGATGAGAAATACAAGCCGTTCTGCTCGCGCCGCTGCGCAGATGTTGATTTGGGTAAATGGCTTACGGGCAGCTATGCCATCCCGGCACAGGCAATCGACGATGAAAACCCTGAAGATCTCAGCGACCCGAAACACCGCCCACAATGATCTGCCGCCGGGTGCATTTTTCTGGCAAAATCCTCTGGACAGCCCCGCGCCCGTAACGTATCACCCCGCCACCAAGCAAGATAACGCCTTGCAGATGTGCCCGGATAGCTCAGTTGGTAGAGCAGCGGATTGAAAATCCGCGTGTCGGCGGTTCAATTCCGTCTCCGGGCACCACTTAAATCCTTGAATTATTGTGGGTTTGGATGGGCTTGTGCTGATGGCACAAACCGCTTTTGCCTGAAGATTTCAGGCAAACGTTCTTGCCCAAAATCTCTGGCCACGACCGCCCCTGCGTCATGCCACCTGCCGATCACACGCTGACGGGGCCGCGCGAACGCAGCCCCGCTGGTTTAGTCCTCGTCGCTGGCGATCTGGGACAGCACCGCGCCTTTGCCACGCATCCGCATGATCAGCGGCACCACCAGCGCCAAGGTGGCCACCAGCAGACACCGGGGTCGCCACCAGCGTTGTCCAATCGCCCTGCGAGATCGCCAGCGCGCGGCGCAGCTGTTGCTCGGCCATCGGCCCCAAGATCAGGCCGACCACCACAGGCGCAATCGGATAGCCGTAAAGCCGCATCATAAAGCCCATGATGCCGAAGATCAGCAACATGCCAAGCTCAACCGGAGACGGGTTCATCCCGATGGTGCCGAGGGTCGCGAACAACAAGATCCCGGCGTAAAGCCAGTGGCGCGGGATGGTGAGCAATTTCACCCACAGCCCGATCAGCGGCAGGTTCAGCACCAGCAGCATGACGTTGGCGACCAGCAGACTGGAGATCAAGCCCCAGACCAGCTTTGGCGAGGTCGCAAACAGCAGCGGGCCGGGTTGCAGACCAAATTGCTGAAACCCGGCCAACATGATCGCGGCAGTGGCAGATGTCGGCAGGCCCAGCGTCAGCAATGGCACCAAAGTACCTGCAGCGGAGGCATTGTTGGCGGCCTCTGGCCCCGCCACACCTTCAATCGCGCCATGGCCGAACTCTTCGGGGTTCTTCGCCAAGCGTCGCTCGGTGGCGTAGGACAGCAGCGTGCCGATCTCGGCACCGCCTGCGGGCATCGCGCCGATTGGAAAGCCAATCGCAGTGCCACGCAGCCACGGCTTCCATGAGCGCGCCCAATCGGCGCGGGTCATCCAGACCGAGCCTTTCACCGCCTCAATCTTGTCCGCTGCCGTGTTACCCTGCGAGGCGACAAACAGCGCCTCGCCAATGGCGAACAGGGCGACCGCAAGCGTGGTGACTTCGATGCCGTCCAGCAGTTCCGGCACCCCGAACGACAGCCGCGCCTGCCCGGTCAACTGGTCAATGCCAACCAGTGCCAAAGCAAGGCCGACAAACAGCGAGGTCAGCCCCTTCATCGCACTGTCGCCAAAGGCAGCCGAGACGGTGACGAAGGCCAGCATCATCAGCGCGAAATACTCCCGTGGGCCAAACACCAGCGCCAGTTTCACCACATAAGGCGCAAGGAAGGCCAGCGCGAGGGTGGCAAGCAAGCCCGCGACGAACGACCCAATCGCC
Organism: Cypionkella sp.; assembly: GCA_043743975.1. Lineage (GTDB taxonomy): Bacteria > Pseudomonadota > Alphaproteobacteria > Rhodobacterales > Rhodobacteraceae > Cypionkella. The sequence continues at coordinate 54,373 of JAYTVN010000028.1, forward strand.
GCCGTCGCCAAGGCCGGGCCGCCGCGCCCTGCCCGCGCCATCTTATTGCCCTCAAGCGCCGTGACAATGGACGCACTTTCTCCGGGCGTGTTCAGCAGGATCGAGGTGGTGGAGCCGCCATACATCCCGCCGTAATAAATCCCGGCGAACATGATCAAAGATCCTGCGGGGTCAAGGCCATACGTCACCGGCAGCAGCAGCGCCACTGTCAGCGCGGGGCCAATACCGGGCAGCACGCCCACGGCGGTGCCCAATGTGACCCCGATCAGCGCGTAGAACAGGATCATCGGGTCCATCGCGACAGCAAGACCCTGCATGAGGAAATCGAATGTCGTCATCTCAGTCCCCGAAAATCAGGCTTTCCAGCACGCCTGCTGGCAGTTTCAGCCGCAAAAGCTGATCAAACAGGCCATAGATCAGCAACGACAGCGCAAGCCCGATGGGGAAGGTCAGCACCAGCTTGGTCTTGCCAAAACCCGCAGCCGTGCAGGCGAACAGCAGAGCCGAGCCGATGGAAAATCCCAGCGGCTTCAGCAGGATCAGTTGCAGTGCAAGCCCCGCGATGATCCAGACCACTGGGATCAAATGCGGGCGTTGCATGGTTGGGGCTGCGTCACGCACCCCTGAGATCACATGGCCGAGCGCCAGCACCAAGAGCCCGAAGCCGACGAATTTCGGCAAACCGCCCGAGCCCACACCCGCATAGCCGCCCTTGTCGGGAATGGCGAAGCCCTGCCAGATCAGCACGGCTCCTAGGGCTGCCAGTGCCACGGCTACGACGAACGCCGCCCCATTGGGGCGACGCTTGGTTGATGTGTAAAACTGGCTCATTTCACCAGACCGATGTCCTTCAGGACAGCCGTAGTGGACTCGATTTCTTTGCCAAGTTGTGCGTCAAAATCAGCCCCGGCAAGGTAGGTATTGGCCCAGCCTTTGGTCTCCAACAGGGTTTTCCAGCCTGCCGAATTCACCATCTTGTCGATATCCGCCGCGACCGCTGCCTTTTGTTCCGCCGACAGGCCCGGAGCCGCCGCGACCATGCGCCAGTTTTGCACGTTCACGTCATAGCCCGCTTCCATCAGCGTCGGCGCATCGGTGCCCTGCCATTTGTCGGCGGTGGAAACCGCCAGCATCCGCATGGTGCCCGCTTCGACTTGCGGCAGGAACTCACCCACGCCGGAAATGCCAACGGTGACCTGATTGCCAAGAATGGCCGCCAGAGCCTCACCACCGCCCGAGAAGGCGACGTAGTTGATTTTGGTCGGATCAATGCCGGCGGCTTTGGCCAAAAGACCGACGGTGATGTGGTCCACCCCGCCCGCTGAACCGCCCGCCCACGAGACCGAGCCCGGGTCAGCCTTCATCATCTCAACCAATTCGCCAATGGTCTGGATCGGGGAGGATGCAGAAACCGCAATGCCCTCGGCTTCACCGGTGAGCCGCGCAATCGGGGTAACATCGGCCAAAGTCACTGGAGAGGAGTTGGTCAGGATCGCGCCGACCATAACATAGCCGCCCACGATCAACTGGCTGGGATCGCCCGATGCGGTCGAAGCGAATTGTGCCAGACCGACAGTGCCGCCCGCGCCGGGGACGTTTTGCACCTGAACCGAGCCTGCGATGCCTTCGGCCTGCATCACCTCTTGCATCGAGCGCGCGGTGCTGTCCCAGCCGCCGCCCGGTGCCGCCGGAGCCATGATCATGTAATCGCCAGCAAAAGCCGGAGCTGCCAACGCAGCCACAAAGAACGCGCTCAAAAGCGTGTGTTTCATTCTGATTCTCCTCCCAAGGCACGGATTTTGTGCCGTTTCTTCTGGGCGGCACCTCCTCGTGCCGTCCCTGCTTAGAATTTCAGCACATAATCCTGTCAACTGGCTGACAGTGAGCCTGCGCGTCTACTCTAGGGCCAAAGCCGCGCGCCACAGCCGGAACAACCGCTGCCGCTTGGCTTGATCGAGATAGACCAGCACGCCGGGGCTGACCGAGACCGGGCGCAGTTGATCGCCCAAAGCCGCCTGCATCGCTTGGCCACTGTTGGCCCCGGAAACCTCAAGGCTCACCGCAGGCATCCGCAGCTTTTCCGACAGCAGGGTCTGGCCTTGCTTGCTCATCAGGAAATCCAGAAATTCCGCCCCCATTTAGGGCGAGCCTGCCGCGCGCGGCACCAACGCCACCCGCGACACCACCACGGTGAAATCGCGCAGCAGCACCAACCCCAGATCGGGCGCATTGCGGGCTTGATCGGCGGCATAAGAGCCCAAGATGTTATACCCCAACACCAAACGGCCATCCGCCACCCGGTCGATAATATCCTGACTGGTGGGATAGGTTTGCAGCCCCGCCTGCGCCATCTCGCGCAGCAGGGACCAGATATCGGGGAAATGCTCGGTATCGCGGGCGAGAAACAGATAGCCGACGGCAGAGCGTTCAATGTCATAGGTTCCGATCTTGCCGTGCATTTCCGGTGGCGCATGGCACAGCCAATCCATCAGCTCCAGCCGCGATTGCGGCGGGCCATTCGGGAAGCTGGGCTTGTGGTAGACCAGCACCCCCGGCTCAAACGTCATCGCAAAGGCGGTGTCCTGCCAGTTCGCCCAGTCCGGCCAATTTCGGGCGGCAGGTACGTCGACCGCCTGCGCATAGCCGTCATTGGCCAGCTTGATCTGCATATCCATCGCAGAGGAGAACACGAAATCCGCCGTAGGCTTTCCGGCTTCGGTTTCCGCCACCACACGCGCCGAAATCTCGCCCGCCAGCAGGTCTTCATAGCGCACCGACACCCCCGGATGCCCCTCTTGAAACGCCGCAATCAGCGGCGCGGCCAAGTGGTTATCCAGCGTCGAATAGATCACCAATTCTGACCTAGCCGTGCCATCCGGGGCTGGATAGTTCACCACCTCGCCCCAGATCGGGCCAGCCATTGCAGCGCAAAACAGGGCCAAACCGAACATTCTTCGCATCATTTCACTCTGCCCGATGCAACTTGCGTTCACAACTCAGCACTTTCCACCTAGCCTTCATCGCAGGGGGGACGGATATGCGCTTGCTGGTGGTTGAAGATGATCTGCCTTTGGCGGAATCCTTGGTGACGCTGTTGACCTCGTCCGGTTATGCGGTGGATTGCGTGCATGATGGCGCATCTGCCGAGGCGCTGGCGGCGTCTGAGCAGTTTGATCTGGTGATCCTTGATCTGAACCTGCCGCAGATGGATGGGCTGTCGCTGCTGCGCGCCATGCGGGCGCGGGCCAATCCGGCGGCGGTGATGATCCTGACCGCGCGCGGTGCGGCAGAAGATCGGGTCCGGGGCCTTGATCTGGGTGCCGATGATTACATGGCCAAACCCTTTGATGTGCGCGAGTTTGAAGCCCGCGTGCGATCGTTATTGCGGCGTCAGGCGGGTCTGCGTTCGGCCACCGTCACCTTGGGGGCTGTCACGCTGGACCTGACCACGCGGCAATTTTCAGCGGCAGATCAACCGCTTGACCTGCCACCGCGCGAGCGGGCTTTGCTGGAACTGCTGCTGACCCGCGCCGGAAAAGTGGTGACCAAAGAAGCCATCGTGCAATCCTTGACCGCGCTGGATGATATGCTGTCGGACAATGCCATCGAGCAGTACATCTCACGCCCGCGCCGCCGCATCGCCCCCTTCGGCCTAGGTCTACGGGCGGTGCGCGGCATTGGATACTTGCTGGAAAAGGCCCCGGACAGCCGATGAAACCCTATTCGCTGCGCCGCCGTCTGCTGCTGTGGCTGTTTCTGGCCACGGCTTTGCTGGGCCTGATCGCCCTGCTGGACACTTGGCGCGAGGCGCTGCGCACGGCGCAAAGCGTGTCAGACCGGGTGCTGGTCGGCTCGGCTTTGGCGATTGCCGAACGGGTGACGGTGGACGAGTCCGGTGAGTTAGAGGTCGATCTGCCCTATTCCTCATTGGAAATGCTGACCTCGACCGCGCAGGATAAGGTGTTTTACCGGGTGGATGGCCCCATCGGCCATTTTCTGACCGGATATGAAGATCTGGCGGTGAACCCGGCGCCTGCGGGTGGTGTGGCTTTTGCTGATGGCACCCATGGCGCGGTGGGTATCCGCAGCGCCACCCTGATGCGCGAGGTGTCCACCGGGGCGCGCTCGATTGGCTTCAGCGTGACGGTGGCGGAGTCGACACGCGCGCGGGCGGAATTGGCGCGCGCGATCCTGCTGCGCTCGGCGTTGCGGCTGGCGGTTTTGATTCTGTGCGGCGGCTGTGTTGTCTGGGTGGCGGTGACGCTGGCGCTGCGCCCGTTGAACCGTTTGGGGGCCACCATCGCCGAACGCTCGCCCGACGATCTGCGCCCGGTGACCGCCGATACACCGCAAGAGGTTGAGGCCTTGGTGCTGGCGATCAACTCGTTCATGAAGCGGCTGGATACCGCGCTTGAGGCATTGCGGCATTTCACCGGCAATGCCAGCCATCAGCTGCGCACGCCGCTCGCCGTGGTCCGTACCCAACTGGCGCTGATTGACCGCAGCGCCCCCCTGCGCAGACCGCGGCGGCAACCGATAAGGCGAAAACCGCGCTGGAACGCGCCGAGCGGGTGTTGGCGCAGCTTTTGGTATTGGCGCGGGTCGATGCCGCAACCGGAGCTGCGGCGCTGCAACGGGTCAATATCGTCGCCATCGCCAAGGATCTGACTGCCGAAATGGTGCCGCTGGCGCTCGGCCACCGCATCGACCTTGGCTATGAGGGGGCGACGGAAGCCACGGCGCTGGCCGAACCGGTGCTGTTGGCCGAATTGCTGAAAAACCTGCTGACCAATGCCATTGCTTATGCCGGGGGCGGCGCCGTGGTGACGGTGCGGGTGCAGAGGCTGGGTGATGCGGTGGTGCTTGAAGTTGAAGACAACGGCCCCGGCCTATCGCCGGAGCAAACCGAGCGCGCGGTCTTGCGCAAACGCGGCAGCTCAGCCCCGGCCCGCGCTTTGTCCGCCGATCAGGAGACCGGCTTTGGCTTGGGTCTGGCGATCACCACCGAAATCGCCGCGCTGTTTGATGCCGAAATTCAACTGCAGAGCGGGGCTGAGGGGCGTGGCCTGCTGGTCCGCGTGAAATTTCCGCCTCTGGCCTGATGCGTGGCGCGGGCGGCACGCCGAGCACCGCAAACCCGCGGCGATCCGCGCGGATATGTGGTGAGGATTTGCTTGTAACTTCGCACCTATTAAATTATCTGTAAAGCAAGAGGAGAATCATATGCTCGGAAACCGCTTCGCAACACGGATCAATTCCTTTGCCTCGGGGGCAGCAGAGTATTGGCCTGATTTGGCTGGAAAGCCTGCGCTGCCGCAAATCATCCAACGCGCGGCGACGGTCGAAGGATTGACCGAGCTTGATCTGAACTACCCTGATCATGTCGGTGCAGACCCGTCCGAAATTGCCAAAGTGGTGGCCGATTGCGGGCTTTCAGTCAGCGGTCTGGCAATGCGCTATTACACCAATCCGGCCTTCAAACGCGGCGCTTTCACCAACCCGGATCGCGCGGTGCGCCGGGAAGCAATTGATCTGACCAAGCGCGGCATTGATGCCGCCCGCGCCATTGGGGCACCGATGATGACCTTGTGGTTGGGGCAGGATGGCTTTGATTACACCTTCCAATGCGACTATGCGGCGCTGTGGGAAGATGAGATTGCAGGCATCGCCGAAGTCGCTGCCCATGATGCGGACTGCTTGATTTCCATCGAGTATAAACCCAATGAACCAAGGGCTTACAGTGTTCTTCCCGATGCCGCGACGACGCTTTTGGCGATCAAGGAAGTGGGTGCCAAAAACCTTGGCGTCACCATCGACTTCGCCCATGCGCTTTATGCCGATGAGCAACCCGCCTTTGCCGCAGCGCTGATCCAGCGCCACAGCCGCCTGCTCGGCCTGCACCTGAACGACGGTTACGCCAAGCGCGACGACGGGTTGATGGTGGCTGTGGTGCATGAACAGGCAACGCTGGAATTGCTGCGCGAAGTCAAGCGCGGCGGCTTTGACGGGGCGATTTATTTTGACACGTTTCCCGATGCCTCGGGCCTTGATCCGGTGGCGGAATGTGCCGCCAACATCCGCACCGTGCGCCGAATGCTGGCGGCGGTGGATGTGATGGCAGGCGACAATCGTTTGGCCGATGCACAAAGCCAACAAGACCCGATTACCGCGCAAGAGATCGCGCGGATTGCCCTGGCTGGACGGACCATGTCAATCTAGTTTTACCAAATATCATAAATTCGTGTTGAAAAGGGAGGATCCAATGCAACACTATCTGAAGGGGGCGTTCGCGCTCGCCGCACTTGCTTTGACCGTTGGTCTGGCACAGGCGCAAGATTTGGCACCGCTGAATTCTGACAGCGAGGCTGACCGGATGGATTGGTCAGAGCTTGATGCCAAATTCGGCGCTCTGCCTGCGCCTGCGGCTGGCACCAAGGTCGGTGGCGTGTCGAAAACGCTGACCAACGAATATTGGCGCTCGCTGGGTGAGGGCTACAAGAATGTCGCCGACAAGTTGGGCGTGACGTTTGTCTATCAGGCGGCTGCGAACGAGGGCGACCAGATGGGTCAGCTTTCCATCGCGGAAGATCTGATCAACCAAGGCTTCACCGCAATGCTGCTCTCGCCGCAGACCGATGCCAATCTGGTTCCGGCGGTGGAAAAGGCCAAAGCTGCCGGGATTCCGGTGCTGAACGTCAATGACGCGGTGATCCCGTCAGCGACCAACTATGTCGGCAACGTGCAGAAAGACAACGGCGTCCGTGTGGCGCAGTGGTTCATCGACAACAAACCCGAGGGCGGTCAGGTTGCGGTGATCGAGGGCCAGCCGGGGGTTTACGCGGCAGGCCAGCGCACGGCGGGCTTTACCGAAACCATCAACGCGAATGGAAAGTTCACCGTTGTGGCCTCGGTTCCTGCCAACTGGAGCCGTGAAGAAGCCTTCAACGCAGCCACAACGATCTTGCAGCAATATCCTGATCTGATTGGCTTTTACGCCAACAATGACGGTATGGCTTTGGGTGTGGTTGAGGCCGTCAAGGCCGCTGGGCGCGCCGACAAAGTTGCGGTGTTTGGCACCGATGGTGTGTCGGATGCCTATGCGGCGATCCGTGCGGGCGATCTGACCGGCACTGTCGACAGCTTCCCGGTGCTGACGGGCGAGATCGCGATGGAAGTCGCCTTGCGTCTGGCCGCTGGGCAGAAACTGCCGCGCGTGGTGGCAACGCCGCAAGCGCTGATCACCAAGGACAATGTCGAGACCTATGCGACCACCGATATGGCCGCTCTGCGCGCGACTTTGACCGCCAAGTAAGGCAATCGCGGCCTGCCCCAAGCCGGGCGGGCCGCTTTATTCGCAGGAATTCCCCGATGACCCCGCGTCTTTCCCTTTCGCAGATTGAGAAGGCCTTCGGCGCCCATAAGGTGCTGCATGGCGTCTCGCTGACCGTTCAGCCCGGCGAAGTGCACGGGCTGTTGGGTGAGAATGGTGCGGGCAAATCGACGATGCTGAACATCCTGTCCGGCGTGCTTTCCGCCGATGCGGGGCAGATTGCGATTGACGGTGCGGCGGTGACGATTGGTTCACCTCGGGCGGCGAGCCTTGCAGGTGTCGCGATGATTCATCAAGAATTGCAGCAGGTTCCAGAACTCAGCGTTGCACAGAATATCTATCTGGGCGCGGCGTTGCGCCGGGCCGGCGGTTTGCTGGTGGACCGGGCGGCGCAAGAGGCCGAGGCGCGGCGCTTGCTCGCCCCGTTGGACGCCGCGATTGACGTGACAGCGCCGATCAACAGCTTGCGCGTGGCGCAGCGCCAGATCGTTGAGATTGCGAAGGCCCTGCGTGCCAATGCGCGCGTCATCGCGATGGACGAGCCAACTTCCAGCCTAACGCCAACCGAATTTGATCGTCTGGTTGAGGTGATCAAGGGCCTCGCGGCGCGGGGTGTCTCGATCATTTATGTCAGTCACAAGATGGACGAGGTGTTCCGCATCTGCCAATCGGCGACCATTCTGCGTGACGGGCGGCTGGTGGCGCGGGTGGATTTGCCAGCAACTCCGTTGGCGCAAGTGATCGCATTGATGGTGGGGCGCGAATTGAGCCATGTGGCGCATCAGAGTTTCGCCACCGACAAAGTGCTGTTGCAGGTCAAGAGGTTAAGCCGTGGCCGTGCGGTGCAGGATGCCGAATTCACCCTGCATGCGGGTGAGGTTTTGGGAATTGCCGGGCTGGTCGGTTCAGGTCGCACCGAACTTCTGCGGCTGATCGCCGGGGTGGACAACGCCGAGGCTGGCACGGTTGAGGTCAGTGGTGTGGCTGTCGCTGCAGGCCCCCGCACCCGCATCAAAGCGGGTTTGGGGCTGGTGCCAGAAGAACGCAAACGCGATGGCATCATTCGGCATCGGCCCGTGACCAGCAATATCGGCCTGCCTGCGATGGGTGAATTTTCGCGTTTTGGCATCATTCGCCGCGCGAAACTGAAAACACGCTCCGAAGAATTGATGCAGGAAGTCCGCCTGCGCCCGTTCGATGTCAGCAAACCGATTGGCAGTTTCTCGGGCGGCAATCAGCAAAAGGCGATCATTGGTCGTTGCTTGGCGGCAGACACCAAAATCTATCTGTTTGACGAGCCGACCCGCGGCATCGACGTGGGGGCCAAGGCGGAAATCTATGATCTGATTGAGAAACTCGCGCGGCAGGGCAAAGCCATAGTGGTGGTCTCCTCTGAATTGCCCGAGGTGATCCGGGTATCTGACCGGGTTTTGGTGATGCGCGAGGGCCGCATTGCCGCCGAACTGGGCACCGTCGAGATCACCGAAGCCAATATCGCCCGCCACGCCATTCCCGCATCGTAAGGCTCACATCATGTCCGCAGTTATGACCACTTTCCCCCTCTTGCAGCGCATCAAATTCCGCGATGCGGGCACGCTGTTGGGCCTGATCCTGATTGGCACGGTGTTTGCGGTGCTCAGCCCCAGCTTTCTGACCGGGCCGAACCTGTTGAATGTGTTGCAACAATCCTCAATCAACGCCTGCATCGCTTTGGGAATGACTTTGGTGATCATCTCGGGTGGGATTGATTTGTCGGTGGGGCCAGTGGCGGCACTGACCGCAGTGCTGGGGGCGGCGATGATGGTCGCCGGGGTGCCGTTTATCCTCGCTATCGCGGGGGCTTTGTGCATCGGGATGTTCTGCGGCTTTATCAATGGCGCACTGATCGCTTGGGGTGGGTTGCAGCCGTTCATCGTCACTTTGGGTGGGTTGTCGCTGTATCGGGCACTGGCGCTGATCTTCACCGGCGGGCAGCCAATTTTCGGTCTGCCCGATGCATTCCGCGCCTTTACCAATGGCACTTTGCTGGGAGTTCCCAATCCGGTCGTGATCGTCGCGGTCTTGGCGATTTGCGCTTGGGTGATCCTGAACAAAACCCCGCTGGGGGAATATTTCATGGCCGTGGGTGGCAATCCCGAAGCCGCGCGGATTGCGGGTGTGCCGGTGACCCTGACCAAACTTGCCGCCTATATGATCTCGGGTCTGATGGCCTCGGTTGCTGCGATGATTCTGGTCGGACGCTTGGGGGCGGCAGAGCCGACGATGGGGACGCTGTGGGAACTTGACGCCATCGCAGCCTCGGCGATTGGCGGCGCAAGCCTGATGGGCGGGCGCGGCTCGATCATCGGCACGCTGATCGGTTGCGTCATTCTGGGCACCCTGCGCAACGGCCTCACACTTTTGAACGTGCAGGCCTTCTATCAACTGCTGGCCACCGGTATCATCATCATCGTCGCGATGTTGATTGATAAGGCGACGAGTGGGAAATAGGGGGATGTATGGGCGATCCAAAAGCCGTGGCTGCACAAATCCGCATGAAGCTGCCCAGCCTGACGCCGTTGGAAGGCAAAGTCGCCGCCGATATTCTGGCGCGCAAGGATATTGACGCCTCAACACCCCTGCGCGAGGTGGCTGAGAAATCGGCAGTCTCAGATGCGATGGTGGTGAAGGTCGCCAAGAAATTAGGCTTCGCCGGATTTCGCGAGTTTCGTCAGGGTCTTGTCGATTACTACAAATCGGACACCGCAGCACTGCATTCGGAAATCTCGGAACAAGACGGCTCGGGTGAGATTGTGCAAAAGGTGTTCCGCACAGCGATGCAGGCGCTGGAGGAAACCTTTGCGATCTTGGACTTGGCAGCATTTGAGCGGGCGGTGGACTACCTGCACCGCGCCCAGCAACGCGATTTCTATGGCCTTGGCGGTTCGGCACAGATTGCCCGCGACGTGGCGCATAAATTCTTGCGCATCGGCATCCGGGCGAGCGTGTTCGATGACGCGCATATGATGATGATGTCGGCGGCTCTGCTCGGCCCCGATGACGTGGTGGTGGCATTTTCACATTCGGGCACCACGGCGTCGGTGCTGGATGCGGTGGAACTGGCGCGGCGTAATGGCGCGCGGATCATTGCAGTGACGAATTATGCCGAAAGCCCCCTCGCCGGGTTGGTCGATGTGGTTTTGTGCTCGACGGCGCAGAACTCGCCGCTGCTGGGCGAAAACGCCACGGCGCGGATCGCGCAGTTGAACCTGCTGGACGCGCTGTTTGTGGCGACGGCCCAGCGCGACCGCGCCAGTGCCGATCAAAATCTGCAGCGCACCATGCGCGCCGTGCAATCGAAACGCAGACAATGAGGCCAAGATGACCAAGCCCGCCCGAATGACCGGAAATACCGTCCTTGTGGCCGGCAGTCTGCATTATGACATCATGGTCGAGGCCGATCATCTGCCGCGTAAGGATGAAACGGCGGTGGGGTCGCGCTGGTATCCGAAATTCGGCGGCAAGGGCGGCAATCAGGCGGTCTCGGCGCAGGCACATGGCGCTGTGGGCCGGATGCTGGGCGCGGTGGGGGCGGATGATTTCGGCGCGTTTATGCGGGCCCGGTTGCAGAGTTCAGGCGTCGATCATCGCTTTGTCGCCACCTGCGACGGCGTGGCTTCGGGCATGAGTGTTGCGATCATGGACGCAAGCGGCGATTATGCGGCGACGATCGTATCGGGTGCAAACCTGCACATCGCCTTGGATATGCTGCAAAATCCCGAGGTTTGGCAGGATGTCGGCCTGCTGGTTCTGCAAAATGAAGTGCCAGAGGCGGTCAATCTGCATGCGGCCAAAGCTGCCCGCGCGCGCGGCATCCGCGCCCTGTTGAACGCCGCCCCCAGCCGCCCGCTGTCACCCGAGTTCAGCCGTTTGGTGGATGTGTTGGTTGTGAACGCGGTGGAGGCCGAGATGATGGGCACCGCCGCCATCCCCAGCCTGAAAGCCGCCGCAGGAGCCGCGAAAAAGCTGGCGGATCGCTTTGAAAGCGTGATCGTCACGGCGGGCAGCTTGGGACTGGCAGCGTGGAGCGCCGAGGATGAGCATTTCTCGATCCCCGCTGAGAAGATCACCGTTGTCAGTTCGCATGGTGCGGGCGATGCATTTATTGGCGCACTGGCGGCCTGTTTGGTCGGCGGAGCGAGGTTCAAAAAGGCCTGCGCCGCCGCTTCTCACGCCGCAGCCGAGCATGTCGCTGGGCGACCCGCCGTGGCGATCCCGCTTTAGCGCATCACGAACGGATCGGGGATCGGATCGTCCGAGGTACGCAGCCACACCGTCTTGACCGCCGTATAATCCAGCGCCGCCGCAAGCCCGCCCTCACGGCCATGCCCCGACAGCCCATGGCCGCCAAACGGCGCAATCGGCGACACCGCGCGATAGGTGTTGACCCAAACTACCCCCGCCCGAATGCCCCGGATCATCCGATGCGCCCGGGTCAAGCTGCGGGTGAACACGCCCGAGGCAAGGCCGTAAACCGTGTCATTGGCCAAAGCCAGCGCCTGTTCTTCCGTCTCAAAGCTGATCACCGACAACACCGGGCCGAAGAATTCCTGCCGCAACCCCGCCGCATCCGGCAGGCCCGAGCAATCGAGGATCGTCGGCGGATAGTAGAAACCGGGGCCATCCGGCACCACGCCTCCGGTGACCAGTTTCGCGCCCTGCCCCAAAGATTGCGCCACCAGATCGGCGATCCGCGCGCGCTGCCGCTGGGTGCACAGCGGGCCGACCTCGGTGGCCATCTGATCGGGGGCGGCGATTTTGATCGCCTCGGCTTTCGCTTTCAGCTTGGCAAGGAAGGCGTCTTTGATGCTGGCCTGAATGATCAACCGAGAGCCTGCGACGCAGCTTTGCCCGGTGGCGGCAAAAATCCCCGAGATCTGCGCATTCACCGCAGAATCCAAGTCGGCATCGTCAAACACGATGAACGGCGATTTGCCGCCCAGCTCCAGCGAGGTTGAGGCCAGATTCTCCGCCGAGCCGCGCACGACATGGCGCGCGGTTTCCGGCCCGCCGGTAAAGGCGATATGCGCCACTTTCGGATGCGTGGTCAAAGCCACGCCTGCCGCTGGCCCCCCGGTCAGGATATTGACCACGCCCGGCGGAAAACCCGCCTCGGCCACCAACCGCGCGAATTCCAACATCGGCGCGGGACCATCCTCGGAGGCCTTCAAAACAACCGTGCAACCCGCCGCCAAAGCCGGGCCAAGCTTGACTGCCGACAGGAACAGCTGGCTGTTCCACGGCACGATTGCCGCCACCACGCCGATCGGTTCGCGGCGCAGCCAAACCTCCATATCCGGCTTGTCGATCGGCAGATGCGCGCCTTCGATCTTATCGGCGAGGCCGGCATAATAGCGATAATATTCCGCGACATAGGCGATCTGGGCAGATGTTTCGCGGATGATCTTGCCGGTATCGCGCGTCTCCAAAGCCGCCAGCCGGGGCGCTGCCGCCTGCACCAGATCGGCCAACCGATACAGCAATTTCCCGCGTGCCGAAGCCGTCAGCCCCGCCCATTCCCGCCCGCGAAACGCGGCCCAAGCGGCCTCTACCGCGCGGCCCACATCGGCAGCCGAAGCCTCTGGCATCACCGCCCAAGGCGCACCCGTTGCGGGATCAAGGCTGTCAAAGCTGGCCGTGCCATCCTCGAAAGCCCCGCCGATATACTGCTGGAACCGCTGCATGAAACCTCCTCAGGCGAAAGCTGGCATCACGTCTTGCACGAAGCGCGTCAGCGAGGCCTTTTTGCGTGCAAAGCTCATGCCACTGTCAATCCACAGGCTGAATTCGTCATAGCCCATCGCCTCACAGCTTTTGATCCGCGCGATGACCTCAGCCGCTTCGCCGACGATGTTGTTCTTGCGCATCGCTGCCGGGGAATAAAACGGATGCGCTGCAACTTCTTCGGGCGTCAGGGTCGCAATCAAGCCTTGCGAGATCGGGCGTTTGTTCAGGAACCGTGCGCCGAAATAGTTGTAGAACAGGTTCAATTCTTCCGCGCCTTGCTGCGCATCGGCCTCACTATCCGCCACATAAGTATGCCGCAAAACCATGATTTTCGGACGTGGCACTTCGGGGTGGGCGGCGCAGGCGGCATTGAACCGCTCCATCAGGCTAACCACTTCCTCATCGCCCATATGCAAGGGCGTCACCTGCACGTTGCAACCATTGGCCACCGCGAAATCATGAGAGTTCGGATCGCGCGCCGCCACCCAAATCGGCGGGAAGGGTTGCTGCACGGGCTTGGGGGCCGCGGTGGTTTTCGGGAATTGCCAATGCTCGCCATTGTGTTCGTAGTCCCCGGCCCACAGGCCCTTGATCGCCGGGATCAGCTCGCGCATCTTTTGCCCGGCGGTCCATGCATCCAGACCGGGGCTCATCCGGTCATATTCAAAGCTGTAAGCGCCGCGCGCAATGCCCAGATCCAGACGGCCATCCATGATCAGATCGGCCATCGCAGCCTCACCCGCCAATCGGATCGGATGCCAGAACGGTGCCACCACGTTGCCAGTGCCCAGCCGCACATTCTTGGTGCGCCGCGCCAGATCGACAAGGTTCAGAAATGGGTTCGGCGCAATGGTGAAATCCATGCCGTGATGCTCGCCGGTCCAGATCGCATGCATACCGTTTTCGTCAGCGATTTGGCACAGTTCCAGCATTTCCTCATACAGACGCTGCTGCGGCTCATCGGCGCTGACCCGCTCCATATGCACGAACAACGAGAATTTCATCACGATTCCTTAAGGTTTGCGGGCCGGAGCAACCCGGCCTGTGTTCTGGTTTCCGAAATAGATGCCGTAATCGCCAACACGCGCTTCATCCGCCAGACGCTCCAGCATGATGCGCATCGCGGGGTCGGTCACATCGTCAAAGCTGTTGGGCGCAAGCTCGACAAAGCCGCCTTTGCAGGGGGTGCCGCCCGTGCTGGGGCAGAGAAACGCGATATGCTGCTGGCCCGCCGCGACATCTTCGTAGACGGAATAGATGAAGCCCGGCACCGCCTGCACACCCGCCGCCTCAATCAGCGCCTGCAAGGTTGCCGTGGCCCCGTTCGCGCCAACCCGCGCGATTGGCAGGCTCAGCCCGCCACGGCCATCGTCTTGCAGCAGCACATGGCCGTCCTGTTCGATCAGTGCCGAGACAACCACCGCCGGCCCACTTGCCAGCGCCGCCCCCGCCTGCGCCGGGGTGAAGTACCAGCCGCGATAATAGCCCAGGCCCGCCTGCCCCGAGGCCTCAAACGCCTCCACCCGGCCAATCAGAATGGCATGGTCGCCCGCCTCGATCACCTGATGCGTCTGGCAATCAAACCAAGCCGAAACCCCGGACAGGATCGGCGCACCATGCGGACCAAGGTGCCATTGCACCGTGGAAAACCGATCCTCCACCGGCTTGGCGAAGGTGTTGGACACCTCTTTTTGCCCTTCGGCCAAAATGTTGATTGCAAAGCCCTTTGCCGCCATGAACCGCGCGTAGTTGCCAGAGGTTTTTGCGATCGACACCAGCAACAGGGCTGGGTCCAGCGATACCGACGAAAACGAATTCGCGGTGAAACCAATCGGCGCCCCTGCCTCGTCCAGCGTGGTCACAACGGTCACGCCCGTCATAAAGGTGCCAAATGCATCCCGCAGCAGGCGGCGATTTTCCAGTGTCATGCGCGCATTCCCTTCTTTTTGGCCAAAAGGGGCACCACCAACCATGCGGCAAGCGCTGCATTGACCTGCGCCGGAGCGGTCAGATTGACCATGTGGCGGTGACCCTCGATCACCACAGCCTGTCCCATCGACGCGGCCATCGCCATTGATTTCGCCATCGCGGGCGTCGAGTTCGCATCGCCCGATGCCGTCAGCACCATAGCCGGGCTCTGGATGCGCGGCCAAGCCTCAGCATAGGTCAGATCCCCATTGGCAAAGGCGCGGTAGGCGGCGGCGTAGCCTTGCAGATTGACGGTTTTCAGCCAACCCGCCACTTGGGCGCGCACCGCCTGCTCGGCTTGGCTGTCGGAAAACCAGCGCGTCAATGGCACGTCAATGTCATTGGCCCCATCGGCCAAAGCCTGCGCGCGGGCCTGCACGGCTGCCAAAGCCTCGGGCGTGCGGCGATACACCCCGTTCAGCACGGCGAGGCGCAACACCAGCTCGGGGTGATCCACCGCAAGGCCAGCCGCGATCAATGCCCCCATCGAATGACCCGCGACATTGACAAAACTACAACCCAGTTGTCGCAGCGTTGTCGCCGCCCAAGCGACATAATCCTTAAGATCCGGCGCTCCCGGCAGCAGATCGGACAGGCCGTGCCCCGGCATATCCAACGCTATCACCCGGTTGGTTTTGGCAAAATGCGCAATCTGCGGCCCCCAAGCCTCGGCACACATGCCGACGCCGTGCAGCAGCACCAAAGGCTCGCCTTGGCCAAATTCCAGATAGCTGATCTGCTGTCCGTCAGACAGCCGCAGGGTTTGCAACGTCATGGCCCAGATCCTTAAGGTCTTGATAGAGATCGCCAATCCGGTGATGTGGCCGCCCCCCAATCGAGGCCCCCAGCGCCACCACGATCTCATCCGCAGCAGGCGCATCGGGCATTGTGAAATGGATGGTCAGGTAATGCGAGCGCCGACCCTCATCATTCTTATCCATCAGCGGGATCATCACCGGGGTATTCGCGCCGCCGCGAATATTGGTGAACGCCAGATAAGATTTCGCCCCCACCGCCGTGCGGTAATGGTTGCCAAAGCGCAGGGTATGAATCAGCGCCGAGGCGTGTTCAACCTCGCCGTCCAGCCCCACGATCGCGGCCTTGCCATAGGCTTCAACAGCCGCACCCGAGCCCGCAGCATCGAGGATCATCGCCGTCAGCAGCGCTCCCAGACCGGGGGCAACATCGTGGATCGCGGGCTTCAGGTTCTCGACAAACCCCATCCCGGCCCATGGGTTTTTCACCACCGCCGCCGCCGCGATCAGCCTCAATGGCGTGAGAGCCACCTTGCCGCCTTCGATCAGCGTGGTTTCAACGTGCAACAGGGTCTTGCGGATAACGGCTGGCATTGGGGCCTCAGAATCGCTGGATGTGTCTTCTGGTATGTTGGTATACCATAGGACAGCATGTCAAGAACCAGTTGCGACCGAACAGCCTTTTCGCTACAATCGGCACATGACCCAGCTTGATGACCTGAAAATCACCCATCCCCCGCAAACTCTGCGCGAAATCGTGCTGGAACGGATGCGCAACGCGATCCTGTCTGGCCGTTTTGCCTCGGGCGAACGCTTGGTTGAACGCAGCCTCTGCGACCAGCTTGGCGTCAGCCGCTCGGTCATACGCGAAGCCATCCGCTATCTTGAGGCCGAGGGTCTGGTGGAGATCATGCCAAACAAGGGCCCAATGGTCGCCCGGATGGATTGGCCACAAGCCGCACAAATCTATGAAATCAGGCTGCTTTTGGAACAAAACGCCGCCGCTGCCTGCGCTCTCGCCGCTGACGCCACGGTGAAAGCCAAGCTGCAAGCGGCCACACATGCCATCGAGGCCGCCTCTGCAGCCAATGAAAATCCCGCCTTGATTGCGGCCACAACAGAATTTTACGAGATCATCTTCACCGCCGCAGGCCATCAGATCGCTTGGGAGGTGGTGCAGCGTCTGAATGGCCGCATCAGCCGCCTGCGCGCGATGACTTTGGCCACCACCGACCGTCGCGTTTCCGGCCCGGTGCGGATGGCGCGGATTTGTGCGGCGATCTGCGCCAATGACCCAGACGGGGCCGCGCAAGCCGTCTGCGATCACCTCGATGAAGCCGCAAAAATCGCCTATCGTCTGCTGAAAGAGGCCAAATGATGCCCGCCTATTGGATCGCCCATGTCACCGTCACCGATCCCGCGCGGTACAAGGGCTATCAGACCCTCGCCCCGCTGGCTTTTG
The DNA here is from genome assembly GCA_043743975.1 of Cypionkella sp. Lineage (GTDB taxonomy): Bacteria > Pseudomonadota > Alphaproteobacteria > Rhodobacterales > Rhodobacteraceae > Cypionkella. Next base: position 71,654 of record JAYTVN010000028.1, read on the forward strand.
CGAAATTTGGCGGAAAATTCCTTGCCCGTGGCGGAGCGTCTGACAGCCCCGAAGGCGCGGGATTTGAACGCCATGTCGTGATCGAGTTTCCCGATCTGGCAACCGCCCGCGCCTGCTACACCTCACCCGAATACCAAGCCGCTAAAGCGCAGCGCGAAGCCGCCGCCGAGGTGATGATCACCATCGTCGAAGGCCTCTAGCCCACATGCTTGCCTTGTGGCACCTCCGGCAAAACACACAGCATTTCATAGAGCAAATTCGCCCCGATCAGCGCGGTATTGCCCGACGGATCATAGGGTGGTGACACCTCGACCAGATCGCCGCCGACGATGTTCAACCCTGCACATCCGCGCACGATTTCAAGGCCTTGCCAGATCGTCAGCCCGCCGGGTTCAACCGTACCCGTGCCCGGCGCAAAGGCGGGATCAAGGCTGTCGATGTCATAGGACAGATACACCGGCGCATCGCCAATTTTCGCCCGGATTTCTGCCATCAGCGGCTTCAAGGACTTGTACCAACACTCCTCGGCCTGCACCACGGTCCAGCCGTTTTTGCGCCCCCAATCGAAATCATCAAGGCTGTAGCCCGTGCCGCGCAACCCAATCTGAAAAACCTTATCATTCTGCAAACAGCCATCTTCCCACGCCCGCCGGAACGGGCAACCGTGGGCGACTTTCTCGCCAAACATCGTGTCATTCACATCCGCATGGGCATCGACATGGATCAGCGCCACTGGCCCGTGTTTCGCCTTGATCGCGCGCAAAATCGGCCATGTCAGGGTGTGATCGCCACCCAAAGTCAGCGGCAACGCGCCATGCGCCAGCACGCCATTATAATAGTCGGTGATGATATCGACCGACTTTTTCAGATCAAAGGTGTTGATCAGCACATCGCCGATATCGGCGACTTGCAGATGATCAAACGGCGCCGCCCCCGTCGCCATGTTGAACGGCCGCAGCATCCGGGATTCGTCGCGGATTTGCCGGGGACCGTGGCGCGTGCCCGAGCGGTTCGAGGTGCCAATATCCATCGGGATGCCGATGAAGGCCACATCCAGCCCCGCCGCCGTCGCTTGCGTCGGCAGCCGCATCATCGTGGCGGGGCCGCCAAACCGCGCCATCTCATTGCCGCCAAGCGGTTGATTGAATTTGGACATTTCCGCGATCTCTCCCAAAGCTGACCCCTAGCTTAGCCGCAAGCTGCAATCGGGGGAAAGCGCTTTGTCGACCACGGCTTTGCCAATTTTTCAGGCAGGGCGAAAGATTCATCTCATTCATGTTTTTCCCAGCAGGAAAATAATTTGACAGAAACGCATCCGTGTCGCTAGCCTGTTTCCAACAGGAATGCAGCCCGAACCGGGCGCGGACAACTCGGAGGAAGATATGGCAAAACGTGTGGCAGTGATCGGCGCAGGGCCGTCTGGTCTGGTGCAACTGCGGGCTTTTCAATCGGCCAAGCAGAAGGGGGCGGAAATCCCGGAGATTGTGTGTTTCGAGAAGCAATCGAACTGGGGTGGCCTTTGGAACTACACATGGCGCACCGGGCTGGATGAGAACGGCGAGCCGGTGCACAGCTCGATGTATCGCTATCTGTGGTCGAATGGCCCGAAGGAAGGTCTTGAATTTGCGGATTATTCCTTCGAGGAACATTTCGGCAAGCAAATCGCCTCTTACCCGCCGCGCGCGGTGCTGTTCGAT
>JAYTVN010000029.1:0-68348 GCA_043743975.1 Cypionkella sp.
GTACTTGACGATTTCATAACTTTGGAGTCAGCTGCTTTGCGCTGGCCTCAGTTATTCACGGCGATTGAGCTCCGCCGAGCGGCACGCGCCGGCAAACTCCAGCACATTCACAAAGGTCGGAAGCGCTTCGTCACTGAACAAAGCTTGATGAAGTGGCTTCACCAGAATGAGGCCGGAGCATCATGCCAGCAGGAAAACTATTCGAAATCGGAGGCCATTGGGTCGCCCACGTCCAAGGAAGACGGAACCTCTATCGCTTTTGGTATGACCAAAGAGCAGGAGAAATTCGTCGCCGCAGCCTTGAAACTTCAGATGTTGAAGAAGCCAAACGGCTAGTTGCTGAGTTGGCTTTGAGAACAAGTTCACTCCCAGTCAGTGAGCCACAACACACGCTTTTGGTAGCCGTACTTAATCACTACTTCACCGCACACTCGGATGGTTTAAGTTCCGCGCATGTCGCCAGACGGGCGGGTGCGCTAGTATTGCAGTTCTTGGAAGCTGAGTGCGGATTTGGACCAGAAGTTAAAGTGGGAGAATTTACGAAAGGCGTGCAGGCACGCTTTGCCACTTGGTCTTCTAAAAGGTTTGATCACTCACCGTCTTACATCTCGCGGATTTTGTCAGTTATCGCAGCCGCTTGCAAACACGCGACAAAATCAACCGTTCACGAAATTGAAGGTGGGCGCATAATTGAGACCCGACTTTTGAAATCTATGCCGGAGATTTGTTATGATACAAAATGGCTATCTGCTGTGACAAGAAAGCCCGAGCCGCAACCGCGTGATTATGTGCCTTCGTTCGAAGAACTCGCTTCTTATTTAGATATCCCTTGCAGTGAAGTACTTCAACGTTATGATATTATCGCTCTCAACACTTGGGCTCGTCCCCAAGCTATTTTAGACCTTGATGTCAGTCTGCAAGTGGATGCCGACGCGCAGCTCCTCCACTTGAACCGACCTGGCCGTGTTCAAAACAATAAGAAAAGACCAAAAATCAGATTGACTGAGAACCTAAAGGCTTGGCTGGAACATTGGGATGAAAATCAACCACTGTCTTATACTAAGACAGTGGTGAAAGAAGGAAAAGCAGTGCGCATCCGCAACTCAGCGACTAACATCAAAACCCAGTTTAAACGTAGAACAATTCATTGGATGCTTATGCGGGATGGACTTGCGCAATACGAAATAGCGAAGTTGTTTCTCCAAGCACGGAAAGGCAATCGCACGCTTTTGAACGACGCAGTTACCACCGCCGAGGCGAATGGTATTCGAAGGATCACGCCTTATACGTTCCGCCATTTCATGGCGACCCGAGTAAGAGGACTTCGCGAAGTACGGGTCGACCGAGAGCAAAGAAGCCTGTGGCTTGGCCACGGAAAGAAAGATGCGACCTCTTGGTATGAGTCGCACGATCCGGAGTTTCTGCTTGAAGCAAGTTTAGCGACAACAATCATTGTCGAAAAACTTGATGCACTCATGAAACGTAGTCTGATCTCGCCAAAAGCAACCACGCAAACGACACAAATCGAAATGGCGATCAAAGCGGCATAATTTCTCAGTCGAAAATCCTAGGTTCACAACTGCGTTATTTGCGCTGCAAATCGCACGCATCTGCACACTTTGTTACTCGGTTTCCGCCACGCCTCCGCCACAAGCCATGATTATCTATCTCTTCGCACATGCAAAATTCAATTTAACAGATTGATATATATGGGTGAAAATGGTGGGTGGTACAGGGATCGAACCTGTGACCCCTACCATGTCAACGTAGTGCTCTACCGCTGAGCTAACCGCCCACAAACCTGACGTTTCCACCTGTGCCTTTTCATCCAACCCGACAGAGCCAAACAAAAGGACGCGGGCGGAACCGCGTCGGATGGCTGGGCTATAAACAGAGTCGCGCACGGGTTCAAGGGGGTAAAGGGGGGTATCGGTAAAGGATATTTTGCAGTTATATCACAAAGTAACAGGAGTGTGGCGTGTCGCAGGTCTACCAAATTCATCGCCCGGTTCGGCAGAATACGCCCGTGGTGTTTGCCTCGCCGCACAGTGGGCGGGCCTATTCGGCGGCGTTTCTGGCGCAGACGATTCTGTCCCGCGATGCGATCCGGTCTTCGGAAGATGCCTTTGTCGATCAAGTGTTTGGCGCAGCCCCCCTGCATGGTGCGCCCCTGCTGATCAGCGATGTGCCGCGCGCCTATCTCGATCTGAACCGCGCCCCGGATGAGTTTGACCCCGCCGTGATCGAAGGCATTGCCCGCGTGCCGCACAACCCGCGCATCTCGTCTGGGCTGGGGGTGATTCCCCGCGTGGTGTCCGGTGGGCGGCTGATCTATCGCGGCAAGCTGGCGTTGGCCGAGGCCGAGGCGCGGATCGCCGAGGTTTGGCACCCCTACCACCGCGCGCTGCGTCAACTGCTGGAGGAAACCCACAGGACCTTTGGCGAAGCCGTGCTGATCGACTGCCATTCGATGCCCCATGAAGCCATCGACGGCCACGGTCGCCCCGGTCAGCCCAAACCCGATGTGGTGCTGGGCGATCGTTTTGGCGCGGCGGCGGGTCGGCATGTGATGGACGCTGTGGAAGCGGCGTTTCAACGCGCGGGCCTGCGCGTGGCGCGCAACATCCCCTTCGCCGGGGCCTTCATCGCGCAAAGCTACGGTCGCCCCTCGGCGCGCAGGCATGTGATTCAGGTCGAGATTGATCGCGGGCTTTACATGGACGAAGCCACCATCACCCCGCACGCAGGCTTTGAGGATTTCCGTGCGCTGATGGGCGGGGTGATCGCGGAGATCACCGGGATTGGCCGCGCACAACTGCCACTTGCTGCGGAATAGCGGTGGTTTGGGGGCTGGCCGCCCTTCGCCCGAGATGGTCTTCTGTCGCGCAATCGTTAAAAATGTCTTAAATTCACCATCCCAACCCATTGATTAAAAACACATAAAAAAGGTCCCGCGTTGGGACCCCCCACTAGCGCAAAGCCCGCCCCTTGATGATCGCCTCCCGTCCAAACCGCGCCCGGATCGCATCCGTGGCACGCTCGGCTGCGGCGCGTTTGCCTGCCGTGGGGTCGAGAAGGTCGGCGGAGAGATCGGCCTGCGCCTCGGGGGCAAGATCGCTGATGCCGACGCCGATCAGCCGGTAGGGGCCGTTGCGGTCGGTCTGATCAAACAAAGCGCGGGCGGCGCGGTAAATGCGGTCGCTCAGTTGGGTGGGATCGCTCAAACTGTGACGGCGGCTGATCAGTTGGAAATCCGAGCGTTTCAGCTTCAGGGTGACGGTCTTGCCCGACAAGCCCTTGGCCTTGGCACGGTCGGCGACCTGCTCGGCCAGCCGCCATAGATGGCCGTCCAGCAGATCGGGGTCAGAGGTGTCCTCGAAGAACGTCGTTTCCTTGCTGATCGACTTCAGTTTCTCATCGCGGTTGACGCGGCGGCTGTCCTGACCGCGCGCGAGGTGCCACAGCCGATCCCCCATGCTGCCGAAGCGGGCAACAAGATCGGTGCGATCCCAGCGCAGAAGGTCGCTGATGGTGCGGATACCTGCCTTTTCCAACGAGGCCTGCGCTGCGGTGCCCACCCCCCAGATGATCCGCACCGGCTTGGGGCGCAGGAAGGCCTCGGTTTCCGCCCGCCCGATGATGGAAAAGCCGCGCGGTTTGTCGAGGTCGGAGGCGATCTTGGCCAGAAACTTGTTGTGCGACAGGCCGACCGATCCGGTCAAGCCCAACTCGTCCTCCATCCGTTTGATCAGCCGTGCCAGCACCACGGCAGGCGGGGCGCCGTGCAGGCGTTCGGTGCCTGTCAGATCAAGGAACGCCTCGTCCAGCGAAAGCGGTTCGATCGCGGGGGTCAGCACCTCCATCATCGCCCGGATCGCGCGGGAGGCGTCTACGTAGACCGACATCCGGGGTTTCACCACCACGGCTTCGGGGCAGAGTTTCAGCGCCTGAAACATCGGCATCGCGGACCGCACGCCATGGATGCGAGCGAGGTAGCAGCAGGTCGAGACGACCCCACGGGTGCCGCCGCCGACGATCACGGCCTTGTCGCGCAGCTCTGGATTGTCGCGTTTCTCGACGCTGGCGTAAAAGGCGTCGCAATCCATGTGGGCGATGGAAAGCTGGTTCAATTCAGGGTGGGCAAGCAGGCGGGGAGAGCGGCAGCTTGGGCAGCGGGCTCCGGCGTCAAATTGGGTGAAACAGTCGCGGCATAGGGCTGGCATGGCGGGATTATGCCAGATCAGGGGCGGGGTTGTCCACGCGTGGCGCATTGGGTCGTTTTATAGGAATCAATGGGTTAGCGGGGGTTCGTTTACGAATTGTTTACGGTTGTGCACGATTGGTTCCAGCTCATCCTCTGCGCTTAAATATCCCCGCCGGAGGCATCTGTCATATCCACGGCCGCGCCGCCGCTGAACTCTGGCTCAACGGGGCAAATCCTTTATAACGGGCGGTATGTTGAATGAGATCAATCAAACGCTGGTCATAGGTGCAAGCGGGCGGGTGGGGCGGCTGCTGGCGGGGCAGGCTCCGACCTTGCAACATCGCGGGGGGGCCTGTCGTCGGATTTGCCGCAACTGGAATGGCATCCGCTTGCGGGCGCGTCCCTAGAGTTGGGGCGATTTCAGGCGATGATCGTGCTGGCCGGGGCGGTGCGGGGTGATCTTTCGCTGAATGCACAACTCGCCGAAGCGTGCTGCGCGGCGGCGGTGCAGGCGGGGATCGGGCAGGTTTTGCTGGCCTCATCTTCGGCGGTCTATGGCGTGAACGCCGGACAGGCCTGCCGTGAGGATACGCCGACCCATCCCGTCAATGACTATGGCCGCGCCAAGCTGGAGGCTGAAGCGGTGGCCGCGCGCTGGCGGGCGCAGGGACTTGCGATCACCGCGCTGCGGATTGGCAATGTGGCGGGGGCCGATGCTTTGCTGGCGGGGATACAGCCCGGTCAGCCGACCAAGATCGACTGTTTTGCAGACGGCACAGGGCCGGTGCGCAGCTATATCGGGCCGATCACTTTGGCGGATGTTTTGGCAAAACTGCTGGGGCAAGACCTGCCGCGCGCGCTGAACATTGGCGCGCCCAATCCGGTGGCGATGGCCGATCTGGCGCAGGCGGCGGGGGCGGATTGGCAGTATCAACCCGCGCCCGCGACGGCCTACCAGCGCATTACGCTTGATTGCGGGCAGCTTGCGCAGCATTACCGCTTTGCTGAAAACCAGTCAGATGCCGCCGTCATGGTGGCTGAATGGCAATCCACCCGAGGGCCGCAATGACGCCGATGAAACGCTTTCTCGATGTGCTGGCGGTGCTGGTGCTGGCGATCCCGCTGCTGCCCTTGGGGCTGCTGACGGCGCTGGCGATCCTGATTTTGGATGGTCGTCCGGTGATCTATTGGGCCGAGCGGATGAAGACGCCGACGCAAAGCTTCAAGCTTGCGAAGTTTCGCAGTATGACGGTGCGGCCTGCGGAAGCGGGGGTTTCGGGCGGCGATAAATCCAGCCGGATCACCCGGACCGGGCGGTTTATCCGCCGCTCGCGCTTGGATGAATTGCCGCAGCTTTGGAACGTGCTGAAGGGCGATATCAGCTTTGTCGGCCCGCGCCCGCCGTTGCGGGAATATGTCGAACGCTTCCCCGAGATTTACGCCGAAGTGCTGAAATCGCGCCCCGGCATCACCGGGCTTGCGACGATTGTCTATCACCGCCACGAAGAACTGCTGTTGGCGCGTTGCAAGACGGCGGCAGAAACCGATGCGGTCTATGCGCGGGCCTGCGTGCCGCGCAAGGCCAAGCTGGACTTGCTCTATCAAAAGCGGCGCAACCTGCGGTTTGATTTTTATCTGATGCTGAAGACCGTGTTCAAACGGCTGCCGCTTTAGCGCAGACCCCCGCCCGGATTTCGGCGCTCGGCTGAATTTGGCCCAAACAACGCAAACCTGCCGTCAGGCGGTGGCTTTGGGGATGATCCTTCCACAACGGCGGAAGTCTTTGAAATGGCCGTCCAGTCGCGGCGAGGTTAAAGTCCAGCAATTTTGTCGTGTTTAGGAAGCTGCTGATGTCCTCGCTGAAACTGGTCGGTCTGTCCGGCAATATCACCACCCCGTCGAAGACCCGCGCTTTGACCGAAACCGCCATGACTTTGGCCGCTGATCGCTTGGGCGCCGAGGCTGAGGTGATCGAGGTCGGGGACTTCGGCGATCAGCTGGGCCGCGCGCGGCGGTTGACCGATCTGGACGCCGCAGCACAGGGCTTGATCGCCCGTATCGTCGAGGCGGATGCTTTGGTCGTCGCCACGCCGATCTATAAGGCCAGCTACCCCGGCCTGTTCAAGCACCTGATCGACCTGCTGGACCCGCTGTCGCTGGTGGGCAAACCGATCCTGATCGCCGCGACGGGTGGTGGCGAGAAACACGCGCTGGCGGTGGAGCATCAACTCCGCCCGCTGTTCGCGTTTTTTGAGGCACATTCGCTGCCCACCGCCGTGCATGTCTCGGACAAGGATTTCACTGATGGTCGGTTGACCGCCCCCGCTGCGCTGACCCGGTTGGAGCGCGCTGTGGCCCAGTTTGACCTGCATTTCCTGCAAGCTTTGCGCCCGGCGCAAGCTGCCGAATAACCCCCGAAAAGGACGCTAGTATGACCTCCGATCCCGTCAAATTCGCCTATTGGGTGCCCAATGTTTCGGGCGGCCTTGTGATCTCGAACATCGAACAGCGCACCAGCTGGGACATCGACTATAACCGCAAACTGGCGCAGATCGCCGAGGCGGCGGGGTTCGATTATGCGCTCAGCCAGATCCGGTTTACCGCAGGCTATGGCGCTGATAACCAACATGAACCTGTGGCGTTCAGCCATGCCTTACTGGCGGCCACGGAAAAGCTGAAAGTGATCGCGGCGCTGCTGCCAGGCCCGTGGAATCCGGCGGTGGCGGCCAAGCAGATCGCCACCATCAGCCAGCTGACCAAGGGTCGCATCGCGGTGAACGTGGTGTCGGGCTGGTTCCGTGGCGAGTTCACCGCGATTGGCGAGCCGTGGCTGGATCACGACGAACGCTATCGGCGGTCCGAAGAATTTATCCGGGCTTTGCGGGGGATTTGGGAGCAGGATGATTTCACCTTCAAGGGCGATTTCTACCGTTTCAACAATTACACGATGAAACCCAAACCCGCCGATCCGCAGCCCGAGATTTTCCAAGGCGGCTCCAGCCGCGCCGCCCGCGATATGGCCGCACGGGTGTCGGATTGGTATTTCACCAACGGCAACACGCCGGAAGGCTTGGCCGCCCAGGTCGATGACATTCGCGGCAAGGCGGATGCCGAGGGGCGGCGGGTTAAGGTGGGTGTGAACGCCTTCGCTATTGCCCGCGAAACCGAGGCCGAGGCGCGCGAGGTGCTGGCCGAGATCATCGACAACGCCAACCCCGACGCGGTGAAGGGCTTTGCGCATGAGGTGAAGAACGCCGGCAAAGCCAGCCCGGAAGGCGAGGGCAACTGGGCGAAATCGACGCTGGAAGATCTGGTGCAATACAATGACGGCTTCCGCTCCAACCTGATCGGCACGCCGGAACAGATTGCCGCGCGGATCATCGCGCTGAAAGACGCCGGGGCCGATTTGATCCTGCTGGGCTTCCTGCACTTCCAAGAGGAAGTCGAGTTTTTCGGCAAACATGTCATCCCGCTGGTGCGCCAGTTGGAAGCCGACCGCGCGCTAAAGGTGGCGGCCGAATAGGCCCCACCACCCCTAAACCCCGAGGAAGCCTGCCATGACCAGCGCCGTTCTGCGCCGGATTGCGCCTGCACGCGCAGTCCCCACCACCTTGCACCCGGCCTATGCCTTGGCGCTCAGCCGGATCAGCCTGTCGTTCGGCGGTATCCATGCTTTGCGTGAGGTGTCGTTTCAGGTGGCCCCCGGCGAAATCCGCGCGGTGATCGGGCCGAACGGGGCGGGGAAATCCTCGGTTCTGAACGTGATTTCGGGGCTGTATCAGGCGGATAGTGGCCGTCTGGTGCTGGGGGCGCGGGTGTTTGAACATGTGCCGCCGCAGGCCTTGGCGGGTCTGGGCGTTGCGCGCACTTTCCAGAACCTCGCGCTGTTCCCCAGCCTGAGCGTGGCGGCCAATATCGCGGCTGGCCTGACTTTTCAGCGCAAAGCTTCGGCGCTGTCGCAGGTGTTCCGCCTGCCCCATGCCCGCGCCGAAAACCGCGCGATTGCGGATCAAGTCACCGAAATCGCCGCCCGTCTGGACCTCTCCGCCCACCTCAACCGCCAAGTCTCAACCCTCTCCTACGGCCTGCAAAAGCGGGTCGAACTCGCCCGCGCCTTGGTGGCCCGCCCGAAGCTGCTGCTGCTGGATGAGCCGATGGCGGGGATGACGGCCACCGAAAAGGCCGAAATGGCAGGCTATATCCGCGCCGCCCGCGACAGCTCGGGCCTGTCGGTGATCCTGATCGAGCATGACATCGGCGTGGTGATGGGCCTGTCTGATCGCGTCGCGGTGCTGGATTACGGCAGCAAAATTGCCGACGGCACCCCGGCGGAAGTGCAGCGCGACCCCGGCGTGATCCGCGCCTACTTAGGCCAAGAGGCCGCATGATGGATTGGTTCGGCTTTCTGTTCCTGATCGAAGTCACCATCGGCGGGTTGCTGTCGGGCGTGATGTACGCGCTGGTCGCGATTGGCTTTGTGCTGATCTACAAAACCTCGGGCGTGTTGAACTTCGCCCAAGGCGCGATGGTGCTGTTTGCCGCCCTGACCTTCGTCAGCCTGATCGAAGCAGGCGTCCCCTTTATCTTCGCCCTCATCATCTCCGCCGCCATCATGGTCGCTTTGGGCTTTGTGATCGAGCGCACCGTGCTGCGCCCGCTTGCCAATCGCTCGCCGATGACGCTGTTCATGGCCACCCTCGGCCTGTCCTATATCATCGAAGGTGCCGCCCAAATCATCTGGGGCACAGAGGTGCATCGGCTTGATCTGGGTATCTCGAATGCGCCGTTCCAAGTCGCAGGCGTGTTCATCTCGACCTTCGATCTGGTCGCCGCCGCTATCGCCGGGGTGCTGGTGGCAGGCCTCACCGCCTTTTTCCGCTGGACCCGAACCGGCCTCGCCTTCCGCGCCGTGGCCGATGATCAATTCGCCGCCCTCGCCGTGGGCCTTCGCTTAGATCGCACTTGGGCAACGGTTTGGGCAGCGGCGGGGATCGTGGCGCTTGTCGCAGGCCTCGCCATCGGAGCCACCGAGAAACTGGCCGAAGTCTATCTCGGTCCCTTCGTCGGCGGCGGGATTGAGGGGTGGTTTGCCTATGTCGTGGCGCTGCTGGTGCTGCTGATCCGGCCCTCGGGCCTGTTTGGCCAGAAGCTTGTGGAGCGGTTCTGATGTCTGCGATTGTCGATACCCCGCTGCACAGCCCGGCCTATTTGCGGCACTGGCCTTTGGCCGCCGTGCTGCTGATCGCCTTCATTGGCGTGCCCGCCTTCGCCCCGGTCTATGTGTTGGAGGCGATTCTGCTGCCGTTCCTCGCCTTGGCTTTGGCAGGCGTGGGGCTGAATCTGCTGACCGGATACGGCGGGCAGGTGTCGCTTGGCTCGGCGGCGTTCATGGCGGTGGGGGCGTTTGCCGCCTATAATATCCAGTTGCGGCTGGCACTGCCCTTGCCACTCACCCTGTTGCTGTCTGCCCTGACGGCGGCGGCTGTGGGTCTGGTGTTCGGTCTGCCCAGCCTGCGCCTGCGCGGCTTCTATCTGGCGGTGTCCACCCTCGCTGCGCAGTTCTTCGTGCAATGGGCGCTGACCAAATTCGGCTGGTTCTCCAATTACAGCCCATCCGGCGTGATCTCGGCCCCCGCGCTTTCGCTGTTCGGCTACAGCCTTGACAGCACCACCGCGCGCTATCTGCTGGCGCTCACCCTCGTCACCCTGATCACCCTCGGCGTCTGGGCCTTCACCAATGGTCCCTTGGGCAATGACCTGATCGCCATCCGCGATAATGAGACCGCCGCCCAGATCATCGGCGTGCCGGTGCTTAAGACCAAGCTGGCAGCTTTCGCGGTATCTTCGGCGATCATCGGTGTGGCGGGGTTCCTGTGGGCGTTCACCTATCTGCGCACGGTGGAGCCCGCGGGGTTTGATCTCGACCGATCCTTTGATGTGCTGTTCATCATCATTATCGGCGGCCTTGCCACCCTGCGCGGAGCCTTCCTTGGCGCGGGGTTGATCGTGGTGTTCCCGCTGCTGCTGTCGCGTCTGTCGGCCTTGGCCTTCGGCGGGATGATCGACTCCGGCGTGCTGGAGCTGGTGCAGCGCATCATCCTCGGCAGCCTCATCATCGCTTTCCTGATCGCCGAGCCAAACGGGCTGGCGGCCATGCTTGACCGTGTAAAGCGCAAGTTTGCGCGCAACATCTCTTAACCTACGGAGCTTCCATGTCTTTCCTGAAACGTATCACCATAACGGCCTTGACCGTGGCGAGCCTCGCCGCAGGCCAAGCCGCCCAAGCCGATGAGCAATACTTCCCACTGCAATCCTACCGCATCGGCCCCTATGCCGCTGGCGGCACCGGGTTTTTCGGTGGCTTTATCGACTACATGACCCTGATCAACACCCGCGACGGTGGTGTGAACGGCGTCAAGCTGACTTGGGATGAATGCGAAACCGAATATGCGGTGGAAAAGGGCGTTGAATGCTATCAGCGCCAGAAAAGCCATGCTGATATCGCCGCGTGGAACCCGCTTTCGGTGGGCATCGCCTATGCGATGATTGACGGCGTGACGGCGGATAAGGTGCCGCTGATCACGGTGAACCATGGCCGCACCGACACCACCGACGGCCGGGTGTTCCCTTATGTGTTCCCGCTGCTGCTGAACCCCTATTCTGAAACCTCTGGCATCGTGAACTATATCGCCAGCAAGGAAGGCGGGCTTGAAGCGCTGAAGGGCAAGAAGATCGTCGTGCTGTATCACGGCTCGCCCTACGGCAAGGAAACCATCCCGATCTATGACCTGCTGGCTGCGAAATACGGCTTCACCGTGGTGCAGATCGAGGTGCCGCATCCGGGCAACGAGCAGGGCGCGCAATGGCTGCAAATCCGCCGTGAAGCCCCCGATTATGTCGTGCTGCGCGGTTGGGGCGTGATGAATCCGGTGGCTTTGACCACCGCGCAAAGGAACGGCTTCCCGGTGGATCATATCATCGGCAACGTCTGGTCGAACTCGGAAGAAGACGTGATCCCGGCTGGCGATGCGGCGATTGGCTATACCGCGATCACCACGCAGGCCTCGGGCAATCAGTATCCGGTGCTGCAAGACATCATCAAAACGGTCTATGATGCGGGGCAGGGCAACCTTTCCGACAAATCGCGGATTGGCTCGGTGTATCATAACCTTGGCATCGTGAATGGCATCCTGAACGTCGAAGCCATCCGCATCGCGCAAGCCAAATTCGGCAACCGCACCCTGACCGGCGACGAAGTGCGCTGGGGCTTTGAGCATCTGCAACTGTCGCCTGCACGAGTGAAGGAGTTGGGCGCTGAGAACCTGTTCCACTCGATCAACGTCACTTTTGATAACCACGAGGGCGAAGGCTACGTCACCTTCCAGCAGTGGGATGGCAAGAAGTGGAACGTGGTGTCCGACTGGATTGCCCCCGATTGGGCCTTGCTGCGCCCGATCATCACCAAATCGTCGGAAGCCTATGCAGCGGAAAAAGGTTTGCCGATCCGCACCTCGGCAGACGCGGATCAAGTGACGCAATAAGCAAACGGGTGGCCCTGCATTGGGCCACCCTTCCTAGCAGGAGGTTACCATGTCGGAACCTATTCTCGAATTTGACCATGTCTACGCCGCCTACAACGGCGCAATCGCTGCCCTGCATGGCGTCAGCCTGACCGTGCGCAAGGGCGAGATTACAGCACTTCTGGGCGCAAATGGCGCGGGCAAAACCACGCTGCTGAAAGCCGCCTCTAACCTTTTGCCCGCCGAGCGGGGGCAGATCACCGGCGGGCGTATTCGCTACAAAGGCCGCGATGTCACCTCGGACACGCCGCACGCGCATATCCGCAATGGCCTCGTGCCGGTGCTGGAGGGGCGGCGTTGTTTCAAGACCCTGAGCATCGAGGAAAACCTGACCACCGGGGCGATTGGGCGGGGGCTGGACCGCGCACAGATCGCGCAGGTGCTGGAGCAGGTCTATGACCTTTTCCCCAAACTGAAACTGCGGCGCAATTCCCTCGCTGGCTTGACCTCTGGTGGCGAGCAACAAATGGCGGCCATCGGGCGCGGCTTGATGGCGCGGCCCGAGGTGTTCTTGCTGGATGAGCCGTCGATGGGCCTTGCCCCCCTAGTGGTGGCCGAAATCTTTGAAACCCTCGCCCGCCTGAACCGCGAGATGGGTCTGACCATCCTTCTGGCCGAGCAAAACTCTGCCATCGCGCTGAAATACGCCCATCACGCCACGGTCATCGAAAATGGCCGCTCGGTGCTGACGGGTCCCGCAAATGACATCGCCGCCCGCGCCGATATCCGCGCGCTTTACCTTGGCGGCACCCCTGAACCTGTAAGGATTTGAGCCATGACCAAACATGATCCCGTGAAAACCCCAGTTCCCCCGGTCGCGCGCCCCATCGGTGCGGCCCATATCATCAAGACTGATGCCGAGGCGATTGCCGTGGCGCATAAGCTGGCCGCCGAGTTTGCCAAGGGCGCGTCGGATCGTGACCGCAACCGGATCTGGCCGCAGAAACAGTTGGATGCCTTTTCGCAATCCGGCCTGTGGTCGATCAACGTGCCGAAAGAATACGGCGGGCCGGGGCTGTCTTATGTCACGTTGAACCGGGTGATCGCAATTATCTCGGAAGCCGACCCGTCTTTGGGCCAAGTGCCGCAGAACCATCTGGGCGTGGTCGCCGCGATCAACACGGTGTCGGACAAAGCGCAAAAGGCGCTGCTGTTTGGCAATGCATTCTCGGAATTCGGCAGCAAACGTGCCGTCGATTTTGAAACCAAATTCACCGATCAGGGCGATCATGTGCGGGTGACCGGGCGCAAGTTCTATTCCTCGGGGGCGCTGCTGGCGCATCTGGTGCCGATTGTGGCTTTGGATGATGAAGGCCGCGCATGGTATGCCATCGCCGATCGCGGGGCAGAGGGGCTGAGCGTGATCGACGATTGGTCCAGTTTCGGCCAGCGCACGACGCTTTCCGGTACGGTGATCCTCGACAATGTGAAGGTGCCGAAAACCCATCTGGTGCCGGGCTACAAGGGCTACGAAGGCCCTTCGGCTGATGGCGCAATCTTTCAGGTGATCCAGGTCGCCGTTGATCTTGGCATCGCCCGCGCCGCCATCGCTGACACCAAAGACTTCGTGCTGCACCGCAGCCGCGCTTGGGTGGACTCCGGCCTCGATCACGCCAGCCAAGACCCCTACACCATCCAAGCGGTCGGCGATCTGAACCTGCGTGCCAATGCGGCGGCGGCTTTGCTGGATATTGCCAGCGTGGCGATTGACGTGGCGGTGGCCAACCCGACGGCGGAAACCGTGGCACGGGCGCAGATTGCGACGGCCGAGGCGAAGGTGCTGTCCACCGAAATCGCCATCCTTGCCACCAACAAGCTGTTTGAATTGGCAGGCACCCGGTCAACCTTGGCCGAGCATAACCTTGATCGGCATTGGCGCAACGCCCGCACCCATACGTTGCACGATCCGGTGCGCTGGAAATACGCCATCCTTGGCAATTACTATCTGAACGGCGTCAACCCGCCCTTCCATGCGTGGAGCTGATATGTCTATTCCTAATAAAATCAACGTCCTCTGGTTCATCCCCACCCACGGTGAAAGCCGCTATCTTGGCACCTCGGAAGGCGGGCGTCCGGTTGATTTGGCCTACCTCACGCAAGTGGCAAAGGCGGCGGATTCACTCGGCTTCTACGGCGCGCTGCTGCCCACGGGTCGCAGTTGCGAGGATAGCTGGGTCATCGCCTCGGCCCTCGCCACCCAGACCGAACGCCTGAAATTCCTCGTCGCCGTGCGCCCCGGCCTGCAATCGCCGACGTTGGCCGCGCGGATGACCGCCACACTCGACCGGATTTCCAACGGGCGTTTGCTGATCAACATCGTCACCGGCGGCGATCCGGCGGAGAATAAGGGCGACGGCATCAACCTACCGCATAGCGAGCGCTATGAGATCACCGATGAATTCCTTGGGATTTATCGGGCGTTACTGCGTGGGGAAACGGTCGAACACACGGGCAAACACTTCCAAATCTCGGATGGCCGGCTGATCTATCCGCCCGCGCAAAAACCCTATCCGCCACTGTATTTCGGGGGCTCGTCCGACGAAGGCTTCAAGGTCGGTGCCAAGCATATCGACAAATACCTGACATGGGGCGAACCCCCGGCGCAGGTGGCGGAAAAGATTGCGGTGATGCGGCGTCATGCCGAGGGCGAGGGGCGCGAAGTCTCCTTCGGCATCCGCCTGCACGTCATCGTGCGCGACACCACGGCCGAGGCTTGGGCTGCGGCGGACAAGCTGATCAGCAAACTCGATGATCACACCATTGCCGAGGCGCAAAAGGTGTTCGCACGGATGGATTCGGTGGGCCAAGCCCGGATGACAGCCCTACATGGTGGGCGGCGGGATAAGCTGGAGATCAGCCCGAACCTGTGGGCGGGGGTTGGTCTGGTGCGCGGTGGGGCTGGCACGGCTTTGGTCGGGGATGCCGACACGGTGGCGGAACGGATTGATGAGTATCGCCGCATCGGGGTCGATAGCTTTATCTTCTCGGGCTATCCGCATCTGGAAGAAGCCTATAGCTTTGGCGAATTGGTCCTGCCGAAACTGCCGCTGGCGCATCCGATCCCGCGGCGTGACTTGTTGGTGAACACCGGGCCGTTCGGCGAAACCATCGCCGGGGACCACAAACCGAAGTTACAGGCGGCACAATGAGCACCTTGCACGGCCAGCATCCCCTAACCGTCGCCATCATCGGCGGCGGTTTGTCCGGGGCGGCGGTGGCCTATCATCTGGCGGGCCTGACTGCGGCGGACGTGGTGGTGATCGAGCCGCGTGCCGATTTGGGGCGCGGCTTGGCCTATGCCACGCCCGACCCCGATCACCGCCTGAACGTGCCCGATCACAAGATGACGCTGCGCTCGGATCAGCCCGAGCATTTTCGGCGCTGGCTGCACACGGCTGAGGCCCCCAGCCTGCCCGCCAATTCGGCCCGGCTGTCGGGTGAGATTTACGCGCCGCGTGCGGTATTTGGCAGCTATGTCTCAGCGCAGCTTGCGCCTTTGCAGGCTGCGGGGCGGTTGCGGCATGTGCAGGCGCGGGTGATCTCGGTCGGGCGGGCGGATCGCTATACTTTGGGGCTGTCGGATGGTGGTAAGGTTGTGGCCGATATCGTGGTGTTGGCAACGACGCATCCGAACGCAGGTCTGCCGCGTGAATTGGCCGGGCTGGCGGGTGATCCGGCGCTGATCGCTGATCCATTTGCAGATGGCGCGTTGGCAGGCGTGGCCGAGGAGGCACGGGTGTTGATCGTCGGCAACGGGCTGACCTCGGCGGATATTGTCGCCTCGCTGCACAGGCGCGGCCATCGCGGCCAGATCACGGCGTTGTCGCGGCATGGATTTAGATCGCAGCCGCATGGGCCGGTGCAGGCGGAAACCACGGCGGATTTCGCCAAGGCTCCGGCGCGGACGGCTTTGGATTTGCTGCGCCGCACACGCGCAGCTTTGGCGAAAGACGCCAGCCTCGGCCTGACATGGCACGCGGTGTTTGACCGTTTACGCGCGCAGGGGCCTGCGATCTGGGCGGCTTTGCCGGAACTGGAGCGGCGTCGGTTTTTGCGCCATCTGCGCGCCCTGTGGGACATTCACCGTTTTCGGATCGCGCCACAGACCTATGAGGCGAACCAGCAGATGCAGCGTTTGGGACGGTTGGTCAGCTTGGGCGCGCGGATTGTCTCGGCGACGCCGGGCAACCCGGTCAAGCTCAGCTTGCAAGCCCGCCACAACGGGGCACGGTTTACAGTGGCGGTCGATCATGTGATTTTGGCGACCGGACCCGCGCATGGCGGGGTGATTGCGGCCACGCCTGCGCTGGCCGATCTGGCAGCTTTGGGGCTGTTGCAGCCCGATCCGCTGGGCTTGGGCCTGCTGACGGCAGCAAATGGGCAAGCGGTGCCCGTGTCGGGCGTATCGGATGGCACGCTGCTGGTGGCGGGGCCTCTGGCGCGGGCGGCAGTGGGTGAGTTGATGGGGGTGCCCGAGGTGATCACTTGGGCCGAACATATCGCCCGCGAAGTGGCGGGGCAGGTCGCGGCACGGCGGGGATTGGTCGCGGCGCAGTAGGGCAGGCGATGCGGCGCTTGGTACAGTGGGCTGCACCGTAGGTTGTGGCTGTCAAGGCGGGCAAGATTTCCGCTTGCAGGGCGGCGCAAACCCCGCATTTCACCAAAAGGTCAAAAAACGTCGAATTGTGAAGGGTTTGCGTCAAGCGCAAAAGCTATTATAGCCAGCCTTGCACCCAAACGGGTTCAGTCTTGCAGCCAAGTACGGGAACGCCACCTTGCCCAATCTTCTTGACCAGCGCGCCGAACTTGCGGCGCATTACGATCTTGCCCCGTCGATGGCCGCCGCCGAGGCGACGCGCGCGATCTACGCGCGGATGCAGCGCGTGGTGCCTTTGGCCGATTGGGCGATGTTTGCGCCCTATGTCATTGAGATCAATCGGCTGAAAGCAGAGCGCAATGCGGTGATCCTGGGTCATAACTACATGACGCCCGAGATTTATCATGGCGTGGCGGATTTCGTCGGGGATTCTCTGCAACTGGCGATCAAGGCGACAGAGGTTGAGGCCGATGTGATCGTGCAATGCGGTGTGCATTTCATGGCGGAAACCTCAAAGATCATGAACCCCAGCAAGACCGTGCTGATGCCGGATATGGCGGCGGGCTGCTCGCTGGCGGAATCGATCACGGCGGAGGGCGTGGCCGAGATGCGGGCGAAGTATCCGGGTGCTGCGGTGGTGTCTTACGTCAACACCACCGCAGAGGTGAAGGCGGCGTCGGATGTGTGCTGCACCTCGGCCAATGCGTTGCAGATCGTCAACGCGATGGAGGGCGATACGGTGATCATGACGCCCGATCAGTATCTGGCGCGCAATGTGGCGGCACTGACCCATAAGCGGGTGGTGTGGTGGGAAGGCTCTTGCATCGTGCATGAGCTATACCAAGCGGCTGACCTACGGGCTTACCGCGAACATGACCCGGATGTGAAGATCATCGCCCACCCCGAATGCACGCCGGAGGTGGTGGCCGAGGCGGATTTCACCGGCTCGACCAAGGGCATCATTGACTGGGTGCATAAACACAAACCCGCCCGGGCGATGCTGGTGACGGAATGTTCGATGGCGGCGAATATCGCCGATGAATTGCCCGAGGTCGAATTCGCCAAGCCCTGCAATATGTGCCCCTATATGAAGATGATCACGCTGGAGAAGATCCTCTATGCGCTGCACACGATGACGGGCGAGGTGTTGGTGGACCCGGAGATTTCGGCGCGGGCAAGGGTGGCGGTGCAGCGGATGATCGACATCAGCCGGGCTGCGGCCTGAACCATGGAGATGCCTGTTGTCGACACCGGGCGGGTGATCATTGTTGGCGCTGGTCTGGGGGCGCTGTATGCCGCGCTGCATCTGGCGCCGCATCCGGTGGTGATGATCTCGCCCGAACCCTTGGGGCAAGGCGCGAGTTCGGCTTGGGCGCAAGGCGGGATTGCGGCGGCGATGGCTGCGGCGGATAGCCCTGCAGCCCATGCGGCGGATACCGTGCGCGCAGGCGCAGGCACGGTGGATGCCGAGGTGGCGGCCAGTGTCACCGCCGAGGCGCGGGCGCATATTCTGGAATTGACCGCGATGGGGACGCCGTTTGATCGCGATGCCACCGGCGGCTATGTGCTGTCGCGAGAGGCCGCGCATGGGCTGGCCCGCGTGGTGCGGGTGCGCGGCGATCAGGCCGGGCGTGAGATCATGGCGGCGCTGATTGCCGAAGTGGCGCGCACGCCCTCGGTGCAGGTGCTGGAAGGCATGATGGCGGTGGGCTTGCAGGTGCAGGATGGTCGGGTGACGGGCGTTGCAGTCGCACAGGCGGATGGCGCAGGCGATCCGACCCTGCTGCGCGGGGCGGCGGTGCTGCTGGCGGGGGGTGGCTCAGGCGGGCTTTATGCGCTGACCACCAATCCGCCGCGCATAAGGGGGCAGGTGATCGGCATGGCGGCGCGGGCCGGGGCGATGATTGCCGATGCCGAGTTCGTACAGTTTCACCCGACGGCGATTGATATGGGCGAAGATCCGGCTCCACTGGCGACCGAGGCGTTGCGGGGGGAAGGGGCGGTGCTGATCAACCGTGATGGCGTGCGGTTCATGCAGGCGGTGCATCCTGATGCGGAACTGGCACCGCGCGATGTGGTGGCCCGCGCGATCTTTGCCGAAACTCAGGCCGGACGCCGCCCGATGCTGGACACGCGGGCGGCGCTGGGCGCGGAGATTACTGAGCGGTTTCCGGCGGTGGCTGCGGCCTGCCAGCGCGGCGGCATTGATCCGGTGACGCAGCCGATCCCGGTGGCGGCGGCGGCGCATTACCATATGGGCGGGATTGCGGTTTCCAAGGAAGGCCGTTCCAGTCTTGCGGGGCTTTGGGCTTGCGGTGAGGCGAGTGCGACCGGGCTGCATGGCGCGAACCGACTGGCCTCGAATGGCTTGCTGGAGGCTTTGGTCTATGGCCGTCGCGCGGCGCTGGATATTGCGCGGGAATTGGGCGCGGGGGCTGCGCCGTCGGTGGTCTTGCCATCGGTGCCGGGCGGGCAACAACCCGACGCTGATCTGATCGCAGAACTGCGGCAGGTGATGACCGAACATGTCGGCGTGGTGCGCGACGCGGGCGGGTTGCAAACCGCCCTGCGCCGGATTGCGGCGCTGGAGGCGCGGGCTTTGGGCGATGCGCAGGTGTTGAACATGACCGCCACCGCCACACTGATCGCCGCTGCTGCTTTGCTGCGCGAGGAATCGCGCGGCGCGCATTGCCGCAGTGATTTCCCTGTGGCTGATCCGGCATGGGCGCGGCCCAGCCGCCTGACCTTGGCCGAGGCTTTGGCGCTGCGGCAAACCGTAACGGAGATTTCAGAATGACCGGATTTGCCGTGTTGCCCGACCTTTTGTTGGAGCCCTTGGTCCGGGCGGCGCTGATCGAAGACCTTGGCCCGAACGGCGATGTCACCAGTCGGGCGGTGATACCGGCCAGCACGCGCTACCGCGCCCGTCTGAACGCGCGTGAGGCGGGGGTGGTGTCGGGGATGCAACTGGCCGCGATTGCGTTTCGGTTGGTAGATCCGGCGCTTGTGGTCACCTTGCACCGCCCCGATGGCAGTGCTTGCGCGCCGGGTGATCTGTTGATGGAGATTGAGGGTTCTGCGGCCTCGATCCTGTCCGGCGAGCGGATTGCGCTGAACTTTGCCGGGCGGCTTTCTGGGATTGCCACGCTGACGGCGGCGTTTGTGGCACAGGCGGCGGGCACTGCCACCCGCATCACCTGCACCCGCAAGACCACGCCGGGGCTGCGGATGGTGGAAAAGGCCGCGGTGCTGCATGGCGGCGGGTTCAATCATCGCTTTGGCCTGTCGGACGCGATCCTGATCAAAGACAACCATATCGCGGCGGCGGGTGGGATTGCGGCGGTGCTGACGGCGGCGCGGGCCGCAGTTTCCCACATGATGAAGGTGGAGATTGAGGTCGACACTTTGGCGCAACTGGCCGAGGTGCTGGCTGTGGGCGGCGCGGATGTGGTGGTGCTGGATAACATGGACACCCCGACGCTGCGCGAGGCGGTTGCGATGGTGGCGGGGCGGCTGGTGACGGAAGCTTCGGGCAATATGGCGCTGCCGCGCATTGCCGAAGTGGTGGCGACCGGGGTGAATTATATCTCGGTCGGGGCATTGACGCATTCGGCGCGCACGCTGGATTTGGGCTTGGATTTCTGAAGCCGCAGATCAATCTGGCAAAGTCAGCACCATGGTCGCGCGGATGTCGCTGGCGGAAAAGCCTGCCTCGATATGCCAGCGACCGGGGATACAGGTCCAGCCCTGCGCGTCGGGGTCCCAGCGTTGAAACGAGCGGGCATTGGTTTGCAGCAGGATGGTTTCGCTTTGGCCGGGGTCAAGCGTGACCTTGGCGAAGGCGCGCAACTGGCGGCGCGGGCGGCCTGCGGGCAGTGGATCGGGGCCAAGGTAAAGCTGTACCACCGTTGCCCCCCGTCGCGTGCCGGTGTTGGTGACGCAGACGGTGAAATCCGCACCATCGCTGCTGGCGTTGCCGGACAGGTTTTCCAGATCAAAACTTGTATAGCCAAGGCCGTGGCCAAAGGCGAACAGCGGCACGATGCCGGTGCGGTCATGATGGCGGTGGCCGGTGAACAGGCCCTCCTCGTAGCGCACCTTGCCGTCCAGACCGGGGTAGATTTCCGGGTCTTGGCTGAAGGTCGGATTGTCTTGCAGGCGGGCCGGAAAGGTTTGCGGCAGTCGTCCGCTGGGTTCGGCATCGCCAAACAGCACGTCGGCGATGGCATGACCTGCCTCTTGCCCCGGATACCACGACTGCAGAACTGCGGCGGCATCATGGATCCATGGCATCTCGACCGGGCCACCGGATTGCAGCACGACGACGCTGCGCGGATTGGCGGCGAGCACGGCATGGGCCAGCGCATCCTGATCGCCGGGGAGGCGAATGTCGGTCAGATCGCTGCCCTCGGTATCCCATTCGCCCGAACGGCCAAGGCACAGCACGACAACATCGGCCAAGGCTGCCACTTGCGCGGCTTCAGTGATCGCATTGGCATCGAGCGGCAGACCGATGCCTGCACGAAACGCCGAAAAGTCCAGATTGGCCCCCGGTTTGGACCAAAACTCTAGGGCAATCGCGTAACTGCGGCCAGCCTGCAGCGGCACATCGGCGGTCACCTCGTCATTGCCTTCCTCGAAGAAGGTGCGACCTTGGGTCCAATCGGCCCAAGCATCGGCGGCGACGGTGCCGTCCACCAGCAGGCGGATCGGACCCGTGGCATGGATGCCAACCCGGTAGAGTGCCGTAGTGTCGGGCGTGAAACTGCCGGAAATGCGGGCCGAGAAGGCGCGCGGATTGACCTTGCCTGCGGCAATCGGCGGCACCCAAAACTGCATCGCATCGCTCAGCGGTTCGCTGTGCACGACGGGGCCGGAGAGATCGGGCGTGGCGAAATACTCGACGCTCAGCGCGCCGCTCCACAAAGGCTCCCAGCGATGATTGGTGCAGCCTTCGGCAAACAGCAGGCGATCTGCGCCGAAGCGGTCCAGCAGAGCATCCCACGGGCTAACGGCGCGGTTTGCGTTCAACTGTGCCGAGCCGCCGCCCATGATGCGGGCGCGGCGGGCGTTCGGGCCGATCACCGCGATTTTCCCGGCGGGGGTGGCCAGCGGCAACAAATCATCGTCGTTTTTCAGCAGCACCGTGGCCTCGGCTCCGGCGCGGCGGATCAGGGTGCGATGCGCGGGGGTGTCGGCCTCACCCTCGGGCAGACGCGCGGGTCGGTCAAGCGCCCCGGTGCGCTGCATCAGCTGCAGCATCCGGCGGGCCGAGGCGCGGACCTGCGCCGCATCGACCCTGCCGTCTTGCACCGCTGCCACAAGGGCCGCGCCTCGATCCCGCGACGGGCCGGGCATTTCAAGGTCAAGCCCGGCGGTGATGGTCGGCTCTAGGCTGCGCGAGCCGAACCAATCCGACATCACCAGCCCATCCCACTGCCAGTCGTCGCGCAGCACTTCGGTCAGCAGCCAGTGGCTTTCGGCGGTGTAGCTGCCGTTGACCTTGTTGTAAGACGACATCATCGCCCAAGCCCCGGCCTTGGCCACCGCCTCGAACGGCGCGAGGTAGGTTTCGCGCAGCGCGACCTCTGGGATCATCGAGTTCACGGTGGTGCGTTCGATCTCGCTTTCATTGCCGATGAAATGCTTGGGGGTGGCCGCCACCCCTGCCGCCTGCAAGCCCTGCACATAGGCGGTCGCGAGTGCGGCTGTCAGCCAAGGGTCTTCGGAAAAACACTCAAAATTGCGTCCGTTTGTGACGCTGCGATGGATGTTCATCGTCGGGCCCAGCAGCACATCCGCGCCCTTCGTCCGCGTCTCTGCGGCAAGCGCTGTGCCAATCTCGGCCACCAGCGCCGGGTTCCATGTAGCACCCAAGGCGATACCACAGGGAAAGCAGGCGGCTTTCGGCCCGCCCACCAGCCCACCGCCGCCACGCGCACCGTTCGGGCCATCGGTGACCACAAGCGCGCCGATCCCCAGCCGGTCCACCCCCGCCACCGACCAGAAGTCGGCCCCTGACAGCAGTGACACCTGCTCCTGCAGGGTCATCGCATCAAGCAATGTGTCAATTCGCTGGTCTGTCATGGCTCTGGCCCTCCGCATCGGGGCATACTGCCACGTCACTGTTTCGCGGTCACCGTTGAACTGCACGGCCACGGCGTTGGGTGCGGCATTGAAAGAAAAATCGCGCGGTTTGATTTGGGCCCCTCACCGCGAAGGCCCGCCCCGCGCCCCGTTGGAATCGCGGAATTGCTAAAGCAGCAGATCCGTCACGGTCAGAGTGTTCACGCCCGCGATCTGGATTTCAAAGTCAAACACGCCATCGCCGTTCACGTCGCCGCGCAGCAAGACACTGCTGCCGCTCACCGTATACCAGACCGCATTGGCCGCAGCCGTTGTGGCGCCCCAAGTGAAGGCTTGGTTGCCGTTTTGCGCCGTGTTGGCATCTATGCCCGTCAGATCAATGTCATCACTGCCAGAGACGAAATCAAAGATCACATCGCGCGCGGCCCCTTTGGCGCTGTCGGTGATTGCGGTAAAGACGAAGACATCGGTGGCTCCGTCATTGGCCCCACCATACAGCAGATCGCGCCCCAAGCCGCCGACGAGCCGATCTGCGCCCGTGCCCCCGTACAGCACATCATTGCCTGCCCAGCCCCGCAAGATATCATTGCCAGCGCCGCTTTGTATCTTGTTGGCGCCCGCGTTGCCGCTGAGGTCGTCATTGCCGCTGCCGGTCAGCAGGTTTTCAATGTTGCGCAGCACATCAGTGCCGTAGCCCGTCACCTGCGCCGTGGTCAGGCTGAGATTGACGGTAACCGCCGCGCTGCCGGTAAAGATGACGGTGTCGATGCCCAGCCCGCCGTCCAGCGTATCATTGCCTGCGTCGTTTTGCAGACGGTCATCGCCCGAGCCGCCAATCAGGCTGTCATGGCCCGCCCCGCCGACAAGGCTGTCATTGCCGGTGCCGCCATCCAGACGATCATTGCCGCCTGCGCCATTCAGACTGTCATCGCCAGCGCCACCATTGATCTTATCGTTGTAGCGGGTTCCGGTGAAATCGTTGTGCGCGCCGCCCAGCGTCACGTCCAAGGCAGACCGCGGATCGACGATGCGGGTGGCGGTGATGAAGTCTGATCCGCTTGGGGTCAAAGCGCTGAACGAATACACCAACCGCCCATCCGGCAATGCGCTGACCGAATTGATCGAGCCAGACAGCAGGCGGATCCCGTTATAGGTTTCTTGCTGATCATAGACCGTGATGATCTCGCTGGCTGCCGTACCATCGGCATTATAGACGCGCATCACCTCTTTGTGCTGATAGACCTCATCCGCCGGGCCGGTTTTCCAGGTGACGGCGAACCGGCCATCGTTCAGGGCGGTGATGATCGAGCCGGTATGTTCAGAGAAAATGTCATCCGACACCGTGAACACGCCGCCCGAAGCGCTGCCATCTGCATTCAAGACCTGCCCGCGTACAATACCGCCGTGATTGTAGGGGGGCGTTTCGCTGATGTCGGTCCAGGTCACCACCAGCTTGCCATCGCTGAGTTCTTTAATGGCGACGCCCCGAAACCCGCTACCCGCCGCAAGCGCGATTGGCCCGCCAACCGGGCTGCCCGAGTCTGAATAACGTTGCACGGTGACGCTTGTGTTGGGGAAGTTGCCTGTGACCAGCACATGCGCAAAGCCATGTGCCCCGTAGGAGGTGATCGTCCCGATGACTCTGACATCGGTGGCTTCGGTCAGGATCTGCTCGGTACCTGCCGGGGTGCCATCAGCATTATACACCCTGATCCGCGAGGCCGCTTCACTGCGATAATTCCAGACGACCGCAAAGCGCCCGTCGTCCAGCGCGACAACCGAAGTCAACGTCTGATCGCCATTGGTCACGGTCGGCGTGCAGGTTTCGACCCCCACCTTGTTGCCCGCAGCATCAAACATCTGGAACCGCACCGTGGTGCCGCTGAAATCCGGTGCGGTGGCGCTGCTATCCGTCCAGCCGACGACGAAGTTGCCATTCTCTAACTGCGTCACCTCAACGCCGTTTTGCGCGCCAAAGGTTGTGGTGTTCACCTGCGCGGCAGTGGTCAGGCCGCGCCCGTCCGCCGTGAATTGCCGCATGAACACATCGCCATTGCTGCCAAGCGCTTCTGACACCAGCAGCAGATTGCCGTTTTGCAGCGTGATCGCCGCGCCAAGTTGTTCGCTGTTTGTGTCCGGCAAGATGTTGATGGTCTTGAAACCGGCAGAAATGGATGGGGTGAACATGGTAAAATCCCTTTTGCAATCGCAAGGTACACAGACCTTGGTGGCCTGTTTAGATTTGCGCGCGCATCGGGCGAAGCCTTTGTCGACGAAGGCCCTGATTTCGCCGACGAACGTCGCTGGACAGGGGCAAGTCGGCGGTGAATGATCGCGGGATGGTTCAACCTGTCATGCCTTCTGATCCCGCTGTCGCCCCGGCCAAAGCCGGCTCTCGCGTGTTTGCCCGCAATGTTGTCTGGCTGGGGCTGGGCTATGCGTCGATGTATTTTCTGGTCGCCAGTCTGGTCTGGAGTTTCGCGGGCTATAACCCGATCCTGACCGCGCCGGGCAAGCTGATCGGCATTACCGGAGATGTGGTGCTGGGGATCATCATGACGGTGCTGCTGTGGCAGATGCGCGATCTCCGGCTGACCTACAAGGCGTTGGCGGGATGCGGGCTGTCGCTGGTGTTGGCACCGTTTTCGGCATTCGTGGATTGGGGGTGGTATGCTTATTGCGTCTATCCGCTGCCCGCCACCTTTGACACCGAGAATTTCGCGCAGGTGATGCTGTTCACCACATCCGAGCTGTTTGGTTGGTCGTGCCTGTATCTTGCGTTGCAATACAGCGATCACGTTCGCGAGGCCGAGCAGCGCATGGCTGCGGTACGGCAAGAGGCTCTGGCCGCGCAGATGCGCGCCTTGCAATATCAGGTCAACCCGCATTTCCTGTTCAACACGCTGAATTCGGTCGCCGGGTTGATCGAGGAAAACGCCAGTGTGCAGGCGCATGACATGCTGTTGGGACTGGCCAGTTTTCTGCGTCAGACCGTGACGCTGAATCCAGAACATGACATTCGCTTGGGCGATGAATTGGCGATACAGATGAACTACCTTGGCATTGAAAAGGTCCGCTTTTCAGACCGCTTGCAGGTCAGAACCGAAGTGGCTGCGGGTCTGGAGGCGCTTTTGGTGCCGCCGCTGATCTTGCAGCCTTTGGTCGAGAATGCGGTCAAATATGGCATTTCGCAGATGCAGGGGCCGGCTGAACTGATGATTGGCGTGGCAGCAGAGCCGGAAGGCAAGTTGCGGCTGTGGGTGGAAAACTCTGTGCCGCCAAACGGGACATCACAGGCGGCAGGGCTGGGGATCGGTTTGGAAAACGTCAGCCATCGGTTGCAGGCGCGTTGGCCGGGGCAAAGCACGTTCGAGGCAACCCTATCGGCGCAAAATCGCTTCAAAGTGCAGATCACGCTGCCGATGGTGTGGGGGCGCCAGTGACGGGGACAGTGGCGGTGACGACGGTGCTTGTGGTGGATGATGAACCAATCGCCCGCCGTCGTCTGATCCGCATGTTGCGCAAGCTGGAGACGCTTCTGGTGGTGGGCGAGGCGGCCAATGTCGATCAGGCGATTGCCGAAGCAGAGCGGCTTAAGCCCGATTTGCTGCTGTTGGATGTGCAGATGCCGGGTGGCGACGGCTTTAATGTGCTGGAAAGGCTACGCCCTCACGTACCGCAGACCATTTTTGTCACCGCTTACGATCAACATGCCCTGCGCGCGTTTGAGGTCGAGGCCGTCGATTATGTCACCAAGCCTGTCGAGCCGGGTAGACTGGCCAAAGCGGTCGAGCGGGCGATTGCGGCCATTGCGGCGCGGGCTTCATCCTTGAAGGTCGAGGAGCTGACAACGGCGGTCAGCCACCTGCGCGCAACTTTGGCCGATGTCACCGCGCCCAACCCGGCGTTGTGGGTCAAGCAGCGCAGCGGTTTGCTGCGCATCGACATCGAGGACATCCACTACGCAAGGGCAGAGCGGGATTATGTGCAACTGCATCTGACAGAAAAGACCTGCCTGTACCCAGAGAATATGGCGGCGCTGGAAGCCACACTCGCGCCTTTTGGTTTTGTTCGGATTCACCGCAGCACTTTGGTCAAGCTTGCGGCGGTTCAGAAGATTAAGCGTGGCATGGACGGCAGAATGGCGCTTCAGATAGGCAATGGCACCAGCCTGACGGTTGGGCGCACCTATCTGGCAGGCGTGCGCAGTCGGCTTGAGGAAGCGCGGTAAAATCCACTTCTTGCGCAGGCAAGCCGTCGCAGACTGTTGCCGATGCGGCTGACTTCGCCCAGAGTGGAAACCATACGCGGGCGGCACACCGAGGGTTTCAGTTCTGTGCGCGCCAAGACCATCATTCCACGGGAGGCAGGATGCGATTTCACACGCCAAAGACCTTTGAACAGGCCGCAGCGATTGCAGCGGGGGCTTCGGGGCTGACACGGTTTCTTGCCGGCGGAACCGATGTTCTGGTGCAGTTGCGCGCGGCGATTGTGACGCCGGATGATTTGATCGACCTCAAGCATATTCCCGGCGGCAAGGACATCAGCCGCACCGCTGATGGCGGCTGGCGGATCGGCATTGCCGTGTCTGGCGCGGAACTGGGACGGCACGCTGGCGTTTGCGCCGATTGGCCGGGTGTGGTCGAGGGGATGCAACTGGTCGGCTCAACCCAAGTGCAGGGCCGCGCGACGCTGGTGGGCAATCTGTGCAACGGCTCGCCCGCCGCCGATAGCGTGCCGGGGATGGTGGCTGCCGGGGCGCGCGTGTCGGTGATCGGGCCAAACGGCAGCCGCGAGGTGGCGGTCGAGGATATTCCGGCAGGCCCCAGCCGCACCACCCTGCAACCGAGTGAGGTGATCACCGCGATCACCCTGCCCCCGCGAGGGGCGCAGGGCGGTGATGCCTATCTGCGCTTCATTCCGCGCACCGAGATGGATATTGCCGTCGTCGGCGTGGCGGTAAACCTGAAGCGCGATGGCGCAAAGATCACCGAGGCGCGGATTGCGCTGGGCGCGGTTGCGCCGAAGATCCTGCTGGTGCCTGCTGCGGCGCAGGCGATTATCGGCTCCACACTGGACGCAGCGGCGCTGGCCGCGCTGTCGGCTGCAGCGATTGCCGCCAGCACGCCGATTTCCGACAAACGCGGCACTGCCGCATTCCGCAAGGATATCGTGGGCGTCTTGGTGCAACGCGCCGCCCGCATCGCCTATGACCGCGCAGAAGGAGCATCAGCATGAGCAAGATCCATGTCTCGGCAACCGTGAACGGCGATGCTGTGGAGTTTTTGGCCGATCCGCGCGACACGCTGCTGGATTGCCTGCGCGACCAACTGGGCCTGACCGGCACGAAAGAGGGCTGCGGCACCGGCGATTGCGGTGCCTGTTCGGCGCAACTCGACGGAGTTTTGGTCTGTTCCTGCCTTGTGCTGGGGGCCGAAGCGCAGGGCAAAACGGTGGCGACGGTGGAGGGCCTGTCCACTGGCCCCGATCTGCATCCGTTGCAGCGCAAGTTCATCGAACACGCGGCCCTGCAATGCGGGTTCTGCACGCCGGGGATACTGGTCGCGGCCAATGCGCTTTTGACCCAAAACCCCGATCCGACGGAAACTGAGGTGCGCTATTGGTTGGCGGGCAATCTGTGTCGCTGCACCGGCTATGACAAGATCGTGCGCGCCGTGATGGATGCGGGCGCTGAAATGCGGGGGGTAAACTGATGCCGAAGGATGATCTGAAAACCGGCTACCGTCTGGTTGGCACCCGCCCCAATCGCCCCGATGGCTTGGACAAGGTGACAGGCCGCGCCCGCTATGGCGCGGATATTTCCGCGCCGGGGATGCTGCACGCCGCCGTGGTGCGATCCCCCCATGCGCATGCCCGGATCATCCGCATTGATGCCTCCAAGGCGTTGGCGCTGGAGGGGGTCAAGGCGGTGATCACCCGCGCCGATCTTCCCACCGGGCTGACGGGTGAAGATTGGAACCTGCAGGAAAACACCCTCGCGGGTGAGGTGGCGCTCTATGACGGCCATGCGGTCGCGGCGGTGGCGGCCACCTCGAAACTGCTGGCGCAGGATGCGGCGCGGTTGGTTGAGGTCGAATACGAGGTGCTGCCGCATGTCATTGACGTTGATGCAGCGATGCAGCCCGACGCACCCGTGATCCGCGCGGGCACCGCAGACCATTCGGTGCCGGAAGGCATGCATCCGAATGTGGTGAAATACATCGAGTTCGGCCATGGCGATCTGGACGCAGGCTTTGCCGCCGCCGATCTGGTGCGCAGCCAAAGCTACAAGACCGAAGCCACCCATCAGGGCTATATCGAGCCGCACGCTTGCCTTGGCCAGATGGGCGAAGACGGCAAGGGGGAGATGTGGGTTTGCACCCAAGGCCAATGGTATATCCGCCGGATGTGTTCGGCAGTGCTGGGCACCGAAGCGTCGCAACTGCGCGTCACACCTTCGGAAATCGGCGGCGGTTTTGGTGGCAAGACCACGATCTTCATGGAGCCTTTGGCGCTGGCTTTGTCGCGCAAGGCCGGGGGGCGTCCGGTCAAGCTGGTGATGAGCCGCGCCGAAGTGCTGCGCGCCACTGGGCCTACGGCTTCGGCCTCGATGGATGTGAAGATGGGCATGAAGGCCGATGGCACCATCACCGCCGCTTCGGTGAATTTCCGGATGCAGGGTGGGGCGTTCATCGGCTCGTCGCCAGTGGGTGAGGCTTTGTCTTGTGCGCTGGCTTGCTACACCGTGCCAGCGGTGTTTCACCAAGGCTATGAGGTGCTGGCCAACCGCCCGAAAGCCGCCGCCTACCGCGCGCCCGGCTCGCCAATGGCGGCCTTTGCGGTGGAAAGCCTGCTGGATGAGATGTGCCATGAGCTGGGGCTTGATCCCCTCGCCGTGCGGTTGAAAAACGCCGCGCGTGAAGGCGCAAAGGCCAGCTATGGCCCCACCTACAACCGCATCGGTCTGGTGGAAACGCTAGAGGCAACGATGGCCCACGCCAACCTGCAAGTGCCGCTTGGCCCCAATCAGGGGCGCGGGGCGGCGGCGGGGTTCTGGTTCAACCATGGCGGCGAGACTTCGGTTTCGCTGGCGATTGGCGAGGATGGCACGGTGACCGTCTCGGTCGGCACGCCGGACGTTGGCGGCAGTCGGGCCTCGTTGGGGATGATGACGGCGGAAACATTGGGCATCGCCTATGAGGCGGTGCGGGTGAATATCGTGGAAACCGGGGCTTTGGGGGTGAATGAACCCACCCACGGCAGCCGCGCCACCTTTGCCAGCGGTCTGGCAGCGGTTGAGGCCGCAAAGCAGGCGATTGCGAAGATGTGCGCGCGTGCCGCCGCCGAATGGGGCATTGAGGCCGAGGCGGTGGAATGGCTCGACGGTGCAGCGGTGCCTGCTGGCCCGAATGCCGGAAAATTCCCGCCGATGTCTATCGCCGAAATCGGGGCAAAGATGGGCAGCACCGGGGGGCCGATTTCTGGCCACCACGAGGTGACGGCGGGCGGGGTCGGGGCCAGCTTTGGCGCGCATGTGGTCGATGTCGAGGTCGATCCCGAAACCGGGCGCACCACGGTTTTGCGCTATCTGGTGGTGCAGGATGCGGGCCGGGCGATCCATCCGGCCTATGTCGAGGGCCAGTATCAGGGCGGTGCGGTGCAGGGCATCGGCTGGGCGTTGAACGAGGAATATGTCTACGGTGCCGATGGGCGGCTGCAAAACACGGTGTTTCTGGATTACCGCATCCCGGTCGCCTCTGACCTGCCGATGATCGACACGGTGATTGTCGAGGTGCCGAACCCCGGCCATCCCTACGGCGTGCGCGGTGTGGGCGAAACCGGCATCACCCCGCCTTTGCCCGCATTGGCCAATGCGATTGCAGCGGCCACGGGGGCGCGGTTGCGCAGCCTGCCGATGTCACCGCCCAAGGTGCTGGCGGCGATCAAGGCAAACCTGCGTGGTTGAGATCAACCTCTGGTCGGGCCTGCGCAAGTTTGCGGGTGACCAGTTGGTGATCTCGGTCGCAGGCGGCACTGTGCGCGAGATTCTGGATGCGCTGGTCACGGCGCATCCAGCCCTGGCGCCTGTGATCAAGGCGGGGGTTTCGGTGTCGGTGAATGGTCAGATCGTCACCGACCTGCACAGCCCCGTCGCCGAGACGGACGAGGTCTATCTGATCCAGCGCATCAAGGGGGGCTGATTGTTTGGATTTGGGTTTCTTGCGGGGCCGAGCCCGGCGTGAAATCCTAAGAAATCCTTAACGCCACAAGTCAACCATTTGATAAGCAACAGTTAAAAGTACTGTCCACGCGTGGACGCTCACGATAGGGCAATAAGAAAGGCGGGCCGCATGAATGCCAAGCAACGCATGAATGACGGCATCACCGCCGCGCGCGCCTTGATTTCCAAGCGCGATTTCGAGGCAGCGGCTGCGATTTTGAACGCGCTGGCCGCCGATCCCGCGATCTCGGTCTTGCCCGCACAAACCATGCTGGCGATACCTCGCCGCCTTCACGCCGCAAAGCTTCATCTCGCCAAGGCGCGCGGCGATCTTGTGGCGCGGGTGGGGTATCAGTTTCATCTGGTGCCACCGCCAGACCTGCTGGCCCCGCTGTTCCGATATTCGCGCGCCGAGCAGCAGGCGATCACGGCGGCCAATCGTGTGGCGGTGCCGCGTGTGATCCATCAAATCTGGATTGGCAGCAAGCCCGTCCCTGCGGCAGTGGCGGCATGGCGGCATCATGCGGCATTGCAGGGCTATCAGTATCGGCTGTGGCAAGAGGCCGAACTGGCGCGGTTAGGTTTGCCCGATCAGCCGGTTTATGCTGCCATGCTGGCACGGGGCGATTATCCCGGCGCTGTGGACGTGGCCCGCTATGCGATATTGGCGGCAGAGGGTGGGATTTATCTGGATTGCGATTGGTATCCGGCGCGGGATGACATCAGCTTTCACGATCTGCTGCCCCTGATCGGGCTGACGGCTTGGGCTGAGCCTGTGCCGCGTCAGACGGGGATGGGTGGATTACTGCTGGGAAATTCGTTCATCGCGACCCCACCTGATCATCCCGCGCTGCACCGCCTGAACGCGGCCTTGCCGCAGGCGCTTGCCCTGTTGCCCGAGGCTCCGGCGTGGTGGTCAACAGGGCCGCTGGTGTTCACTTTGGCGGCGCGGGGTGGGGCGGTCAGCGTTGCCCCGCAAACCCTGATTGCGGGGGCACTGGCTGATCGTGCCGCCGTGGCCGAGGTGGAGGCATTGCGGGCGCGGGCTTTGCAGGCGGAGGGCGGTTTGCTGATCGCGTGGAAATCATGGTGAGGCGATAAGTTCAGGCAGGCTGACCCAGCGACAGCCGGGATGATCGGCGGTCAGGGCGAACAGCCGCTCAAGAAAGCCCCAGACCTGCGCGTCATGCACAAGATGGTGGGTCAGCAAGCCTATCGGCGCATCGCCGCGCGCGATGGCTTGGGCGATTTCGTCCATCAGTACGGCATCGGGCCGCCCGGACCGGGTGCCGCGCCAGTCGATCACATCGACATGGGTGTTGAACAGCGGCAGCTCGGCTTTGGCCTCGGGACCGAAGACGGACAGGGCCTTGAAGCCGAGGGCGGGCAGGCCGGAAACCACCTGTGGCGCGATGCGGTTCCAAGGTGGGACGAGGACGGGGGTGAATTGCGCGGGGTGGAGATGCGCGAGATGGGCAAAGCCGCGCGCGAGTTCAGCCAGAACCTGTGCGGCGGGGCGATGTAGGCCGAGTTCTTGCTTCTTTTCTGACGGGGGGGCGTGGTTGGTGTGTGACCAGCCATGCACGGCGACGGAAACACCTTTTGCAGCATCCAGCCGGGTGGCGAGCGCTGGGCCGGACTGCGCTGGAATGACGGCGAGGGTGACGGGGATGTTTGCGGATTCGGTGAGGGAAAGCAGGTGATCGAGCGCAGCGGTGGGGGCGATGGCATCATCATCGCGCAGCCATAGCCGCGCCGGGGTGCCATTGGCAGCACGCAGATCGAGGGCGCGGATCAGGGCTTCGGTCATGGTTTTGCCTCGACTATGGTTTGTAGCATGGCGTTCAGGCGCTGGGCCGCGCCTTGCAAGGAGTGATCGCGCAGGGTGCGCAGGCGTGCGGCTTTTCCCATGCGGTGCTGGAGGCTGGGATCGCTCAGCACGCGGGTGATCGCCGCTGCGGCAGCAATGTCGTTGCCCGGTTCGGTGAGAAAGCCGGTTTCGCCATCGGCCACCACTTCGGGCACGCCCGCGATGCGCTGGGCTATGACGGGGACGCCTGCGGCTTGCGCCTCAAGATAGGCCAGATCATAGGCCTCGCCGCATCCGGGCCAGACATAGGCCGAGGCTTGTGCAAGGATTGCCGCGATTTGCGGGCGGGTTTGCAGGCCCCGCCATGTGAGGCGATGGGCGGGAATGTCCGCGAACATGGCTTGCACTTCGGCGCGCGCGGGGCCGTCGCCGATCACCGTGAGGTGCCAGTTCAGGCTGGGTGGCAGTAGGGTGAGCGTGGCGGCAAGGCGGTGGTAGCTGTCGGTTTTATCGCCCGCGCGCATCATCGCCACCGTCACCAAATGGCCGGGTTTCGGCATGGGCGGGGCAGAGAAGGCGTCGGTTTCGATGAAGGGGGGCAGGCGGGCCAAGCGGGCAGTGGCGTCTTGCAGGCCCTTCATATCGCGTGCGGTGAGGCAAAGGTTCAGGCTGGCTTGTTGGACGGCGGCCTTAACATACGCCTGCATCTCGGCCCAAATGCCGATGTCGCGGCGGGCGGAGAGGGATGCCTCGACCGTGATATAGGGCAGGGCGAAACGCTGGGCGAGGCGGGGGCCGAGCAGGTCGGGGGCTTTGTAATAGGGGTGATAGCAAAGCCAAAGATCGGGCGGCTGATCGGCCCAGAGGGTGCTGATCCTTGCGATCTCTTGATCGGCTTCACCCCGCAGTTTGGCCCAGCCGGCATGATCCTGCGGATCGCCGAGATAGGCGCGCAGTTCTGAGGCCAGATCCACCTGATGCCCCGCTTGCGTCAGACAGCGCATCAGCAGTTGCGCCATCAGCCGATCGCCCGATGGCACCGGATGCGTCGGGGCCTTCAAAGGTGCGTAAAGGGCGATCCGCAGGCGGCGGGGCGAGGTCATGCGGCAATGATCCCAGTGGTTTGCAATCTGGCGTTCAGGGTAAGCGCAAAGCCTATGCGGTGCGACAGGAATCGACCGAAGCCGGGGCTAAGTTACCGCGATCCTTGACAGGCTTGGCAAACTGGCCCATTTCCAGACGACCCTTTGCCATGGCGGAGTGACCGTGCCCCTATCCCATCTGCTTGAGAATATTGCCAACCGAACCGCTCGCGTTGGGGTGATCGGTTTGGGTTACGTTGGCTTGCCGCTGGCGATCACCGCCGCGCGGGCAGGGTTTCGGGTGACCGGGTTTGATACCGATCCCAGCAAGATCACCGCCGTCGCGGCGCGCAAAAGCTATATCGAGGCGGTGCCGGAAGCGGTGCTGGCGGGTGAGGTTGCGGCTGGGCGGTTTGCGGCGACGGCGGATTTCGCGGGGCTTGGTCTGTGCGATGTGATCGTGATTTGCGTGCCGACGCCACTGACGCGGCACCGTGAGCCGGATTTGTCGTTCATCACCCGCACCTGTGACGATATCGCTAGGACGTTGCGCGCGGGGCAACTGATTGTGCTGGAATCGACGACCTATCCGGGGACCACAGACGGCCCGGTGAAGCGTATTCTTGAGGCGGGCGGGCTGGTTTCGGGTCAGGATTTCTACCTTGGATTCTCGCCAGAGCGCGAAGATCCGGGCAACCGGGCGTTTGATACGTCGACCATTCCCAAAGTGGTGGCGGGGGATGGGGCGGATGCCGGGCGTTTGGTGGCGGCGTTTTATGGGGCGGTGGTGAAGACCGTGGTGCCGGTGTCTTCGACGGCGACGGCTGAGGCGGTGAAGCTGACTGAAAATGTTTTTCGTGCCGTCAATATCGCCTTGGTGAACGAGTTGAAGGTGATCTACGAGGCGATGGGCGTTGATGTCTGGGAGGTGATCGAAGCCGCCAAAACCAAGCCCTTCGGCTATATGCCGTTCTATCCCGGCCCCGGTCTGGGCGGCCATTGCATCCCGATTGACCCGTTTTATCTGACGTGGAAAGCGCGGGAATATGATATTCCGACGCGGTTTATCGAGTTGGCTGGAGAGATCAACTCGGGAATGCCGCGGCATGTGGTTTCTCGGTTGGCCGAGGCACTGGATCAACGGTTGGGGCTGGCGTTGAGCCGTTCCAAGGTGTTGGTCATTGGGCTGGCCTATAAGAAAAACGTGCCGGATATTCGCGAAAGCCCCTCGTTGAAGCTGATCGAATTGATCGAGGAGCGCGGTGGGCAGGCGTCTTATCACGATCCGTTCGTGGCCGAGATTCCCAAGACGCGGGCTTATGGCGCGTTGAAGGGGCGGCAATCGGTGGCGTTTGATCAGGCCTCGGTGAGCGGGTTTGATGCGGTTTTGATCGCGACCGATCATGATGGGCTGGATTATGCCGGGCTTGCGCGGTGGTCGAAGCTGATCATCGACACCCGCAACGTGTTTGCGCGCAATGGCATTGTGGCGGATCATGTGGTGAAGGCCTGAGGCATGGCACCTTATGCGGTTGCCGTGCTGGCGGATGTGCATTTCCACGATCCGGGCGGCGATTTCGGTGGGGCGGGGGTTGTGGTGCAGGGGGCACGGCTTGCCCTGCGCAGCTGGGCCGATACGCGGATTGCGGCGCGGGCGTTTAATGAAACTGCAGGGGCTTTGAGCGCGGCGCTGGAGAAGATCGCGGCGGCGGGGGTGCGGCATGTGGTTCTGGCGGGGGATTACTCCGACGACGGGCAGGCCGAGAATATCCGGCGGTTGGTCGCGGTGTTGCAGGGATTTGAGGATCGCTGCGGGCTGCGGTTTTATGCCATTCCCGGCAACCATGATCTTTATGGCCCGCATGGCAAGCTTGTGACAACGCGGTTTGTCAGCGCACCGGGGCAAACGGTGATGGTGACCAGTGATGCGGAACAGGCGGAGGCTGGGGCGATTGTGACGCCTGCGATGCGCTGCGGCGGGCAGCCTGCGGCGCTGTTGCCGATGGCGCGGTTTGGGTTGTTTCGCCAGCCGGAGTATTTGCACTGGGAAAGCCCGTTTGGGCTGGATGATCGGTCCGATGCACGGATGTATGACGCGGTTTCCGCCGATGGGTCGGTGACGCAGCGGCTGATGGATGCGTCTTATCTTGTGGAGCCTGAACCGGGGCTGTGGTTGTTGATGATCGACGCCAATGTGTTCGAGCCGCGCAATGGGCGGCCTGATGCCACGCGCAAGAAGGCGTTTATCGGGCCGTCGGATGCCGGATGGAACGCGGCGCTGCGGGTCAAGCCGTTTCTGCTGGATTGGATTGCAGGGGTGACTGCGCGGGCAAAGGCGCAGGGCAAGGTGCTCGTCAGTGTCTCGCATTATCCGGTGCTGGATCCGTTTCAGGATGTGGCCGGATCAGAGCGGGCCTTGTTTGGTGAAACCGCGATGGTGGTGCGGCGTAGCCCCAACCCGCAGGTGGCGCAGGCGTTGATTGGTGCAGGGCTGCGCTGGCATATCGGCGGGCATATGCATGTCAACGCCACCACCCGCACGGCGGATGGGCGGCTGACCGATCTGTCGTTGCCGTCGCTGGTGGCGTTTCCTCCGGCGTTCAAGATCATTCACGCCAATGCGGAGGTGGTGCGCGCCGAGACAGTCACTCTGGACAATGTACCGCCTGATCCAAGCATTTCAGCGGTGTATCGGGCGGAGGGGCATGGCGAGGCGCTGCCATTAGGGGCGTTGTTGGCAGCACAACGGCGGGCACATGTGCTGGAGCGGCGGTTGGTGCATGATTGGCCGCCTGCGGTGCGGGCGCTGGTGGTGGATCGGGATGTGGGGTTTCTGGTGGAATTGGCGGGGGGGGATGTTGAGACATTTGCGGCGCGACATGAGCTGGATCTTGCGGCGATTAGCGCTTGCCCGATGAGCGACTTGATCGCGGACGCTTATCTGATCAAAGTCGCGGGGCCTTTGGCAGTGCATTGGGTTGCGCCCGACAGGTTGGTTTTGTGCCGGGCGATTGCGGTGGATTATGGCGATGAAAGTGCCGATCCGCGCCAAGGCCCGCTGGGGTTTGTGCAGCGGTTTTTCTCGGTGCTGAAGGTGTCATTGGATCGGATGGATGCAGGGGATAGCGTTATTCTGCCGGCTGCGGCAGGCTCGTCGCGCGCTGGGCCACCACGATATCCAGTGGCTGACTGAGGCCGCGAATATCCACGGTTTGCGGCAGGGTTTTTTCGGTCGCCTCAAGCCCTGACAGCGCCAGCGCATAGGCTGAAACCGCCACTTGCACGCTCAGATCCTTGGTCTTTTGCTCCAGACGGCTGGCGATGTTCACCGTTTCGCCCAAGGCGGTCAGGCGGGCGACGGCTTCGGTGCGATGCGCGGCGCCGATGCGGCCCAGAATGGCGGGGCCGGAATGG
This sequence comes from Cypionkella sp., assembly GCA_043743975.1. Classification (GTDB taxonomy): domain Bacteria; phylum Pseudomonadota; class Alphaproteobacteria; order Rhodobacterales; family Rhodobacteraceae; genus Cypionkella. The sequence continues at coordinate 36,996 of JAYTVN010000029.1, forward strand.
ATGCCGATGCCCATCGACAGTGGTACGCGGAGTTCTTCGTGCAGGCTTTGGTTCAAACTGTCCAGCACGCCGCCCATCGCGCGGGCAGCGGCAATGGCGCGGCGTGCGCCCTCAGCAGGCGTAGTCTCCATACCAAAGATCGCCATGATGCCGTCGCCCATGAACTTGTCGACAAAGCCGCCGCTGTCTTCGATCGCCTCGGCCATGCGGCCTAGAAACTGATTCAGCAGGAAAACCACATCGAACGACAACCGCCCCTCGGACATTTTGGTAAAGCCGCGCAGGTCGCAAAACAGCAGCGTGACCTCGCTTTCAATGCCCCAGTGGTACTTGTCAAAGCCGTTGGACTGACCGGGTTCGAGATTGGCGGGCAGCAGGGTTGAGATGGTCAGATCAGCGGTTGGGCGCAGCTGGCAGGCCAGCCGCACATTCGCGGGCGCACCGACGCGGCGCAGCACCTGCTGCTCGGTCAGCGATGTCGGGGGCAGTTGATCGAGCCCTTCCAGCACCCGCACCCGACAGGTCGAACAGCGCGCCCGCCCACCGCAGACGGAGGCGTGCGGGATGCGGTTCATCTGGCTGATTTCCAACACCGACAACCCGCGCGCGGCCGATATCGTGGGCCCAAAGGTGTAGCGTACCCGAATACGCGCACCCATTTTATTGCCCATCTGCAACAGCAGCCAGCCACCGACCGCTGCCGCCAATATCGCCAAATAGCTGTAGGAGCCGAGCAGGAAATTCTGTTGCATCTCCGCGTATTGCGCGGCGTTGAACGGGCTAGAGACTCCGCCGCGCAAATGAAGCATCCGCCCCGCCGAGACATAGCCCGCATAGGCCAGTGACGGGATCAGCACGGCCAGTGCATTCATCGCCCACAGGTGGCTGTGATACCATGGCTTTGGCGACAGCCACATGTGGAGGCCAATACAGCCATGTATCCAGACCAGTGCGATCAGCAGCGCCAGTCGAACGCCCTCACCCGGCCACATCGCCCAGAGCGCATAGCTGTAATTGTCGGCGACGCCGAACAGCTCATGCGCGCCACGGGTGCCAAGCACATGCCGGATCAGCAGGATCGGAATCAGCAGCCCGAATAAAAGCTGCACCACGCCGCGGGTGCCGATGCGCCATGTCTGCAGGCGCACGAAATGCGCGATGCCCAAGCCCATATGCACCAAAGCGGCGAGACAGAGCACCAGCGTGCCGATCAGGCTGCGGGTTACCAACAAGCGCAGGTCTTGCCCTGCCTGCATCGCCTCAAGCGAGATCAACCCGAGGGCATGGTTCAGCAAATGCGTGGTGGCAAAAGCGAACAGCACCAGACCCGACCACAGCCGAAGATGGGCGATGCTGGGTCGAGAGCGACGCCACAACCGCTGCACCGCCCTGCGTGGCGTTTGCGCGACTTTGGTCATGGCGTCGCCTTGCAGGCCGGGGCCAGATCAGGTGCGAAGATGGAGCGGTAAGCGGCGCGCATCCTAGGCCAGAACCACAAGATCGACGGGAGCCGCAAGCCCGGGCACGCCTTCACCGTCGCGTCGCAGCACGCCGGGATTGACGTAGCCCTGCGCTTCCGCGCGGCTGTGGGTGCCCGCGTCGGTCAGGGCGCGGGTGTGCTGCGTTTTGTTGGCGCTTTCCAGCTTTGACGCCAGATTGACGGCATGGCCTATGACTGTGAATTCATAGCGGCCTTGCGATCCGACAATCCCCACCGTCACATCGCCTGACGCCACCGCAACACCTGTGGCAAAGCGGCCCGGCCAGCCCAATGCGGCGAATTCGTCTTGTCTTGCATCCAGTGCTGCAATCACCGCAGAGGCCGCGCGCAAGGCATCTGCCGCATAGGTTTCGCCCGGCTGCACCGCCCCGAAGGTCACCAAGATGCCATCGCCCATGAACTTGTCGATCTGGCCATTGTGCTGCTCTATTTCGGTCAGGGTGATCTGTTGGTAATGCGCCAAAATCTGCATCACCGTCTCGGGCGGCAGCGTCAGCGCAGTTTTTGTAAAGCCGCGTACATCGACAAACATGATCGCGGCCGCCCGGATCTCACCTTGGCCAGCGCCGGGCATTTCTGCGGATTGGGTGATCAGATCGGCCACTTCGGGCGCGAAGAACTGACTGAGGTCCTCGGCAGCGGCATGGCTTTGAATGGCGTCAAACAGCACAGAGCGCGCCCGGAACAAGGCGAAGGTCAAAATCAGGGTGACGCCGAGTATCGTGATCACCTTGTCGATTTCGGCCCCGATCAGGATGGTGTTCGAGGTGAGATACTCAACATAGTTCCGGGTGACGTGCATGTTGTTCATGTCATAGGTCAGCGCGTAAAGCACCATCAGCACCCACCCCGATGCCGCAATCAGCCCTGACATGAAAACATAGCGTGGATCGAAGCGCAGCGCGCGCAAGGCAATGAAAAAGAACAGATAAATCATCGTTGGCGATTTAAGATAGAACGCGGGCGGCTGCTGATACTGGATGTGGAAGGAAAAGATCATGCCACAGAGCAAGCCAACATCGACCACCATTGACAGCATCAGATACCAGCCGGGCAGCACCCTCCGGTAGGATAGAAACACCCGAAACAGGGTAAACACCAGATAGGCGGCCAGAGTCATCGGCACAAAGTTTTCACCCGCAGTGCCTTCAGCGCGGGGCGCTATCCAATACAGCAGGGTCAGGAAGCCGATAATGCTCAGCTGCGCCCAGCTGATCGTCTGCTCGGCTGCGGTCTCACGGCGGTCAATTTCGGCCATAACACGGGCGGGGACGGATTCGCCATGCGGGTCGCCTGTCCAGATATAGACAACAAAATCGCGGAGAGAGGCGGGAATGTAGGGCACTATACTTTCCTTCTTTCCGCATTGGCCGTCTGATCTGGGAAGTGTGATCTTGGAAAGACGTTGCTCTTAGCTGGTTTTCGCGTCACAAAAAAGCGACATTTCTGTTAGCAGAGCCAATGTGCGGAAATGGTTAGCTGCGATCACTTCGGATGCGATTCAAACCTCAATCACCTGAAGATCACGCCCGCAGAACGCGCCCGGAAACTGGCGTTTCGCCGCGCGCTCGATCTTGGTCAACTCAGCGTCGGTGCGGTTGAAGCTGTGGTGAATGAAGCCGACCTGCTTGGCGCCTGCCACTTGCGCCAGCCGCACCGCCTGTTGCCAGCTGGAATGGCCAAAACCTTTGAAGGTTGCCATCTCTTCATCCAGAAATGTGGCGTCGTAGACGAACAGATCCACCTTGTCGATCAAGCGCAAAACGGCTGGGTCCAGCGTGCCGGGCTCGTGTTCGGTATCGGTGATGATGGCAATCGAGCGACCGCCAAATTCTACCCGATAGCCCACGGCATTGCCGGGATGATTGAGCATTCCGGTGTAGATCGTCACGCCGGGGTAGGGGGTCAGCACATCGCCAGCGGTGAAATCGCGCGCATCAATCCCGGCGCTGCAATAATCGGGCCCGATGGGAAAGAATGGTTTGCGCATGAATTCCGACAGCATTTGCCGGGTGGTCATCGCGGACCCCATATGACCCGACCACAGCTTGAGCGAAGTCTGGCTGCAATACAGCGGCTTGAAGAATGGCAAGCCGCAGACGTGGTCGTAATGGCTGTGGGTGAAGTAGACGGTGAGTTCCTTGCAGCCTTCGGCGGCGAGGGCATGCCCGGCAGAGAGCGCACCGCTGCCGGCATCGAACATGATCACATGCTCGCCGCAGCGCATTTCCATGCAGGTGGTGTTGCCGCCGAATTTCTGGAACTGCGGGCCGCTGACTGACAAACCACCGCGCGTGCCCCAAAGCTTGAGCTGAAATTTCGGCAGCGGGTTCATGCGCGGGACCGACCCGAAAGCCGCCCTCTGCGGTGCCATGGACACAAGCTGGAAGCTATTTCATCGCTGCGCGTCGCCAAGATCAGACTTCCCCAGATCGCTGATACAGCAAAGGATAGAAAGCATCGCAGCAAGATGCGAGGCCCGATTACAGCTTTGAGCGAAAACATAGTGGCTGTTGGATACATATAGCAGGCGGCTGTTGTCAAAAGCATGGCAACATCACCGCAGCACTGCCCGTTATTCAGCGTTTGGAAAGTTCTGCTACCCGGCTGCGGGCTTCGGACAGCTCTACCGTGGTTTGGCTGAGGCGGTCGGCGAGCACACGGACGACCTCGATGGTCATTTCCGGGAAGTCAGACATCAGTTTGAAGAAGTTATCCTTGCTGATTCGCAAGGCTTCAACCGGGGTTGCGGCCTTGACCGTGGCGGTGCGGGCCACGTCGCAGAGGATGGCGATTTCGCCGACAATGGCGTTTTCATCAAGTTCAGCCACTTTGATCTGACCCGTGGGGCCATCGACAATCACATCCGCCCGGCCTGACAGCAGGACAAAGGCCGCATCGCCCGCGTCACCTTGGCGGCACAACACTTCGCCTGCGCGGTAGGAGACCCGTTCGGAGGTGAAGGCGAGCAGCTTTAGCTTTGCCGGAGATACCCCAGCAAACAGCGGAACCTGCTTCAGCATTTTGACTTCGTCATTCAAGAGCACGTCGCCACCTTCCTACTGTTCGGGTCGCTGATAAGGCCAAGCCGCAAGAGACTTGCCCCCCCAACTATGCCGATATCAGTTCTTTGAAGATACCATTCTTTTGTAAAAGTTCCGCATGAGAGCCGTCTTCAACCAATCGGCCACGCTCAAAAACCGCGATCCGATCGAACAGGGCGGCGAATTTTGCGCTTGAAATCACCCAAGCTACGGCGGGCGTGCGGTCCTCTTTGCGCAGATATTTCAGGGCGGCGGTCAGCACCTGTTCTTGCGTGCGGGTGTCCAGAGCGGACAGCGGGCGGTTGAACAGATAGTAGTCAGAGCGCCGGATCAACGCCCGCGCCAAGGCGAGTTTTTGGCGCTGCACCGAGGTCAGCCGCTTGCCGCCTGCGCCGATGTGAAAGTCGAGCCCGATGGACAGCAGCGTGTCATAGATGCCGAGTTCCCGCAGCACCCCGCCTGCCACCGCATAGATGCGTTCCACGCCGTCACGGTACTTCTGGCTGATGCGGCCAAACAGCATGTTGTCGAGCAAAGTGCCGGAAACCATGTATTGCTCGGGGTCGTAAAGCTCGATGGCATCCTTGAGGTTGGCCGGAAGGCCTTCGTGGAAAGCCGTCCTGAACGCCACGATCTGCGCCATCATCTCGGGCGTCAGCAGACCAAAACGGTGCCGGGGCTCGATATAGTCAAAGCTGAGGCGGATCATCATAGCGCGGTCACTGTCGGTGATATTTGCGGTGCTTTTATCTATGTTTTTCAACAGCATCGCATAGGCTGGGATGGCGTCAGCTTTCATAAAGGTCAGTTGCTGGAAGAATGGATGATCCGGCGGCAGATCGCTGAACAATTCGATGGCGTTGCGGGCGATCTCGGTGCCCATCGTAAACAGCGTGTCGGCCAGTCCGCGCTGTTTCAGAACGCTGAGGAAATACGGGTTGCTGATGATCGCGCCCGCTTTCAAGTCCGGCGTGCGGGCATTGCCGAACAGCAGGTTTTCGATCACCGTCGCTTCGGTGTTATAGGCACCCGGTTCAAACGGCTCGATCAGCCCGTTCAGATCGGCTTTGGTCAAGGCATCGCGCAGCACCCGGCGCATCTCGACGGTCTTGGTTTTCAAGCCGCCGTGTTCCTCAAGATTGACGTTGGATCGCAACGCCAGATCGAACATGTCGCGGGTCAGCGCCACCGCATCCAGTGCGGCGTAGACCGAGGGCATCAGCGTGGCCTGATCGGCGGCCCCATTCAGCTCAAAGTCGATCCAATCTGAGTGAATATCAAACTCGGGGTTGCCCGCCCATGCCGCCTCGCGCTTCTCCCACTGACGTTGCGTCAGCGCCGCGCCTTCAAACACGCGGTCGGTGATCGGGGCATGTTTCAGGCCGTAAAGCAGGTTGTCGCGCACGGTTCCGAAGAAGAAATAGGCGTCGCTGCCGGCGTAGGTGATCGTACGACCACTAAGCGATTCGGGAAGGCTGTGCAAATCGGCCTCGCCGAAATTGATCTGACCCTGCGTTGGCCAAACGATGCGCGCCAACACCTCGGCCATGATATCGGCACCCGAGCCTGCGTTGCCGATGATGGCAACCGTCTCACCCGGCAACAGCGAAAAATTGACGCGGTCCAACCCGACAGCTCCGGTATCGTCGGTCACGCCGAGATTGACCGCCGCGAGAGGTCCGGTCAGCTTACCCTCGGCGCGTTCTGCCGAAACTGCCTGAATCTCGGGCTCCAGCATGTCATCCACTGCGAATTGACCAATCACCTGACTGTATTTGATCTGCACGTCCTGACGGTTTTGATCCCAGTCAATCAACTCCTTCAGCGGACCGGGCAGATCTTTGTAGGCTCCGATCACCGCCACCAACTGCCCGATATCCAACTGACCTTGTAGGGCGAGATAGCCGCCGACGCTGTAGAACAGGAACGGCGTCACCGAGGCGAGGAAGTTGTTGATGAACTTCACCAAGAACTTCCACTGATAAATGTCGAAACGGATTTTGTAGATCCGGCCCAGTCGTGACGAAATGTCGGCGCGTTCAAAGTTTGAGGTGTCGTAGGAATGGATGGTGTGGATGCCGTCGACGATCTCGCTGACCCGCCCCGCCAATTCACGCGCGGTCAGCTGCCGCTCGCGGCCCAACACCAGCAAGCGCCGCCGCATCCGGGGGATGATGAAGGCCTGCACCCCCACCAGTGCTGCGGTGATCAGGCCCAGCGGAATGCTTTGCACCAAGATAAACGCCAGCGCCATGATCGCCTGTCCGCCGAGCAGGGCTGGGGCGACAAAGGCGTCGCCGGTAAAGCCGCCCAGCGGTTCGACCTCGTCCTTCACCATGCTGGAAATTTCCGCGCCCTTCAGGCGTTTGAAGGTGGCGGGGGGAAATCGCAGAATATGATCGACCAGCGTGAAGCGGATGCGGCGCAGCAGGCGTTCGCCCAGACGGCCTTTGTAGGTGTTGATGTAATACTTAAAGAGGCCGTTCACGATGACCAGCAACAAAAACACCCCGCTGAGTGCGAACAGGGTGTTCAAGCGGTCGAGTTGGATGCCGTCAAACAGCGTGACATTGCCCAAGATCGGCAGATCAAACGCGATCTGCATGAAGGTCTGGGTGGCGGAGGGATCGGCAAAACCATCGCCCTGAATTGGTCCGTTCACGATCTGCTTCGGCAGATTGAGCGACAGGAAATACGGTATCATCGACAGTCCGACGATTGCCAGCACCCAAAGCTGTTGCCGCTTGGTGTGGGTCCAGATGTAGCGCGAGATATTGGGGTCCAGCATGGCCTTATGGCCCTCCACAGATCGGTCGGTGCCTTGATGAAAAACCTAAGGCGCAAAAGGTCATGTCGTGCCAACCAGAATGGGGGTCAGGGTCAAGCGGAGCATCGTAAAAAGCTGCCGTGCCGCCACTCAACGCGAAGCACAGTTATGAGGCAAGACGTTTATCATTGTGCCGCCGCCGCTTGCAATGCCGCTTTGGCCTTCATCTGGGCTGCGGCCTGCGCATAGCCGCCTGCTGCGCCGTCAATGAAATGCATGTGATCATGCGCCCGCAGCGACGGCACGATGCAGGTGACCAGTGCCTGATCCTGTTTGTGCAGGCCGAATTGGCAGATGCCAGAGGCTGCGGCAGCCTCAAGCAGCGCCTCGATTTCGGCAAGCCCGGCGGCGTTGATATCAATCGTCATCTTCAAGCCATCGTCAAATTTGCGAAAATCGGTGTTGCGGGTCATTTGCCGCACATAATCGCGGGCGTTGAAGCCGCCGAGCGTCAGATTGGTGCGATAGAGCAGCACGGTCATGAAGATCGCCACGATCACTTTGATCCGCGCCATCAGGCGTTTGCCGCGCGGGGCGCGGGCGTTGGTTTCGGACGCGACTCCCCCCAAAGTCAGATGCGGCACCGGGCCTTCGGGCGGCAGCGGATTGCCCAAGCCACCCGCCATATTGGCCACCAGTGCCCGGAAGGCATCGGGGCGGGCGGTTGGGCTGGGCACCGCGATGATCGACACAATCTGGCCATTGCGCGACGTGATCGGGTTCCAGCGGCAGGACAGCCCGGTCAGATCGGGCCTGCTGCCGGGTTCGGCCATCGGCACGGCAAAACCGCCCCGCTTCATCTGCGCTTCGGCCCAAGCCGCGCCACCGCCTGCGAACATCGCGAAGGTCATCTCGGGGCTGGACTGAAATCGGGCGATCCGCACATCATGGCCCGCCGCGCGCACCTCGGCCAAGGGCACCAAGGCGGTGCGCATGTTCAGGCCCAGATCATCCTCTATCCAGCGCGCCACAGCCGCCAGTGCCGCGCTTGCCGCCGCAATGCCATTTGGCGGCACTGCAATCACTGCGCCGTCGCCGCCAAAGACGAAAGGATAGTCACTGCCCTCCAGCACGTTCAGCACCGCCGTGATCACCGAGGCCCCGGCCATGTTGACGGATTTATACTTGCCGCGCGCAATCGCCTCGGTCGAGGACACAACATCAGCCACCGCCAGCGCCCAGCCTACGGGCAGCGGTCGGTAGCGTGTCAGATTGGCCACATCTTCAAACTCGGCAAAGGTCGGCAGATCTGACAGGAAAACAGAGGCGTTCTGATCGGTCATCTGAGCAACTTAGCATGAATTTTACCGGATGCAGGTGCCATAAACTCATATTTTCTGCGCGCGGTCACACGACTTCGTGTGGCTTGCATCGGGGTTTGGCGGGGGGCGACAAAGCTGCCACGATCCGATCATTTCGGGGCTGACGGAGCCAATTTCAACACCCGGCGTTGTATTTTGATTGCAATTCGCCAGAACTCCCGCTTGCAATGGCCTTGCCAAGCAACCGGATCCAGCATGATCCACGCCACAGGACGGAATGGGTCAAACCGGATGACACGACAGGAACTTGGCATCGGCATGGATTTGCTGCGGGTAGAGGATGTGAAAGTGTCCTTCCCGCTGGCAACCGGCCAAGTCGATGCGCTGAAAGGCGTGGGGTTGCGGGTGTTGCCCGGCAAGATCACGGCGCTGGTCGGCGAGTCTGGCTCGGGCAAATCGGTGTTGGGCCAGACCATCATGGGGCTTCAGCCGGATTTTGCACGGGTGAGTGGCCGCGTGCTGTTAACCGATCCCGCAGCGCCGGGCGGCAGGGTTGAGCTGCTGGGCTTGCCGCGCGACGGACGCCTAATCCGCAGCGTGCGGGGCCGCAAGATTGGCATGATCTTTCAGGAGCCGATGACCTCGTTTTCCGCGCTGCACACCATTGGCAACCAGATTTCCGAAGCGTTGCGTATTCACGAGCCGGTCTCGGTCAAAGAACAGCGCGCGCGGTCCGAGGAAATGCTATCACTGGTCGGCTTTACCAAGCCCGGCCGCGTGTTCGACATGTATCCGTTCGAGCTGTCGGGCGGGATGCGGCAGCGGGCAATGATCGCGATGGCGCTGATTTGCAGTCCGGAACTGTTGATCGCGGATGAGCCGACGACTGCGCCGGATGTGACCATTCAGGCGCAGATTTTGACGCTGCTGCGCGATCTGCAACAGCGGCTGAACATGGCGATTTTGCTGATCACCCATGACCTTGGCGTGGTGGCCAATGTCAGTGATGAGGTTGTGGTGCTGTATCAGGGCCGCATCATGGAAACCGGGCCAGTGGATGATATTTTCCGCCGCCCGCAGCACCCCTATCTGAAGGGGTTGATGGCCGCGATCCCGCATTTTGGCATGAAACACGGCGAGCGGCTGCGCCCGTTGCGCGATATTCAGGTTGATCACGACAAGCTGATGGGGGCGATTGGTGGGGTGAAGCGCGTGGCACCGAGCGCCGCGCCCGAGGTGTTGCTGTCGGTGCGTAACCTGTCGAAAACCTATCAGACCCGCGATCAGGCTTGGGATATTCGCAAATCCGCCAAACCAGCGCCTGCGGTGGATGGCGTCAGCTTTGATATCCGGCGGGGTGAGTGTCTGGGGCTGGTGGGCGAAAGCGGCTGTGGCAAGACCACGGTCAGCAAGATCCTGATGCGGGCGGTGACGCCGGATGCGGGATCGGTGATCTACGATGACGGCTCTGGTCCTGTGGATGTGCTGAGCGCGAAGGGCGATGATCTGCAGCGGCTGCGCACGCAGATTCAAATGGTGTTTCAAGACCCGGTGTCGTCGCTGTCGCCGCGGATGACGGTGGGCAATATCCTGTCCGAACCGCTGGATATTCACCGCCGTGGCTCGGCCCCTCAACGGCGTGAGACGGTGGATGCACTGCTGGGGGCCATCGGTTTGGGTCAATCCGCGCGCCACCGCTATCCGCACAGCTTTTCGGGCGGACAACGCCAGCGCATCGGGATTGCGCGCGCTTTGGCCTTGGCGCCGGGATTGATCGTCTGTGATGAGCCGGTATCGGCGCTGGATGTCTCGGTGCAGGCGCAGATTTTGAACCTGTTGAAGGATTTGCAGAAAGACCTTGGCCTCACCTATCTGTTCATTTCGCATAACCTTGCCGTGGTGGATTATATGGCGGATCGGGTGGCGGTGATGTGGGCGGGGCGGATCGTGGAAATCGCCGCGCGGGAGACGATCATGACCGCGCCGGTGCATCCCTATACCAAGGCGCTGCTGGCGGCTGTGCCTTATCCCGATCTGGACCGCCGCTTGGATTTCGCCACGTTCAACGGCAACACTGTCTTGACCAGCGCCAACTGGGCTGCTGCCTTCCGGGCCGAGCCTGACGCCCAAACTGATCTGGCCCCGCTTGATCTGGGCGACGGCCATTTCGTGCTCGCCCGCAAATCCGCTGATAGAAATGATCTGAAACCATGATCACCCGCCGCACTGCTTTGACCCTGATGGCTTCGGTTGCCTTGCCCAGCATCACCTATGCGGAATCGCCGTTTTTCGCCACCGAAGTGAAAATGGGCAATATGCCGCCGCTGCCCGAACGCTTGCCACGTCAGCCCCGCGTCATCGACTTGCCCGCAATGGGCCGTACCACCGGTCGTTTGGGCGGCAGTGTGCGGATGCTGGTCAGTGGGCAACGCGATGTGCGGCTGCTGCCAATCTACGGCTATTCCCGGCTGGTCGGCTATGACGCCGATTTGAAACTGGTGCCGGATATTCTGGCGGGGTTTGAGGCAGAGGAAGATCGCGTCTACACGCTGCATTTGCGCGAGGGTCATCGCTGGTCAGATGGCAGTTCCTTCACGGCGGAGGATTTTCGCTATTGCTGGGACGATATGATGAACAACGCCGATCTCTATCGCGGCGGCCCCCCGGTGGATCTGATCGCCAATGGCAAAGTGGTAGAGTTCAGCGTCATCGACCCGGTGACGGTGCGGTATACGTTTGCCAGCCCGATGCCGGATTTCTTGCCCAAGCTGGCCTCACCGTTGCCGCTGATCCTGTTTGTGCCAAACGCCTATATGCGGCAATTCCACGCCAAGTATCAGACGCCGGAAAAACTGGCCGAACTGATCGAAATCAACCGTGTCGACGACTGGCAGGGGCTTCACGCCAAGATGGGCCGCTCGATCCGCCCAGAAAACCCAAGCCTGCCGACGTTAGAGGCGTGGCGCCCGCGCACTGCGCCGCCTGCCGAACAGTTTGTGTTCGAGCGCAACGCTTACTTCCACCGCGTCGACCAAATTGGCCAGCAACTGCCGTATTTTGACCGCATCGTGCTGCATGTGGCCTCGGCAGATATCATTCCGGCCAAGACGGCGACCGGGGAAAGCGATTTGCAGGCGGGGGTATCAGCTTTCCCGACTATACACTGATGAAACAGGCGGAAAAACAGCATCCGCTGAAAGTGTCGCTGTGGCGGCGCACGCAGGGGTCAAGTGTGGCGCTGTTTCCAAACCTGAATTGCAAGGATGTGGTCTGGCGCAAGCTGTTTCAGGATGTGCGGATGCGGCGGGCTTTGTCGGTGGCGATCAACCGGCACGAGTTGAACAAGGTCAATTTCTTCGGTCTGGGCCGCGAAAGTGCCGACACCGTGCTGCCGGAAAGCCAGTTGTTCCGCCCGGAATATGCCTCGGCCTGGGCGCAGCATGACCCTGATCTGGCGAATGCCTTGCTGGATGAATTGGGCCTGACCGAACGCGGTGGCGGCAATATCCGTATCCTGCCAGACGGTCGCCAAGCGGGCATAGTGGTGGAAACAGCGGGCGAAAGCACGCTGGAAACCGATGTGCTGGAACTGATCGTCGATCACATGCGCGATGTCGGCATTGCAATTTATATCCGCGCCTCGCAGCGCGATATCTTCCGCAGCCGCGCGATGGGCGGTGAGGTGCAGATGTCGATCTGGGCGGGTCTGGACAACGGCGTGCCGACGGCGGACATGGCCCCCGATCAACTGGCCCCCACCCATAGCGATCAGCTGCAATGGCCGGTCTGGGGCAGTTGGTATATGTCGGGCGAAACTGCGGGTGAGGCGCCCGATCTGCCCGCCGCACAGCAGTTGATCACCCTGTTGAAGCAGTGGCGCAACACCACCACCACCGAGGCCCGCGCTGCGATCTGGGCGCAGATGCTGACGCTTTGGGCGGATCAGGTGTTCTCGATTGGCACCGTCAACTCGGCCCCGCAACCGATCGTGTGGGCCGCCCGGATGCGCAATGTGCCCGAAGACGCCCTCTATGGCTTTACGCCGACCAGTTTTCTGGGCGCTTACATGCCCGACACCTTCTACTATGCAAGGGAGTAAGCCATGATCCGCTACATCCTGTTGCGCGCGCTTGCGATGATCCCGACGCTGTTCCTGATTTCGGTTCTGGTGTTTTTCATCATTGAACTGCCGCCGGGCGATTATTTTGAAAGCTATGTCTCCGAGCTGCGATCCTTGGGGGAATCTGCGGATCTGGCTGAGATCGACATGCTGCGCGAGCGGTATGGCTTTGATCAGCCGCAGGTCGTGCGCTATATCTGGTGGGTCGGCGGCATGTTGCACGGCGACTTCGGCTATTCGTTTGAATACCGACTGCCGGTCAGTGAAGTGGTCGGCGACCGGCTGTGGCTGACTGTGCTGCTTTCGACCGTGACCATCCTGTTTACTTGGATCGTCGCCTTTCCCATCGGGATTTATTCGGCCACCCATCAGTATAGCTGGGGCGATTACGGTCTAACCTTCCTTGGCCTCTTGGGCATCGCGGTGCCGAATTTTGTGCTGGCCCTGATGATGATGTATTTCGCGAATATCTGGTTTGGGGTGTCGATCGGCAATCTGATGGATCGGCAGTTCCTGAACGAACCAATGAGTTGGGCGAAGTTTTCGTCGATCCTGTCGCATATCTGGATACCTGTGGTGATCATCGGCACCGCAGGCACCGCCAGCATGGTGCGCCGCCTGCGTGCCAATCTGCTGGATGAGTTGCACAAACAATATGTCGTCACCGCCCGCGCCAAGGGCCTGCATCCGCTGAAAGTGTTGGTGAAATATCCATTGCGCATGGCGCTGAACTTTTTCATCTCGGACATCGGCTCAATTCTGCCCGCGATGATTTCAGGGGCAGAAGTCACCGCGATTGTACTGTCGTTGGAGACCACCGGGCCGATGCTGATCCGGGCGTTGCAAAGTCAGGATATGTATCTGGCAGGGTCGTTCCTGATGTTTCTGGCGTTTCTGACGGTGATTGGCGTGTTGATTTCGGACATCGCGCTAACGTTTCTTGACCCGCGCATCCGTTTGGGCAAAGGCAGCAGCAAATGAGCAGCGAATTGCCAAACCAAACCAGCCCCTTGCCCGCCCCCGGTGCGGCAATGGAGCATTACGTCTCGGACGCCCCATTTGACCCCTATGAGGCCGAGAACGCGGCCTCAGCCAAGGGCAAATTCGCCGAAGCCTCACAACTGCAACTGATGTGGTGGAAGTTTCGCAAGCATAAGGTGGCGCTGTATTGCGGGATTTTCCTGATCCTGATGTACGCCTCAATCTTCATCAGTGAATTTCTCGCCCCCTACAGCCAGCAAGCCCGTAACACCGATTTCATCTATGCCCCGCCGCAAGTCGTGCATCTGTTCCATGACGGAAAGTTTGTTGGCCCCTTCGTCTATGGCCGCACGCAAGTGCTGGATATGGATACGCTTCAACGCATCTACACCGATGATCCGACCGACGTGCAGCCTCTGCGCTTCTTGTGCGAAGGCGATGCCTATAACTTCTGGGGGCTGATCCCCGGCGACACGCATTTGGTTTGTCCGGCGCTGGGCGGTCAGTTTTTCTTGCTGGGCACCGACCGTCTGGGCCGCGACGTGCTGTCGCTCATCATCTATGGCGCGCGGATTTCGCTGACCATCGGCATCTTTGGCGTCACCATGAGCTTTATCCTCGGCATCGCGATCGGTGGCTTGGCGGGTTATCATGGCGGTTGGTTTGATGCTTTAACCCAGCGGGTGATTGAGGTTTTGCAATCCATCCCGTCGATCCCTTTGTGGATGGCATTGGCCGCGATCATTCCGGTGACGTGGAGCCCGATCCTTGTCTACATAGGCATCACCGTGATCCTTGGTCTGCTGGATTGGACAGGGCTGGCCCGGGGTGTGCGATCTAAATTGCTGGCGCTGCGCGAGGAAGATTATGTGCTGGCCGCCCGGCTGATGGGGGCGGGCAGTGGCCGCATCATCGGGCGGCATATGATCCCCGGCTTCATGTCACATCTGATCGCCTCGGCGACGCTGACCATTCCGGGTATGATCTTGGGCGAAACCGCGCTGAGTTTCCTTGGCATCGGATTGCGCGCCCCGATTTCAAGCTGGGGTATCTTGTTGACCGAGGCGCGCAGTGTGAACATCATCGCGCTTTATCCGTGGCTGATGCTGCCTGTCATTCCTGTGATCTTGGTGATCCTTGCTTTCAATTTTCTCGGCGACGGGCTACGCGATGCCGCCGATCCCTATAAATGACTGGCCCTGCCCATGAACCGCTGTCGCGCGAGGTTACCCGAATGAAGCACCCGTTGGAGAACGCGCGGATACTGATGTACAGCCACGATACGTTCGGGCTGGGCCATCTGCGGCGCTGCAGGACCATCGCGCATGCGCTGGTGCAGGAATACAGTGGGCTGATGGTGCTGATCGTGTCGGGCTCGCAGATCGCCGGGGCGTTTGATTACCGCGCCCGCGTTGATTTCGTGAAGATCCCTTCTGTGATCAAGCTGCGCAATGGCGAATATTCCTCGTTGTCCGAACACATCGACGTGCATGACACCATCAAGATGCGCCGCTCGATCATCCGCCATACCGCCGAAAGCTTCGCCCCCGACATCTTCATCGTCGATAAAGAACCGATGGGCCTGCGCGGCGAGATTTAGGAGACGCTTGCCTATCTGAAATCCAAAGGCACCACGCTGATTTTGGGTCTGCGCGAAGTGATGGATGCGCCGCGCCTGCTGGATGCGGAATGGAAGCGCAACGATGTCATGGGCAAGATTGACCGGACCTATGATCACATCTGGGTCTACGGCCCACCCGATTTCTACGACCCGCTGACTGGCCTCGATGTGCCGCAGTCGGTGCGGGATCGGATGGAGTTTGTCGGCTTTCTGCAGCGCCGCTCTGCGCAGGAAAAGCTGTCAGAGAAACGCCGCGACAGCGATTATCTGCTGGTCACCACTGGCGGCGGTGGCGATGGTGCCGATCTGATCGACAATGTGCTGAACGCCTATTTGCACGACCCGAGCCTGACCCAGAAGGCGTTGGTCGTGCTGGGCCCCTATATGCCCGGCGATCAGCGCACCGAGTTTTTGCGCAAGGGGCAGGCTATACCACAGGTTGAAGTCATCGAGTTCGACACAAGGATGGAGGAACTCATCGCTGGTTCCGCAGGCGTCGTCGCGATGGGCGGCTACAACACCTATTGCGAGATATTGTCCTTCGACAAACCGGCGCTGATCGTGCCGCGCACCACCCCGCGCGAGGAACAACTGCTGCGCGCCACCCGTGCCGCCGAATTGGGTATGATCGAGATGCTGCTGCCCGAAGAAGCCGCTGATCCGGCACGGATGGCCGCTGCGCTGCGGGCTTTGCCACACCGCCCGCATCCATCTGATGCCGCCCCCGGACTGCATCTGGAAGGTTTGACCAACATCGCGCGGCTGGTGGGAGAGGATCTGCAAGCCCGCGCCGAGCGCCCCGGCAGTCTGCGGTTTGCAACGTGACGCCAGCCCGGCCCCGTTTGGTTGTTGTGGTCAAAGGCTATCCCCGGTTGTCGGAAACCTTCATCGCGCAGGAACTGCGCGGGCTGGAATTGGCGGGGTTGGACCTTGTCATCGTCTCGCTGCGCCATCCGACCGACAAAAAGCGCCATGCTGTGCATGATGAAATCGCGGCGGAATTGCTGTATCTGCCGGAGTATCTGCACAAAGAACCGCTGCGGGTGCTGCGCGGCTTGTGGGCCGCCTGTCGCCGCCCCGGCTTTGGCGCGACCCTACGCGGCTGGCTGTCGGATCTGCGCCGCGACCTCAGCCGCAACCGCCTGCGCCGCTTTGGGCAGGCCGCCGTGCTGGTGGCAGAATGGCCCATAGGCGGTGCTTGGCTGCACGCACATTTCATCCACACCCCGGCCTCGGTCGCTGATTATGCGGCCCGGATCATGCAGATCGGCTGGACGGTGTCGGCCCATGCCAAAGACATCTGGACCTCGCCGGATTGGGAACTTTCGGCCAAGCTGAACCGCGCGCGATGGGCGGTGACCTGCACCGAAATGGGGCACAAGCATTTGCAATCTTTGGCGGATGACCCGGCGCGCGTGCATCTGAGTTATCACGGGTTGAACCTAGATCGCTTCCCGGCCTTTACCGACGCGCGCCCGCCCCGTGACGGCTCAGACCCGGCTGAGCCGGTGCAGATCGTCAGTGTTGGCCGGGCCGTGCCGAAAAAGGGCTACGATACCCTGCTGCGGGCGCTGGCCTTGCTGCCCGCCGATCTGCATTGGCGCTTCAGCCATCTGGGCGGCGGTGCGGAACGCGAAAGTTTGCAGGCGCTGGCCGTAACGCTGGGCATTGCCGATCGCATCCACTGGCAAGGCTCGGTTGATCAGGCCGAGGTGCTGGCGGCTTATCGCAGTTCGGATGTGTTCGCGCTGGCCTGCCGCATCACGGCAGATGGTGACCGGGACGGCTTGCCGAATGTGCTGGTCGAGGCCGCCAGCCAAGGTCTTGCCTGCGTTTCGACCACTATCTCGGGTATTCCCGAACTGTTCTGCAACGGTGAAAACGGTTGGCTGGTGTCGCCGGACGATGCTGATGGTTTGGCGGCCGCGTTGCGAACCGCGATCACCGCACCCGATCTGCGCCAGCAATACGGCAGTGCCGCTTCGGCGAAAGTCCGCGCCACATTGGATTATCACCACAGCGTCAATCAACTCGTCAACCTGTTCGCCGCCGAAGGTCTGCACCGATGACCGCCAAAGCCCCCTCGGTCTTCTTTTACGTCCAGCACCTGTTGGGCATTGGGCATCTTGCCCGCGCCAGCCGTGTTGCCCGCGCGATGATTGAGCGGGGGATGAACGTGACTCTGGTGACCGGAGGCGTGCCGGTTCCGGGCTTTCCCGGTCCCGGCATCCCGCATATCGCCCTGCCACCGATTGCCGTCGCAGATGGGGCTTTCGCGGGGCTTGTCACCGCGAGCGGACAACCCGCCGACGCAAGCTATCTGGAGGCCCGAAAGAACGAATTGCTGGCCGCCTACCATGCCGCCAAGCCCGACATTGTGATGCTGGAGGCGTTTCCGTTTGGCCGCCGGCAGGTGCGGTTTGAACTGCTGCCGCTGATCGACGCCATCGACGCGACGCAGCCGCGCCCCGCACTGGTCACTTCGCTGCGCGACATTCTGCAACGCCGCAGCAAGCCGGGACGCGATGAAGAAACCGTTGCGCTGATCCGCCGCGCCTTCGATCTGGTACTGGTGCATGGCGATCCCAGCTTTGCCGCGCTGGGCGACAGCTTTGCGCTTGCCGATCAGATTGCCGACCGCATCGCCTATTCCGGTCTTGTCTGCCCACCCGCACCGCCACCGACTGAAGAAAGCTTCGACGTGGTGGTTTCGGCGGGTGGTGGTGCTGCTGGCAAGCATCTGATCACCGCAGCCGTGGGTGCTGCGCGTTTGCTGCCAGACTTGCCGCGCTGGTGTATCATCACCGGGCCCAATCTGCCGCAACCCGATTACGACAGCCTCGGTCAAAACCTGCCTGCGAACGTGACGCTGGTGCGGTTTCGGTCCGACCTTGCCAGTCTGATGACGGGCGCACGGCTGTCGGTCTCACAGGCGGGCTACAACACTGTCGCGGATATTCTGATGGCGGGGTGTCATGCTCTGCTGGTGCCCTATGCGGTGGATGGTGAAACCGAACAGACCGACCGCGCCGAGCGGCCGGAGCGCATTGGGCGTGTTGGTGTGATCCCCGAGACGGCGCTGAGCGATATCACCCTAGCGGCAGCGATCCGGCAGGAGATGGCCCGCGATCTTCCGGCCCAAGCCCTACAAATCAGCGTGGATGGTGCTGCGCGCAGTGCGGAAATTCTGCTCCGCTTGGCGGCGGAAAAGCGGCAGCACTAGCCCCCGACCCGTATGTCACGTCGGCCTCTGTTGGTCTTGGCGGTGGCCAGCGCGATCCGGTGGTTGCTGGCAGTTGGCATTGTGCATCGGCTAATCTCTGGAAATTACTGCAATTTGCGTTGCGCCGCAGAGCATCGTCTCCCTATACTCAACAAGACGATACCGTTTCGCGATCCGTGATTGTGGAGAGTTGTTTATGGGCTTTGTGGACGCTGTAAGAACCTGTCTGATCGTGAAATATGCAACATTTGAAGGCCGTGCGGCACGTTCGGAGTTTTGGTATTTTTCGCTGTTTCACATCTTGATGCTGCTCGCCTTTGGTGCGCTGGGCTTTGCGCTGGGGGGCGGCTCCAATTTCAGGGCGGGCAACTTGCGTTCATTTTTGCCCTTCGTGCCCCTGATCCTTGTGGTTTTGGCGATGATACTTCCAAGTATCGCAGTCGCCGTCCGTCGCCTGCATGATCGCAATATGTCGGGCTGGTGGTATCTTGGATTTATCGTGCTGAGCGCCATTCCGGTGATTGGCAGATTGGTCAATCTGGCGACATTGGTTCTCTATGCCTTGAAAGGCACCCTAGGGCCCAATCGCTTTGGCCGTGACCCTCTCGGCGTTGAACATAACGCTGATATTTTCGCCTGAATTTGCGCGCGCTTGTCGCCTTATTTTGCTGTTGCATGGTGGCAGGTGCAGGCCTGCCGGGCACCGCGCAAGAGGTTGATTTTGAGGGCCAGAAGGTCGCCGTGATCCGTGCGCCTCGGGATGCGGCAGGTCAGGCTAGGGCGGATGGCTTGAGTCGGGCCGGGCTTCAGGCTCAGATTGTTTATTTGGGAAAGTTTGACGGGAACATTGAACAAAAAGACCCGCCGAAAGTCGCAGCCGAGAAACCGAAAGTACCTTTGACATCTGGTCCAGTGGCAATGGTCTTGGTCATGGTGACACTGGTGGCTGCTTTGGGGCTGTGGGTTTATGTTTCGGGCGGCGCACTTTGGGCGCCTGAAGCGGCTGGGGACCCGAGCAAAGTCGTGCAAGCGCCGAAGGGCTGGGGGGAAAGTGAAGCCGATCTGCTGGAAAACCGATCACTGGCGCAGATCGCCCAGATGCCAGACCGGCGGGTGGCACTGGTGCGGCTGCTGCGGCTGTGTTTGCTGCACGCGGCGGGTGTGACAGAAACGGCGTTCAAACGTTCGGATACCGAGCGGGATGCGTTTGGGCGCGTGCCGCCGCACTGGTCCGGCTTGGCTTATCTGAAACGCCTGCTGATCGCCGCCGAGTTGGCCCATTATGGCGGGCGCAGCGTTGATGAAGTGACGTTCCAAACTCTGATCGAAGGTGCGCGCGCGATACTGCCGCGCCAGCGGGGTGGCGATGTCTAGGGGCCTGACATTCGCGGGCGTTGCAGCCGTGCTTGCCTTGGTCGGAGGGCTGGCGTTTCTGACGGTCGCGAAAGGAAATGTCGAGCTTGACCGCTCTGCGCTGGGTGTCGCGGGGCTTGCACAGCTTGCGCCGGAATTGGGCCTGACGTTTCAAGAGCCGCAGGGTTGGGGGGCGTTGAAGGCCAGTGCGTTGTCGCTGCGGATTTTGCCGATCTATGATTTGAACCTGATCACCGAGGATGAGCCCGCCACATCGCGGCAAGAACAGCTTGGCCAAAGCACGCTGCGCGAGTTGGACAGTGATGTGTTTTACAGCAAGGTCACTGGGTTGGAGACGTTGGTGGTGCTGCCGAAGTGGCGCGGTGCTGTTATGGTGACAGGTGGGGCGCATCGTGATTTTCTGATTGCGCCGCCAATGTTTAGAACTCTGCTGCCGCAGCTTTATCTGCAACGCCCGATCATGCAGCGGATCACCCTTGGCTTTGCCGAGGAACAGGTGGTGATCAACGGGCAGACTGTTCGCGTGGCGTTGTTTCAGCCGCAAACCTTCAACCGCCATACTTTGCCGAAGCGGTGCAAGGAATTGGCGGGTCTGGCGGAAGGGGCGCTGCTGATCCACTGTAGCGCAGTATTGGGCAAGCCTGAGATGGCTGTGCTGTCTGACCCGGACCTGCTGAACAATCACGGCATCACTTTGGCTGAAAATGCGCGCTTCATCGTGGCTGCTTTGCGCGCCCTACAATCTCCGACCGAGACCCGCCCGATCTATCTTGACACCTCGACCGAGCAGCTTTTGGCCCCAGAACAGGACAAAGAGGCGCAATCTTATCAGCGTGACACCCAAGACATGATGCGGTTCTTCGCATGGCCTTTGTCGCTGTTCTGGTTGGCTGGGGCGGCGGTGTTCGCTGTGGCGATCTGGCGGGGGGCGATGCGGTTTGGCGCGGTGCAGCAGATTGCAGAGGATCGCCTTGAGGTGTCCAAGCTGGCCGCAATCGACGCCAAAGCGCGGCTGATCCGCATGTCGCGCAATGATGGACGGATGGTGGCCGAGTTCACGCTGACGCGGCTGCAACATCTGGCGCAGCAGACATTTGGCGCGGGCTTGGGCCAAGCCGGGCTTGACCGACTTTATGCCAAATTCGCCCGCCATAACACCAAAGACGCCGCCGAGCTGCGCGCCTGTGTCGAGGTTTTACAAACCTCGGCGGGCACGCTGCATCCGGCAGAGCTGCGTCGCCTACTTGATCGTTTTGCAGAATTACTGGAAAGGCTGACGCATGGATCTGGCTGAGTTTCAAACCCTTATCGCATCGGTGCGCGCCGAGATCGGCAAAGCGGTGCAGGGGCAGGATGCCCTGATTGATCTGTTGCTGGTGTCCGTGTTCGCGCGCGGGCATTGCTTGGTCGAAGGGCCGCCGGGCGCGGCGAAAACTCTGCTGGCCCGGTCTTTGGCCTCGGCGATGGATATGGGCTTTGGCCGCGTGCAGTTCACGCCTGACCTCATGCCGGGCGATGTGTTGGGGGTGAACCTGTTCAACTTTCAGACGGGCGCGTTTCAACTGACGAAAGGCCCGATCTTTACCGATATTCTGCTGGCCGATGAAATCAACCGCGCGCCACCAAAGACTCAATCGGCGCTGTTGCAGGCGATGAATGAAAGGGTGGTGACGATTGACGGCACCGATTATCCGCTGGGCCGGGATTTCTTTGTGATCGCGACGCAAAACCCGATTGAACAGCAGGGCACTTACCCGCTGCCAGAAGCACAACTGGATCGGTTCTTGTTCAAATTGAACGTCGATTTCCCGGATCGCACTGCTGAAATCGCCATTCTGACCCGACATGCCGCACAGCCGTTGGAGTTTGAGGCGCGCGGCAAGGGGATCGAAAAGGTGCTGTCAGCTTCGCAACTGGCGGCGGGCAAGGCGCTGGTGGATGGCATCCGGCTGGATCCGACCATTCTGACTTATATCGTCGATCTCGTGCGCGCCACCCGCAACGACAGCGATATCAGCCATGGCGCCTCGACCCGGGCGGCGGATGCTTTGGCGGGCGCGGTGCGGGCGCGGGCGGCGGTAGAAGGCAGGGATTATGGCCTGCCAGATGATGTGAAGGCGCTGATCGTGCCCGTGCTGTGCCATCGGCTTGTGCTGGGTCCTGCTGCCGAGATTGAGGGACGCACCGCCGAAGCCGTTCTGGCGAATATCCTGAACCGCGTCGATCCGCCGCGCTGAATGCGACCCGCACCGCGCCTTATCGCTTTGGTCTTGCTCTGTGCCGCGCTGACAGTGCTGCTGGCACTTGCACTGAGCGACCCCGCCGTCCCGGTGCTTGTGATGTGGTCGGCATTGCTCGTGACTGTGATGATGGACGCGTTGGCGTCGACTGCGCCGCGCGCGATCACCGTCGAGGTGAGTTTGCCGAAAACCGGTATGGTGGGGGTGGATGCGCCTTACACTGTGACGGTGAAGCGCAAGTCGGGTGCGGCCTTGCCGACCGAATTGTCGCTGCGTTTCGATCTGGATGCGGCGCTGGGCGATGGTGTTTTGACCGATATTGCCTGCGACGGGCCGTCTTACGTCCTCAAGGATTATCTGCCGCTGCTGAAGCGCGGGGGGCACAAGGTCCGCGCCCTGCATTTGAAATGGGCATCGCGCTGGGGGCTGCTAGAGGTGCTGTCCCGCACGCCGATGTTGCATGAGATCACCGTGGTGTCCGATGTGACGGCGGTGATGTCTGGACAGATCCAAGCGCAGATGCTGCCGCTGCTGGAAGGTCAGAAAGACATGCGGCTGAAAGGCTCTGGGTCAGAGTTTCACCAGTTGCGCGATTTTGCCCCCGGTATGGATTCGCGCCAGATTGATTGGAAACGCTCGGCGCGGCTCAATATGCTGGTGGCACGCGAAACGCGGGCGGAAAAGAACCATCATATCCTGCTGGCGCTGGATTGTGGCTATCTGATGAGCGAGCGGATCGCTGGCCTGCCCAAGCTGGATCGCGCCATCAATGCCGCTTTGGGCATGGGGTGGGCGGCGGGCCTTGGCGGTGATCACGTCGGGCTTTATGCGTTCGACAGCCGCCCACGGCAGTTTTTGCCACCGCAGCCCGGTCGGGCGGGCTTTGCGCAACTGCGCGCGGCGGCGGCGGGACTGAATTATACCGACCACGAAACCAACCACACGCTCGGGCTGAGCCATCTGTTGACCCGGCTGCGGCGGCGCTGCCTGATCATCGTGTTTTCGGATTTCGTCGACAGCATCACTGCCGAATTACTGGTTGAAAACGTCAGTCTGCTGACCCGGCACCATCTGGTGCTGTTTGTCGCCCTGCGTGATCCCGCGCTGAACCGCATCGCCCATCCGACCGATTTCGGTTTGAACAGCATCGCGGCCTCTGTCTCGGCGGGCCAGATTTTGCACGAACGCCAAGCGGTGATGGAGCGTCTGTCACAACTGGGTGTGCTTTGCCTTGATGTCGCCGCCGAGGCGCTGACCACGGCGCTGGTGTCAAAATACATCGACATCAAGGCGCGGGAGTTGATATGACCGATCACCCCCAAGCCAACCCAAGCCGCATCGAAGCCGAACTGCTGCGTTCTGCCCGTTTCCGCAAGCTGCGAGAGCCGGGTTGGCGCAGGCTTGAGGTCTTGGTCAAGCAAGCCGAGACGCATGGTACTGCCGGGTTGAACTATACCGAGGCCAAAGAACTGGCGGCGCTTTATCGTCAGGCGATGACCTCACTGGCCTTGGCGCGAGACATTTCGCTGGATCTGGCATTGCTGAACTATCTGGATCAGCTTTGCGCGCGGGCTTGGTTGGTGGTCTATGTGCCGCAACGCAGCCTTTCCGGGGCATTTGGACGGCTGCTGCGCGAAGGCATCCCGCAGGCGGTGCGGCGTTCGATTTTACCGCTGCTGATCGGGTTCAGCGCGATGATGTTGGGGGCAATCACCGGATTTGTGCTGTTTTTCCGCGACCGAAGCTGGTTTTACACCTTCGTGCCGGGCGGTCTGTCAGATGGTCGTGCTCCGGGGGCCAGTGTGGGCTATCTGCGCGACACGCTCTACGGCGATGCATCTCTGCAGAGCGGCGACGTGCTGACTGCCTTCGCGGCCTATTTGTTTTCACACAACACCAATATTGCCATTTTTATCTTTGGGTTGGGCATCTTTTGGGCGCTGCCCAGCTTTGTTCTGACCTTCTACAATGGCCTGATGCTGGGGGCGTTCTTTGCGTTGTTTGTGCAGGCCGGGCTTGGCTATGATGCCTTTGCGTGGCTGTCCATCCATGGCGTCACCGAAATCAGCGCGATCTGCATCGCTTGTGCAGGGGGCGCGCGCTTGGGGCTTGCGGGGCTGATGCCGGGACAAATGTCGCGCAAAGACTCGCTGCGCCTGCATGGCAGGGATGCCGTCAAATTGTTCCTGTTGGCCGGGCTGATGCTTTTGGTGGCGGGCGTGGTCGAAGGCGTGCTGCGCCAGACCGTCACCAGCCCAGAGGCGCGTCTGCTGATCGGCTGGGGGCTTGGCGGATTCTGGGTGCTGTGGCTGTGGCGATCAGGGCGGACGGGCGGGGCCAAGGTATGAGGTTTCGGCGCAAATCTGACAAAACCGCCCTCCCGCGCAGTGCGGCGTCAATGCGCGTTTTGGAGAATTTCGTCCCACCCGAAGGCGTGCCGATTGGCTTTGAGCTGGCCTCGCTGGGCGCACGGTTTGGGGCGGTTATTCTGGATCTGATTTTGACTTGGTTCGCGATCCTCCTGTTGATCTTGGCGGTGGCGTGGCTGGGTCTTCTGCCGAAAACCGCTTTGTTTGCCTTGGTCGTCATCTTGGCGTTTTTCGTCGGCGTGCCGTATTATGTGCTGTCAGAATTGATCTGGAACGGGCGCACTTTGGGCAAGCGCATCGTCGGGATCATGGTGATCTCGGCCGACAGTCGCGCCTTGGGCGCGCATCAGGTTGTCGCGCGCAACTTGTTGAAAGATGTTGAGTTTTTTGCGCCCTTGGGCTTGGTTCTACAGTGGAATTACACCTCGACCGCGCAATCATGGATTGCCGCTGCGATCTTGTTGGTCTGGACCTTGTTCGTCGCGATCTATCCGATCCGCAACAAACGCAAGCAGCGGTTGGGCGATGTGGTGGCGGGCACCTTGGTGATCGTGAAACCAAAGGCCATTCTGCTGGATGACCTTGCGTTGAGCGAGGTGCAGGGCGGATTTAGCTTTGATCAGGCGCAACTGGATATCTATGGCAGCTACGAATTGCAGACCCTTGAGGCGATTTTGCGCGACCCATCGAAAAGCCAGCTTCATGCGGCAGAGCTTGAGAAAGTCGCCAAGGCGATTGCGCGCCGGATCAGCTACCCCGAGCACGCCATTGGCGCGGACCCACGGCCGTTTCTGATGGCGTTCTATCGCGAGCAGCGGGAAAGGTTGGAAAGTCGATTGCTTTTTGGCGATCGCCGGCAGGATAAATTCCACAGCACCGCAGCGAAACCGAAGTAATCAGCATAGCGGGGCATCAAACTGCGCGGTGGCGGCGAACCCACTGGCGGTGGCCAAATTTGAAGTGAGAGCAACGATGAGTTGGATCGAAGTGAATGTCTTGGCGCTGATCCATCATTATGGTGCCGCCGCGTTGTTCGTGTCGCTGACGCTCGAGACTTTGGGCCTGCCGTTGCCGGGGGAAAGCGCGCTGATCTTGGCCGCGACCTTGGCGGGGACGGGAAAGATCAGCATTTGGGCGGTGGCGATAGCGGCATGGTGTGGCGCGGTTTTGGGCAACAATATCGCGTATTTCATTGGCCGTAGATATGGTCGGGCGGTGGTGACCAGCTATGGCGCGCGGTTTGGGGTGACGGAAAGCCGCTATGCCAAGGTTGAGGCGGTGTTTGCGCAATATGGCCCGTTGATGGTGATTGCGGCGCGGTTTGTGGTGTTGCTGCGGCAGATGAATGGGCTGGTGGCGGGAACAGCGGGGATGCATTGGCTGAGTTTTCTAGCTGCCAATGTGGTGGGCGCGGCGCTTTGGGTCGGATTTTGGACCGTGTTGGCCTATCACTTTGGCCATTCGGCCAGTGTGCTGCCGTTTATCGGACGGCATATCGGGCTGGTTGCTTCGGTTTTGATGGCGCTGGCACTGATCGGGCTGCTGTTAGGGTATCTTCGCTTGCGCAGTGGGCCCAAGCCATAACGGCTTGAGCCCGTTGACTTTGGCTTATTCCATAAACCAGCCGTGGCTGACGATCATCGACTGGCCGGTCAGTGCGTTGGTCGGGAAGGCGGCGAAGACATGCGCGATTTCGGCCACGTCTTCAACCGTGGTGAATTCTTTATCGACTGTGCCGCCGAGCATGATTTTGTTCACCACGTCTTCTTCGGAAATGCCCAAAGTCTTCGCCTGCTCGGGGATTTGCTTTTCGACCAGCGGGGTTTTCACAAATCCGGGGCAAATCACGTTCGAGCGGACGCCGTGCTCTGCGCCTTCTTTGGCGATCACACGGGCGAGGCCCAGCAGGCCATGTTTGGCGGTGACATAGGCCGATTTCAGCGGTGAAGCCTCTTTGGAATGCACCGAGCCCATGAAGATGATCGACCCGGACCCGGCCTTATACATATGCGGCAGGCAGGCCTTGGAGGTCAGGAACGCGCCGTCGAGATGGATCGACAGCAGTTTTTTCCAATCTTCAAACGGGAATTCCTCCAGCTTATGCACGATCTGGATGCCCGCGTTCGACACCAGCACGTCGATCTGGCCCCAATGGTCGATGACTTGCTGGATGCCTGCGTTGACGGCGGCTTCGTCGGTGACGTTCATCTCAACCCCGATGGCGCTGCCGGGGCCTGTGGTGGTGAGTTCTGCTGCGGTGGCTTGGGCGGCATCCAAACGCAGATCGGCGATGACGACTTTTGCGCCGTCTGCGATGTAGCGTTCGGCGATGGCTTTGCCGATGCCACTGGCCGATCCGGTGATGATGCAGACTTTATCTTTGAGGGTCATGGGGAAGGACATATTCAGGCTCCTGTGGTGAAGGGGGTTAGCGGTTTGGGGCGAGGTAATCATGCACGACGTGGCCCAGACCAAGGATGAGGTCGGTGAGGATATGGGTGGCCGAGATCACCTCGCGCACCGGAAGTTGGGTGAGTGGGGCCAAGGCATGATCGTGAAGCTCTAAGCCAGCCGGGCCTTCCCACGCGCCTTTCACGGTGATGTCTTCAAGATTGTACTCCACCAATTCGCAGATGCGCGGGGTGCAATCGACATGGGGGATGATCTTGAGCAGGAAGGTCGGGGCTTGCAGCGAGGCCAACACTTTGGCGGTGTCGATGGCGCGGTGTTTATAGCCCATGGTGGCGCAAGCGACTTGCACTGAACCTACATCAAGCGTTCCAACGAGGGTATCTTTTTCAACCCGCAGCCGGGGTTCGGCGAATTTCTTCGGAAAGCCCCAAATCTCGCGTCCGCCCGCAATCGGGCTTTCGTCGTTCAGGAACATCGCATGGCAATAGCTGCCTTTGCGGCCATTGAATTCCACTGGGATGATCTGGCCGGATTCGGTGTAATCGCCAAAGCCGGTGCTGTCGGGCATACGGATGAATTCGTATTTCACGATGGGGTCGGTGACTTGCAAGGGTTCTGGCACCACGGCGCGCAAGGCTTCCATATCGGTGCGGTAGGTGATGATGAAAAACTCGCGGTTCACAAAGCGGTAGGGGCCTTTGGGGAAGGCGGGGCTGGTGAGTGGCATGGCGAAAGCGTTGCGGGTGACATCGGCGATTTTCATGGTTTTGGCCTTTGATCCGTGATTTTCGGTCAGTGATTTGCCAGATCGAACACCTGCACACACTCGGTTGAGCGGTGGCGGTTTTTCCAATCGGGATGGGTGATTGTATGTTCGGCATCCGCCTTTCCGGCCTGCCAATGATCCAGCATTGAGCTGCGCGAGAATTCATAATCCTTTGATCCACCTTCGTATTGGCTGGGGCGGTAGATCAGATGCGCGATGGTGATGTGCGGATCGGCGCTGCCTTTCAGCAAAGCCTGCACGTCCGGGTCGGATTTCATCTCGGGCGGCAATTTGTCGTAAAGGCGGCGGGCGGCGGCGCTGGTGTCGTGCAGGCGGCGCATCATATCGGTGTTGAAACGGGTGCGGCTGGAAAAGCGGATTTCCTTCTCACGCGCTTCGCTGTGCCAGACCGATGCGGGCAGGGCGCCCCGGGCATTGAACAAATCAACTTGGAACACGCAGAGATCGGTCTGCGATTTCTGCGCGTCCATCACATACTGCAAAGGCGTGTTGGACACCAAACCGCCATCCCAGTAATAGGCTCCATCAATCTCCACCGCCGGAAATCCCGGCGGCAAAGCACCCGAGGCCATGATATGTTCAGGGCCGATGCGCTGCGTGGCGGTATCAAACCACGTCAGATTGCCGGTTTCGACATTGACCGCGCCTAGGCTGAGGCGGGTGTCGCCGTTGTTCAGCAGATCGAAATCGACCAGCCGTTCCAAGGTGGTGCGCAAGGGGGCGGTGTCGTAGAAACTGCTGGCCCCGGTGGTGCCTTGCGGCATCAGGGCGGCGGGGGGGAAGCGCAGCTCAAAAAAACCGGGCACGCCGGTGATGGTGGTGGATGAGGCGCTGAATTGGTTCAGGAAAGCCCGCGCCCAAATGCCGTCCAGCAAGGTGGCGGGCAGGGATTTTGAACTCGCTTGCTCCCAGAATTCACGCAGCCGCTCGACGCGGTTTTGCGGCGTATTGCCCGCGATGATGGCGGCATTGATGGCACCGATAGAGATGCCTGCCACCCAAGAGACATGACGGGCCTGCTTGGCCAACCCCTCATAGGCTCCGGCCTGATAGGCGCCGAGTGCGCCACCGCCTTGCAGCACAAGGGTGACACATTCTTCGGAACCGGCGTTGGATTTGGTGGTGGTGTGGGCCATTACGAGGCTCCTTTCAAGGTCAGATCAGCGACAAGCGGCAGATGGTCCGAGGCGCGTCTGGCCTCGGGCGTCAAAACGGCCCAGATATCGCGCAGGGTGAAATCATCGGTCAGCGCGATGCGATCCAGAGCCGCCACTGGCTTGCGCGCGTGAAACGTAGGCGGGCTTGGTAACACCCGAAAGTCAGGGCCGAGGCCTGCCAAATGCGACAGGCCGGACCATTCGTTGAAATCCCCCGCCAGCAACCGGGCGCTGATCTGCGAATGACCCGCGAAGGCGTGCAGGGCTGCCAACTGACGGCGGCGCGAGGCACGGATCAGGCCCAGATGCGTGCCGATCACACTGATATCGTGACCCCGAAAGCGCAGGTCGGCCATCACCGCCCCGCGCGGCTCTAGCCCCGGCAGGTCGAGGTGGGCGGTGGCCAGCACCTCAATGCTGTTGCGGATCAGAATGGCATTGCCGTGCCAGCCCAGACTGTCGCGACCATGCGTGAACACCACCGGGCGAAAACTGCGACCCTCGAACAACGCGGCGGGCAGGGCAGGCGGGCGGTTTCCCATCCGCATATCGGCCTCTTGCAGCAGTACGATATCGGCATCCATCGCCTCAATCACCCGCATAGTGCGCTCCGGATCGCGGCGGCGGTCGTTGCCAAGCGCTTTGCGGATGTTGTAGGTGGCGATGCGTAGGGAGATTTTTGTCACAATATCGGGGGCCCCAGCCGA
The DNA here is from genome assembly GCA_043743975.1 of Cypionkella sp. Lineage (GTDB taxonomy): Bacteria > Pseudomonadota > Alphaproteobacteria > Rhodobacterales > Rhodobacteraceae > Cypionkella. The sequence goes on from JAYTVN010000029.1 coordinate 66,621, forward strand.
AAAATTCCCTCAACAAAACGGCGGGGCAGGCTTGGTTTGACAACGCCTTGGGCGCAGAGCGGTTCCATGCCTCTGAACCAGTCTCGCAATGCGCTGACGGTGGCGGCATCGTAAAGCATCAGGGCAGATTCAAAGTTCAGCAACATGGATCTGACGTCGAAATTCGCCGAGCCGACCCAAGCCAGATCGTCGATCATTCCGGCCTTGGCGTGCAGCATCCCCTGCCGCAGCCGCAGGATCGTACAACCCGCCGCGGCCAGATCGCGCAGATAGGCCCCGCGGGCAAGATCTGTCACCCATTGGTTAGACTTTTGCGGCAGCATGATCCGTACATCCACCCCGCGCCGAGCCGCAGTGGCCAAAGCTTGCAGCAGCGCCTCGGTCGGCAGGAAATAGGGCGTGGTCAGCCAGATCGAGTGCTCGGCGCGGTGAATGGCGCAAACCAGCGCGTCATGCAGCGCATCGTCAGGGGTATCGGGCCCAGACGGCACCAGTTGCGCGGTGACGGTTCCTACGGGTGCGTTTTGTGCGATCAGGGCGCCGTGTGCTGTACCAATCGCATCCCAATCCGCCGCGAACACGTCGATATATGTCTGCACCACCGGACCTTGCAGGCTAAAGCTGAGGTCGATCCAATCCTGCCCTTCACCAAGATAGGCGTCGCCTATATTGCGCCCGCCCGCCCAAACATCGGCGAGATCCGCAATCACCATCTTACGGTGATTGCGCAGGTTAAGATGGCCATTGCCGACCCGGTGCAGGAACGGCGAGAAATACCGTACCTTGCCGCCAGCGGCGCATAACCGCTGCAATGCGGCTTTCGGGCGGTGCAGCGCGCCCAGCCGATCTAGGATCAACCGAACCGCAACACCGGCTTGCGCCCTCTCGATCAGGGTTTCGATGAAATCGCGGCCTGAGGCATCGTCATCCAGCAGGTAAAAGGTGATGTCCAGTCGGCTCTGTGCCTGCGCAACGGCGTGAAACAGCGCCGCGCGTGCGTCTGCGGACTCAAAATGCAGCGCCAGATGATTGCCATCCGAGGCGGGTGGAATTCCAAAGGCCTGCAATGCCTTTGCGACGGGTTGCGGTGTGGGCGTGGTCCGGTGCATCGGAGCAAACCGGATCGGCGGGAAACGGGCGCTTTGCTTGCGAAACCCCAGCGCCAGAAACACCGGGATTGCCACATAGGGCAGCAGCAGAATGAACAACAGCCAAGCCGCAGCCGATTGTGGCGAGCGGCGTTGCTGCACCACGAACAGCATCGCAAGCCCGACCAACACGACACCAAGGACAACAAGGAAATGGGAAGCCAGCCAGATCAACGCATTGCCTCCGTTCACACCCGTAAAATTACTCTGTAGCGATTGCTGGCGCGGTCACGCAGGACTCGGAACAGCCTCGTCTGCCGCAACATGAGCCTCTAGGGAGTATGTGCAAGTCTGTGTTTCCGATAAGCACGAAAACGTGGTTTGGGCGTGAAGCAGTGCTGCGCCGCGTCTTGTCGCTTGAATTCCCGGCAGACAATGCTATCAGCCGCTTGTTCGGGATGTGGGGTAGGCGGTTACGCCCCTGATTGCAGCCCAAACATGGAAGTGTGGCCGAGTGGTTTAAGGCTCTAGTCTTGAAAACTAGCGTAGGGGGAACCCTACCGTGGGTTCGAATCCCACCGCTTCCGCCAACCACAATCGCAGGCTGCGTATCTTGGGATCCTACGGGGAGTTGCCGTGT
>JAYTVN010000030.1:0-18441 GCA_043743975.1 Cypionkella sp.
CGGCCGTACCGTGCCGCAAAACATCATTGAGGCGCAGATTTTCGACAGCCTCGCGACAGTCCCCGACATTCGCGCCTTCAAACTGAACGACCGCGGCGAACGCAATCTGGCCTATTCGATTCTGGCCAATTTCGAGGCCGATCTGAACACCGCCACCTCGGCGCTGGAAGGCGCCCTGCGCACCGAACCCCTGCTTGCTGAGGTCAGCTCGGAAGGCGCTTTGCCGCGCCCTGAAGTGCAGATCACCCCACGCGCCGAAGAAGCAGCCCGTCTTGGCATCACCACGCAAGACATCGCAACCACGGTGCGGGTGGCAACGATCGGCGATCTGGATGTGTCCTTGGCAAACCTGTCCATCGACAACCGCCTGATCCCGATCCGGGTGCAACTGGCCAATGCGTCGCGCGAAGACATCAACCGCATCGCCGCCACCAAACTGACCACCAACACCGGCGCGACCGTGCCTTTGTCGGCGGTGGCCGATATTGTGATCGGCGAGGGCCCTTCGGTGGTGAAACGGCTGAACCGCCAACGTCAGGCGACGATTGGCGCCTCCCTGCCTGTTGGCGTGGCGCTGGACACCTCCAAGACCCGGCTGGCCGAAGTTGTCGCCGCAACCAAACTGCCTGCGGGCGTGGTGGTGAAGGAATCCGGCGATGCCGAGGTGCAGACCGAGCTGTTCGCGAGCTTTGGCAAAGCCATGCTGATGGGGCTGATGCTGGTGCTGACCGTGCTGATCCTGCTGTTCAAATCGGTGATCCAACCCTTCACCATCCTGCTGTCGCTGCCCTTGGCGATTGGCGGCGTGGCAGCAGCGCTGATCCTGACCAATTCGGCTTTGTCGATGCCGGTGCTGATCGGCATCCTGATGCTGATGGGGATCGTCACCAAGAACGCCATCCTCTTGGTTGATTTCGTGATTGAGATGCGCTGGCACGGCATGGGCCGGCTGGGGGCGATCATCGAAGCCGGGCACAAGCGGGCGCAGCCGATCGTGATGACCTCGATCGCGATGTCGGCGGGGATGCTGCCCTCAGCTTTGGGGGTGGGCGAAGGTGGTGCCTTCCGCGCGCCAATGGCCACGGCTGTGATCGGCGGCATTATCGTCTCGACCGTGCTGAGCCTTGTGGTGGTGCCCTCGTTCTACCTGATCATGGACGACCTCTCCCGCCTGATCGCACGGCTGTTCCGGGGGGTGATCGGCCCGAAAGAGGTGGAGTTTGAACCCGCCGCGCCCGAAGTGCTGGAAGCCCGGATTGCCGCTTTGGAGGCCGGGCAAAACGACAAACCCATGCCGCGTGTGCAAGGACTGGCAGCGGAGTGACCTGAACCCAGCGGCGGTCTCGGAGGCCATCGAGGCCCCGCTCGACCGCTGCTGCCGCTGACAGGTTCTGTCGCGTTGCGCCGTTTGTGCAGGAGGGAGCCTCCGGCGGGAGTATTTTCAAAAGAGCAATCACAAGACCTTCGTGCAACCTGTCTGTGTTGCGATGATCTTGGATTTGCTCTTTTTGAAATACTCCCGCCGGAGGCTCCTGCATTTCAAGCAACCCAAGCCGACAGGATAGCACCGCGCCAGCCGGGTGAGGGTGCCTCAATGGCACCCGAGACCGTGCTGCGTTCCGGTCAAACCCATCCTCCAAAAACAAAAAAGCACCCCGCAGGGTGCCTTTCCGTTTGATCTGCAACAGCGATCAGGCAGCGGAGGAGATGAACTTCACCGCGTCGCCGAAGGTCTGGATGGTTTCAGCGGCGTCATCCGGGATCTCAATGCCGAATTCTTCTTCAAACGCCATGACCAGCTCGACGGTGTCGAGGCTGTCTGCGCCCAGATCGTCAATGAACGAGGCGGTCTCGGTCACTTTTTCCGCTTCGACGCCCAAATGCTCGACGACGATCTTCTTCACACGATCAGCGATGTCGCTCATGTTCTTTCCTTATAGCGTTTAGGGGTTGCCCCCGGTCTTATCCCTGCCCTTTCGGGGCGCTCGGCACCAGAGCATTGGCCGCTGGCGTATTCTTGCGAGCCTATAGCAAGGGCGCGCGCATTAGGCAAACGGTTTCAAACCGCTTCTAGCCGCCTTATGACATATCGCCGCCGCCGTTGACATGCAGTGTTGTGCCCGTGATATAGGCGGCCTCTTGTGATGCCAAATAGAGCACACCTGCGGCGACTTCCTGCGGTTTGCCCATCCGGCCTGCGGGGACACCGACCAGAATCTTGGCGCGCTGTTCGTCGTTCAGCTTTTCGGTCATCGCGGTTTCGATCAGGCCGGGGGCTATGCAGTTCACCGTGATGTTGCGGCTGGCGACTTCCTGCGCCAGCGATTTCGACATTGCCAGAACCCCGGCTTTGGCGGCGGCATAATTGCCCTGCCCCGGATTGCCGGAATGGCCGACCACCGAGGTGATGTTGATGATGCGGCCCCAGCGGGCTTTCATCATACCGCGCAACGCCCCGCGCATCAGCCGGAAGGTCGCAGTCAGGTTGACGTCGATCACCGCTTGCCATTCGTCATCCGACATCCGCATGAACAGATTGTCGCGGGTGATGCCGGCGTTGTTGACCAGAATATCCACCGAGCCCATCGCGGCGCTCGCCTGCTTGATCAGCGCGTCCACCGCCGCAAGATCGCTCAGATTGCAGGGCAGCACATGCGCGCGATCGCCCAACTCGGACGCCAAAGCCTGCAACGGTTCCAGCCGCGTGCCAGACAGCCCTACGGTTGCCCCTGCCGCATAAAGGCTGCGGGCGATCTCGCCGCCGATGCCACCGGATGCGCCTGTCACCAGCGCGGTCTTTCCTGTCAGATCAAACATGTTCTGTCCTCTCAGAAGCGGTGCGAATGGCCCCGCCGTTTATCCAAATCGCAACGCCTGCAGAACCGGGCCACGATTTTTCTCAAAAATCGTCTGGTTTAGGCCTTGGCCGCCTGCACATCTTCCGGCGTACCGACAGCTCGCGTCACAGCCCCCGAGGCCGTGCGCTTGATCATGCCCGACAAAGCCTTGCCTGTGCCGATCTCCCAGAATTCGGTGACACCTGCGCCCTGCATCCACAGCACAGATTCGCGCCAGCGGACCGAGCCTGTCACCTGCGCCACGAGCAGCGCCCGGATACGGTCGGGTTCTGTGACGGCTTCGGCGCGGACATTGACCACCACCGGGACTTTCGGGGCCGAGACCACCACGCCCGCAAGCGCCTCGTTCATCACGGCGGCGGCGGGTTGCATCAGGCTGCAATGGAAGGGCGCGGAGACGGGCAGCAACAGCGCGCGTTTGGCGCCCTTGGCTTTGGCGATCTCCAAGGCCCGCTCGACAGCGCCACGGTGGCCAGACACCACCACCTGCGCCGGATCGTTGTCATTGGCGGCTTGGCAAACCTCGCCTTGTGCGGCTTCGGCGGCGACTTCGGTAGCAGCGGCGAAATCAAGGCCCAGCAGGGCGGCCATCGCGCCTACGCCCACCGGAACCGCCTCTTGCATCGCCTGGCCGCGAATCCGCAAAAGCCGGGCGGTGTCGGACAGATCGAGCGCGCCAACGGCACACAAAGCCGAGTATTCGCCCAAGCTGTGTCCGGCCACGAAGGATGCCGTCTCAATCCCAATGCCTTCGCTCTCCAGCGCCCGCAGCGCGGCAATCGAGGTGGCCATCAGCGCGGGTTGGGCGTTTTTGGTCAGGGTCAGATCTTCAATCGAGCCGTCCCAGATCAGGTTGGACAGCTTCTCGCCCAAAGCCTCGTCGACCTCATCAAACACCGCGCGGGCGGCCGGATAAGCCTCTGCCAAAGCCCGGCCCATGCCAATGGTCTGGGCACCCTGCCCCGGAAATACGAATGCGCGGCTCATCTGGCCCTCCATAAATCTCCCCTTTGGCTTACCCTGCGAAAGCCAATCGCGCAACGCCCCGCCTGAAGGACGCGATCTTGACAGCGCCGCCCCGCCCGGCCCAGATGCCCGCATGACACCGACCATGCGCAAAATCATCTATGCTGTCAGCTTTGAGACCCTTGGTGTGGCCGTCGCCACCCTTGGCCTCTTGGCGATGTCAGAGGCCAATGCGACGCAATCCATCATCCTTTCCGCCATCACCGCCAGCATTGCGATGGGCTGGAGCATGGGCTTTAACGCGCTGTTTGAAGCATGGGAGGCGCGGCAGGCCCAAAAGGGCCGCAGCCTGACCCGCCGCTCAATCCACGCGCTGTTGTTCGAGGGTGGCCTCGTCATCCTCGTGCTGCCGATCATGGCGTGGTGGCTGCAGGTCGATCTGTGGACGGCGCTGAAATATGAGGCCGGGTTGATCGTGCTGTTCATCCTCTACACCTATGTTTTCACGTGGAGCTTCGACCGGATTTTCGGCCTGCCCGCCTCGGCACGCTAAATCCGCCGCAACGGCTTGCTGCGCTTGCATCCCCGCCACTTTCCTCTATAAGCCCCCAATCTTTCCGCATTTCCACGTAACGGCGCAGGCTCTCGTGGACGGGCCGCGGAAAGTGTTTGCCCGTCCTATGAAATGCGCCACATAGACAGATCGGAGCACACATGCCGCTTTACGAGCATGTTATGATCGCGCGTCAGGATCTTTCCAACGCGCAGGCTGAAAGCCTCATCGAACACTTCTCCACGGTTCTGGCCGACAACGGCGGTAAAGTTGTCGAGCATGAATACTGGGGCGTCAAGACGATGGCCTACAAGATCAACAAAAACCGCAAGGGCCACTACGCCCTGCTGAAAACCGATGCACCCGCAGCGGCTGTTCTGGAAATGGAACGCCTGATGCGCCTGCACGATGACGTCATGCGCGTGTTGACCATCAAGGTTGACGTGCATGCAGACGGCCCGTCGGTTCAGATGCAAAAGCGTGACGAGCGCGAGCGCGGCGACCGCCCTGAAGGTGGTTTCGGCGGCGAGCGTCGTGAGCGTCCTTCGTTCGGCGACCGTCCCGACCGCGGTGGTGACCGTGGCGAGCGTCCGTCGTTCGGCGGCCCGCGTCGTTGATCCCCAGCCTCAGGAAAGGAGCCTAAACCATGGCGAACAAACCGTTTTGCCGCCGCCGCAAGGTCTGCCCGTTCTCGGGCGACAATGCTCCGGCAATCGACTACAAAGACACGCGCCTGCTGCAACGCTATGTATCCGAGCGCGGCAAGATCGTGCCGTCCCGTATCACCGCAGTCTCGGCCAAGAAGCAACGTGAGCTGGCGCAAGCCATCAAACGCGCCCGCTTCCTCGCCCTGCTGCCCTATGCCGTGAAATAAGGAGCACCAGATATGCAAGTGATCCTGCTTCAACGCGTGGCCAAGCTTGGCCAAATGGGCGAAGTCGTCAACGTCAAGGACGGCTACGCGCGCAACTTCCTGCTGCCGCAAGGCAAAGCGCTTCGCGCAAACTCGGGCAACATTGCTCAGTTTGAAGTGAAGAAAGCCCAGCTGGAACTCACCAACCTGGAAACCCGCAAAGAAGCCGAAGCTGTCGGCGAAAAGCTGGATGGCCAGACCTTCGTGATCATCCGTTCGGCCTCCGATTCGGGTGCTTTGTACGGCTCCGTCACCACCCGTGACGCAGCCGATGCGGCCATCGCTGACGGGTTCACCGTCAACCGTGGCCAAATCGTGCTGGATCGTCCGATCAAAGAGCTTGGCGTGCACACCGTTTCGGTGATTCTGCACCCGGAAGTCAGCGTGAAGTTCAGCCTGAACGTCGCACGCTCGATCGAAGAAGCCACGCTGCAAGCCTCGGGCAAATCGATCCAAGAACTCGCAGCCGAGGCGGAAGCCGAAGCCGATTTCGAGATCGCCAACCTGTTCTCGGAAATGGGTGCCGCGCAAGACGGCGAAGACCTGACCCGCGACTAAGCTGGTTTGTCTCTGACCTTAGAAACCGCGCGCGGGCAACTGCGCGCGGTTTTTTCTTGACCAAATTTCACAACTAGCCTCAATTTAAGGCTGTGACGATCGGTAGAGCCACCGAAGATCGGGCGAATATCGGCCCATTGATCCGGCAGCCGACGACAAATCTGCCCAATACACGCATTTTTCAGGAGATTTCAGCATGGCCACCACAGGCGACGACTTGATCTACGGCGGCGCGAGCAATGATGCGCTGCATGGGCTTGCCGGCAACGACATCATTTACGCATTTCAAAACGACGACATCGTTTATGGCGGGCTGGGCGACGATGCGATTGAAACCGGTGCGGGCGATGACACCGCTTATGGCGGCGCGGGCGATGATACGGTGGTGGTGGCGCAAACCCAGAATGCAGCGGTGTTTGGCGGCGCGGGCATCGACACCCTGTTGCTGTCTTGGCCCTCGGTGTTCACCGATGACGCGGTTTCGATTGATTTTCGCAGCGGATTTGCCTCGGCCACCGATGGCTCGGTTCTGAATTTTGTCGGGATGGAGGAGTTGTTTCTGCTGGCAGGTTACGGCAATGACACGGTGATCGGCGGCGCGCGCGATGATTTCCTGTCGGTCGCGGGCGGTGCCAACCGGGTCAATGCCTTGTCGGGTGATGATGTCGTGGCCTATATCATCACCGGCGTCGCCAACACCTTGAATGGCGGCAGTGGCAATGATGTGCTGCTGGCGCAAAGCGATAACTCGCCGCTGTATTTCATCGTCGATGGCTCGAATGGCCGGGTGGATGACGGCAGCCTGTCGGTGATCACCGGGTTTGAGCACTATGAGGCCTACGGCGGTTCACTGGCCGATATTGCCAGCCTTGGTGCGGGCGATGATGCCTTCCGGGGCGGTGGCGGCAATGACACTGGCTTTGGCATGGACGGTCAGGATTTCCTGATGGGCATCACGGGCGATGACCTGCTCTACGGCGGCGCGGGCAATGACACGCTCTATGGTGGCGATGGCAATGACGTGATCAACGGCGGTCAGGGCCAAGACATCCGCACAGGGGGGGCCGGGGCGGATGTGTTCGTGTTCGGCCTGACCGAGAACAGCCTTGACACCATCACCGATTTTACCAGCGGCGAGGATCATATCCGCTACGCCGGGGCGGGCATCGGCATCTACGCCCCCGATCTTGGCCCGCTGGATCCGGGCGATCTGCAGATCGGCGGCAGCACCAGCACACCGGGGGTGTTCGTGCTGCAATACGACAGCGGCACCGACACCAGTGATCTGTTGTGGTCTGGCACGGGCAATGGCGCGTATTTGTTGATGCGATTTACCGGAGAGGTCAGCATGGTGGCCTCGGATATCATCTTGTTTTAGGCTGCTAAGCGGGGTGTTGGCTGTGACCGCGCAACATGTGCGTCTCCGCCCTCTCGCGGATCATGCCGTGCTGGGCAAGACCGCAGCGCGGTTCTCCACGTTCCGATCAACCGCCTACCGCTTTTGATCAAACCATGTCGCAAATCGAACAGCCGAGGCCCTGAGCCCGCCCTAGCTTGCAAAAATGACCCGCAAAACCACCAGCTTGGGCATTGTCTACCTAATCGCCGGAATCTCGGTGTTTTCGGTGCAAGACCTGATTCTGAAGCTGATTTCCGGCGGCTATCCCTTGTATCAAGCGATGCTGATCCGGGGCTTCACCTCGATCCCGTTCCTCTTGGCCTTCGCGCATTTTGACGGCGGCCTCCGCACCCTGTTCACGCCGGGCGCGCCGAAGATGATCCTGCGCGGGTTGGTGATGTTCATCGCATACTTCAGCTTTTACATCGCCCTTGCGGGCCTGCCGTTGCCCACAACGGTCGCACTGTATTACTCGGGCCCTTTGTTCATCACCGTGCTGTCGGTGCTGTTCCTGTCCGAGAAGGTCAGCGCCGCCGCTTGGGCTGCCGTGCTGACCGGGTTCCTCGGCGTGATCATCATGGTGCGCCCCGGATCGGACCTGTTCGATTGGGCCGCCCTGCTGCCGATCCTGTCCGGGTTGACCTATGGCATCTCGATGATCACCGCGCGCAAGATGGGCGACACGCAAACTGCCGCCGCGCTGGCGTTCTGGGGCAATGCGGTGTTTCTATCCTGCGCGGGCCTGATGGCGCTGTATTACCACGACGGCAGCCATATCGTCACCAGCCACCCCAGCCTTGCGTTCCTGACCCGCGGCTGGATCACCCCCACCACCCATGGCCTCACCCTGATGATGACCTGCGGCGTGGTCGCCGCCATGGGCCTGTGGCTTTTGACCCAAGCCTACCGCATCGCGGCAGCCTCGGTTGTCGCCCCGTTTGAATACCTCGGCCTGATCTGGTCGGTGCTCTGGGGCTGGCTGTTCTGGCGCGATTGGCCGGATGCGCAAGGCTGGCTGGGCATCGGCATCATCGCAGGTGCCGGGTTGTTCGTGCTTTTTCAAGAACGCCGCAAATCACCCCAAAGCGCCGAAGCGGTCGTGTAGCGCTGCGACATGCCCCGCGAGTTTGGCGGACTTGCTCCACTGATCCAGCAAATCCTCCCAGCGCAGCGGCACAAAGCTGACGGTATCGCCCGCCACCAGCTTGGCAAACTGCGAGACTTCCCGGCGGTGTAACGCAATGCGCTTGGGGTCAACGGGCTTGCCCGAGGCCCAAGTTGCAGGCTCGGCATAAAGATAGACCAGCACGCCGCCCACCGCGCGTTTCTCAGCCCGCGTCAGGATCGCATAGGCCGATTTGATCAGCTGCACCGCGTCCAAGGTCTGAAACCCGGCCTCACCCGCCACCATATCATCGCGCAGCTTGGTAAACCGCGCCAGCTTTTCACCCCACACCGGGCGATCAAAAATCTCGGCAAAACCATTCGCCTTCATCGGGCGAAACGGCTCATAGCGCCGCGCTTCAATGCCAATCAAAGTGGTGTGGGTTTCAATCGCCACATCCAGCCACGGATGCCGCCCGCCGGTCCAAGGAAACCGCATCTCGGCCTCCAACGTCACCGACGCCACCTGCCCCGCAGGCACACCCGGCAAAGGCGGCAGATCCTGCGCCCGGTTCAAAAACCAACCGAAGGCGTTGGCGGTCAAGGCGGCAGAGCTTTCCGGCCCATCCATCTTACCGGTATTCACCTCATGCCCCGGCGAACGCTTCAAGCACTCCAGAATGCCATCGACAGGCAGATCGGGCAAAAATTCGGGCATGGTCATCTCCGGGTTCAGAAAGAAAAGGGCCGCCCCAAAGAGGCGGCCCCGGATCAGTAGCAGAAAGCTTGGATTACATCTCGTCCAAAGCTTCGATGAACTTTTGCAGTTCTTCTTTGGACACTTCTTTCTCGGTCACTTTGGCCGAAGCCACGATATGATCGACAACCTTGTCTTCAAAGATCGGCGCGCGCAACTGCTGCTGCATGTTCGGGTTCTTCTGCACGAACTCGAAATACTGCCGCTCTTGGCCCAGATACTGCCGCGCCTGCGCCAGCACCGCTTGGGTCATTTCCGCATCCGACACGGTAACCTCGGCTTTGCGGCCGATCTCCGCCAGAACCAGACCCAGACGCACGCGACGCTCGGCCAGTTTCTTATGCTCGTCGGTGGTCTCAACCGAACCGTGGTTGTGATCATGCACGTCCGGGTTTTCTTCATGCCACAGCTGATGCGCGATTTGCGCAGCTTCGGCATCGACCAAAGCGGGCGGCAGGTCGAACTTCACGAGGCCATCCAACTGGTCCAGAAGCGAACGCTTCAGCACAGCGCGGGCGGCCCCTTTGTATTCAGCTTCCAGACGTTCCGAGATTTGGCCCTTCAAGGCAGCCAGATCTTCCGCGCCGAATTTCTTCGCCAGCTCATCGTCCAGTTCAGCCGCTTTGGCCTCGCGCACGACTTTCACGGTGCAAGCAAACACCGCTTCTTTGCCCGCCAGATGCGCGGCGCCATAGTTTTCCGGGAAAGTCACGGTAACCGTGACATCTTCGCCCGCTTTGGCCCCCAGCAATTGATCTTCAAAGCCGGGAATGAACGAGTTCGAGCCCAGAACCAGCGGATAATCCTCGCCAGCGCCGCCTTCAAACGCCACGCCATCCACTGAGCCCTTGAAGTCGATCACAACCTGATCGCCCGATTTGGCCTTTTTGGCCTTCGGCTTGTCTTCAAAGTTCTGCGCGGTGGCCGCCAGATTCTTCAACGCTTCTTCGACCGAAGCCTCATCGGCTTTCACCGACAAACGGTCCAAAGCGATTTTCGACGCATCCAGCTCCGGGATCGGCGGCAGGGCTTCATAGGCCATCTCGACCACAACATCCTGACCTTCTTTCCAAGTCTCGCCACCGACCATTTTCACGTCGGGCTGCAAGGCCGGGCGGTCGCCGGTTGCCTCAAAATGCGACTTCATCGCGCCATCAATGGCGTCCTGCATCGCGTCGCCCATCAGGCGCTGACCGAATTGCTTTTTCAGGATCGCCAGCGGCACTTTGCCCTTGCGGAAGCCCTTGATCTCAACCTCGGGCTGCGCCTCAAGGAGTTTTTCCTGAACTTTCGCTTCCAGCTCGGCGGCGGACACCGTGATGGTGTAGGCGCGTTTCAAGCCGTCTTTCAGGGTTTCGGTGACCTGCATGTGTCCGTCCTTCTCATCAACCTTTGGTGCGGGTAGAGGGACTTGAACCCCCACGCCTTGCGGCGCCAGAACCTAAATCTGGTGCGTCTGCCAATTTCGCCATACCCGCATATGTCAACAAAGCGCAGATTCCGGCCAAAAGGCCGAAACATGCGCCCTGAAATCCGCGCCCTTCTAACAAAGCCGCGCGCGGGAAGCGAGAGGAAAAGTGAAGCTGTGTTATGCCGCGAAATTCGCTGAAAAGTCAGGCCAAGACCGCAATCTCGCCCCATTTGGCGGTAAGTTTACCCCACGCGCCCAAGCGCCGGAGGATTGCCAATGACCATCCACGCCAAAGTGACCGCCGCCAAGTCCAACGCAAGGCTTGATCATGGTCTGGCGATCGGCACCCCGGTGCTCAGCCTCGATGGCATGATACCGGTCGAATATCTGCACCCCGGCGACCGCGTGATCACCCGTTCTGGCGCGCGCAAGCTGGTGGCGATTGAGGTGAGCATCGTGCAAAACGCCCGCGTGGTGCGCATTGCGCAGGGCGTGCTGGGCACGGATCGCCCCGCCGAGGAGATGATCGTCACCCCAGATCAACCCATCCTGATCCGCGACTGGCGCGCGAAAGCGCTGACCGGAGCCGAGGTTGCCTTGATCGCGGCGGCTTATCTTGTCGATGGCGCATACATCCGCGCCGAGGTGATGCCAGAGTTGCGCCTCTACACCCTGCGCTTTGAAGAAGACGTGGTGATCTACGCAGGCGATCTGGAACTCCTCTGCACGGGCGTGACCTTGGCCGCCTGATCGGAATTCGCGCGAATTCCGGCACGATTTTCGCGCGAAAATCGCCCTGCGGCCCGGTTCGCGCTAACCCCCCAAAGCCCGCAGCACCTTTGGCAATTCCTCGGGCAGATCCTCGGCAATCAACCCCGGCCCAAAGCTGCGCGCACATTCGACATGCAACCAAGCCGCCGTCTCCGCCGCCTGCATCGGCGCAAACCCGCGTGCCAAAAGCCCAGTGATAAACCCCGCCAGCACATCGCCTGACCCAGCGGTGGCGAGCCAAGGTGCGCTACGCTCATACACCGACGCATTGATCGAACAGCGGCCATCAGGCGCAGCAATCACCGTATCCGCCCCTTTATATAGCACGACACACCCCGCCCGCGCCGCAGCTTCCCGTGTTGCATCCACTTTAGAATAGGCAGGGCCCTTGATTGCCGGAGCCGCCAGCTTCTCTGCAATATCCGGGAACAACCGCGCAAACTCGCCCGCATGCGGCGTCAGCACACATCCCTCATGCAGCAGCGCAAACAACCCCGCATCCCGCGAGATCAAGGTCAGCGCATCGGCATCCAGCACCAGCCGCAACCCCTGCGCCGCTCCGGGCTTGTCACGGAGCCTCGAGGTTTCCAACGCAACCCGCAGCAACCCCGCCGCCCGCGCATCCAGCCCCATCCCCGGCCCCAGACACAGCGCATTGATCCGCGTATCCGAGAGCACTTCCGCCAACCCCGCCGCATCCACCACGGGTTTCAACATCACCGCATCCAACCGCGCCGCATTCTCGGCCATCGCCCCCGGCGGCGAGGCCAAAGTCACCAGCCCCGCCCCAATCCTCAAAGCCCCCCGCGCCGCCATCCGCGCCGCCCCCGCATGGCCATGATCGCCCGAGACGATCAGGGCGTGGCCGTGGGAGAATTTGTGCCCCCCATCTTTGATGAGCAGAGATCGAGCCATCCAGTCTTTCGACGGCGACCCAGTCAGAAATATGTGCTCAGGATTTTGCCGAAAGTATGATGACTCATTCTCGTCAGAACTTGCGGAAAGCCCGATATCAACGACACGAAGGCGATTACAATACTTTGGCCCCATATCCAGATAATGGCCGCGCTTCGGACGGTGGAAAGTAACGGTCAGATGCGCAGCGAACTCTGTCATCTGCCGACCGATCGGCCATTCAAAGCCCTGCCCGGAATCTGCACATAATCCCGTCACCATATCGACGGCGACGATCTTCGGGACCCCGATTTCTCCAGTGCTCCAGAACCCGTCGTCAATAGGACCGTTGAATAGCGCAACCATTGGCCATAGTGGGGCAACGGCCCTGCTAAGGCCAATTCCGAACACTGCATCAATTACAACATCAGCGCTATCAACCAGTCTCCACTGAGACTGGACTTCTTCCCCATCATCATCCGGGCCAAACCCCCGCACCTCACCCAACTCCAACCACCGCTCATAATTCACCCGGGCATCTGGCGGCATACCCTCCGGCGTCCCATACAGAAACACCTCCACATCCCAACCCCGCCCCGCAAGCAACCGCGCCACCACAAACCCATCGCCGCCGTTATTCCCCGGCCCGCACAAAACCACCGCGCGCTGCGACGTCAGCGCCATCTCCGGCCATTCCTCCAGCACCGCAGCCACCACCCCGGCCCCCGCGCGTTCCATCAGCTCCAGCCCGGTCACCTGCCCCGACGCAATCGCCGCCGCCTCGATCGCCCGCATCTGCGCCGCCGTCAGCAGTTCGCTCATTTCATAGCCTTTTCGTTCGCAAACCGCCCACACATCGCGCAGTTTGCCTAAAATTTCATCACGGCGCAGAATTTCCGCCGCCCGCACCCGCTTCGCAAACCCTACAGAATTGAAGCCCCCGCAGGGAAGTGATCACTACCGCATAGACCATGATTTGCGTGTAAAAAGACTTGGGGAGTCGGCCATGAAGAAAATCGAGGCAATCATCAAACCGTTCAAGCTGGACGAGGTGAAGGAAGCCCTTCAGGAAGCCGGTATTCAGGGCCTGTCGGTCACCGAAGTCAAAGGCTTTGGCCGTCAGAAGGGCCACACCGAGCTTTATCGCGGCGCGGAATATGTTGTCGATTTCCTGCCGAAAGTGAAAATCGAAGTCGTGCTGACCGATGATATGGTCGATGTCGCGATTGCCGCCATCATTGCCGCAGCCCGCACCGACAAGATCGGCGATGGCAAGATTTTCGTAAGCCCTGTCGAGCAGGCGATCCGCATCCGCACTGGCGAAACCGGCGACGACGCGATTTAAGCGCCACGCCAACCAACCGATCCAAACACCCGGCAGGCCAAAACTTGCCGCCACTTTCAACCCGAAACCCCGAAAGGCAGCATGATGAGCGCAGTTGCGAAAGCTCTGAAACTGATCAAGGACGAGGAAATCGAGTATCTCGATATCCGCTTCACCGATCCCAAAGGCAAACTTCAGCACGTCACTCTGGTCACCGACCTTGTGGATGAAGACTTCTTTGAAGAAGGCTTCATGTTCGACGGCTCGTCGATTGCAGGCTGGAAGTCGATTGATCAATCCGACATGAAACTGATGCCGGATGCGTCCTCGGTCTATATGGACCCGTTCTACGCCGAGAAAACTCTCTGCGTGCATTGCGACGTGGTCGAGCCCGACACCAATGAGGCCTATGATCGTTGCCCGCGCCAGATCGCCAAGAAAGCCGAAGCTTTCATGAAATCGTCCGGCATCGGCGAGACCGCCTATTTCGGTCCCGAAGCTGAATTCTTCATCTTCGACGATGTGCGCTATTCGGTGACACCGCGTAAAGTGTCCTATGAAATCGACGCCGAAGCAGCCGCTTGGAACACCGACACTGTGACCGAAGGCGGCAACTACGGCCACCGCGCCGGCCACAAGGGCGGCTATTTCCCGGTCAACCCGGTGGACGAAGCGCAAGACCTGCGCGGCGAGATGCTGTCGACCATGAAGCGCATCGGCATCCGTGTCGACAAGCACCACCACGAGGTTGCCACCTGTCAGCACGAACTCGGCATGATCTTCGGTGGTCTGGTCGAGCAAGCCGACAACATCCAGAAATATAAGTATGTGATCCACAACGTCGCACATGCTTACGGCAAGACCGTGACCTTCATGCCGAAACCGATGAAGGGCGACAACGGCTCGGGCATGCACGTGAACATGTCGATCTGGAAGGATGGCAAACCGCTGTTCGCAGGCGACAAATACGCGGACCTCAGCCAAGAAGCTTTGTGGTTCATCGGCGGCATCATCAAACATGCCAAGGCGCTGAACGCGCTGACCAACCCCGGCACCAACAGCTATAAACGCCTGATCCCCGGCTTTGAAGCCCCGGTTCTGCTGGCCTATTCCGCGCGCAACCGCTCGGGTGCCGTGCGTATTCCGTGGACCGAATCGCCGAAAGCCAAACGCGTGGAAGCCCGCTTCCCCGATCCCTCGGCCAACCCCTATCTGGCCTTCGCGGGCCTGCTGATGGCTGGTCTGGACGGCATCCGCAACAAAATCGACCCCGGCCCTGCCTCGGACAAAGATCTTTATGATCTGCCGCCCGAAGAACTCGCCGTGATCCCGACCGTCTGCGGGTCTTTGCGGGAGGCTCTGGAAGAACTCGACAAGGATATGGATTTCCTGCTGGCGGGTGACGTGTTCACCCGTCCGATGCTGGAAGCCTATATGGGGCTGAAGTGGGAAGAGGTTTACGCCTACGAACACACGCCGCACCCGATCGAGTACCAAATGTACTACTCCTGCTAAGCGCAGGCACGACACCACAAGCAAAGGCCGCCCCCTCGGGCGGCCTTTCGCATTTCAGGCTTAAGCGTGGACAATCCTGCCCGCAAAGCCAGAATAGCAATTAAGGCGGAAACAGCACTCAACTTCCGGTTAATAACTTGTAAACGCCGCAATACCTTCCAGATGCAGGCACAATCACAGGGCAACACTATGCAACCACTGATGGAGGTCTCGCGATGAAGGTTCATCCCGACATACAGTTCAGTACGATTGCCGAGTTGTTGTTTCTACAATCGCCCAACCTGAACTTTGCCCGACTGGTGGCTGATCTGGATGCCGTGCTGGCGCGGTTCCACGATAAGGATCGCCAGCTGACTTGGGATTGCGAAGATCTGGCCAGTTTCGATATGCCGGGCACCCGCATTGTGCTGGCGACGGCAGAGACTCCGCGCGTGGGCGTCGCTGCGTCTTTGACGCTGTCGGTCGGGCCATCGCATCTGCCGCCCCGGCTAAACGCTGCCCCGAAACGGCGGCATCCTGCGGTGCGCCACGAAGCATTGTGCTCGCGGCTGGTGGAACGCGTGCAAGCCCGGCTGAACCCGGATGCGGTGTTCTGGCATGAATGCGATCATCCGGTGACCGCCGAGGTGATCGATTCTCTGGCCTATGCCAAGCCGAAATCCAGCCAACGCGCCGACCCGGATCATCCGATCTTCACCCTGCTGGACGAGGGCAATGTCGACGCGGTGTATCAACGCGGCTTCCAACCCAGCAACGACCGCCCGCATATTCCCTTGCCGCGTGATCCCGAGCTGTCGCGGCTGCGACTGGCGCTTTACCCCAGCGATGAGGCGCCGCCACCCTACCTGATCTCACCGCAAATGCGGCTTGCCGCCCATACGATGAACGCCACTTTGATCATGGTGGCGCTGCCGGTGGGGGCGGCAATGATGACCTATTCGGTGCTGCGCGGCGAGAATATGCGGCTGACTTCAGCGGCCTTGGTGGCGACGGGTCTGGCCTCTACCTTTTTCCAAGGTCCGGTGATCTCGGCCTTGATGGGGTAGAGCCTAATTGGCGTGCTGCATTACACCCAAAGCGCTCAGGGCCGCAAGGTCACTGGGCGCGAGGCTGCTCAGGGCCACCTGATAGGTATGGATGCTGAACAGCACCGCTTCGGTCTGCGGCAAGCGCAGCAGGCACTGCCGCTCGGCCCGCATAAATGCCCCCTCGCGCGCTTTCGGATGCCGATCCGACTCGCGCCGGGGATGAAACAACGCTGAGCTTTCGTAGATGTGAAAGTTCATCCGCCACAACGGCTGCTCGGGCCGGATCGCATCAAACAACCGCTGCACCCGCCGCGTCAGATCCTCGGTGTAACTCTCGACGGGAATATGAATCCCCAGCATCGAACGCCCCAGCTTTTCAGCGAGGGTCCAACTCGCCGGAAAACACAACACCGCCGCCGTCAGCGCATGTTCGTCCCCCACCCGCTGCATCAGGCACAAATCCTCTTGCACCAACCGCCCCAAGGTCAGCAGCGGAGCGTCCCGATCCAGCGCCACGCAGACCCCATCTGGTCGCCGCACCGAACCCGCACCAACCTCAAACCCCGCCATGCTGCGTAGTTTGCCGATCACCCGGTCATATACTTCCAGTGCCGCAGGCAGTGCTGCCTCGGGCAAAGCATGCACCAGCTCGGGGCACTGCGAAATCAACCGATCCCGCTCGGCCATCTGCGCGGCATAAGCGTCACAAACCGCAATCCAACTGTCATCATTGATCGGCTGAATCCCCGGCAACCGCAGATTGCGCGGATCAAGCCAAGGCTGCAGCGGCAGTTTTGCGTTCAATATCGCCATAGGCCAAACCTAGCCGCGCCGCATCGATAAACGCAAGCCCCCACCATTTGCGACAAACCACGTCGCGCCCAGCAAAGCCCGCAGCCCCTCACCTGCCACCTTCCGCAAAGCCAATCCCGCTTTGGAGAGCCCGATGTCCTACGCCGAAACCCGCCGTAAAATTGACCCCGCACGCGGCGACCGCTTGGGCGACGGCACCCCGAATGACAATGACCGGGTCGAAATCGGCCCCACCCAACTGGCCTTTGGCGAATGGGCCAAGGCGGGGCTGCAACTGCCCAACCTGCAAAACATGCGTGAATTTCGTTGGAAACGCCTTGTCGCCTCCCTCAATGCCCGCGACTACGGCGGCATCCTGATGTTTGATCCCTTAAACATCCGCTACGCCACCGACACCACCAACATGCAGCTGTGGAACAGCCACAACCCGTTCCGCGCCTGCCTGATCTGCGCCGATGGTCATATGGTGGTCTGGGAATACAAACAGGCGCCGTTCTTGGTGAATTTCAATCCCTTGGTGAAAGAACTCCGCTCAGGTGCGTCGTTCTTCTACAATGTCTGCGGTGATAAGGTGGCCGAGGATGCCACCAGCTTTGCGGCCCAAGTCAACGAGGTGATGCGCGCCCATGCAGGCTCCA
This sequence comes from Cypionkella sp., assembly GCA_043743975.1. GTDB lineage: Bacteria > Pseudomonadota > Alphaproteobacteria > Rhodobacterales > Rhodobacteraceae > Cypionkella. The sequence continues at coordinate 17,503 of JAYTVN010000030.1, forward strand.
ACCGCCGCCTCGCCGTCGACAAGATCATGATCAACGGCTTGCGCGCGCTGGAACGTGCCGGGTTTGAGGTGATGGAGGGCGAAGAACTCACCGAGCGCACCCGCGCCATCAAAGGCCCCGACGAAATCTTAGCTATGAAATGCGCCCATCACGCCTGCGAAGCGGCGATTGCCGAGATGGAAACCGCCACCCGTACGGGCGTCCCACTTGGGCATATGTCGGAAGATGACATCTGGGCCGAACTGCACAAGGGCAATATCCGCCGCGGCGGCGAATGGATCGAAACCCGCCTGCTGGCCTCTGGCCCGCGCACGAACCCCTGGTTCCAAGAATGTGGCCCGCGGCTTGTGTCCAACAATGAAATCGTGGCGTTCGACACCGATCTGATCGGCGCTTACGGCATCTGCATCGACATTTCCCGCACATGGTGGGTCGGCGACCGCGCCCCGCGCCCGGACATGATCTCGGCGATGGGGCACGCGATGGAGCATATCCATGAAAATATGCAGATGCTGAAACCCGGCGTCACCATCCGCGAACTCACCCACGGCGGGCATAAGTTGGGCGATCAATACCAGCGGCAGAAATACTCCTGCAAAATGCACGGCGTCGGCCTCTGCGATGAATGGCCCTTCGTGCCCTACCCCGACGCTCATGTCGATGGGGCCTTCGAGGTGGCGCTGGAACCCGGCATGACCCTCTGTGTCGAGGCACTGGTGTCGCCCGAAGGCGGTGATTTCTCGATCAAGCTGGAAGATCAAGTGCTGATCACCGAAACCGGGTTCGAGAACCTGACGAAATACCCGTTCGATGCCGCTCTGATGGGGCAAGTCTGAAACGACCGGATTGCTCCAAAGTTGAAGCCTCCGGCGGGGATATTTAGACCAATGTGAATTTGCAGAGCGGCAATCATTTCACATTGGTCTAAATATCCCCGCC
>JAYTVN010000031.1:0-1530 GCA_043743975.1 Cypionkella sp.
GGCACCGCGTCTCCCCCTTTTCTTTAAAGGCCCGAGACGCGGTTGCCGAGGGGGGGTGCCCCCGGGGCCGCTGGTACGACGCGCTATTCCGCAAGGATCCGCCCGGCCATTTCCGACAGGTCGCGGCTTAACCCCGGGGTGCTCAGGATCCGGCGCAGCGCCGCGCGCGCCATGTCCTGCCGGTCCGCGTCATAGCGCGGCCAGGTTTCAAAGGCCGTCGACATCCGCGCTGCGGTTTGCGGGTTCAGCGGGTCCAGCCGGATCAGCCAATCCGCGAGCAGGGCATAGCCGGACCCGCTGGCATGGTGAAACCCGGCGTGATTGCCAGTCATCGCCCCGATCACCGAGCGGAACCGGTTGGGGTTTTTCGGATCAAAATCGGCGCGCGCGGTCAGACGGTTGACGGTCGGCCCCAGATCATCGGGCCGCGCCAGCATCACCTGAATGCCAAACCATTTGTCCATGACCAGACGGTCGCCGCTCCAGCGCGCTTCAAAGTCCGCAAGCTCGGCCGCCCCCTTGCCTTCGGACAACAGACAGCCAAGGGCCGCCAGACTGTCGGTCATGTTATCGGCCTGCGCGTAAACCGCGATGGCCGCCTGACCCCCATCCAGCTTGCCAAGATAGGACAATGCCGCCCCGCGCAACGCCCGGCGGCCGGCCTCGGGCGCGTCGGGCGAAAACGGTCCGGGGCTGTCGAGGGCATCCACCATGGCCTGCAGCCGCGCCTGCCCCAGGGTTTGCGCCACGGCGGTTCCAAGCGCGCGACGGGCGGCATAAAGCCGGTCCGGATCCGGCACATGGCCGGCCGCCGACAGGGTGGCGCTCATGTCATCATCGCCCGGCAGGCCCAGGGCCAGCGCCCGAAACGCCGGATCCAGCCCCTCGTCAAAGGCCATGCCCGCCAGCGCGTCCAGAAAGTCGCGCGACGGCAAAGCAGCTTCGGTTACCATGCGCGCCAGGACGTCCTTGGACAGAGCGCGCCCGGCTTCAAAACGGTTGAAGGGGTCGGTATCGTGGGCCATCAGAAAGGCGCGCTCGGCGGCAGTTGTGACGCGTTCCAGCACCACCGGGGCGGAAAACCCGCGCAGGATCGACGGGATCGGACGCGAGGCCAGACCGCTGAAGGCAAAGCTTTGCACATCCTTGGTCAGTTCCAGCACCGTGGTCGGCACCACCTCGTCGCCATTGGGGTTCAGCAGACCAACCGCAACAGGGATAACTTTGGCGCCCTTTTGGGCCTGTCCCGGCGTGGCGGGGTTTTCCTGCGTCATCGTCAGGGTAAAGGTGCCGCCCTCCGGAGCGGGCTCCCAGGCTTCCAAGACCTTGAGGCGCGGCGTGCCCGCTTCGACATACCAGCGCTTGAACTGCGTCAGATCGCGCCCCGTGGCATCCTGGAACACTGTCAGCCAATCTTCGATGGTGGCAGCATCACCGTCGTGACGGTCGAAATACAGATCCAGCGCAGCCTTGTATCCCGCGTCGCCCACCAGAAGTTTCAGCATCCCGATCACCTCGGCGCCTTTTTCA
>JAYTVN010000032.1:0-1520 GCA_043743975.1 Cypionkella sp.
ATCAGATCACCACCGATCCCAACGGCGTCGGCGTCACCGCCGATGGCGAAATCACCCGCTACAACCTTGTGGGCGCGGTTGACTACACGCTAAGCGACCCGGCCACCAAGGCCGTTCTGTCCTCGGGCCATGTCGAAAGCTTCACCTCTTGGTCGGCCACCGGCTCTACGGTGGCCGGGCTTGAGGCCGAGGATGACGCACAGGCTCGCCTGATGCGCATTCTGGCCGATCAGATCGTGGCGCGGCTTCTGGCCAGCGCCGGGATCTGGATGCCATGATCCTCAAGGGCGCCGAGGCGACGCGCTATCTGGCCCGCCCGGACCCGGGTCGCGCCGGGCTCTTGTTGTCGGGGGCCGATCCGATGCGCGTGGCGATGAAACGCCAGGAGGCGATCTTGTCACTCATCGGCCCGCAGGGCGAAGGTGAGATGCGCCTGACCCGCATTTCAGCCGCCGATCTGCGCAAGACCCCGTCACTGGTCTCTGATGCCTCGCGCGAAACCGGGTTTTTCCCCGGCCCCCGCGCGGTTCTGGTCGAAGATGCCACGGACAGCGTCACCGCCGCATTGGACGCCGCGTTGAAAGACTGGCGCCCGGGCGATGCCAATATCATCGTTGCGGCCGGGCTCTTGACCGGAAAATCCACCCTCAAGGCCCTGTTCGACAAGCGCCCCGATTGCATGTCGGTTGCGTTTTATGACGAACCTCCCAGCCCGGCAGAGCTGGAAGCCGAGCTGAAAAAGGCGGGCCTTACCCGGATCGACCCCAAGGCCAGCGCGGATATCACCGCTTTGTCGCGCAGCCTTGATCCCGGAGATTTTCGTCAGACGCTTGAAAAGATTGCGCTTTTCAAACATGGGGATGACACGCCCCTCACCGCCGATCAGGTCGCGGCCCTTGCCCCCGCCACGATCGAGGCCGAGGTTGACGACCTGATCCACGCCGTGGCCGATGGCCGGGTGGCCGACCTTGGCCCGATCCTGCAGCGGGTCACCGGTCAGGGCACCTCGCCCGTGACCATCTGCATCGGCGCCCTTGGCCATTTCAAATCCCTGCACCGCGCCGCCTGCGATCCCGCCGGGCCCGCCGCCGCCCTGAAATGGGCCCGGGGCGGTTTTGCCCAGAAAGAGGCGATGGCCCGTCAGGCCACCCAATGGGGGTCAAGGTCGCTGGAACGCGCGCTCGCCCTGTTGATCGAAACCGACCTCACGCTGCGCTCCACCTCCCGCGCCCCCACCCTCGCCGTGATGGAACGCGCCCTGATCCGCTTGGCGATGATGAAACGCTGACCGCCCGCCTCCGCCCCGCCCGCGCCTGCGTCCCCCCGCGTCCGAAGGGCCGCAGAGGCGGGCAACGCGACCGCCTTCCGCCAGCACCGCATTCCCCAAACCCCTCCACCCCATCCCCCCCATGCCTTCCTACCCCTCGTGCGAACGGTCGCAGAGACGGGCAACGCGGCCGCCTGCCGCCAGCACCGCACTCCCGAAACACCCCCACCCCATCCCCCCCGTGCCTTCCTCC
>JAYTVN010000033.1:0-62448 GCA_043743975.1 Cypionkella sp.
CCACGAGGCGGGGTTTAAGGTGGGTGCGATTGCCAGCCGGACCGAGAGCAAAGCGGCGGCGGTGGCGGCGCGCTGGGGGATTCCGAAGGTTCACAGCACCCCGGAGGCGCTGATTGCGGATACGTCGATTGAGGTTTTGGACATTGCCTATCCGCCAGACCAGCAGTCTGCGCTGATTTATGCGGCGCTGAAGCAGCCGCATATCAAGGCGATTTTGGCGCAAAAGCCGCTGGCTTTGACTTTGGCCGATGCGATTGCTTTGCGCGATGCGGCGGCTAAGGCGGGTAAGGTTCTCAGCGTCAATCAGAACATGCGTTACGACCAGTCGATGCGGGTGCTGAAGCAGATCATCGACCGCGGTGATCTGGGGGAAATCGTGTTTGCGCAGATCGACATGCATGCGATCCCGCATTGGCAGGGGTTTCTGGCCGATTACGACCGGCTGACGCTGGCGAATATGTCGGTGCATCATCTGGATGTGCTGCGGTTTTTGTTCGGCGAACCCACGGAAATCGCCACGCAAACCCGCAAAGACCCCCGCACCACGTTTGAACATTCGGACGGGATTACGGTTTCGACCTTACGGTTTGAGTCCGGGGTTCTCGCGGTCAGTCTGGAGGATGTTTGGTCTGGCCCGCGCGCCGAGGGGTATGAGAATGACCAGAGCATCACCTTCCGGGTGGAGGGCACCACTGGCGTCGCCAAGGGGACGATTGGTTGGCCGACGGGCGCGGCGTCGACGCTGAGCTATGCCTCGCAAACCGCCACGGCGGGCAAATGGGTGACGCCGACATGGGACAGCATGTGGTTCCCGCAGGCGTTCATCGGCGTGATGGAGCAGCTGCAACATGCGGTGCAGACCGCCACGCCTCCGGCGCTTTCGGTGGCTGATAACGTCAAGACGGTTGCGTTGATTGAGGCCGGGTATCGGTCCATCGCAGAGGGGCGCACCGTTAAATTATCTGAAATTTCAACGCACTGAGGGAGGAACTTCACCATGATGCAACTGGGTATTTTTTCGGGGTATTTCCCCTATGGCTTGGAAGAGTCGGCTAAGAAAATCCGCAGCCACGGTTTTAACACCGTGCAGTTGGACCTGCATTTCAAGGATATTGACCTGAGCCACGGCAATCTGACGGCGGCCAACTGCAAACGCGTGCGCGACACCTTCCGCGCGCATGATCTGCCGATCAGCTGCATCTCGGGCTACACCAATATCATCCACCCGGATCTGGCGCATCGCAAAGCCAATGTTGACCGCTTGAAGGACATCATCCGCAACGCGCGCGCTGGGGACGCCCTATGTGATCTCGGAAACCGGGACATATAACACGGAATCCGAATGGATGTCGGACCCGAAGAACAAGACCGAGGAAGGTTTCGAGATGTGCCGCAAGATCATCGCGGAACTGGCGCAGGAGGCTTATGACCATGGCGCGATATTCCTGCTGGAAACCTATGTGAACAACGTGGTCGGCTCGGTTGAGGAAACCGTGAAGATGTTCGCGCAGGTCGATCATCCGGGGCTGGGGCTGTTGATGGACCCGACCAACTATTTCGAGTCGCACAACATTGATAACATGGACGGCATTCTGCATCAGGTGTTCGACACTTTGTCGGACAAGATCAAGATCGCCCACGCCAAGGATGTGGCGCGGGCGGGGGATGATAAGTCTGAAAAGCACGCCGATATTGGCGATGACGATGCTTTGGCCTCGCATACCTTCCGGGGCGTGGGTGAGATTGTGCTGAACGCGCCGGGGACGGGGTCTTTGAACTATGACCTCTACCTGCAACTGCTGGCGAAGAAGCACCCGAACATTCCGATGATTATCGAGCATCTGGACGAGGCCGACGTGCCGCGCTCGAAAGCGTTCATGGACGGCAAATTCGCGGCCCACGGGGTCTAAGATCAGGCGGGCGGTGCCATCACGCGCCGCCCGGTTTTGCAGGAGGTCACTGTGCCACAGCTTTTTGGGCGATCATTGACGCGGCAGGATATCGCCGCGCGGGCGGGAAACTTGTCGCAATTTGCAGGTGTGCGGCTGGTGACGCTGGGCGACGGCGTGGAGCGTGGGCTGCGGATGCTGGAGTTTCGCACCGGCTCGGGGCTGAAGTTTTCGGTGCTGGTGGATCGGGCAATGGATATTTCCGAGGTTGAACATCAGGGCCGCTCGATTGGCTGGCATTCGGCGGCGGGGTTTCGCCATCCGGGGTTGCATGATGCGGAAGGCGAGGGCGGCTTTGCTTGGGCGCGCAGTTTTTCTGGGTTTCTGGTGACCTGCGGGTTGGATCATATTCTGGGGCCGGAAACCGTTTCGACCGAAAGCTATAACTATCCGGGGCGCAAGACTGCGAGCCATGGGCTGCATGGGCGGGTATCCACGATACCGGCGCGGCTGACGGGCTATGGTGAGCGGTGGGAGGGCGATCATTGCGTGCTGTGGGCCGAGGGGGTGGTTACTCAGGCAACGGTGTTTGGCGAAAATCTGGTGCTGTATCGCCGGATTGAGGCCGATGTCGGCGGCGATGAAATCCGGCTGTCTGATCGCGTGGTGAATGAGGGATTTCTGCAAACACCGCATATGATGTTTTACCATATCAACATTGGTCATCCGGTTTTGGACGAGGGCGCGCGATATCTGGCCCCGATTAGGGATGTGATCTGGGCCGCGCATGAGGGGCGCTATCGGGCGCAGGGCGTGGGGTATCAATGTGCGCCCGGCCCCAGCAATGGCTTTGCCGAGCAGGTTTGGCAGCATGAGATGGCGGCCAATGCGGCGGGAGAGGTTCCTGTCTCTTTAGTCAATGATCGCATAGGCTTGGGGATCGAAGTTACCACGCAAAAGCAACAACTGCCCTGCGCCTATCAGTGGCAATACTACCAATCTGGCGCTTATGTGATGGGGATTGAACCCTCGACGCATCATGTGCTGGGCAACCAAGCCGCGCGCGATCGGGGCGAGATGATCTGGTTGGGTCCGCAAGAGGCCCGCCAGTATCAGACCCGGTTCAAGGTGTTGGGTGGGGCTGCGCAGATCGCTCAATCCGAGGCCGCTATTCGCGCCATCGCGGCACAACCTGACGACGATTTCCCAACGCCCTCCGGCCAGTTTCCACCCCTGCGCGAGCGCTGAGAATTACAGACGAAGGACCAGACCATGAGCATTTTCACCCGCATCTATGCCCCGCGCGACTATAGCCTGACCGGCGAAAGCCGCCGTCATGCCGAGGAAATTGGCCTTGCTTCGGCGGAATGGTATCACTCGGACGTGCCGCGCAAAGAGATGAAGGAACTGATGCAGCGCCGCGATGGGCCTGCGATCCGCGACACGGTGATTTGGCTGGGGTTGCTGGTGCTGACCGGGATTGGCGGCTGTTATTTCTGGGGAAGCTGGGCCTGCGTGCCGTTTTTCTTTGTATACGGCCTGCTTTACGGATCAGCCTGCGACAGCCGTTGGCACGAGGCGGGGCATGGCACCGCGTTCAAGACGCCTTGGATGAATGATGTGGTCTACCAGATCGCCAGTTTCATGGTGATGCGCAACCCGACGACCTGGCGGTGGAGCCATGCGCGGCACCACACCAACACGATCATCGTCGGGCTGGACCCGGAAATCGGCTTCATGCGGCCACCGCGCATCGTGATGGCGGCGCTGAATTTCATTGGGGATCCGTTCATTTTCTATGATCTGCGCACGCTGGCGCGGCACGCTTTTGTTGGGCTGAATGAGGGGGAGAAGACCTATATCCCGGAGTCCGAACGCTACAAGGCGGTGTTCTGGGCGCGACTGCATATCGCGATCTATGCGGCAACGATCCTGCTGGCGGTCGGTTTGCAGTCTTGGCTGCCATTGATGCTGATTGGCGGGCCGCGGATTTATGGCTGCTGGCATATGTATATGACCGGGCTGATCCAGCATGGTGGCCTCGCGGAAGATGTGGTCGATCACCGCCTGAACAACCGCACGGTTTACATGAACCCGATCAGCCGGTGGCTCTATTGGAACATGAATTACCATGTCGAACATCACATGTTTCCGATGGTGCCCTACCATGCGTTGCCGCGTTTGCATGAGGTGATCAAGCATGATTTGCCCGCGCCCAACCCGTCGATTTTCGCGGCCTATGTCGAGATGACCCGCGCGTTGCTGCGCCAGCGCAGCGATCCGACCCATTACGCGCGCAAAGCCTTGCCCGCCACGGCGCGGCCTTATCGCGATGAGTTCCATGACATTGAAGTTGCCAGAGAAGGGGTCTGACATGGCCTGGATTGATGCCTGCGGTGTGGATGACATCGACGCCGAAGACCTGATCCGCTTTGATCACGGTGGGGAAACCTATGCGATCTACCATGCGCCAGACGGGTCGTTTCACGCCACCGACGGGCTTTGCACCCATGAAAAGGTGCATCTGTGCAATGGCTTGGTGGACGGCGATACCATCGAATGCCCGAAGCACAACGGGCGGTTCAACTATCGCACCGGGGCGGCGTTGCGGGCTCCGGTTTGCATTGATCTGAAGCGGTATCCCGTTCGGGTGGTGGGCGACCGCGTTGAAATTGAATTGGGGTAGATGATGCGCAAGAAACCAACGGTTGCGGACCTCAGGGTGAAAAAGGGCAAGGGACAGCTGACCATGCTGCGGCTGTTCACGCTGGAAGAAGCGGCGGCGGCAGAGCAGGCGGGGATTGATGTGGTGTCAGTGCCATCGGAATTGGTGACGCATCCGCGCTACCGCGAGGTCGCCCCCAGCCTGTTTTCGATGACAGGGGTGGATCACCGCTCGGCTGGCACGCGCGAGGATTATCTGCGGTTTTCCGGGCAGATGCTGAACGCGGGGGCCGATGCAATTTATTGTTCGGGCAGCCTTGGCACGGTGAAGTTTCTGACTGATGAGCATATTCCGGTGGTTGGGCATGTCGGCCTCGTGCCCTCGCGCAACACGTTCACGGGTGGCTTCAAGGCGGTGGGCAAGACGGCGGAGGCTGCTGCGGCCTTGCTGGCCGAGGTGCAGGCCTATGAGGCGGCGGGGGCTTTTGCGGTGGAGATTGAGGTGGTGCCGGTGGAGGTTGCGACTGAGATCAGCCGCCGGGTGAATATCCTGCTGTGGTCGATGGGGGCGGGGGCGGGTTGCGATGTGCAGTATCTGTTTTCCGAGGATATCTTGGGCGAAAATCGGGGCTATCTGCCGCGCCATGCCAAGGTCTATCGCAACTTTGCCGCCGAATTTGACCGTTTGCAGCAGGAGCGGATTGCGGCCTACCGCGAGTTCATCGCCGATGTGGCCTCAGGGGCTTACCCAGAGCCGCAGCATGTGGTGGCGATGAACCCCGCGGAACAGGCGGAGTTTCTGCGCCGGATCACATGAAGCCGATATTGCGTTGAATCGCTGCGTGCAGATGCGTTTGCAGCGCAGCTTCCGCCGCATCCGCATCGCGGCGGGTGCAGGCGGACAGGATCTCCATATGCTCGCGCAGGGTGCGCAGGATGATCGGGGTGGTGAATTTGCGGTCCAGCCGCAAGAGGCGCAGATAGTTCATCATCCGGCGATAGCTTATATCTATCAAGGGGTTCTGCATGATACCAATCACCGAGGCGTGCATCAGTTGTTCGACCGCATCGACCTCGACCAGATCATCGGGGGCAAGGCCAGCCGCCTCGATCCGCGCGATCAGGGCGGTGTGGCGGGCGGTCAGGGTTTCCAGCAGCGCCTCCTCGGCGGTTTCGGCAAAGATGCGCACCGCCGCACGTTCGATGATGCTGCGGAATTGATAGGTGGCGCGGGTCAATTCCAGCCCCGGCCTGACGAACTGGATACCAGAGCGCGGGTGGATGGTCAGCACGCCCTCGGCCTCCAGCATCCGCAGCGCATCGCGCAGGGGCGCGATGGGGACATCAACAAGGGCTGATAGTTCGCCTTGAGACAGGAAGGCGCCGACCTGCACACGGCGGTCGAACAGCGCTTCGAGGATACGCTCATAGGCCAGTTCAGACAGGCGCGGGGCGGGGGTATCGGGTTTTGCAGGCATCGGCGGCTTCCGTGATTGACAGATCAGTTAATACATCTGATATATCAGATGGCAATAATAAAGCGATCAGTGAGTCGTCCGATGACCCTAACCGATTTTCGCATCACAAGGTTCCAATTTGCACGCGACCGGGTGATTGGCGACAGCCAAGTGCGCGCCGATGACGCGAACGTGGCTGCGCTGGAGCTGATTTCGGCGTCGGGGGCTGTGGGCTTAGGCTTTGTGCAGACGCTGTTTGCGGCTTTGCCGGATCAGGCCGAGATCGCGCGGATTTTCCGGGCCGAGGTTTGGCCGGGACTGGCGGGGCAGCCCGCCTTGGGGCTGGTGCATCGCGTCATCCGCCCGCGCGGCGGCAATCAGCGCAGCGCCTCGCTGCCGTTTCACGAGGCGGTGCAGGTGGCTTTGTGGGATCTGGCGGCGCAAGAGGCGGGTTTGCCGCTGTATCGGATGCTGGGGGCCACGCGCGACAGGGTGCGCGCCTATGCCTAGTGGCTTGGATTTCCATCTGGAGGCCGCAGCGTTTCAGGCCTTGTTCGCCCATGCCGCCCGCCTTGGCTACCGGGCCTTCAAGATCAAGGTCGGGCACAATGATTTCGCGCGCGATCTGCATCGCTTGGATTTGCTGCGCGCGGTGGTGCCTGCGGGATCGCAGATCATGGTCGATGCGAATGAGGCGTGGTCGGCGAAAGAGGCGCTGATGAAGATCACCGCCATTCGGGAGGCAGGGCATGATCTGCTGTGGGTGGAAGACCCCATTCTGCGGCATGACTTTGCAGGCCTGCGGATGCTGCGGGCGGCGATGCCGTGGACGCAGATCAATTCCGGCGAATATCTTGATCTGTCGGGCAAGCGCGGGCTTCTGGCCGCCGAGGGCGCGGATTTGCTGAACGTGCATGGGCAGGTCAGCGATGTGATGCGGATCGGTTGGCTGGCGGCGGAACTGGGCGTGCCGGTATCTCTGGGCAACACGTTTCTGGAGGTCGGCGTGCATATGGCCTGCGCGTTGCCAGAGGTGGAATGGCTGGAATATTCCTTCCAGAACTTTGACCACCTTGTCGAGCAACCGATTGAAATCACAAATGGTTATGCGATTGCGCCGGATCGCCCCGGCCATGGGCTGACCCTGTCTGACACCGCGCGCCGGGATTGGGCGCGGCCTGTTTTGCTGGCGCGCGCCGATCTGGGCGCCGCACCAACCAACCCTCGACTGACCCTTTAGGCACACGCGGGGCCAGCCCGCGCTTCGACATCTCGGGAGGATGACGCATGAAAACCTTGACTTTGAGTCTGCTTTTGGCGGCCACCGCCTTGCCCGCCTTTGCCACTGAATTGACGGTCTGGGATTGGAAATCCGGTGATCCCTTGGCGGCACCCTATTACCAGAAGGCGAAGGAGGTGTTTGAGGCAGCACACCCCGGCGATACCGTCACTTACGTCATGCAGCCGAATGATCAGTATTATACCTTGCTCGGCACGGCTTTGGCCTCGGACGGCGGGCCGGATTTGTTCTTGCTGAACGGTGGCGCGCAGGCCCGCGCGCGGTTTGAAAATGCGGTCAAGCTGGATGACATGATCGCTGATCTGAAGCCCGATCTGGCGGGGTTGGCCGAGTTTTCCGATGCCAGCGGCATCTATGCGATTCCGCTGACCATTCAGGGCTTCGTGGTTTACTACAACAAGGCGCTGTATACCGCTGCGGGGCTGGACCTGAACGCAGCCCCGAAAAGCTGGGATGATCTGAGCAAGATTTGCGCGGCTTTTGTGGCGCAGGGCACGGTGCCTTGCATTGCCTTGGGCAACAAGGAAGGCTTTGGGATGGAGTTCTGGTTCTCGGCCATCGCGGCAAGCTTGTGGACGTCGCAGGAACAGGCGGATTTCGCCGCAGGAAAGCTGGCGTGGTCCAGCCCGCAGGTTCTGGCGGTGCTGCAATCCTGGGTCGACGCCAATGCGGCGGGCTGGTTTCCGAAGGGGGCAAATTCGACCGCCAAGTTCATGGATGAATATGAGGGCTTCATGCGGGGCGAGAGTGCGAACACCATCGGTTTGATCTCGGATGTGGCGCATTGGAAGTCGTTTGATGAGATGCTGGGGGCGGACAACCTCGGCGTGTTTCTGCTGCCCGCGCCGGGTGGGGCGGCTGCGAAAATCCCGGCGGCGGGGGGGATTGGTTACGGCGTGAACAAGAAATCACCCAATGTCGATCTGGCGGTGGAATTCGCCAAGACGCTTGCAGCGCCCGAGGTGTTGCAGGTGTTCTTCAACGATGCGGGGGCGGTGACGGCCAACACCAAGATGGACACTTCGGCGGTGACCAGCCCTGCGGCGAAGACGATTTTTGGCTGGTTGGCCGTGGATGTGGTGCCAATGGCGCATACCAATGCCACGGCACAAGAGTTGGAGGAAATCCACCGTCAAAGCCAGTTGCTGCTGAACGGTGAGACGTCTGTGGCCGAAGCTGCGGCGGCGATGGATGTGGTGGCAAAGGCCGCGCGGCAGTAGGCTTGATCTATCCCCTTGGGCCGCCCGATGTTGGGCGGCCCATTTCATCTGCAAGAGGCCCCGATGGCAAACCGATCCGAGCAACGCATCGCCATCCTGTTCGTGCTGCCTGCCGTGGCACTGGTGGCGGTATTTCGGATGTTTCCCTTGGCTTGGGGGTTTCTGTTATCCTTTACGTCGGGCGATGGTGCGGGCGGGACGCAATTTGTCGGGCTCGAGAATTATCGCGCTTTGACCACCGATGCGGCCTTCCATGACAGCCTGATCAACACGCTGATTTTGCTGGAAACTTTACCCGTCTGGGTGATGCTGCCGCTGCTTTTGGCGATCCTGATCCATCAGGGTGTGCCGGGGGGCAAGCTGTTCCGCGCGGTGTATTTCTTCCCTGCCGTGCTGTCGGCGGTGATCATCGGCTCGATCTTCAACGTCGTGCTGCGCTATGACGGCAGCCTGAACGCGGCGCTGAAATCTGTGGGGATCGAGGCGGTGGATTGGCTGGGGTCGGGGGCGACGGCACTCGCCTGCCTGATCGCGGTGCAGCTTTGGGCGACGTTCGGCATGTCGGTGCTGATCTTCATGGCGGGGCTGTCGACGGTTTCCAGCGAGTTGGTCGAGGCAGCACGTCTGGACGGTGCCAAGCCCGCGCAAATCTGGTGGCATGTGATACTGCCCGCGATGCGGCCCATTCTGGAATTTGTGGCCGTGGTGACCACCATCGGCGTGCTGACCTCGATGTTCGGCCTGATCTATGTGCTGACCGCAGGCGGGCCGGGGACGGCGACGACTTTGCCGGAGTTTCTGATCTGGATGGAGCAGGGCAAGATGAACCGTCCCGGCTATGCGGCGGCGATTTCGATGGTGCTGTTTGTGGGCATGGCGGGGCTGGCCTATGTGCAGATCCGCATCATGTCACGCAACGCGAACCAATAGGGGGCAGGCATGGCGATCCGCAATCTGCGTGAGAAATGGCTGCTGCGCGCGGTTTCGGTGCCAATGGCGCTGCTGGCGTTGTCCTGCATTTATCCGGTGTTTTTTACGGTGAACAACGCGCTGAAGACCAACAAGGGTTATATTTTGGATCGGTTTGGCGTGGTCGATGCGCCTAGTCTGGAAAACTTTTTCGCGGCTTGGACGCGCTCGCATTTGGGCGACTATCTCTTGAACTCGGTGACCGTCACAGCGGGGGCGGTGGCTTTGTTGCTGCTAACCTCATCCCTAGCCGGATTCGCGCTGGCGATGCTGCGGTTTCCCTATCGGCGGGCGTTGTTCATCGTGATCCTCGCCAGTCTGATGATTCCGGTGCAGGTGGTGCTGGTGCCGTTCTACCGCACCATGCTGGCCCTCGACTTGATTAACACCCGCATCGGGCTGATCATCGCCTATACTGCGTTTTTCCTGCCGTTTTGCGTCTACCTGATGACTGCGTTCTATTCCCGCCTGCCGCGCGAACTGGTCGAAGCCGCGCGAATGGACGGGGCATCGCTGCTGCAAATCTGGTGGAATGTGATGCTGCCGATGGGGCGGCCTGCGCTGCTGACTTTGGGCATCCTGAACACGCTTTATTGCTGGAACGATGTGCTGATCTCGCTGCTGGTCTTGCAGAAGGAACGCACGGTGATGGTGGGCATCGCGGCTTTGCGCGGCGAATATACCACCAACGTCCCGCTTTTGTGTGCGGGGATTGCGCTGGCTGCCGCGCCGATCATCGCGATTTACATCTTCTTCCAGCGCCAGATCGTTGACGGCATCGCTGTCGGCGCGGTGAAAGGATAGGCCATGCCGCAAATCGAACTCTTGAACCTGTGCAAGCGCTTCGGCGGGGTGGATGTGATCCGCGATGTCTCGCTTGCCATCGAAAAGGGCGCGTTTACAGTGTTCGTTGGTCCCTCCGGATGTGGAAAATCCACCCTTCTGCGCTGCATCGCGGGGTTGGAGGAGATCACCTCCGGCACGTTGAACATCGGCGGCGAGCGGATGAACGACACTGACCCCGCCGCGCGGGGCTTGGCGATGGTGTTCCAGAGCTACGCTTTGTATCCGCATATGACGGTGGCCGAGAATATGACCTTCGGGTTGCGCATGGCGCATCGCCCCAAAGCCGAGATTGCCGCCAAACTCGCCAAAGCCGCCGCGATCTTGCAGTTGGAGCCACTGCTGCAGCGCAAGCCTGCCGCGTTGTCGGGGGGGCAGCGTCAGCGCGTCGCCATTGGCCGCGCGATTGTGCGCGATCCGCAGGTGTTTTTGTTTGATGAACCGCTGTCGAACCTCGATGCCGAACTGCGGGTGCAAACACGGGTGGAAATTGCCAAGCTGCATCAGGCGCTTGGCAACACGATCATCTATGTGACGCATGACCAGACCGAGGCGATGACTCTCGCCGATCAGATCGTCGTGCTGCGGGCGGGGCGGGTGGAGCAGGTGGGGCCGCCGATGCAGCTTTATGATGATCCTGACAATGCGTTCGTGGCGGGCTTCATCGGCTCGCCCCGGATGAATTTCCTGAACGCCACCGTGACGACGCAGGGGCTTGATCTCGGTGGTATTTCGGTGCCTTTGCCAAGCTTGCGCCACGCACCCAAGATTGGGACATCCGTGCAACTTGGCATCCGGCCCGAACATCTGGATCAAACCGAGGGCATCCGCCTGCCCGTCACCGTCGAGGTGGTGGAAAAGCTGGGCGGCACCGCTTTTGTCCACGTCCGGCTTACCAGTGGCGAGGCTATCGTGGCTGAACAGCGCGAAACCGCCGCCCGCCCCGCTGCCATGCTGGACCTATATTTCAACCCTTCGCGCGCGCGGCTGTTTGATGCCGCAGGCGCGCGGCTGCGCTAATCGGCTTGGCTTCTGGGCCGCACCGCGTTATTTTGCCCGCTGCAGTGCCGCAATCGCGGCCAAGGATGGGTTGGATTTTGCAAGGCTTGGCGCAGAATACTGTTATTTCAAAGGCTTCCACGGCGCACCGCCTGTCGGTGGCACCGATGATGGAATGGTCTGACCGTCATTGCAGGTTCTTCCACCGCCAGATGACCCACCGCGCGATGCTCTATACCGAGATGGTGACTGCCGCCGCCATCCTGCACGGGCCGAAACATCGCTTGCTGGATTTCAGCGCCGCGGAACACCCGATTGCGCTGCAAATTGGCGGCTCTGATCCGAGGGAGTTGGCCGAAGCCACGCGGATCGCGGGGGCTTGGGGTTATGATGAGATTAACCTGAACGTCGGCTGTCCGTCGGATCGGGTGCAATCGGGTTGTTTCGGTGCGGTGCTGATGGAGCGTCCGCAGCTTGTCGCGGATTGTGTGGCGGCGATGATCGCCGAAGCCCGCGTGCCTGTGACGGTGAAATGCCGCATTGGGGTGGATGATCAAGACCCCGAGGTGGTGCTGCCGGATTTTCTTGAGAAGGTTTCAGCCGCAGGGGTGACGCATTTCATCATCCATGCCCGCAAGGCTTGGCTGAAGGGGCTTTCCCCCAAGGAAAACCGTGAGATTCCGCCGCTGAATTACGATCTCGTGTTGCGGATGAAAGCGGCGTTTCCGCAGCTGACGATCTGTATCAACGGCGGGATCACCTCGCTGACCCAAGCGCAATCGCTGCTGGATCAGGGGTTGGATGGTGTGATGCTGGGCCGTGCCGCCTACCACGATCCGGCTTCGGTGCTGGTGGGGGCGGATGCGCTTTGGAGCGAGGCCTCGGGCGTCGATGCCTTTGGCGCGGTCGAGGCGATGCGGCCCTATATCGCCGACCACATCGCGCAGGGCGGGCGGTTGCACCAGATCACCCGGCATATGCTCGGCCTGTTCACTGGCCGTCCCGGTGCGCGGGGTTGGCGCCGGGTGTTGTCGGAACGTGCCAACAAACCCGGTGCGGGCTTGGATGTTTTAGACGCCGCTTTGGGCGAACTTCAGGCCGCTGCGACCGCCGCGTGACGCGGGATCAGCCGCGACAGCACCAAGGCGATCACCCCGCACAAGGCAATCGCGCCCAGCATCGGCACCACAGTGCCATCCATAAACGGCCCGGTTGCCGCCACCAGAACGCCTGCGGCCACCATCTGCATGGTGCCACCCAAGGATGCCGCCAAGCCCGCATGTTCGCCCTGTTCCTCAAGCGCCAGCACTTGCGCGGTGGGCAACACCACGCCGAGGAACATGTTTGCCAAGAACAGCCCGGCGATGGTGACGTAGAGGTTGGCAAAGCCCAGCAAAGCCAGCGCGAACAGGCCGAAGGTGGCCAGCGCAAAGCCCGTGGTCGCCCGCACGATCATCTTCTTCGCGCCCACCCGGCGGCTGATGGTGGCTGCGAATTGCGAGGCCGCGAAGAAGCCGAAGGCGTTGATGGCGAAGGCCAGCGAGAACTGAGTGGGGCTGAGGCCGAATTGCCCGGTGTAGACGAACGAGGCCGAGGCGATGAAGACGAAGAAACTGGCAAAGGCAAAGCCCGCAAGGAAGGTCATCGCCAAAAAGCCCCGGTCGGTGAACAGCACGCCAAGGCCCTTGCGCATGGTGATCAGATCAAAGCGCTGGCGGTTTTCCTGCGGCAGGGTTTCATCCACCATGAAATAGATCAGGAAGAAGCTGAGGCTTGCCGCCAGCAACAAAGCCCAGAACACCAACCGCCATGTGCCCAAGGTCAGCAGGGCCGAGCCGGACAGCGGTGCCAGCAGCGGCGAGATCGCGATGACGATCATGATGGTGGACATCATCCGGGTGGCATCGGCTCCGGTAGCGAGATCGCGGATCATCGCGCGCAGCACCACCATGTTGGCAGCCCCGCCGATGCCCTGGATGAAGCGGCCAAAGATCAGGATTTCCACCGTGGGGGCCAAAGCACAGATCACAGTGCCCACCATGAACAGCGCCAGCCCCGCATACATCGGCGGCTTGCGGCCCGCTTGGTCGGCCCACGGGCCATAGACCAGTTGGGCGACACCAAAGGCCAGAAAATACGCCACAATCGTCCATTGCACCGCCTGCATCGTGGTCGCGAGATCGCTTTGGATCGCGGGCATCGCGGGCAGGTACATGTCGATGGCGAACGGGCCGACAGCGGCGACAAGGCCAAGGATCAGCGAGTAGCGCATCAGAGATACGGATTTTGGCATGGCACCCTCAAATGTCTGACATTGGGCGAGGTTTAGCTGGGATTGGCAGGGAGGGAAAGGTCTGAACCACTGGTATGCGCCGTCAAGTCGGGCTAAGTCTTGGGCGATGTTTCGTATCCGAAAGAGGAGCCACCATGCCCGAACTTTCCACGCTTTTGCCGATGGTGGCGTTGTTGTTTGTGATCGGTGGGGTGGCCGGAGTGGTGGCGGGGTTGTTGGGGGTGGGCGGCGGTATCGTGCTGGTGCCGGCGTTTTTCTATGCCTTCACCCATCTCGGCTATGACGGGCCGCAGTTGATGCAGATTTGTGTGGCGACCTCGCTTGCGACGATTGTGGTGACCTCGCCGCGCTCGGTGGCGTCGCATCACAAGAAGGGCGCGGTGGATTGGCAGATGCTGCGCGATTGGGCGCCGTTTATTGTCGGTGGAGCCTTGGCGGGGACATTGGTGGCGGCCTTGGTGAAGTCGGTGGTGTTGCAGGTGGTGTTTGGGGTGCTGGCGGGGCTGGCGGGGCTTTATATGGCGTTTGGACGTCCAAGCTGGCGGCTCGGCACGCAGCTTCCGGGGCAACCGACACGCGGGATCATGGCTTCGGTGCTGGCGTTTTGTTCGGCGATGATGGGGATTGGCGGCGGCACGTTTGGGGTGCCGTTGATGAGCCTGTATGGCGTGCCGATCCACCGAGCTGTTGCCACCGCTGCGGGCTTGGGGGTGTTGATTGCGACGCCTTCGGTGCTGGGATTTCTGTTCGTGCCGATCGAAAACGCGCCGCCTTATACTTTGGGGGCGGTGAATATCCCGGCGTTTCTGGTGGTGATCGGCTCGACCATGCTGACGACGCCTTGGGGGGTCAAGCTGGCGCATGCGATGGACCCCAAGCCGTTGAAACGGGCGTTTGCGGTGTTTATCACTTTGGTCGCCTTGAATATGCTGCGCAAGGTTGTGGGCTGGTAGAGGGCGGTTTGTCCACGCGTGGACAGGTTTGCGGCCGTTATGAATCAAGGGTTTGCAGGGATTAGTAACGAATTATTCACATTTGCAACCCTAGGTTGTTATGTTACACTGCAGGCATTCGGGCAAAATGGCCACGGCCTCTGCGCGAAATTGCCCAAGTTTGACCACGAAGTTCAGCCACATCTTCTTTAGGTTGATCCCGGCAGTGCTGGGGGCATCCTGCGCTGGCATCGGCTGGGGGGCCTTGTGTCAAGCGTTTGGGCGGATGTGTTCAGAAGGCTGCTTGGCATGGGACTTACGGCTGCAACGGCGACAAGCGGCATTGCGATGATCAACATCGTGATGAAGGCGGCGGATGGCTCGGGCGGCACGTGGCAAGACCCGGTGCAAATCATCCCGCAGGATATGTATGGCAATCCTGAGCAATTCGTCGCGGGCATCAAGGCAGCGCTACCGCTGGTGAACAATCTGCGGGTGCAGTTCAACGAATTCTCCTTCAACGCCGATGGCTCGCTCAATCCGCAGATGGAGCGGTTTCTGGCCGCAGCCACGGCGGCGGGCTATCAGCTGACCATGGTTTATGCAGGCGGCGATGCGCAGAATATTGGCCGCGGGATTGAGGGTTGGCCTGCGCTGAGCAATGCCGAGGCCTATGCGGCGCTGGAGACGAATTATAGCGATGTGTCCGGGGCTTGGAGCAAAATGCTCGACTGGATGGATCAGCATAAGGCGGTTGAGGATTCGGTCTATGGCTGGGAGCTGATGAACGAATCCGCAGGCTACAAGCATTCGGTGCGCGCCAATGGCACGCAGGGTGATCTCGACAAGGCGGATTTCGTCAAGCTTTACGCCGATCACGCGATTGCTTTGACCGAGTTGATTGAGGCGCGGGCGGCGGGCAAGATATTGGTCGGCGGCTGGGGCTATAACGGCGATTTTCTGACGCTTGCGGGCACGATGATCGGCGGCGTCTCGGCGCTGGAGTATCTGCGCGCCGGGGTCGGTGACAATCTGGTGTGGTCGTCGCATCTGTATCCGGGTTGGATGGGCACGCATGTGCCGACGACCAGCGCCGAGTTGTCCGCCTTGCTCGACACTTTGTTTGGTTCGGTCGCGGGCGATGCGGTGCTGATCACCGAGACCAATGCCGATGGTAAGGTCGATGATCCGGATGTTTTGCTGGATGAGAATGATCTGGCGATCACCGGCTATGAGTGGTTCGCATCGCATGGCATCGGCGTGGGTTGGTTTCCGGGGCTGCAAACCGGGGCCTCTAGCCTGATGGTGATCAATGCTGACGGGAGTTTGACGGCGCGGCATCAACATTCCTTGGCGCATGCGATGGATGCTTATTCACTGGGGCAGCGCGGCACCGCTGATCAGGCGGCGGGTGAGGTGGTGGCGGTCAGCCTGACCAAGATGACGCTGCGCAATGAGGCCTATGAGGTGGCCGCTGGCGAGGCGGGCAGCGATGCCGCGCAATACGCGGGCTTCGGCTTTGGCTATGGCGGCAATGATACGATCAATGGTCGCAACATATCGAATGATTTCCTCTATGGCGGCACCGGCAATGATCAGGTGTCGGGGTTGGCGGGCGATGATTTTCTGTTTGGGCAGGATGGCGCGGATCAGCTGATCGGCGGCGGCGGGATTGATGCGCTGTTTGGTGGGCGCGGCAATGATCGGCTGGATGGCGGCATGGGGCGCGATCAGCTGTATGGCGGTATTGGCAATGACACTTATATCGTTGATCAGACGGCGGATTCGGTGCGCGAACTGGTTGGCGAGGGCGTGGATACCGTGCTGAGCACGGCGCGGGTGTATTCTTTGAGCCGTCCGGGGTTGGACGCGCAAACGCAGGTCGAGCATCTGACGTTTATCGGGATCGGGGATTTCACTGGCACGGGCAACGGGCTGGCCAATCGGCTGACCGGGGGGGGCGGGCAATGATCGGCTGTACGGGTTGGACGGCCAAGACAGTCTGATCGGCGGCGCGGGGGATGATCGGCTGGATGGCGGCGCGGGGCGGGATGTTCTGACTGGAGGGGCGGGGGTGGATCAGTTTATCTTCGCGAAAACCTCTGGCGCGGATCGGGTGCTGGATTTTGAGGATAACGTCGATGTGCTGGTGCTGAGCGGCTTTGCCGGGGTCAGCACCGCCACGCAGGCTTTGAGCCACGCGCTGCAGTATGGCGCGAATGTGGTGTTTACCTTTGGCGAGGGCGATGTTTTGACCGTGCTGAACACCACCAAAGCGGCGCTGATGGATGATCTGCTGGTCAGCTAACGTCTGCGCCGGGGCGGTGGGGCTGGCAGGGCGAGGGTCATTTTGGTGGCCAGCGCAGGCAGGGTGTTGTTGATGCTGCCGGTCATATGGGTGGGGTCGGCATCCAGCACATAGGTCTCGGTGGTCTCACCATCGGCAGAAGGCTCCCATTGGATCGAGATGCCGGGGCGGGCGTCGTTCAGCGTCACCACGCCCTGCATCATCGCGCCGCGTACCGGCTGGGTCAGGATATTGGCCGGGCGGGTGGTGGTGTAGAACACGACGTATTGATCCGAGATATAGTAGAAATACGGCTCGGTGATGGTCTCGATCTGCCACCAGCCAACGGCCCAAGCGGGCATAGGATCGCGGGCATCGTCACCTGTGCATTGCCAAAAGACGATGCGGGGAACGCCGAAGATGCCGCGTTCCGACATGCCAGCCCCGTTGGAGCCGGGGGCACCGTTCTGGATGATATGCTCGCCGTTCCAAAGCTCGGTGTGCAGGCCGTAGCCGTTGTCGCGAAAGGTGATGATGCCAGAGCGGCCAGCGAGGCGGGCTTTGATGGCGCGGATGTCGCCATGCGCGGGGCCGGAATAGACGGTATCGCCGCGGCCATAGCGGTTGGTGAGATAGGTTTCCAACTCATCGACCGCACCCAGATAATAGTTCTGACCCAGTCTGGCGCAGGGGCGGCGGTAGCTGCGGGCGGGGATTTTATGCTCGGCCCCGGCGAGGTTCAGCGCCTCGGAGATTTGGAAGCAGCAGGGGGTGTTGCGCGGGCCGGTGTTGCCGACATTCAGCGCATCCATATAGTCGCCGATGTGCTTGGGCAGGCGGTTATAGGTGGGGTATCCGGCGCGCAGGGTGGCAAAATCGAGCGGAATCTGCCCAAGGCTGGGAATTGGCATGGCAACCTCATATCGCTGAAAACGGTTTGGAACTATGAGGCAAGGCTGGGCTATGCGCTGAGTCGTGTCAATCTTTGCCGCCAAGGCGGGCCATGCGGCCCCCCCGGCGCTTGGTTAACGTGGCGGCGCGGGCGGGCAGGTCGGCCATGATGGCGCTGCGTTCGGCAGAGGTCAGGCGGGACCAGCTGGCAATCTCGTCAATGCTGCGGAAACAGCCGACGCAGATGCGGGCCTCGGGGTGAACGACGCAGAGCTTGACGCAGGGGCTTTGGATTTCGGCGCGTTTCCAGACTTCGTCCATCTTAGCTTTGGTCCTGTTGAGGTGGCGTTCTGCCCATATAGCTGAGCCGATCCAGCGCGCCTTGTAAGATATAGCCTGCAGCGA
This sequence comes from Cypionkella sp., assembly GCA_043743975.1. Classification (GTDB taxonomy): domain Bacteria; phylum Pseudomonadota; class Alphaproteobacteria; order Rhodobacterales; family Rhodobacteraceae; genus Cypionkella. Next base: position 18,150 of record JAYTVN010000033.1, read on the forward strand.
CTTGGTCAATGACTTCGCGGCGGCGTTTGCGTGAGGTGTCGCCTTCGATCAGCGCGCGTTCGGCGACGACGGTGGAGAGGCGTTCATCCCAGAAGGTGATCGGCAGCTCGGTCAGCTTGATCAGATTGCGGGCGAAGGCGCGGGTGGATTGCACGCGCGGGCCTTCGGAGCCGTCCATGTTCAAGGGCAGGCCGAGGATGATGCCCGCGATGTTGCGCTCGGTCAGCACCGCCAGCAGTTCGGCGGCGTCGGTGGTGAATTTGGTGCGGCGGACGGTGTGGATCGGGGTTGCCACGCTGCGGCGCAGGTCGGAGACGGCGATGCCGATGGTTTTGTCGCCAAGGTCTAAGCCGCAGATGGCGCGACCTGAGGGGAGGGCGGCTAGGAAATCGGTGATTTCGGTCAGAATCATGGGGTGACCCCGGCGGTCGAGGCTGCGGCTTCGATCTGGCCCAAGGCGGCATCGTCGGATTTGAAGGTTTCAAGCGCCTTGTCATAGGCGGCTTTGGCGCGGGTTTTCTCGCCGATCACGCCGAGCGAGGTGATCAGTTTGGCCCAGTCTTCCACCGGGCCGCCCTCGGTGGTCAGGCGGCTTTCCAGCTGGCCGACCATGCCCTTGATCATGTCTTGCCGATCTGCGGCGGAAAGGGTGCTGGCATTGGCGACATCTTCGGCGGTGGGGCCCTTGAGGCTCGGGAGTTGGTATTTGATCCCGGCAGCGTCGGCGGTGTCTTGCAACATACCACGAATGGGGGCGATCCACGGCGCATCCGCCGGGCCTTCACGCAGCAGCGGCTCCCAAAGGCCAAAGGCGCGGTCAGGGCGGCCAATTTCGGCAAACATCAGCCCGGAGAAATAGCGGGCGAGCGGGTTGGTCGGGTCCAGTTCCAGCGCGCGGATCAGGTGTCTTTCGGCCTCTGGCGTGACAAGCCCGCCGGCGGCGAAGATCATGGTTTGGGCAAGGCCCGCATAATCATTGGCAGAGGCTTTGTCGCCCAGCAGGGTCAGCAGGTGTTCTTGCGCTTTGCGGGCGGCGATGTAGTTGCCAAGCTGGGCCTCGTTTTTCGCAAGCAAAGCAAGGCCTTGTTGGTCATCCGGGCGGGCCGTGACGGCGGCGCGGAGTTTTTCCATCAAAGCGGTGAATTCGGCGTCGGGCTTTGGCGTGGCGGCAGGCGCAGGGGCTGCGGCCTCGGCTGTGGCTTGGTTCGGGCGGTCGCGGTAGGCTTGATCGGCCAAAGCGAGGCGGTCGGTCAGCGGCAGGTCGCCATAACCGGGGGCGCCGATGCGGTCGTAGGTGTAGAGGGCTGCCGCAGCGGCGAGGGTCAGGGCGAGGGCGGTGGGCCAGAGTTTGCTGTGACTGGCTGAGGCAGGGGCTTGGCGGGCGCGGTCGGCATCAAGCAGGCGGCGGGAGACTTCGGTTTTAACCCGTTCCGCCTCGGGGGCGGAGATCACGGCGCGGGCAAGATCGCGGTCGACCTCGGCCAACTGATCGCGGTAGACTTTCAGCGCGGCGTCATTGTCACTGCTGGCATCGCCGCGCCGGTAGGCTTGCAGCAGGATCGCCGCCACTCCGATTGAGAGCGCTGTCACCGCTGCCCAGAAAAACCAAACCTGCATCATCCGCCCCTTACACGCTGGCCCCGATGTAGGCGGTTTGGGCGTGCCACAAAAGGGGGGATTCTGCCGCAGTCGGACGCAGGGGTTCAAAACCACCAGACATGTCGCAATTTTCCCGATTGTGCCGCTGCTGTTGCGGGATAAAAGCAGGGATCACGCGATAAGCGACGCAAGATAGGGGAGCCAGCCCATGAAACGCTATTCGGTTTTCGCCATCGCCAAACAGGCGCTGAATTATCATCTGGGATGGGAGCGGGCTTGGGCCGCGCCTGCGCCGAAAAAGGCCTACGATGTGGTCATCGTCGGGGCTGGCGGGCACGGTCTGGCGACCGCCTATTACTTGGGCAAGAATTTCGGCATCACCAATGTGGCGATCATCGAAAAGGGTTGGCTTGGCGGCGGCAACACCGGGCGCAATACCACGATCATCCGCTCGAACTACCTGCAAGACCCTTCGGCTGCGATCTATGAAAAGGCCCGTAGCCTCTATGAGACGATGTCGCAGGATCTGAATTACAACGTGATGTTTAGCCCTCGCGGGCTGCTGATGCTGGGGCAGACGCATCACGAGGTGCGCGGCTATCTGCGCACCGTCCACGCCAACAACATGCAGGGTGTGGCGACCGAGTGGATTTCGCCGCAGCGCGTCAAGGAACTGGTGCCGATCATCAATATCGACGGGCCGCGCTATCCGATCTTGGGCGCGTTGTATCAGGCGCGCGGTGGCACGGCGCGGCATGATGCGGTGGCTTGGGGCTATGCGCGGGCCTGCTCGGATATGGGCATGGATATTATCCAGCAGTGCGAGGTTAAGGGTGTTACGTCTGAGGCTGGCGTTGTCACCGGGGTAGAGACATCGAAGGGCTTCATCGGCTGTAAAAAGCTGGGCGTGGTGGTGGCGGGCCATTCGGGGCAGGTCGCTGAAATGGCCGGGTTCCGTCTACCGATTGAGGCTGTGGCGTTGCAAGCCATGGTGTCCGAGCCGATCAAGCCCTGCATGGATGTGGTGGTTATGGCCAACACCGTGCATGGTTATATGTCGCAATCCGACAAGGGTGAGATGGTGATCGGCGGCGGCACGGACGGGTTCAACAACTTCACTCAGCGCGGGTCTTTCCATCATATCGAGGAGACGCTCCGGGCGCTGATTGAGACATTCCCGATGATTTCGCGGCTTAAAATGCTGCGGCAATGGGGCGGGATTGTCGATATGACTGGCGATCGCTCGCCGATCATCTCGAAAACGCCACTGGGGAATTGCTTCATCAACTGCGGTTGGGGCACGGGCGGCTTCAAGGCCATTCCGGGCTCCGGCTGGGCGATGGCCGAGCTGATGGCCAAGGGCGAGCCGGGGGCTTTGGCCGAAGCGTTCAACGTGTGGCGCTTCAAGGAAGGCCAGTTCATTGATGAAAGCGTTGCAGCTGGGGTGGCGCATTGAAAGGACGATTTATCAATCTTTTAATCGAACTCTTTGCTTCCATAGGTGTCATCTTAATGTGGTTGCCGATGTTCGCTTGGATAGCAATAAGCGTAAGGCTTCTTGCAGATCATAATCCCTTGGGATTTCAGCGAGCTGGGTCGCTAGGAATCGTAGCTGCCCTAATAACATTTGGGATACGGCGCTGGCTCATAAACCACCCGGAAGTTAACAGTGATGAAAATGCCCGCGCCAAGTATTTACGGAGTAGTAGTTGGTTAGAGTTTCGCTTTTCCATTATTGCAACTTTGCAATGGGGCTACGGTGATCAGTTTGTCAATAATATCATCTGCGGAGATTGGTCATGCTAATCCTTGAATGCCCCTATTGCGGCGTCAAAGCCGAGGAAACTGAACTGACGCCGGGTTATGAGGCGCATCTGAAGCGTTTCGGTCCCGGCTCGTCGGACACCGAGTTTGAAGATTACATGTTCGCGCGCAAGAACCCCAAGGGGGTGCATTTTGAACGCTGGCGGCATGTTTATGGCTGCGGCAAGTGGTTTTTGGCGGCGCGGGATACCAACACTTTGGAAGTGTTCGGGACGTATCCGGCGCAATCTTCGGCTCCGCCTGCTGATTTGCAAGACAAGATCAAGGCCAAGCGGCCGGACTGGAAGGGTTACAAATGAGCACCCGTCTCTCAAAAGGTGGCCGGTTGATCGACCGCAGCGCTGCACAGGAATTTTCGTTCAACGGCAAGAAGTTGCGCGGGCTGGCAGGTGACAGCTTGGCCTCGGCACTGCTGGCCAATGACCAGATGCTGCTGGGCCGCAGCTTTAAATATCACCGCCCGCGTGGGTTGGTGGCCGCAGGGCCGGAAGAACCCAATGCGATTGTCGGTTTGGGCCGCGATGGGCGGTTTGAGCCGAACCAGCGTGTGACCACGACGGAACTGTTCGACGGGCTGGAAGCGGCGAGCCAGAACCATTGGCCGACGCTGGAATTCGACGTGGGGGTGATCAACAACACCCTCGCGCGGTTCCTGCCGGGTGGGTTTTACTACAAAACCTTCATGTGGCCGCGCGCGGCTTGGAAGCATGTGTTCGAGCCGATCATTCGCCGCTCGGCTGGTTTGGGCAAGGCCCCGACTGCGCGCGATGCGGATCGCTATGAGTATACCTATAGCTTCTGCGATGTGCTGATTTTGGGCGGCGGTATTGCGGGCTTGCAGGCGGCTTTGGTTGCGGGCGCTTCGGGTGCGCGGGTGATGCTGCTGGAACAATCGGCGCATTGGGGCGGGCGTGCGCCCGTCGATGGCGATGTGATTGAGGGTCAGCCTGCGGATGTTTGGATTAACTCTGCCGTGCAAGCCCTTGCAGCGCTTGAGAATGTGACGATGCGCACGCGCACGATGGGCGCGGGGGTCTATGACCACGGCTATGTGCTGGCCGAGGAAAAAGTCGCAGATACCACACCCGGCGATGGGCGGCCGAAAAAGCGGCTGTGGCGTATTCGTGCCGCGCAAATTGTCACGGCAACCGGGGCGATCGAGCGGCCTTTGTCGTTTGCGGGCAATGATATTCCGGGCGTGATGCTGGCGGGATCGGTGCGCGATTATGTGGTGAATTATGCGGTGTCTCCGGGTGATCGCACGGTGGTTGTCACCAACAATGACGACGCCTACCGCACCGCGATTGCGCTGGTGCAGGCGGGGTTGTCGGTGCCTTGCATCGTCGATGCGCGGGCATCGGTGACGGGCGATCTGCCTGCGAAGGCCCGGGCGATGGGGATCCGGGTTGAGGCTGGCAAGGCGATTGCCAAGGTCAAGGGTGGCAAGCGCGTGACCGGGGTTTCGCTCTGCGCGCAGGCAGGCCAAGGCGCTGTTCTGGAAGAAGTTTCCTGCGATGCGGTGGCGATGTCGGGCGGCTGGTCGCCGGTGGTTCACCTGTGGAGCCATTGCGGCGGCAAGCTGATCTGGGACAAGACTCATGCGCATTTCCGCCCCGACGCGAGCCGTCCGCCGACTGGCGCGGATGGTCTGGCGATGGTGGTGCCCGTCGGCAACGCCAATGGCGCGATGACGGCGGCGGAGGCTTTGCTTGATGCGGCCAAGGGCGGTCAAGCGGCGGCGAAGGCTGCGGGCTTTGCCGTTGAGGCTAACGCGGCTGTGGCGGACGCGGCACCTGAGGCGGATATGGAAGCGGTCTGGATCATGCCGCAGGGGGCTGGCCCGGCGCTGAAGGCAAAGATGTGGCTGGATTATCAGAACGATGTGAAAGTCTCGGACGTGCAACTTGCGGCGCGGGAGGGCTATACTTCTGTTGAACATACCAAGCGCTACACCACTTTGGGCATGGCGACGGATCAGGGGAAACTTAGCAATATCAATGGACTGGCCGTGCTTGCGGATGCTTTGCATGAAGAAATTCCGCAAGTGGGCACCACGACCTTCCGCCCACCTTATGCGCCTGTGACTTTGGGCGCTTTGGCAGGCGAGTCGCGCGGCGATATCTTCCAACCGTTGCGCAAGACGCCGATGCACGCTTGGCATGAGAAGAACCATGCGTATTTTGAACCCGTCGGGTTGTGGCGCCGCCCCTATACTTTCCCGCGTGCGGGCGAGAACCACGAGCAGGCGGTGCATCGGGAGGTGATCAACACCCGGACCAATCTGGGGCTGCTGGATGCCTCGACGCTTGGTAAGATCGTGGTCAAAGGGCCGGATGCGGGGCGTTTCCTCGACATGCTTTACACCGGCGTGATGTCGACGCTGCCGGTTGGCAAGTGCCGCTATGGGCTGATGTGTTCCGAGCAGGGCTTTCTGTCGGATGACGGCGTGGTGGCGCGGATTGATGCGGATACTTGGCTGTGCCATACCACATCCGGCGGCGCGGACCGCATCCATGCTTGGATGGAAGACTGGCTGCAATGCGAGTGGTGGGATTGGCAGGTTTATACCGCCAATGTGACCGAACAACTGGCGCAGGTCGCCGTTGTTGGGCCTAACGCGCGGAAAGTGCTGGAGAAATTGGGCGGGATGGATGTTTCCAAGGAAACCCTGTCGTTCATGCAATGGGCCGATGGCACCTTGGGCGGCTTTCCTGCACGGGTGTACAGGATCAGTTTCTCGGGTGAACTCAGCTATGAGGTCGCGGTTCCGGCGAGCATGGGTCTGGCGTTCTGGGAGGCTTTGCACGCGGCGGGCGCTGAGTTTGGCGCGATGGTTTATGGCACCGAAGCGTTGCATATCATGCGGGCCGAGAAGGGCTTCATCATGATCGGCGATGAGACGGATGGCACCATTATTCCGCAGGATTTGAACCTCGGCTGGGCGATCTCGAAGAAGAAACCCGATTTCTTGGGCAAGCGCGGGCAGGAGCGGAATTATCTGGCTAGCCCGGACCGTTGGAAGCTGGCGGGGTTTGAGACTCTGGACGGCTCGGTCGTGCAGGACGGCGCTTATATTCCCTCGGCGGGCAAGAACGCCAATGGGCAGGGCAATACCCAAGGCCGGGTAACCTCGACCTATTACTCGCCGACCTTGAAGAAGGGCATCGCGATGGGGTTGATCAAGGGCGGGCTGGAGCGGATCGGCGATGTGGTGGAGTTTACCACCATTACCGGCGGCACGGTGAAGGCCCGCGTGGTTGATCCGGTGTTCTATGACAAAGACGGGGAGAAGAATAATGTCTAATGCAGTCAGTGCTTTGGGCCATGCCTCGTTTGACGGATTCGCCAAGGTGCGCGAGATTGGCCCGGTGGGGATGATCTCGTTGCGCGCCAAGGCTGATCTGCCGGGGCTGGCGGCGGCGATCATGGCGGCGGTGGGTGTGGTAGTGCCTGCCCAGCGTCAGATTGAGATTGCGGGCGAGAAAGCGGCGGGCTGGATGAGCCCGGACGAATATCTGCTGCTGCTGCCTTACGCCGAGACGGATGCGGCGCTGGCGGCGATTGCCGAGGCGTTGAAGGGCCAGCATCATCTGGCGGTGACGTTGTCGGATGCGCGCGCGGTGTTCCGGGTCGAGGGGGCGAAGGCGGATCAGGTGTTGGCCAAGCTGTCGCCGGTGGATTTCGCAACCTTGGGGCCGAAGGAGCTGCGCCGCACCCGTGCCGCTCAGGTGGCGGCGGCGTTCTGGAAGGATGGCGATGGTTTTACCGTGGTCTGTTTCCGCTCGGTGGCAGCCTATGTTATGGGCTTGCTGAGCCATTCGGCAACCAAGGGCAGCGAAATTTCTTAAAGCACATCAAGCGTTTGGGGGTTGACGGCAGGACCGCTGGCATCTGAAATGTTGCCAGCGGTTTTGTTTTGGGAAGGGTACTTATGCGGAATGGTGTGAAGCGGCTGTCGCTGGTGGCGATGCTGGTGTGTGTGGCAGGGGCTGTCAGTGCCAAGCCAGTGATTTACGATTGCAAGCCCGCAAGCGGCAAATCAACCAGTGTTATCCAGCCCCAGATTTTGATCTCGTATGACGCGGCGAATGGCGAAGTCATTGTGACCGACCCGGTGATCCTGAGCGAAGTTGGCAAGCCAGTGGCGGGCAAGCTGCAATCGGAAAGTGCGGTGCGCTATGTCTTCGACTGGCGGGTCGACGGTGTGTTGGGCGGCCGCAGCGAGACGGCTGCTTTGGATTATCGCGCGCGGGTGTTCAAGGATGGGCGGCTTTCCTTGACGGTGACGCCTGTGGGCTACGACAACCAATTTTCGTCTGAGGGTCACTGCACCATTCAGAAGTGACGCGCGGCATTGGTCGCGCTGGGGCTTTTGTGCGGTGAAACTTGAACAGAAAATGGGTGTTATGTTGATGTCTTCTAAAGGCTTGGCCAGTGCCGTCGCAGTGGTGTTGATGACGAGTGCAGCGGTCGCAAAGCCGGTGATCTATGATTGCGCGCCAAGTTCCGGTGCGGACGATTCGATCATTCAAGCGCATGTTTTGATCGTGCATGATCCCGAAACGGGTGAGGCTATGGTGAATGATGGCGTCGTCATGCATGTCTATGACGGACCGATCAAGGCCACGGTGGCCGCTGAATCGGCGGATTGGGTGACGTTCAAGTGGCATATCGAGCGGCTGCAATTAGGCTCGACCACTGCCGATCTGGACTATCGCGTCAAGGTGCATAAGCCTGACGGCAGACTTTCATTTACCGTGGAAGCGCGCAGTTTCAGCAATCAGATCGACGATGTCGGGCTCTGCACACTGAAGGCAGCAAAGCTCGGCAAGAAGGCGGCCAAGAAGTGACGAAATGGCCTGGTTGCTCTTGACCTTGGCGCTTCAAAGTCACTTATAGAGGGCAACGCTTATCTGAACAGGAGTCAGTCCGATGGCATTTACCCTTCCCGATCTTCCCTATGCGCATGACGCTTTGGCAGGCCTTGGTATGTCGAAAGAGACGTTGGAATTTCACCACGATCTGCACCACAAGGCCTATGTCGACAACGGCAACAAGCTGATTGCTGGCACCGAGTGGGAAAGCAAGTCGCTGGAAGAGATCGTTAAAGGCACCTATGTGGCGGGTTCCGTCGCGCAGAATGGCATTTTCAACAACGCCAGCCAGCACTGGAATCACAACCTGTTCTGGGAAGTGATGGGACCTGCGGGCAAGGCGATGCCGGGCGAGCTGGAAAAGGCTTTGGTTGAGGCGTTTGGTTCGGTTGCCAAGTTTAAGGAAGATTTCGCCGCCGCTGGGGCTGGCCAATTCGGTTCGGGCTGGGCTTGGCTGGTGAAGGATGCATCGGGTGCCCTGAAGATCACCAAGACTGAAAACGGCGTCAACCCGTTGTGCTTTGGTCAGACCGCGCTGCTGGGTTGCGATGTCTGGGAGCATTCCTACTACATCGATTTCCGCAACAAGCGTCCGGCCTATCTGTCGAACTTCCTTGAGAAGCTGGTCAACTGGGAAGCGGTTGCGGCCAAGCTGTAATCCCTTTCACGATGATTTCCCGTAGGGGATTTTTCAAAGGCCTGCTGGGGGGAACTCTGGCAGGCTTTTTCATGGGCGGCTATGCGGTGGCGCAAGCGGCTTGGCAGTTGCGGGTGCAGAATTGGGCGGTTGAGCCTGCGGGCTGGCGGCGCGGCCAGCGGTTGCGGATTGTGATGGTGGCGGATTTGCACGCGGCCAGTTTTGAGATGAACGAGGCGCGGGTGGCGCAGGTGGTTGATCTGGCCAATGCGCAGGGCGGCGATCTGATCGCGCTGATGGGCGATTATCGCGCCACGCATCACTTTCAGACCCGGAAGGTTTCCATCGACATTGTGGCCCCGATCCTTGCAGGCTTGCACGCGCCGCTTGGGGTGTTCGCGGTGACGGGCAACCATGATTGGTGGGATGATCCGGCGGCGATGAAACGCCGGGCCGGACCGTGCCATACGCAACTGGCACTTGAGGCCAATGGCATTGCGGTGCTGGCCAACCGGGCGGTTAAGATCGGGCAGGGTGCGACCGCATTCTGGCTGGGCGGCACCGAAAGCCAGTCGTGTTTTCAACGCGAAAACCGCCGCGACATCGTTGGCATGTCAGACGTGACGGGGGTGGTGGTGCAGATGACGGGGGATGACCCCGCGATTTTGCTGGCGCATGAGCCGGATGTTTTCGTCACCGTGCCGGATCGGGTGGCGTTGACGCTGTCCGGTCATACCCACGGCGGGCAGGTGCGGTTTGGGCCTTGGGCTCCGGTTGTGCCGTCGCGGTTTGGCCAGCGCTTTGACTATGGCCATTTCCGCGAGGGCGCGCGCGATCTGGTGGTGTCGGGTGGACTTGGGTGCTCGGGTCTGCCGATCAGGCTGGGCGTGCCACCGGAGATCACCGTGGTCGATTTGTCTTAGGCGCTGTCTTAGGCCAGTGCGGCGCGCAGGGCCTCGGTCAGGGCAGGCACGTCGGGGATTGCGGTGAAGTAGGCTTTGACCGAAGCATCAGCAAAGCCCTCTGCGATGATGTGATCAATGAGGGCGATCAGCGGGTTCCAGTAGCCTGCGGTATTCAACAGAAAGATCGGTTTGCGGTGCAGGCCGATTTGCGCCCAAGTCAGCACTTCAAAGAACTCGTCGAGTGACCCGGCACCGCCCGGCAGCACCACGACGGCGTCGGAGTTCATGAACATCACCTTCTTGCGCTCGTGCATGTCTTCGGTGATCACCAGTTGCGACAGATCGCGCTTGCCGCGCTCGGCGCTCATCAGATGCGTCGGGATGACGCCGAAGGTGGGGGCCCCTGAGCTTTGCGCCGAACGCGCGACCTCGCCCATCAAACCCACGTCACCGGCGCCGTAAACCAAGCGCCAGCCTTGGTCGGCGATGGCCTGACCCATGGCGCGGGCGGCAAGGGTATGGGCGGGATTGGTGCCTGCGCGCGCGCCACAGATCGAAGACAGAGCACGGGCCATGGGCATATCTATCCGAAAATTGTTGCTTTAGCGCCTGATATAGCGGTTCCATGACGAAAGAAAGAAGGGCCGGGAACAGGCCTTACTCGGGGGGAAGCGATGGCTGGTTGGAGTGGATTGAGCGCTGCGGCGCGGGGGGGGGCTGTGCTGCTGGGCGGCGCTGCGGTGGTGGCGGTGGCGGGGTATTTCGGGTTCGCGCGGGGGCCTGAGGTGGTTGCGCCTGCGGCGGATCAAGCTGCGGTGACGGCGGCTGAGGCTCCGGCGGCGATTGCGGGTACGGAAGGGACGTCTCCGTCGACGGAGGTTGCGGCGGCGGAAACGGCGGCGGTTGAGCCAGCCCCTGTGGCGGATGCCGCCCCGGTTGCGGACGCGAGTGCTGCGGTTGAGACTGATCCGGCGGTGGAGGTCGCGCCGGATACGGCTGTGGAAGCGGCAGGTCCGGCTGATACGGCTGCGGTTGCGGTGATCCTGCCACGGTTTGACGTGGCGCGAGTGGCCCCGGATGGGGCTGCCACAGTGGCGGGGCAGGCTGCTCCGGGCGCTGCGGTGGCGATGCTGGTCGATGGGGTCGAGGTAGCGAAGACTGTGGCGGACGGGCAGGGCAAGTTTGCCGCGCTGTTCGATCTGCCGCCCAGCCCGGTGGCGCGGTTGTTGTCGTTGCAGGCAACAAGCGCGGATGGGGTGGCGGTGAAGGGGGCCGAGACGGTGGCACTGGCTCCGGTGGTGGGGGCGGCGGCTGCGACGGTGACAGCGGCGGCTGAACCGCTGTTGCAGGCTCCGGCGGCGGTGTTGATTGCGCCCGAGGGGGTGAAGGTGTTGCAGCCCGGTGCGGAAGTGCCTGCCGAGGTGGCCGCGAATGTGGTGGTGGAGAGTATCAGCTATGCGCCCGATGGTGCGGTGATGTTGGGCGGCCGGGCCGGGGCTGGGGCGGGCTTGCGGATCTATCTGGATGGTCTGGCGATTGCCGATGTGGCGACGGGGCCGGATGGGACTTGGACGGCGACGCTGAAGGATGTCGCGGCGGGGATTTACAGCTTGCGGGTGGATCAGTTGGCGGCGGACGGCACCGTGACCTCGCGGTTTGAAACCCCGTTCAAGCGCGAGACTTTGGCGGCTTTGGCGGCGGCCTCGGTGCCAGCGGTTCAGCCTGAGCTGAGTGCCGAGGCAGCGCCCGGTGTGGCAGAAGCGAGCAGTGCCGCCGCGCCGCAACCGGCTGCGGAACCTGCAACGGCTGCGGATACGACTGCCGCCGAGGCGGCTCCGGCGTCACCTGCGACCGGGGGCGAGGTTGCCGCGAGCGATGCAGCGCCTGCGGCTGAACCCGCCGCAGCGGATACCGCCGCTGTTGTCGAACCCGCGCCCGTCGAAGCTGCCGCAGCGATCCCTGACGCAACACCTGACGCAGCACCTGTCCCAGAAACCGCGCCCGCCGCCGCTGCACCTGTAGCGGACGCAGCCGCTGTTGCGTCTGACTCTGCAACTGTCGAACCTGCGGCGGCTGTCCCTGCCAAACCCGTTCCGGTCACGGTCACCGTGCAGCCGGGCTATACGCTTTGGGGCATCGCGCAGCAGAATTTCGGCGAGGGCGTGCTCTATGTGCAGGTGTTTGAGGCCAACAAGGACAAGATCAAAGACCCCAACCTGATCTATCCGGGGCAGGTGTTTACGATTCCTGCGGCGCCTTAGCGGGCGCAATCACCGGCGCCGTCACGCTCTGGCCGTGGCGGCAGCAGGCCATCACCTCGGGGTGTTCCATGCAGCAATCGTTCAGAAGAAAGCTGATCGTCGCCCCCATGCCAGCGGCATCGACCGAATAGAACACGTTGCGCGCCAGTTTGCGCGAGCGGATCAGGCCCGCCTGTTCCAAAGCCGCCAGATGGAACGACAGCCGCGAGGCAGACAGCCCCAAAGCCCGGCTGATCTCGCCTGCGGCCAGCCCCTGATCGCCTAAGGGCATCAGCAGGCGCATCAGATCCAGCCTTGCATCATTGGCAAGCGCGGAGAGTGCGGCGAGGGCTTGGGATTTTTCCACGTTTCAACTGCTCATGAATCATTGAACTATCTTGGTGTAGCGGATAGAGCAGGGCGGGTAAAGCGGGTGCGGCGTTTTTGCCCCATGCTGAAGGAATTGAAGATGCGGAAGACGACAGTGAAGGCCAGTGCGGCCAAAGCCAGTTCGGCCACGACCAGCACGACAGATGACACCGACGGCCATGCGGGCGGCTGGGCGACGATGAAGCGGGTCGCGCCCTACCTTTGGCCGAAGGGCGAGGCTTGGGTGAAACGCCGTGTCGTGGCGGCTTTGGCATTTCTGCTGCTGGCGAAACTGGTCTCGATCACCATGCCATTCATGTACAAGCAGGCGGTGGATGCCTTGGTCGGTCGCACCCCGGATGCCGCCACCATGCTGGGTCTGGGCGCTGTCGGGCTGACGGTGGCTTATGGGCTTGCCCGCTTCGGCTCGGTGGCGTTTGGCGAATTCCGCGATTGGGTGTTTGTGCGGGTGGGGCAACGGGCGTTGCGCAAGCTGGCTTTGGAGACCTTCACCCATATTCACCGTCTGTCGATGCGCTATCACATCACCCGCAAAACCGGGGGGCTTTCCCGCGTGATTGAGCGCGGGGTGAAGGGCGTCGATTTCCTGTTGCGCTTCATGCTGTTGTCGATTGGGCCGCTGATCTTGGAACTGTCGCTGGTGTCGATCATTTTCGCCGTCTATTTTGGCTGGCAATATGCGGTGGTGGTGGTGACGATCACGATTTATGTGGTCTACACTTTCAAAGTCACCGAATGGCGGGTGCAAATTCGTCGGCAGATGAATGATCAAGATACCGATGCCAACCAGAAGGCGATTGACAGCCTGCTGAACTTTGAAACCGTGAAATACTTCAATGCCGAGGCGCGGGAAGCTGCGCGCTATGATGGCGCGATGGCGGCTTATGAGGGCTTTGCGGTGCGCACCGGGCAATCTTTGTCGGTGCTGAACATGGGGCAAAGTTTCATCATCACCACCGGGCTTATTCTGGTGATGGTGATGAGCGCTTACGGCGTCGAGGCGGGCCAGTTTACCGTCGGCGATTTCGTGATGGTGAACGCCTATATGGTGCAGATCACCATGCCGCTGGGCTTTCTCGGCACGGTTTACCGCGAAATCCGGCAGGCCTTGGTCGATATGGCGGCGATGTTTCATCTGCTGGAGCAGCCCGAGGAAGTCACCGATAAACCCAATGCTGCGGCGTTGCGGGTGACGGGGGGTGAGGTCACGTTTGACGATGTGCGCTTTGCCTATGATCCGTCGCGGCCCATTCTGAAGGGGATCAGTTTCACGCTGAAGCCGGGGCAGCGCTATGCTTTGGTTGGGCCTTCGGGCTCGGGCAAATCCACCATCGGGCGGCTGTTGTTCCGGTTTTATGATGTAACGGGCGGCAGTATTCGCATTGACGGACAAGATCTGCGCGATGTGACGCAGACCTCTCTGCATGGGTTGATCGGTGTGGTGCCGCAGGACACGGTTTTGTTCAACGATACCGTGCATTACAACATCGCTTACGGGCGGGCCGGGGCGACCGAGGCCGAGATTGTCGCGGCGGCGAAGGCGGCAAAGATCCATGATTTCATTGTCTCACTGCCGGACGGCTATGCGACGACCGTGGGCGAGCGCGGCTTGAAGCTGTCGGGGGGCGAGAAGCAGCGGGTGGGGATTGCGCGCACGCTGTTGAAAAACCCGCCGATTCTGGTACTGGATGAAGCGACCTCGGCCTTGGACACTCAGACTGAGCAGAGCATTCAGGAATCTCTGCGAGAAATGGGGCAGGGCCGTTCGGTGATCACCATCGCGCACCGTTTGTCGACGATTGCCGATGCCGATTGTATTCTGGTGCTGGAAGATGGCGTGGTGACCGAACGCGGCACGCATGACGATTTGCTGGCACTGGACGGCAAATATGCCGCGATGTGGGCGCGGCAATCGGCGGATGAGGCAGAAGCGGCGTAAGCCTAAGCCTTTACGGCTTGAGGCTTTGCTTTACCGATCTGGGTTTTCGGGGCAGGATGAACCACCTTAGGGTGATTTCATGCTGCCCCGATTGGTTTTAGTGCTTTGCCTTTTGCTGCCCGTGCAGGCCTTGGCCGAGCGGCGGGTGGCGCTTGTGCTGGCAGCAGAGGATTACAAACATCTGCGCAAGCTGGACAATCCGCTGAATGATGCGGTGGCGATCGAAGGCTTGCTGTCGGGGCTTGGCTTTGAGGTCACGGTGGAGACCAACCGCGATTTGAAGCGGATGCGGCGGGCTTTGGATGATTTCCAAGAGGATGGCGCGGGGGCGGATGTGGCTTTGCTGTTTTACGCAGGCCACGGGGTAGAGATTGCCGGGGTGAATTATTTGCTGCCCGTCGATGCGCAGGCGGGGACGGCGGATGCGGTGGCGGGTAGTGCCTTGCCGCTGGCGGAAGTGCAGGCGGTTTTGGCCTCGGTCGCTCCGATTGGCATTGTGTTGCTGGATGCCTGCCGGGAGGACCCTTGGGGTGGTGGGGCTTCGGGGCAGGGGCGCTCTGCCGTGGCTTTGCAGGATGCGGTGGATCAGCCGAAGCCCGGATTGGGCCGGGTCGGGCGGGCGGATGGCGTGTTGTTTGCGTTCTCGGCAGCGCCGGGCGAGGTGGCGGCGGATGGCACGGGTGCGGATTCGCCATTTACCGAGGCGTTGTTGCGGCATTTTGCGACTCCCGGCGTCGAGGTGCGCACGGCGCTGACTTTGGTGCAGCAGGATGTTTATGACCGCAGCCAGGGCAAGCAGTTGCCCTATATCGAAAGCGGGTTGCCACGGCTGTTTTTCGCGGCTGAGGTCGGGGAATTGGGCGAGCGGGATCGCCTGCTGGTCGCCATGGCGGGCCTGCCTGCGGAGTTGCGCGCTGAGGTCGAAGCTTTGGCGCAGCAAAAGGATATGCCGCTCGCCCCCCTGTATGGGGCGCTGATGTCGGCGGATTTGGCCAGCAAGGATCGCGGCGCGCGGGCGCAGGCTTTGGTGCAATCAGCGGAGTCTTTCCTGCGGTTTCGCGCGCAGGTGCAGCTGTTGTCGGCGGATGACCCGAAGGTGGCGGAGTTCCGCGCCGAAGCCGAACAGGCGCTGGATTTGGGCGCGTTTGACCTCGCGCGTGCGGCTTTGGACAAGGCCGCCAAACTGGACGCCGAAGCGCGGGAGGCTTTGCGCGACAATTACCGCAGCCGGACTTTGTCAGAGGCGCAGACTCATGCCTTGGCGGCAAGCGCTGCGAAAGCCGATTTGCGTTATGATCTGGCGATGGCCGATCTGACCAAGGCTCTGGCGCTTTATGCGGAACTGGAGGGCGATGTGCTGCCACGGGCGGATCGTGAGGCATATACGGACCTCATGTGGGATCAGGGCGATTTGTTACGCGATATTGGCAATACCAGATTGGCCCTGCGCAGCTATCGCGCTTGGGAGGCGGTGGCTGCGGCGCGGGTGCAGGCGGCCCCCGAGGATGCCGATTTCCGGCGCAACTGGTCGGTGGCGCGGGTGAATATCGGCGATATGCTGTTGTTGCAGGGCGATCTGGACGGGGCCGAGGCCGAGTTTCGCGCGGCTTTAGAGGTGGATCAGGTCCTAGCCGCGCGCAAGGACGCACCGCTGAAATGGCGGCATGATGTGTTCGTCGCACAATCGAAACTCGGCGATGTGGCGCAGTTGCGCGGCGATCTGGCGGGATCTTTGGCGCTGCAAGAGGCCGGGCTTGCGGTGTTGCGGCAACTTGTGATCGAATTTCCCGATCGCGATGACGTGCGGCGCGATTTGGGGTTGTCGCTTGACCGGGTCGGCGATTTGCGCAAGCTGGCGGGCGATCCGCGTTGGGCGCTGGTGGTCTATAATGAGGCGATGGCGTTGCGGCAGGCTTTGCTCGCGCGTCTGCCTGAGCGGGATGATCTGCGGGGCGATCTGGCCACCAGTCTGGACAAGATCGGCGATGTGTTTCTGGCGCTGAATGATCCGAAAGCAGCACTGCTGCGGTTTAAGGCCGAGGTGGCGCTGTTGGAAAAGCTGGTGGCGAAGGACGGTGGGCAGACCAAATGGCAAAACGATCTGGCGATGGGCTATGTCAAGCTGGGCGATGCGCGGGTGGCAATGGCGCAGCCTGCCGAGGCGGCAGCACTCTACGCCAAGGCGCTGGAGGTGCGCTTGCGGTTGGCAGAGCTTGACCCTGCGAACGCCGATTGGCAGCGCAGCGTGGCTTTGGCTCAGGCGCGCTTGGGCGATCTGGCGTTCAAGGCACAGGATTTTGCCGAGGCCGAGCGGCGGTTTACCACTGCGCTGGCGATCTCGCAGGCGCTGGCTAAGGCCGATCCGGGTAATGCCAGCCGCGAGCAGGATGTGGCGAGCGATCTGGATCGCTTGGGAGATGTCGCCTTGATGCAGGGCGATCCTATGCGGGCGCGGGATTTGGTGCGGCAAAGCTATGCGATCTCAGCCGAGATGGCGGCGCGCGATCCCGGCAATGTCGAGAACCAGTTGAACCTTGTCGCCAGCCTCGTGCGGCTATCGATCTATGAGGACGACCCCAAGCCACGCCAGCGCGAGGCTTTGGCGGTACTGAAAACCTTGCAGGCCGAGGGGAGGCTTGATCCGGGGCGGGCGGGGTGGATTGAAGTGATCGAGGCACAACTGGCCGCGCCTTAAGTCAGCCTTCGCGCACCAGAATGACCTCGCCCAAGCCCACCGCACGGGCACCCATCACATTGGCGACCGCCACGCCATCGACGCTGATCACCGAGAAGCCAGCGGATTGGGCGATGGTGACCACCGGGGCAATCTCGACATGGTTGGCGTCGAAATGCGGCGTGTAATGCAGTTCCAACTGATCGGTCTGGAAGGTGTAATCGGTGATCGTCGCAGCACCGCCGCCATCGGCCCATTGATGCTCGATTTCAAAACGATCTGCACCGGCACCCCCGGTGGCGGTATCGCCATGGCCGATGATCAGCGTGTCATTGCCATCGCCGCCGGACAAAGTGTCTGCGCCATCAATCGCGGTTAGGCTGGCTTCGGCGCTGTGGGTGTCGGAATAGCCCGACAGCGTGTCATCGCCACCACCACCGAGCAGGCTGTCAGCGCCCGCACCGCCCGCCATCAGATCATTGCCGCTATCGCCCGCCATGCGGTCCGCGCCATCGCCGCCATGCAAAGTATCCAAGCCATCGCCGCCGCGCAGGGTATCCGCGCCTGCGCCGCCGTCGATGCTGTCGTCGCCCGCATGTCCGAGCACCGAATCATTGCCGTCGCCCATCGCGGCATGATCGTTGCCCGCGCCAAGATCGGCGTAATCCGCACCGGACGAGCCGGTAAGATGATCGGCCCCGCCTTCGAGGTGCCATGCGGTCGGATCGCTGCCGCCTGCAAACGTATCGCTGGCGTCGCTGCCTTGCACATCATCGGTATAATGCCCGGCGACAAATTGCGTATCGGTCGCCGCATCCGGCACCAAGACAATGTCGTTCAGGCTGAAATCATCGACGCCGTCCAGTTGCGCCACAATCGCGCCATCCATCCTGATCTCGGTGCTGCCATCGGGGGTATGGGTGAGGGTCATCACCGGCGGTACTTCGACCGAGCT
Organism: Cypionkella sp.; assembly: GCA_043743975.1. Taxonomy (GTDB): domain Bacteria; phylum Pseudomonadota; class Alphaproteobacteria; order Rhodobacterales; family Rhodobacteraceae; genus Cypionkella. The sequence goes on from JAYTVN010000033.1 coordinate 36,187, forward strand.
GTCAGAGGCATAATGCGGCGTGTAGGTAATGTGCAGCGCATCCTGTGCGGCGTTGTAATCGGTGATATGGGCAATGGCTGCGCCATCGTCCCAGCGGGTGTCGAGATCGAAGGTGTCGTTGCCCGCGCCGCCTTGGCCGATATCGCCATGGCCCAGCACCAGCAGATCATTGCCATCGCCGCCGACCAGTTGATCGCTGCCCTCGGCCCCGGTCATGCCACCAGCCCCCGCAGCCCCGGTGACAAAGCCCGACAAGGTGTCATCGCCCGCGCCGCCGTTCAGGATATCGCTGCCCAAGCCCCCCAAACCTCGTCATTGCCATCGCCACCCGCAAGACCATCATCGCCGAGATTGCCTTGCACATGGTCATTGCCCGCGCCGCCAAACAGCGAATCCGCGCCGACGCCCCCCTCAAGACTGTCATTGCCCGCGCCACCAAGGCCGATGTCATTGCCCGCCCCCATCACGGCATGATCGTCGCCATCGCCTAGGTTGGCGTAGTCATTGGCCGATGAGGCGGTCAGATCATCATTGCCGCCGTGCAGGAACCACGCCTGATTGTCGGCATCCGAGGTAACGGTGTCATTGCCCTCGGTGCCGTCATGCGCATGGGCATAGTTTTGCGGGTTATATTGCGGATTATCCTGCGCAGTGTCGTCTGAATTGTCATCAGAGCCACCGATGCCGATGTTCAGGCCCAAAGCCCCGAGAAACAGGAAAAGATTGGCAAGGATCGCAGGTTCCATCGGGCAACTCGGACAATAGGGTCAGGTTTGCGAAACATTTCATGCAAATATGTTAACAATTCGTCCTAATCGCGGCAGATTGTCAGAACTGGCGAAATCGTGACCCGCCGGGGGCTTGTGCGTAGGTCTGCCCCGTCGCTTGCGCCGTTGCAGGGCTTGGCAAGTTGCGGGCTTTGCCTGTAAGACAGGGGCCAAGTGACCCCGCGCGCAGGTGCGGGGTGCAGATCAGGAACCAAGGCCACGGCTTTGGTGCGAAAGAGAGGCCAGCGTGAGCAACCCAGACAGCTTTATCAGCGAGGTCACCGAAGAGGTCCGCCGCGACAGGCTTTATGTGATGTTCCGCAAATATGGCTGGATCGGCGTGCTGATCGTGCTCGGCGTGGTCGGTGGCGCGGCTTATACCGAATGGACCAAGGCGACAGCGGCGGCGCGGGCGCAAAGCTTTGGCGATGCGATGCTGGATGCGGTCGATCTGGGCGCGCCGGAAGATCGCGCGCAGGCGATGGCGGCGATTCCGGCGGATGGCGGGCAGATTGCGCTGAAGGATCTGATGCTGGCGACCGATGCGGGCAGCGACAAAGCGGCGGCCTTGGCGGCGCTGGACAAACTGGCGGCGGATCAAAGCCAGCCGCAGGTTTACCGCGATCTGGCCGTGTTGCGCCGGGTGATGCTGGCGGGCAAGGATCAGCCGATTGCGGATCGGCGTGCAGCGCTTGAAGCGATTGCGGTGCCGGGGTGGGCGTTTCGCACTTTGGCCGCCGAGCAGCTGGCCTATCTGCTGATCGAGGATGGCAAAAAAGACGACGCGATTGCCGCCCTTGCCGCGCTGATGCAGGATCAGGATGCACCGGGCGGCTTGCGCCAGCGGGCGGGGCAGATGATCACCGCTTTGGGGGGCACGCCGCCCGCGCCAAGCGCTGCGGCGGAACCGACTGCGGATGCGGGCTGAACCGCCCTTCGGGCGTCAAGGAATGAATGTGGGGGTGTTTCGCGTGATGACCAGCGGCAAGATCGGGATGGCAAGGCTGATGACGGCTGGGCTGATGCTGTGCATTGGGCTGGCTGGATGCGAAAAAGACGTGATCCTTGAGGGGACGCGTTTTCCGGTGCGCGCGCCGCTTGAAGATTCGGTCGCGCTAGAGGGTCAACCCGCGCCTGTCGCTACCTCGCTAGAGCCCGCCAATACTTCGGTGCCGATTGCGCTGCCGGGCGCTTCGGCCAATGCCGAATGGAGCCATCGCGGCGGCAATGCGCGCCATGCCTCGGGCAATGCCGCCTTGTCGGCCAATCCGCAGCGGGTGTTCAGCGTCAACATTGGTTCGGGTGACAGCAAGCGGTCGCGGATTGCGGCCTCGCCGGTGGTTTCCGGTGGGCGGGTGTTCACCATGGATGCCACAGCACGGGTGACGGCGGTTTCAACCGGCGGCGCGGCGCTGTGGACGGCGAATATTACGCCGGATTCGGGTGATGCCAGCAATGTGGTCGGAGGCGGTCTGGCCGCCAGCGGCAATCGGGTTTACGCCACCTCGGGCTATGGCGAGTTGGTGGCGCTGGACGCCAGCACGGGCGGTATCGCGTGGCGTCAGCGCTTTGACAGCCCGATCACCGGGGCGCCGACGGTTGTCGGCAATGTGGTTTACGCGATGGGCCGCGATGGCTCGGCGTTGGCGGTTTCGGCCGATAATGGCAAGCAGCTCTGGCAACAGCCGGGTGCACCGAATTCCAGCGGCATGATCGGCACCGCCTCGGTTGGCGTCGGCGATAGTGAAGTGGTGTTGCCGTTTGCCAGCGGGCAAATCTCGGCGGTGCAGGCGGCGACGGGCGATCCAATCTGGAATGCCGGGGTTTCCGGGCAAAGGTTGGGCCGCAGCTATGGCGGCATGGGCGATGTGACGGGCGATCCGGTGATTGTCGGCAACACGGTTTATCTGGGCACCGCAGCCGGGCGCACCGTGGCGATTGATATGACCACAGGCGGGCGGATCTGGACCGCCAATGAAGGCGCGTTGAACCCGCCGCTGGTGGTTGGCGGATCGGTGTTCGTGGTCAACGATGAAGCTCGTCTGGTGCGTCTGGACGCGGCCACGGGTGAGGTGATCTGGTCCATCGAGATGCCGTATTACGTCAAGGACAAGCCGAAGAAACGCCACGCGATCTATGCGCATTATGGCCCGGTTCTGGCGGGTGGGCGTATCGTTGTGGCCTCCTCCGATGGTCAGTTGCGCGGCTTTGATCCGACCAATGGCAACCTCGTCTACAGCGTCGAAATCCCCGGCGGTGCGGCCTCGGCCCCAGCTTTGGCGCAGGGTTTGCTGTTCGTGGTCGGCGGCAACGGCCAACTTCACGCTTTCCGTTAGGGCTATCCCCGTGTATGGGGGCAGCTTAGTTATACCCGGACGCCTGAAATGAGCTTTACCCTTGCCATCGTTGGCCGCCCCAATGTGGGCAAATCGACCCTGTTCAACCGCTTGGTTGGCCGCAAACTGGCCTTGGTCGATGACCAACCCGGCGTGACCCGCGACTTGCGCGAGGGCGATGCCAAGCTGTTCGATCTGCGCTTTACCGTGATCGACACCGCAGGGCTTGAGGAAATCACCGATGATTCCTTGCAAGGCCGGATGCGGCGGTTAACCGAGCGTGCGGTCGATATGGCCGACGTGAGCCTGTTCGTGATTGATGGCCGCATTGGCGTCACACCCTCGGATGAAACCTTCGCCGATATCCTGCGCAAAAAAGGCGCGCGGGTGATTTTGGCGGTGAACAAAGCCGAAGGTAAGGCCGGCGATGCCGGTGCGATTGAGGGCTGGTCGCTTGGTCTGGGCGAGCCGCTCAGGATTTCTGCCGAACATGGCGAGGGCATGGACGACCTTTACCGTCTGCTGCTGCCGCTGCAGGGCGAATTTGCCGAGCGTGAGGCCGAGAATACGCCGGATACCGAAGTCGATGTGTCGGAAGAAGAAGCCGAGCTTGAAGAAGATATCGAAGCCTTCCGCCCGACTGCCAAGAAACCTCTGCAAATCGCAGTGATCGGTCGCCCGAATGCGGGCAAATCAACGCTGATCAACAAAATTCTCGGCTATGATCGCCTGCTGACCGGGCCAGAGCCGGGCATCACCCGCGATGCGATCTCGGTGAAAGCCGAATGGATGGGCACGCCGATCAAGATTTTTGACACCGCGGGCATGCGCAAACGCGCGCGGATCAACGAGAAACTCGAAAAGCTGTCGGTGTCGGATGGCATCCGCGCCGTGCGCTTTGCCGAGGTGGTCGTGGTGCTGCTGGATGTGGAAATTCCGTTTGAGGTGCAAGATTTGCGCATCGCGGATTTCGCCGAAACCGAAGGCCGCGCCGTGGTGATCGCCATCAACAAATGGGATCTTGAGGACGAAAAGCAGGAAAAGCTGGCCGAACTGAAAGAGATGTTCGAGCGTCTGCTGCCCCAGTTGCGTGGAGCGCCGATGATCACGGTGTCCGGCAAGACCGGGCGCGGGCTTGACCGTTTGCACGACGCGATCTTGGCGGCGCATGCGGTGTGGAACCGCCGTATCCCGACCAACCGCCTGAACACTTGGCTGGGGGCGATGGTCGAATCGCATCCGCCACCCGCGCCGCAAGGCCGCCGCATCAAGCTGCGCTACATGACGCAAGTGAAGCAGCGCCCGCCGGGATTCATCGTGATGTGCAGCCATCCCGATGATCTGGCCGACAGCTATCGCCGCTATCTGGTGAACGGCTTGCGCGAGCATTTCGCGATGCCGGGGACGCCCATTCGGATCACTTTCCGCTCACAAGCCGATAAAAACCCGTTCCGCAATCCGAAGTTCCACACGCCAAGTCGGTTGCGAAAGCACAAGGAAAAGAACACCAGGCAGTAGGCTTGGGGTTCCAACAATACAAAAAGCCGCCGTCCCGTCACAGGATCGGCGGCTTTGCTATGGGCTGAGCTTTGGTGGATGCCGCAGAATTTGAGTATTTAGACCAAGGCGAAGGGTTTCATCTTGGCCTAAATATCCCCGCCGGAGGCTTCGCGATTAAACCAGCACACCCTCCGCCGAAATCCGGGTCTTGCCGCGCAGGTAGGGATGGAGGGCGACAGGTAGATGGACCGAGCCATCGGCTTGCTGGCCGTTCTCCAGCACCGCGATCAGGCAGCGGCCCACCGCAAGCCCCGAGCCGTTCAGGGTGGCGACAAATTCGGGTTTACCGCCCAGCACTTTGAAGCGCGCATTCATCCGGCGGGCTTGGAACTGGCCGCAGGTCGAGACCGAGCTGATCTCGCGGTATTTGTTTTGACCCGGCAGCCAGGCCTCAAGGTCATGAGTTTTTTGCGCCCCGAACCCCATGTCTCCGGTGCAGAGCACGATGGTGCGGTAGGGAATTTCCAGCTTCTCAAGGATCGCTTGGGCGCAGGCGGTCATCCGCTCGTGTTCCGCCAAGGCGGTGTCGGGGGTGCAGATGGTGACCATCTCGACTTTTTCGAACTGGTGCTGGCGCAGCATGCCCGAGGTGTCTTTGCCAGCACTGCCCGCTTCCGAGCGGAAGCATTGGGTGTGGGCGGTCATGCGGATTGGCAGGGCGGCTTCGTCCAGCACCTCACCTGCGACGGTGTTGGTCAGGGTGACTTCCGAAGTGGGGATCAGCCACCAGCCGTTTGTGGTCTGGTAGCTGTCTTCGGCAAATTTCGGCAGTTGGTTGGTGCCATACATCGCATCTTCTTTGACCAGCACCGGGGTCCAAGTCTCGAGCAGCCCGTGTTCCTCAATATGCGTATCCAGCATGAATTGCGACAGGGCGCGGTGGACGCGGATCACGGCACCTTTCAGCACCACAAACCGCGCGCCGGAGAGTTTGGCGGCGGTCTCAAAGTCCATGCCGGGTTTGACGCCGGGGATTTCGAAGTGTTCTTTAGGCGTGAAGTCGAAATTGCGCGGGTGGCCCCGGCGGCGGATTTCAACATTGCCGTCTTCATCGGCACCGTCGGGGACTTCGGCGAGGGGCAGGTTGGGGATCGCCATCAGAAGGTCGCGCAGTTCGCGGTCGAATTGTTCGGCTTCGGCACTCAGGGCGGCGAGTTCGGATTTTTTCTCGGCGACAAGGCTGCGCAGGCGGTTGAATTCGGCCTCGTCGCCGCGCCCCTTGGCGGCACCGGCCTCTTTCGAGGCGGCGTTTTGCAGCGCTTGCGCGGTTTCCGAGGCGAGGATTTTGCCGCGCCGGGCTTCATCCAGTTTCAGGATCGTGGCCGAGATACCCGACAGGCCACGGCGGTCGAGAGCGGCTTCAAAAGCGGCGGGGTTCTCGCGGATGGCGCGGATATCGTGCATGGGGGGCCTCTTGCAATCAGGATGGGCAGGTTATGCCCGATTTGGGCGCGCAGGGGAAGGGTGGGTTGTCCACGCGTGGACAGGTCGGGGCTGTATGCGATTTCAACGGCTTATGCGAGGGCGTTAAGGTTTTGTTCATAAATGCGCACGCGGCTAAGGCCATTGCCCTTGCTTTAGGCAGCGGCGCTATAGCTTGGTTTGTAAACGCAGAGTTGCCGAAGCTTGGGCTAGGCGCAACGGGCGGATTAGGCTAAGGCCGAAGCAGAGCGATGAGGTTGGTTTGGCAGGCGCAGGGGTGAAAGCGGGATATAGGCGGTCGGTGGACCTTGCGCGGTTTGCTGCGGCCTTTGGCATTGTCTGGGACCATGCCCGCGCGCCCTATGCCGATATCGGCTATACCGCGCTGGCGTTGTTTCTGGTGCTGACCTCATTTCTGGCGGTGGGGTCATTTGAGCGGTCTGACGGCAAAGGTTTTTGGCTGTCGCGCGCGCAAAGGATTGCGCTGCCGTGGCTGTTCTGGTGCGGGTTTTACTGGGTGGTCTATCAGGTGGTCTCGGATGAGCCGTTTCATCTGTTGTCCGACCCGTGGACGCTGCTGATCGGGCCGTCAATTCATCTGTGGTTTTTGCCGTTTGTGATGATCTTTCTGGTCACAATTCCGTGGGTGTCGCGGTTTATTGACCGCCCGGCGCGGATGTATCTGGCGGCGATCTTGCTGGTGATCGTGTCGATCCCCTTGGGTTTGCTGCACGCGAAACTGGCGCCGCAGGCGTGGTTCATCAATCCGGCGGGATTTCCGCAGCCCTTGCCGCAATGGTTCTTCTCACTGCCGCTGTTCTGGTTTGGCGCGATTTTGGCTGTGGGCAAGCGCATGGGGTTGGTCTGGCCAGTGATCGTGGCGGCGGCGTTGATCAGTGGAATTTTGTATCAGCGCAGCCCGGAATTTGCTTCGGCGCAGATGATTTTGGTGGCGGTGATTTTTGAGGCGGTGTGGCGGGTGAATATTAAAGGCACTTGGCCGACATGGCTCGCCGGATTTGCCTTTGGTATCTATCTCTTGCACCCCGCGACGATGCTGGTGGCGTTCAAGCTGTTTTCCGACACGGTGGATCGCAGTTTCGCGGCTGTGTTCGCCTTTGCTCTGGCTTGGGCGCTGACGGCGGCCTTGCAGCGCGTGCCTTGGGTCAATCGGTTTCTTTAGGCGCATCCGCATTGGCCACTTGCCACAGATCGCTGAGCGATTGGCCCTTGCGACCCCAGTTGTCGGTGTCAATCTCGTCAATCACCACGAAAATATATTCGGGGTTGCGGCCAAGTTCCTTGACCAGCACCTCGGTCATGCCCCGGATCACCGCGCGTTTCTGTTCGACCGAGGCGATGCCTTTGGCGATTTCAACTTTGACATAGGGCACGGCCGTCTCCTTATCGCCCGAGATGGGCGTGATCTTTGCAAGCTTATCAACCACAATTCGCGCAGAAAATAACCCTCTGGGCTGGTTTCCCGTGCCAAAGCGCTTAGATCGGCGTTGGCTTGCCTATCCGCCGGAGCGCGGGTAGGGTGCCCGCCGACAAATCAGGGGGAATGCCCCCATATGAGAGGACTTCCATGTTCGTAACCCCCGCTTTCGCGCAGACCGCTGGCACCGCTGGTGCAGGCTCGGCTTTCGCTTCGTTCCTGCCCTTGGTGCTGATCTTCGGGATCATGTATTTCCTGCTGATCCGTCCGCAGCAAAAGAAGATGAAGGATCTGAAAGCGATGGTCGATGGCTTGCGCCGCGGTGATCAGGTGCTGACCCAAGGTGGCATCATTGGCAAAGTCACCAAGGTGGGCGACGATGGCGTGCTGGAGGTCGAGATTGCCGAAGGTGTGAAGGTGAAAATGCCGCGCCACACCATCGCGCAAGTGATGAACAAGACCGAGCCTGCCAAAGCGGCGTAAGGGTGCGACCTGCTGACCGCCGTGCTGTGACCCGATCCTAAACCGAGACAAAACATCATGCTCTATTCGCCGCTGTGGAAGCGCCTTTTGATCCTTGCGCTATGTGCCTGGGGGATTGTCGCGTCGCTTCCCAATCTGTTCTACACGCAGGTCGAGGCGCATAATGATGCGGCGATCGCGATTGCGGCGGCGGCTGGGGTGGCGAGCCCTGAGCAGAGCGCTGATCTGGCGAAATGGCCGTCGTTGATGCCCTCGGCGCTGGTCAATCTGGGGCTGGACTTGCGCGGTGGTGCGCATCTGCTCGCTGAAGTGCAGGTGGCCGATGTCTATGCGCAGCGCATCGACTCTCTGTGGCCAGAAGTGCGCGACGCGCTCCGCGATGTGCGCGATCAGGTCGGTGCGGTGCGGCGGATGCCGTCGGTGCCGGGCGTGTTGCGGGTATCGGTCGGCAATGCTGATGGCATGGCGGTGGCGGTGGCAGCGGTGCAGAAATTGGCCTCGCCAGTGGTCAGTCTGACCGGGGTGGGCCAGAAGGATCTGGAGGTGAGCACCGAGGGCCAAGAGATTGTGGTGCAGCTGTCGGAACCCGAGCGGGTGGCGACGGATACCCGCACCATGCAGCAGAGCTTGGAAATCATCCGCCGCAGGGTGGATGCGGTCGGCACGCGGGAACCGACGATCCAGCGCGAGGGCACCGACCGGATTTTGATTCAGGTGCCGGGTTTGGGGTCTGCTGCCGAGTTGAAGGCGATCATTGGCACCACGGCGAAGTTGACGTTTAACACCGTGGTGGGGCGCACGAGCAATCCGGCCGCCGATCCGGGGCCGCGCAATTCTTTGCTCGCCTCGTCGGATGAGAAGGACGTCTATTACATCGTCGCCGATGAGCCGGTGGTGTCGGGCGAGGAATTGACCGATGCACAGCCGTCGTTTGACCAGAATGGCCGGCCTGCGGTCAGCTTCAAGTTCAACGTCTCTGGCGCGCGGAAGTTTGGCGAATATACCTCGGCCAATATCGGCCAGCCGTTTGCGATCGTGCTGGATGACAAGGTGATCTCGGCGCCGACGATCCAGAGCGCCATTCAGGGCGGCTCTGGCATCATCACGGGTAACTTTACGCTAGAGGAATCCACCAACCTCGCGGTGCTTTTGCGGGCGGGGGCGCTGCCTGCGAAGATGAATTTCCTCGAAGAACGCACGATTGGGCCAGAGTTGGGCCAAGACAGCATTGATGCGGGCAAGACGGCGGCGATCATCGGTATGGTGGCGGTGTCGCTGTTCATGCTGGCCTCGTATGGGCTGTTCGGGTTGTTCGCCAATGTGGCACTGGTGATCAACATGGCGCTGATTTTTGCGGTGCTGTCGGCGATCGGTGGCACGCTGACGCTGCCGGGGATCGCCGGGATCGTGCTGACCATCGGCATGGCGGTCGATGCCAACGTGCTGGTTTATGAGCGGATCCGCGAGGAATTGCGGGTGCATAAAACCACGGCGCGGGCGATTGAGATCGGCTATGAGCGGGCGATGTCGGCGATTGTCGATGCCAATATCACCACACTGATCACCGCTGCCGTGCTGTTCTTCCTGGGTGCCGGGCCAGTGCGTGGCTTTGCGGTGACCTTGGGGATCGGGATTATCACCTCGGTCTTCACCGCGCTGCTGGTGACGCGGTTTATCATCTCGGTCTGGTTCAACTGGCGTCAGCCCAAAGAAATTGTGGTGTAAGGAGAACTCTGATGGCTTGGCGTTTGCGACTTGCACCCGAGAAGACCAATTTCGACTTTTTCCGCCATCAGTGGATCACCTTTGGCGGCTCGATGCTGTTGATGCTGGCGGCGTTCCTGTTCTGGGGCACCGAGGGGCTGAACTACGGCATCGACTTTAAGGGCGGCACCACCCTGCGCACCGATTCAACGCAGGCGATTGATGTCGGCGCTTACCGGAAGGCGATGGATGGCTTGCCGATTGGCGATGTGGTGATCGCCGAAGTGTTTGACCCGTCGTTCCGTGCCAATCAGCGTGTGGCGATGATCCGGCTGTCCTCGGCGGAGGCGGATCAGGCGGTGACTGAGGACGCACTTGCGGCGGTGAAAACCTCGCTTTCCAAGCTCGACCCGGCGATCAAGTTTGTCTCAGAGGAAACCGTCGGGCCAAAGGTTTCGGGCGAATTGGTTTACAGCTCGGTTCTGGCCGTGGTGGTCACCTCGGTCGGCATCATGCTGTATATCTGGATGCGGTTTGAGTGGCAGTTTGCCTTGGGCGGCGTGTTGGCGCTGCTGCATGATGTGTTCATCACGGTGGGGATTTTCGCCTTCTTCCAGATCAAGTTTGATCTGACCATCGTCGCGGCCTTGCTGACGATCTTGGGCTATTCGATCAATGACACGGTGGTGGTGTTTGACCGGCTGCGAGAAAACTTGGTCAAATACAAGACCATGCCGCTGCGCGATGTGATGAACCTGTCGGTGAATGAGACGTTAAGCCGGACGCTGATGACCTCGATCACCACCTTGATTGCGGTAGGGTCAATGATGGTGTTCGGCGGCGATGTGATTAGGGGCTTTTCGTTCGCGATCTTCATGGGGGTTTTGCTGGGCACCTATTCCTCGGTCTATGTCGCCAAGAACATCGTGTTGATGATCGGTCTGGACCGCAGCGAAAAGCCGAAGAACGGCAAGCCGTCGGACCATGAATTCGCCAATATCGACGCCTAGATCATGCGGTTAACCGAAATCACCTACGGCGCGGCCTTGGCGATTGAAAGCTATGGGCCGGGGTTTTTTCGGGTCGGCACCCATGTGCTGCGCGGGCCCAGTCTGATCACGCCTTGGGATGCCGGGGCCTGGGGCGGGTTTGAGGATTTGGCGGGGCCGCTCTCGCTGGTGGGCAAGATTGACGTTTTGCTGGTGGGCTTGGGGGCCGAGGTGTCGGTGATCCCGAAAGCGTTCCGGCTGGCATTAGAGGCGCAGGGCATTGGGGTGGAGCCGATGAACACCCCCGCCGCCTGCCGCACCTATAACGTCTTGTTGGGCGAGGGCCGCCGCATCGCCGCGGCCCTGTTCGTGGTCTAACTTACCAAAGCCCGTGCACCTCAGGAGCAATCAGGCGCGTGTAAATCTCACGCGCCTTTTCCATTGTGGCGGGCGGCAGCGGGGCCAAGCTGTCAGCTTTCGCATTGGCTTGGGCCTGCGCGGGCGATTTCGCGCCGGGGATCACCACGGTCACAGCATCTTCCATCAGAATCCAGCGCAGGGCAAATTCGGCCATCGTGGCCCCCTGCGGCACCAGTGGGCGGAGTTCTTCGACGGCTTGCAACGCGATGTCATAGGGCACGCCTGAGAAGGTCTCACCCTTATCAAACGCCTCGCCATTGCGGTTAAAGCTGCGGTGATCGTCGGCGGCGAATTGGCTTTGCGCGGTCATTTTGTCGGTCAGCAGGCCCGAGGCCAAAGGCACCCGCACGATCACCGCGACGTTCTGGGCTTTCGCGGCTTTGAAGAACACCTCGGCGGGGCGCTGGCGGAACAGGTTGTAGATGATCTGCACCGAGACCACGCCGGGGTTCTGGATCGCCGTCATCGCCTCGGCAATGGTTTCGACCGAGACGCCGTAAGCCGCGATTTTGCCCTTGGCTTTGATCGCGTCGAGCGCTTCAAACATGGCGGGATTGGCGTAAACCGGGGTGGGCGGGCAGTGCAGTTGCACGAGGTCGAGGCAATCAACGCCAAGGTTTTGCAAGCTGCGGTCGATGAACGCCTCAATGGCGGGGCCAGTATAAGCCTCAGCCGTGTGTGGGTTCAAACGGCGTCCGGCTTTGGTGGCCACAAAAGGCCGCGCGCCTTTGCGCTCAGCCAGAACTTCGCGGATGATGTGTTCAGAGCGGCCATCGCCGTAGACATCGGCGGTGTCGATGAATGTCACACCCGCATCAAGGCTGGCGTGCAGCGCGGCCTTGGCGTCATCTAAGCTGACTTCGCCCCAAGTGCCGCCGATGGCCCAAGCGCCAAAGCCAAGCCGGGTGGTGGTTTTGCCGGTACGGCCGAAAGGGGTTGTTGAAAGGGTCATCATCGTCTCCTGTTTGCGGGCAATATAGGCGGATGCGAGGGAAAGGCCATGCTGTCGCAGGGTCTTTTCGCATCGGGCGCGATGGGTTAGGGGTTGGGGATGGATATGCAGGTCAATGATCTTGCCGTAGCGCGGGGCGGCGTGGCGGTGCTGGAAGGCGTGACGTTTCGGCTGAGGCCGGGGCGAGCACTGGTGTTGCGCGGGCCGAACGGTATTGGCAAGACCACCTTGCTGCGGACATTGGCCGGGTTGCAGCCCGCGCTGGCGGGGCAGGTGACGGTGGCGGCCGAGGCTGTGGCCTATGCCGCCCATGCCGATGGCGTCAAAGCGGTGCTGACGGTGGCGGAGAATCTGGCGTTCTGGGCGGCGGCTTATGGCACGCATCAGGTGGCTGTGGCGCTGGCGGCGATGAACCTTGAGGCTTTGGCGAACCGGCGGGCGGCGCATCTGTCGGCTGGGCAAAAGCGACGGTTGGGACTGGCGCGGCTGTTGGTGACGGGCAGGCCGATCTGGCTGATGGATGAGCCGACGGTGTCGCTGGATGCGGCCTCGGTGGCGTTGTTTGCTGGCGTGGTGGTGCGGCATTTGGGCGGCGGTGGATCGGCGCTGATCGCCAGCCACATTGATCTGGGGCTGCAGGCCGACGTGCTGGATCTGACCCCGTTCAAAGCGCGTAGCCCTGCGGCGGGCGGGCGTTTGGGTGCGTTTGAGGAGGCGTTCGGATGATCGCTTTGCTGATCCGGGATCTGCGGTTGGCGATGCGGGCGGGCGGTGGCTTTGGCCTTGGGCTGGCGTTTTTCCTGCTGGTGGCGGTGATCGTGCCTTTGGGGGTCGGGCCAGAGCCTGCGGTCTTGGCACGGATTGCGCCGGGGATTCTGTGGGTGGGGGCACTGCTGGCGTGCCTTTTGTCGCTCGACCGGATTTTTGCGTTGGATTACGAGGACGGCTCGCTGGATCTGCTCGCGACCTCGCCAATGCCTTTGGAGGCGGTGGTGGCGGTGAAGTCACTGGCGCATTGGGTGGTGACGGGGCTGCCGCTGGTGGCTGTTGCTCCGGTGTTGGGGGTGCTGTTGAACCTTCCGGGCACGGGCTATGTCTGGCTGGTGGTGAGTTTGGCACTGGGGACGCCTGCCTTGTCGGTGATCGGGGCGTTTGGCGCGGCGCTGGTGGTGGGGGTCAAGCGCGGCGGCTTGTTGATGAGCCTGCTGGTGCTGCCCTTGTACATGCCGACGCTGATTTTCGGTGCCGAAGTTGTGAAGCGCGGCGCGGCGGGTTTGGCGGTAGGCACGCCCTTGGCGCTGTTGGCGGGGATCACGGGCGGCGCGGTGGCATTGTTGCCGTTTGCCTCGGCTGCGGCAATCCGCGTCAACCTGCGCTGACGGGGCTGTGCTACGATTGCGAAGATGAGGATGACGATGTCGATCTGGGAATATGCGAACCCGAAGCGGTTCATGCAGACCTCTGGCCTGCTGCTGCCATGGGTGACCGGGGCGGCGGTGGTCTGCCTTGTGGTCGGGCTGGTCTGGGGCGCGTTTTTCACCCCGGATGCGGATAAGTTCGGCTCGACCGTGAAGATCATTTACCTGCATGTGCCAGCGGCGATGATGGCGATTTCGGCTTGGATGATGATGCTGGTGGCGTCACTGATCTGGCTGATCCGGCGGCACCATGTCAGCGCTTTGTCGGCGAAGGCGGCGGCCCCGATTGGGCTGACCTTCACCTTGATCGGGCTGGTCACGGGCGCGATCTGGGGGCAGCCGATGTGGGGGACGTGGTGGGCTTGGGACCCGCGGCTGACCTCGTTTCTGATTTTGGCGCTGTTTTATCTGGGCTATATTGCGTTGTGGGAGGCGGTCGAAGACCCGGATACGGCGGCTGATTTGACCAGCGTGCTCTGCATCGTCGGTTCGGTTTTCGCGTTCTTGTCGCGTTATGCGGTTTTGTTCTGGAACCAAGGCCTGCATCAGGGCGCGAGCCTGTCGCTGGACCGTGAGGAGCATGTGGCGGATGTGTATTCCTCGCCACTATATCTCTGCATTGCAGGCTTCATCCTGCTATTCGTGACGTTGGTACTGCTACGCACCCGCACCGAAATTCGCGCGCGAAGGCTACAGGCACTGCTGGCGCGGGAGCGGTTGGCATGATGGAATTGGGTAAGTATGCGGGGGCGGTGATCGGGTCTTATGCGGCCTCGGTGGTGCTGATCGTGGCGCTGGTGGCGCTGTCGATCTGGAAATCAGCGCGGGTGAAGCGGGCTTTGGCGGACGTGGAAGCGCGGGCAGAGACGGTTAAAGCGGAGAAGAAAAATGGCTAAATGGCTGATGTATCTGCCGCCCGTGGTGTTCGCGGGGCTGGCGGTGATGTTCTATGTCGGTATGCAGCGCAGCGATCCGCAGAACCTGCCTTCGGTGTTCATCGACAAGCAGGCACCCAGCCTGAACGCGGGCGTTCTGCCGGGGTTTCCGGCACTGACCGATGCTGACCTGCGCACGGGCAAGGTGACGGTGGTGAACTTCTGGGCCAGTTGGTGCCCACCGTGTCGGGCCGAGAATGGCACGCTGAAGGCATTGGCCGCCGAAGGAATTCATGTGGTCGGCGTCAATATGATGGACCGCCCGGATGATGCGGCGGCGTTTTTGGCGGATGACGGCAATCCTTTTGCGGCGATTGCGTTTGACCCCAAGGGCAAGACCCGACTGGATTGGGGCGTTACCGCGCCACCTGAAACCTTCATTCTGCGCGGCGATGGCTCTGTCGCCTATAAGTTCATCGGGCCGATGGTCGGCGATGACTACCTGCAACGCTTCCGGCCCGAATTGGATAAGGCCCTCGCCGAATGAGCCCTCACCGCATCAGCGCCCGCTGGGGAGTGCTGATCGTGGCGGGTTTGGCGGCTGGTCCGGCGATGGCGAAGCCCGGCACCCCCGGCCCGGCCTATTTCAGCGGCAGTTATGAGCGGATCGGTCGGCTGGGTGGCGGCATCGCGGCCTTGCAGAACGACCGGGTGACGATTGTGCCCGAGGGTCAAGGTGTGGTGATCGCGGGATGCACCGGGGCGGCGCTGACGATGGGTTTTGGTCCGGCGTTTGAGATCACCGATCTGATGACCGGAACCCAAGCCGGGGTGACGGCGGAGTGTTTGTTTCACAACAACGGCTACAACCGCCCGATCCTGCCGTGCCGCCGATGGCGCGGCGTTTACGCTGTGGCCTTTGCCTGCGGCTGTGCCGAGTTGTGGTGGCTGATCAGGCCAGCAGCAGCGCAAGCCCGATCAGCAGACACAGACACAACTCGCCCAGCGGCAGGGCTTGCAGCAGTTGGGCGACAACGTGGCTGTCAGGTTCAGGCGGGGCGAGGGGGGGAAACGGTCGGGCATGATCGGGACTTTCTGAGGCTGTGTGCTCAGGATGCCGATAAGAACTTAAGGAGAACATAACGCCATTGCCGCGAAACCCCATTGTTCTGGAAACAAAGTGTTGCGCATCATAGCAAGATCAGCGGTCAAGCCCCTGCAACCTAAAATCAACCGAGGAAGCTGTAGAACAGCAGCGCCCAAACCGCCGCGCCGCCACCAATGCAGGGCAACAGCCACCAGTTTTTGCGGTGGGACTCAGCCTCGTCATCGTCTGGCCTAGGCACTGGTGTAGCGGCGCGGCTCGACCACCGGGCTGGTGTTCTTGATGGCGCGGGCGACGATGGATTTTGCGATATGGCCGACAAGGAATTTGCGGGCAGGTGGCATGACATGATGCGCCTCCTCGGTGCACAGGTCGGGGAACAGTGCGATGATTTCCAACCGATCACTGGCCGACATCGCAGACATGCCGACCGGACCGAGGTAGAACGACTCGGTGGCAGCGCCGTTGGAGATCAGCACCTCGTCACCTGCGTGCAGGTCTTCAACGGCCACCTCACCCTTGCGGGTCATGATCATGGTGCCCGCCGTGAAGCAGGGCACGAAGGGCACTGTGCCGCCCGGCGTCAGATTCATCGTCAAGAGCGCGTTATTTTGCACGAATTGCAGCGGGTTGGCGAGAATGGCGTTGACCGCCGGGCGCAGCAGCGGCGGAATGGTGCCACTGAGCGCCGTGACCAACTGGGTGGCCAGCGCGTCGAGCAGCGCCGCAGGATCGGCCTCGGAGCCATCGGCGTTGTAGAAATGCAGCATCTGGCTGCCGTCGACATCCAACAAAGCGGTGCGCACCGGGGTGCTCAGCTGGATATTCGCCAGCGTGATGCCCAAGATGGTGACCTTGACCCCAGCATAGGACAGCCCGGTGCCAAGCAGGGTCGCCGGATCGCCGCCGATGGTGGCGGCTTCACCTGCGTTCCACGCGCCATTGTTCGGGGTGGAATCGTCAAACGTGACCGTGGCAGAGGTCGAGGTGTCGAAATTGGTAAAGCTGATGATCTGGGTCGCGCCCAAGGTGATCAACGCGCCCTCATTCTGATAAAGCTCGATATCTCTGATGCGGTCCGGCATGGCAGCGTCTCCTCGGAGGAAGGCGAGAATTATTCTCAGGGTTGATTGAGTGAATAAATTTCACCTTAATAGATATGCTGACTTAATCAAATATCAACCAATACCTGTTTATTGATTTCTTTAGGTTGTCCGTGCGTAGGCTGGAGATTTCGGGGCGACGGGCGGTGGTGAGCAATATGCGCAACTTATCGCGGCGTTAAATTGTGCCAATAGTATATATATTTATCAGGTTGTTATGGCGAAACGGGCGGTTAGCACTGCTGGGTGTGGCCGGGGCTGGTTTGCGATTGGGGACAGTCATATGACGCATATTGCGGGGTTTGGAAACACAGCGTTTCTAAGCTGAGATCAATCATAGAGAAAGACTGCCAAATTTTGCCCTAGATAAAACGCAACAGGCACCCCGGAGGGTGCCTGTCAGGATACAATCTAAGGATGATTTGCGGGCCTAGCGCGAGGCCAGATCGCGCAGAACGTAGTGCAGCACGCCACCGTGTTCGACGTATTCAATCTCGATCTCGGTGTCGATGCGGCACTTGATCTGGATGACCTTCACGCTGCCATCGCCATAGGTGATGGTGCAGGGCACGGTCGACAGCGGCTTCAGATCGCCCGCGAGGCCGTCGATGCTGACCACTTCGTCACCTTTCAGGCCAAGGGTCTTGCGGGTAGCGCCACCGGTGAACTCGAACGGGATCACCCCCATGCCGACGAGATTGGAGCGGTGGATACGCTCGAAGCTTTCCGCGATCACGGCTTTGACGCCCAGCAAAGCGGTGCCTTTCGCCGCCCAGTCGCGCGACGAGCCTGCGCCGTATTCGATGCCGCCGAAGATCACCAAAGGCGTGCCTTCAGCCTGATAGGCCATCGAGGCGTCGAAAATGCTGGTTTGCACGCCGTCCGGGCCTTTGGTGTAGCCGCCTTCAACGCCATCGAGCATCTCATTCTTGATGCGGATGTTGGCGAAAGTGCCGCGCATCATCACTTCATGGTTGCCACGACGCGCACCGTAGGAGTTGAACTCCGACACCGGAACTTGCCGGTCTGTCAGATACTTACCAGCAGGCGTTCCCGCTTTGAAAGACCCTGCCGGGCTGATGTGGTCGGTGGTGATCATGTCGCCCAGCAAAGCCAGCACGCGGGCGTTGTGGATATTGCTGATCACGCCCGGCGTCTTTGCCATGCCGCGGAAATAGGGCGGGTTCTGGATGTAGGTCGAGGTCGAAGGCCAGTCGTAGGTTTCGCTGTCCGTGACCTTGACCGCCTGCCATTTCTCATCGCCCTTGAACACGTCAGCGTATTTCTTCTGGAACGCGGCGCGGGTGACGGTGGATTCCACCAGATCGGCGATCTCTTGGTTGGTCGGCCACACGTCTTTCAGATAAACCGGGCCATCGGTGCCCATGCCCAAAGGCTCGGTGGTGATGTCGATGTTCATATCGCCAGCGAGGGCGTAGGCGACAACCAGCGGCGGGCTGGCCAGATAGTTGGCGCGCACGTCGGGGGAAATCCGGCCCTCAAAGTTGCGGTTGCCGGACAAAACTGCGGTGGCGACCAGATCGCCTTCACTGATGGCCGCCGAAATCGCGGGGTCCAAGGGGCCAGAGTTGCCGATACAGGTGGTGCAGCCATAGCCGACCAAGTTGAAGCCCACCGCGTCGAGATCTTCTTGCAGGTTGGCGGCGTTCAGATACTCGCTGACGACCTGCGATCCGGGGGCGAGCGAGGTTTTCACCCAAGGTTTTGATTTCAGGCCCAAAGCGCGGGCTTTGCGCGCCACCAGCCCCGCGCCGATCATCACATAGGGGTTCGAGGTGTTGGTGCAAGAGGTGATCGAGGCGATCACAACCTTGCCCGAGGTCATGGTGTAATCATGGCCCTTCACCGCCACTTCGGTTCCCATCGGGCGGCCAAAGGACGCGTCCATTTCCTTGGCGAAAGATGCCTTGGCATCGGTCAGCGGCAAATAGTCCTGCGGGCGTTTCGGGCCGGAGATGGCGGGCACGATTTCGCCCATATCGAGATGCAGGGTCGAGGTGTAGATCGGATCGTAGCTCGCGTCGCGCCACATACCGTTGGCTTTGGCGTAAGCCTCCACCAAAGCAATCCGGCCTTCGTCGCGCCCGGTGTTGCGCAGATAACGGATCGTCTCGCCGTCAATCGGGAAGAAGCCGCAAGTCGCGCCATATTCCGGCGCCATGTTGGCGATGGTGGCACGGTCGGCCAAAGGCAGACGGTCCAGCCCCTCGCCGTAGAATTCGACGAATTTGTTGACCACGCCATGCTTGCGCAGCATCTGCACGACTTTCAGCACCAGATCGGTGGCGGTGGTGCCCTCGATCATCTGACCCGTCAGCTTGAAGCCGACGACTTCCGGGATCAGCATCGACACGGGCTGGCCCAGCATCGCGGCCTCTGCCTCAATCCCGCCGACGCCCCAGCCCAACACGGCCAAACCGTTCACCATCGTCGTATGCGAGTCGGTGCCGACGAGGGTATCGGGGTAGGCGACCAGATTGCCGTCTTGGTCTTTGTCGGTCCAAACCGTCTGCGCCAGATATTCAAGGTTGACCTGATGGCAAATCCCGGTTCCCGGAGGCACGACGCGGAAGTTGTTAAACGCGTTCTGACCCCATTTCAGGAAGACATAACGCTCCATATTCCGCTCATATTCGCGGTCCACGTTGGCGTGAAACGCGCGCGGGGTGCCGAATTCGTCGATCATCACCGAATGGTCGATGACCAGATCGACCGGGGCAAGCGGGTTGATCCGCTGCGCATCGCCACCAAGGCCCTTGATGCCGTCGCGCATCGCCGCCAGATCGACCACCGCCGGAACCCCGGTGAAATCCTGCATCAGCACGCGGGCCGGGCGGTAGGCGATCTCGCGCGGGTTCTTGCCCGCCAGTTTGCCCCAATCGGAGAACGCCTTGATGTCATCCACCGAGACGGTCTTGCCGTCTTCAAAGCGCAACATGTCCTCCAACACGACTTTCAACGCGGCGGGAAGCTTGGAAAATTCGCCCAAACCTGCGGCTTCGGCGGCGGGGATCGAGTAATACGAAACGCTTTGTCCGCCTGCGGTCAAAGTTTTGCGGGTTTTGCTGCTGTCGTGTCCAACGGTGACGGTCATGTGGCCTCCTGCGGTTGACGGATTGCTTTGGCTTTGCCCTAAGGGCGCGCGCGGTGCAAGGGAATCATCTCGGGTCTTGCGGTGATTGTATGCAATGGTATGCCGAAAATCCAGTGTGGAATTGGGTGTGTGGCTTGGTTTGACGGCATCCTTGGAACGGTTGTGTGACTATCCTGTAATATCGGCTCGCAAAACCTTGATTGGCGGCGGCGTATCCACATCATGTAGAACAAAAACCGGGCCCAGAGATCGGAAAATACCATGTCGCACCAGATTTTCAGCACAAAAGGTATCGGTTTGATCGGCAGCATGATGCTGTGCGCCAGTGCCGCCTTGGCCGAATCTGAGCAGGGCGTGGTGGTGGAACTTTACACCTCGCAAGGTTGCTCGTCCTGCCCGCCTGCGGATGAGCTGATGGCGAAGCTGGCGCAGATGCCGGGGGTGATCGGGTTGTCGCTGCATGTTGATTACTGGGATTACATCGGCTGGACCGACACCTTTGGCCAAGCCAGCTTTACCGAGCGGCAAAAGGCCTATGCCCATGCGGCGGGGGAAAAGATGATCTACACACCGCAGATGATCGTGGCGGGGGCTGCGCGGGTGGCGGGCAATCAGCCGAGCGAAGTGGCTGCGGCTTTGGCGGCGGTCAAACCCAGCCCGGTGGCTTTGACCTTGGCACGGCAGGGCGGCGATCTGGTGATCAAGGCGCATGCGACGCAAGCTTTGGCCAGCCCGGTGATCGTGCAACTGGTGCAATACACCGACCGCGCCGAAGTGGCGATTGAGCGCGGTGAAAATTCGGGGCTGAAGGTGGTCTACAACAACATCGTGACCTCGTGGCAGAAGGTCGGCGATTGGTCTGGGGTAGAGCCCTTGCAACTGGTGACGGCGGCGGGCGCGGGGCCGGTGGTGGTGATCTTGCAGGTCCGCGCCCCCGATGGCGTTGGCCCGGCGCAGATCGTCGCGGCCGCCCGTTTGAAGTGATCAACGCCAGCGGCGGTGAATCCAGAACCACTGACCGGGATGGGCTTTGACCCGGGCCTCTAGGCTGCGGGTCAGTTGGGTGGTCATCTCTAGGGCATTAGTATGCGGGATCGGCGCTTCGAGATCGACGGCAAAGCTCAGGCCATCGGGCTGGCGGGTGGCGTAGACCGGGATCAGATCGGCTTTGTAACGCAGGGCGAGTTCGGCGGCTGACAGCGCCGTGCGGGCAGGCTCGCCCAAGAATTTGATCTGATCACTGCCGGCACGCTGATCGAACAGCAAAACCAACAGCCCGCCCGCCTTCAGATGCTTGACAAACCCGGTGGTGCCCGCGCGGCCCTGCGGAAAGATCGGGCCGCCAAACGCCTCCATCGTGCGGACATAATGTGCGTTGAAATAGCTGTTCGACATCGGACGATAGAGCCCGCCGATGGTATAGCCTTGCGCCACAAGGCAGGCGCGGGCGGCTTCATAATTGCCAAAATGCCCCGAAACGAGGATCACCGCGCGACCCTCGGCCTGTGCCTTGGCCAAAGCCGCCACGCCGGGGCCTTGTGGGATCAGTTGCGACTGCCGCGCCAGAAACCCGGCTGTCGAGTAATTCTCAATCAGCGTTCGTCCTGCACTATCAAGTGCTTCGGAGGCAATCTTCTGGCGTTGCTTTAAGTCCATATCGGGCCAGATCAGCGCCAGATTGTCCATCGCCCGCAGCCTGTAGCCCGCGATGCGCCCCACCGGGCCACGCAGAATCGCGCCCATCAGCGGCACGCGCCACCGATAGGGCAGCGCCAGCGCCAGCCCGATTAGGCCGCGCACCACAAGGTTTTGCGCGAAGGCAAGGGGCTGGAAAGCTGCTGCGGACATGGCTTAACGCTGGATGGTTTCACAGTGCCAGACATAAAGCCCAGACCCCGCGATCACAAGCGCGCCGATGATCGTCCATGTGTCGGGGAACTCGCCATAAAACCCGATGCCAAACAGGGTGGCGTAGAGGATGCCAAGATAGGAAAATGGCGCAATCGCTGAAGCTTCGGCTATCGAGAACGCCTTTATCAGACAGAATTGCGCGGCGGTGCCCAGACAGCCAAGGGCGGCAAAGCGCGGCAGATCGCCAAGCGCAATCGGCTGCCAGACGAAGCTGACGGCAATGCTGGTCGCCACCGCGCCAAACAGCGCTGCGTGCAGCATCGAGGTGGCGGGGCCTTCTTTCTGCCCGACCAGCCGGGTCAGCAGCGCCGAGGCGGCATAGCAGACAGCACAAGCCAGTGGCAGTAGGGCGGCCGGAGTGAACAACCCAGCCCCCGGCCGAATGATCATCAGCGCCCCGATCATCGCCACCGCAACGCCTGCGATGCGGCGGGGCCCGAGTTTCTCGCCCAGAAAAATCGCCGCCCCCAGCGTGATCAGCAACGGGCTCATATCCGCCAGCGCTGTGGCTTCGGCG
The DNA here is from genome assembly GCA_043743975.1 of Cypionkella sp. Taxonomy (GTDB): domain Bacteria; phylum Pseudomonadota; class Alphaproteobacteria; order Rhodobacterales; family Rhodobacteraceae; genus Cypionkella. Next base: position 58,302 of record JAYTVN010000033.1, read on the forward strand.
AGACCGATATAGCCAAGGCTGAGGAAAAACAGCCCGGTGGTGGCCAGTTGAAAGCTGGAGCGCGCAAGATGTAGCCATGGATAGGGCGTGCGTAGGGTGGGGCCGATACGTTTGGGGCCAAGGATCGCCAGCACCAGCAAGGCTTGGCCGATAAACCGCGCCCAGACCACTTGCGCCGTCGGATAGCTGTGCAGCAGGCCCTTGGCCAGCGCGTCCATCGTGCTGAACATCGCCACCCCCAGCATCAGCGTCAGGATGCCCTTGCGGGTGGCGGCGGCGGTGGGCAGGATTTTGATCGCGGGCATGGCGCGACCCTATGCGGGCGGTTGGGGGGCGGCAAGGGGCGCATCCGCAGATTGCCCAATCTTACGCTATTCCTCGTCTTGGATCAGCACCAACTCCCCCGCAGCTTCCAGTTGACGCACGGCGGTGATGATTTGGTTCATCGCGTCTTCGGCGTCCTTTTCTTTCACCCGCCCCCGCGCCAGCATTTCCTCCCGCAGAGCCTGCGCCATGCGTTGCGACATGTTCGACAGGATGAATTCGGCGGCGGCCTCCCATGCCGGGGTGCCCATGCTGGCGGCAAGGGCTGTCACCAGCTGCGCCTGATCGAGGATACGGATCAGCTTGGGCACATCGCGGCCCAAAATCCGCTGCGGCAGATGCACGAAGGTGAAAATGGCTTTGCGCACTTGCTGGGCAAAACCCGCGTCGGTCTCGTCCAGCCCCTTCAACACATCCTCGCGCGTCAGCGCAGGCGAGACATTCAGGATCGCGCCGACCCGTTCGACCGGATTGGCGTGAAAGGCCCGCAGCGGCTGCGATTCCAACTGCCCCGCCAGCGAAACCCCGATGCGCCGCACGGTATCGGGGTCAATATTGCCCGTCTGTGACACTGCATAGGCGACGCGGCGGGCTTTCTCGCCGGGAAGTTTGCCCAGCAATTCCGCAGCTTAGCGACGGGAAGCTTCGAGAGCATCACCGCCCCCACCTCAATGCTTTCTTCCTCCAGCACCGGAAGCAGGGTTTGAACCGGCATCGCCATCAACCTTTCCCACGGATCAGACGAGGCATTGCTGGCCGCCATCCGCCGCAACCGACTGGCGGCATTGGCCGAGATATGGCCATCCATCATCGCCAAGGCCGCTTCTATGCCACCGGGAAACGACAGGCCGACCTGATCCAACTCGCCCATGAATTCTTCGATCACCGCCGCCAAGGTGCGCCTGTCCACCGAGCGCATCAGGCTCATCTGCTCGGCCAAAGCCGCCTGCATTTGATCGGGCAGCTTGGCCAGTGGCAGGCTGCCGCCTTCGGCCAGCAAGAATTGCACGATGATCGCGGCCTTTTGGCGTGGGCTGGGCTGGTGGGCGGTGTTGGGGGCGGCAACCGCCCGCTGCACCGGAGTGATCCGCGCCAGAACTGCTGGTTCGCCTGCCATATCTATCCCCTGATCCGTTCTGGTTCAGGGGTAGAATGACCGCATCAGGTTAAGGCGGATTTAAGCGCCGAACACCCGGTTGAAAATCGTCTCAACATGTTTGGTATGATAGCCGATGTCGAATTTTTCCTCGATCTCAGCCGGGGTCAGGGCGGCGGTGACTTCGGGGTCGGCGAGCAGTTCGGTCTTGAAATCCGCGCCATGCTCCCACACTTTCATCGCGTTGCGCTGCACCAGACGGTAGCTGTCTTCGCGGGAAACGCCCGCTTGGGTCAGGGCGAGCAGCACGCGCTGACTCATCACCAGACCTTTGAACTTGTTCATGTTCTTCAGACAGTTTTCGGGGTAGACCACCAGCTTTTCGACCAGACCAGCCAAACGGTGCAGGGCGAAATCAAGCGTGATCGTGGTGTCGGGACCAATCGCGCGCTCGACCGAGGAATGGCTGATGTCGCGTTCGTGCCAGAGGGCCACGTTTTCCAAAGCCGGGATCACGGACATCCGTACAAGACGCGCCAGGCCGGTGAGGTTTTCGCTGAGAACCGGGTTGCGCTTGTGCGGCATCGCTGAGGAACCCTTTTGGCCCGGGCTGAAAAACTCCTCGGCCTCAAGCACTTCGGTGCGCTGCATGTGGCGGATTTCGATGGCGATGTTTTCGATGCTCGACGCGATCACGCCGAGGGTGGCGAAATACATCGCATGGCGGTCGCGCGGGATGACTTGGGTGGAGATCGGTTCGGGCGTCAGGCCAAGCTGGGCGCAGACGTGTTCCTCGACGGAAGGGTCGATGTTGGCGAAGGTGCCGACGGCGCCGGAAATAGCCCCCGTGGCGATCTCGGCGCGGGCGGTCAGCAGGCGGGTGCGGTTGCGGGCCATCTCGGCGTAAAAGCGGGCGAAGGTCAGGCCCATGGTGGTCGGTTCAGCATGGATGCCGTGGCTGCGCCCGATGCGGACGGTGTTTTTATGCTCGAAGGCGCGGGTTTTCAGGGCGGCTAAGACCCGGTCAAGACTTGTCAACAGCAGGTCGGTGGCGCGGACGAGTTGCAGGTTAAAGGTGGTGTCCAGCACATCGGAAGAGGTCATGCCTTGGTGGACAAAGCGGGCTTCTTCGGCACCGATATGTTCGGCGAGGTGGGTCAGGAAGGCGATCACGTCATGTTTGGTGACGGCCTCAATCTCATCAATGCGGGCCACGTCGAAGGTGACATCCTTGGCTTTCCAGACCGCAGCGGCGCTTTCCTTCGGGATCACCCCGATGGCGGCGAGGGCGTCGCAGGCGTGGGCCTCGATTTCAAACCAGATGCGGAATTTGGTTTCGGGCGACCAGAGGGCGACCATCTCGGGGCGGGAATAGCGTGGGATCATCGGGGCCTCGAATTTATGTGAGCTTGGGCAGCTTTGGTGGGGGACAGTGCGCTTTAGACCGAGGAGGTGGAAAGGGCAAGCGATGGGTGTATGTCCACGCGTGGCGGGGGTTGGGGTGTGAGGGTTATCAAGGGGTTATGTTTTTGGGTTAAACACTTATTCACCATGTGCCGGGCCCAACGCGCGGCGCGGCGGATCAGGGGGTTTCAGTGGCAGTGTGAGGGCGATTGGCGTATTGTGAGGGCTTGGGGTGGTGGAGGGCGGCGGGATGCGGCGACTGGCGATGGTATTGATCCTGCTGGCGGCGCCAGCCTTGGCATTGGATTGGCAAAAGCTTGACGCGGCGGGGATCACGGCGGCGCTGAGCGGGCGGGTGGTGGTTTATGCGGACGGTGCGCGGCAGGATTTCAATGCGGACGGCCGGACGATCTACACCAAGGGCCGCGACAGTTTTGGCCATTGGGCGCTGCGCGGTGATCTCTACTGCTCGGTCTGGCCGTCCTCGGATGTTTGGGCCTGTTATGGCGTGGCTGTGCAAGGCGGCGCTGTGAAATTTATCGCCGCAGATGGCGGCGAAACCTTAGGCACTATAGCCCCCTGAGCGCGATGGAAACCAGCCGCGCTCTGTGGCAGACTGACCGCAGCCAACTTGCCAAAACGGAGGGACTGAGGATGGAGACGGTTCAAGGCCGCGAGGTGACGATCGTGTTTGACGGCAAACGCTGCGTGCATTCGCGCAACTGCGTGCTGAGCCATCCCGAGGTGTTTGTGCCGAATGTGCAGGGCGAGTGGATTTACCCGGATGCCGCGCCTGCGGCAGAGGTGGTGCGCATTGGGCAGAATTGCCCGTCGGGCGCGATCCGGGTTTTGTGGAACGCGGGGGCTGTGGGCTCGGATGCGCCGCCGGTGGTGAACACGCTGCGGCTGCGGGAGAACGGGCCGCTGGCACTGGAGGCTCCGATCCTCTTGCGTGGTGTGGCACTGGAGGGTCCGCGCGCGACGCTCTGCCGCTGCGGGGCTTCAGCGAACAAGCCATTTTGCGATGGCAGTCACACGGCGGCGGGGTTTGCGGCGACGGGCGAGCCTGCGGTGAAGGAGTCGCAGGCTTTGGCTTTGCGCGATGGTGCGGTTGATCTGCAGCCGTTGCCGAACGGGCCTTTGAAAGTTGTGGGCAATCTGGAGCTGGTGTCGGGCACCGGGCATACGGTGAACCGGGTGACACAGGCGTTTTTGTGCCGCTGTGGGCATTCGGCGAACAAACCCTATTGCGACGGCAGCCATAAGGCCGCGGGGTTTGTGGCGGACTAGGCCTTTTCACGCTACGGCGCGGATGATTGAATC